>JAZNHT010000054.1:0-80365 GCA_045577175.1 Eubacteriales bacterium | reverse complement strand
ATATGAAAAAAGCAAAGGCATTTTGGATCATTCTTTCAATTGTTGTTGCTGTCATCATTGTACTGGATATTTTTCTGCTTGTTTTTGGTTCTTTAGAATCTTTTCCCACAGCAGAACAAATTGAAAAAGGAAGAATAGTATACGGATCGTTTTTTGTCCTCTTAATAATTGTTGAAACTTTTATTTTAACTCGAATTATAAACCACAAATAGAAAATCCCCGACAGACTTCGAATAAGTCTGTCCAGGCTAATTATTTGTTTACTGCGGAGCAAATTTTTTCTATCCGTAGGGGCGTTCTGCGAACGCCCGCGGGCGAACACAGTTCGCCCCTACTGTGGGATTAGGTAAATGTTTCGTGATTTCTCCGCTAAGAACATCACGCATTACGGTGCGCTTTTTTATTATTCTTCCGTTTTCATCATACGGGAAATGCCTGCAAGACTGTCCACGGGAAGCGAGAACGTGATGCCGCGTCCCTCCGCAGTCATATTCTCCGCCTCGGTAATGGCACGCATGATCGTGTCCTTCTCACCCGTCCGTGCGACAATGAGAAGCATATCCTTCTCCGCCTGAATCGTGAAGCCGAAGAATTTCTCCGCATTCTTTGCGTTCAAACCGCGCCCGTGAATGACAGTGCCGCCGCCTGCGCCCGCTTTTCTCGCTGCATCCATGACCGCCTCCGCCGATCCGCTGTTCAGAATCGTGACGATCAGACTGTATTCATACGCTGCACCGGATTTCTTTTCTTCCACAGTAGGTGCCTCCTTCACTTTTTTGAGGGGATTTCCGACATCACAGATTTCGTTCAGTGCCCGTCTGCCGGCGATACTGCTGAGCGGCACGGTAAATACAATCCCGTGCCCCGGCTTTTCAATGGAAATCCGTTTGGACAATTCACTGAAAATCTCCGGCACAACCGTGCGCGGCACAAGTGCAAACTGCACATCCTTCTCGGGCTCACCGAGTCCGAGATACTGCATCATTTCGCTGGGCGCGGTGCCTCTGCCGTACGTGCTCATCCACGTCGTGACCGACATGGAGCGATACATGGACAAAACCTTTTTATCCTGCCCGTGATCGACAATCGTCACCACTAAATCCAGTTTATATTCTTGATTGTTCATCATACACTCCTGACAGCCGTCACACAAGAGACAGCTCGATGATCTCGCACGTATCCGCGGTCGGCTTTTCGCGCTCTGCCTTCGCCATCTTGATCTTATAAATAAGACCCATGATCTGAATCGCAATCAGCGGCGTCATGGCAACCATGGCAACGACACCGAATGCATCCGTGAGGATTCTTTCGGAATCACACGCGCCCATGGCAAGAGGCAGAAGGAAGGTCGCCGTCATCGGTCCGGAGGCGACGCCACCGGAGTCAAACGCAATGCCGGTAAAGATCGGCGGCACGACAAAGGTAAGCAAAAGCGCAGTCAAATATCCGGGAATGATAAGCCACCAGATACTCATACCGGTCAGTACGCGCACCATCGCAAGCGATACGGATACGGCAACGCCGACGGACATACAGACCATCATGGCGTGACGGGAGACGACACCGCCCGTGATCTCCTCAACCTGATTATTGAGGACGTGCACGGCGGGCTCGGCGGACACGATAAAATATCCGATCAGAAGACCGAGGGGGATAAGGATCCAATTATACGGCTGCACGGCGAGCTCTTCTCCGACGAGATTACCGACGGGCAAAAAGCCGACGTTAACGCCGGTGAGAAAAATGACAAGTCCTGCGTATGTATAGAAGATCCCGACAAAAATCTTGATCAGCTCACCGCCGGACATACGGATCTTCACGAACTGGAAAATGAGAAAGAGCACGACGATCGGCAGAAGTGCCACAGCGACCTCAAGTGCATAATCGGGAAGCGCATGCCCGAACATAGCGAACAAATCACGGGAGTTGTTGACCATCGAATCCGAAACCGTTTCGGAAAGAGACGCATCCGGCGGCGTATTTGAAAAAAGACCGAGAATCAGCACGGCAAGAATCGGACCGACTGAGGCAAGCGCGACCATGCCGAAGCTGTCCTCACCGGAATCCTTATCCGCACGGACGGCGGAAAAACCTTTATTGAGCGCAAGGATAAACGGAACGGTAATAACGCCCGTCGTAACTCCGCCCGAATCAAATGCAAGGGCGAGATAGTTCTTATCGGTAAACGCCGCGATGGCGAACACGATTGCATAAAAAAAGACGAGGAGGTAGGAAAGTTTTACGCGCAAAAAAGTGCGCAAAACGGCGATTACAAGAAAAATACCGACACCGAGCGCGACGGTACCTGTAATCAAAAACGGATTGGCAGGAGAAACCTGCTCCGCGAGCACGGTGAGATCCGGCTCCGCAATCGTAACG
Organism: Eubacteriales bacterium; assembly: GCA_045577175.1. Lineage (GTDB taxonomy): Bacteria > Bacillota > Clostridia > Oscillospirales > CAG-272 > SIG701. The sequence continues at coordinate 77,986 of JAZNHT010000054.1, read as the reverse complement.
AACACGCCGATCAGCAGTGTGACAAACGAAATCAGCGGAAGTGAACGGGATTTCGTCAGCGTGGAGCCAATTTTATCGCCGATAACGATCATGGACATATCGGCGCCGAGCGTAAACAAGCCCATACCGAGAACCAGCATACAGGCACCGATCAAAAACAGTGTGAGAATCGGGGTGGACAGCCCAAGCGCGATACTCAGCACAACGACAATCACCGTGATCGGCAACACGGCAGAGACGGATTCGCTGATTTTCGCTTTCAATAATTTGCGCACAACAGACCTCCCGGAGATTACTATATATATTATACAACAAAATCACCTGTGCGGTCAAGGGAGAAAACCTGTTGCGGTGTAAAAATACTGTAAACAAAAAACACCCGCCGCGAATATCGCAGCGGGTATGTTTCAGAAAAATCAGCCGAGCTTGCTTGCGTTGACGTGGATACCGGGGCCCATCGTGGAAGCGATGGTGCAGCTCTTGATATACTGTCCCTTTGCAGCAGCCGGTTTTGCCTTGATGATCGCGCCCATCAGTGCGTTGAAGTTCTCAGCGAGCTTCTCAGCACCGAAGGAAGCCTTACCGATCGGGCAGTGGATGATGTTGGTCTTGTCCAGACGGTACTCGATCTTACCGGCCTTAGCCTCCGTTACGGCACGGGCAACGTCCATCGTGACGGTACCAGCCTTCGGGTTCGGCATGAGACCCTTCGGACCGAGCGTCTTACCGAGACGACCGATCGTACCCATCATGTCGGGGGTAGCGATAACGATGTCGAACTCGAACCAGTTCTCTTTCATGATCTTCTCAACGAGATCAACGTCACCGACGTAGTCAGCGCCTGCCTCGGTTGCAGCCTTTGCGTGGTCACCCTTTGCGAAAACGAGGGTGCGTACCTTCTTACCGGTACCGTTCGGGAGAACAACCGCGCCGCGGACCTGCTGATCTGCGTGACGGGAGTCAACGCCGAGACGAACGTGCAGCTCAACGGTCTCGTCGAACTTAGCCTTGGACGTCTGGCAAACGAGGTCGATTGCCTCGGTGGGATCATACAATTTTGCTTTCTCGATCAGCTTCGCGCTGTCGACATACTTCTTACCCTTAGTCATCTGTGCGTCCTCCTTATTCCTCAACCGTTACACCCATGGAACGGGCGGTACCGGCGATCATGCTCATAGCAGCCTCAAGAGAAGCGGCGTTCAGGTCAGGCATCTTCGTCTCAGCGATCTGCTTAACCTGCTCCTTGGTGATCTTAGCGACCTTCGTCTTGTTCGGAACGGCGGATGCAGTCTCGATGCCGCAAGCCTTCTTAATCAGAACGGCTGCCGGCGGGGTCTTGGTGATAAAGGTGAAGGAACGGTCAGCGTAAACGGTGATAACAACCGGGATAACCAGACCGATGTCCTTCTTGGTGCGCTCATTGAATTCCTTGGTGAAGTTCGGGATTGCTATGCCATACTGGCTGAGTGCAGGACCTACCGGCGGAGCGGGAGTTGCTTTACCTGCCTGGAGCTGGAGCTTGACATAACCGACAATTTTCTTTGCCATAAGAAAAACCTCCATATGTGGTTTCTGACGGAAGATTCAAAAAATTTTCTTCCTCCCACGATTCCGGCTCTTCGTGCATGACGGGAGGACCGGTTCCCAAAATTTAGTGAGTTCGCGCGCAGAGCATCAATTCGCCGACTTGCGGACGTGCTTGATCTCCAGATTGATCGGCATATCGCGGCCGACCGTGGATACGATGACAGTGACCTCGGTGCCGTCGGCAGAGATCTCGCTGAGCTTACCGCTGTATCCCGTGAAGATGCCCTCTACGATGTCCACCATATCGCCGACGGCGACCGTGGCGGCAGCGGACTGGACAACCTCCTCGGAAATGATCGCGGCTACCTCCTCGTCCGTCAGCGGAACCGGCTTCGATCCCGGACCGACGAATCCCGTCACACCGCGGATATTGCGGACGACGTGCCAGCTTTCATCTGTCATAATCATCTTTACCAGAACGTAAGACGGGAAGATTTTATTCTCGATCTCACGCTCCACGCCTCCGTCCGATTCGACAATCGTTTCGATCGGAATGCGCACGTCGAAAATCAAGTGACCCATGCCGCGGTTTTCGACGATTTTCTCAAGGTTCATTTTAACCTTGTTTTCGTACCCGGAGTAGGTATGTGCAACATACCATCTCGGACCTGCGTTCATCTCGTTGATGTCGCTCATTCCCAGTCACCCGTCAGAACAGCAAACCAAGACCGACGATGGCACTGGAAAATACATAATCGAGAAGAGCGATCACTGCGGCAAGCACTACCATAGCCACAAGGACGAGCGCAGTGTTCTTCCAAAGCATCTTGCGGGGCGTCCACGCGATCTTTTTAAGCTCAGCCTTAGTCGTCCGGAACCAAGAACCGATTCTCGAAAAGAGCGAGGGCTTCTTTTCTTTTGCCTTAGCCGTTTTTGCGCCGGCTTTAGCAACTTCCTTCGTTTCCGTCTCAGCGGGAACTTTCTTTTCGTTCTCAGCCATTGCGTTTCTCCTTAAAAATTATTTGGATTCCTTGTGGAGAGTATGCTTGTGGCAGAAGCGGCAATACTTGTTCAGTTCAAGACGATCCGGATCGTTCTTCTTGTTCTTCATCGTGTTGTAATTGCGCTGCTTGCATTCGCTGCAGGCGAGAGTGATTTTAACTCTCATGTATCGGCACCTCCTTGAAAATTCAGGATTTTCATCCTGTTGAATGTCGGCGTTTGACGCCGCGTACCTCCCTCATTCGGTGAAAGTATTTTCTGCATTTTGACGCGCAAAAAAAGAACCTCCACACTGAGGTAGGACTATTATAGCACATCGGACACGCTCTGTCAAGAGATTTTTTCATTATATCAGGAAAAAAGTTTGGAATCTCCCTCAGCTTGACAAAAGCTGATCCCATTACGCACAGCCAAATCGTTTCCCGCTTTTTCTTTGACACCACCGGCGCAAAGAAAAAGCTATCAAAAAGAAACGCCATAAAAATCCCGCCCACTGCGGTGGGCGGTCAAGGGCGCTGCCCTTGCATCCCGCGAACTTTTGAAAAAGTTCGATCAAAACTTGGGAGCAAGGGCAGCAAAGCCACTCACAAAAGCGTCGCGCGGAGCGTCTCGCCCGACTCGGCGGAGAGATACGCCGGCGGAATATCGAGCACGGTTTTCGCGCCGGACACGCCCTCCTCGGCAAGGCGGACGGCGGCACGTGCATAGGCGACAAGCACGCTGGAGGTAAACTCGGGATTGGAATCGAGCGTCAGCGAATACTCAACGATATGACCGACACCGTCGGACGTCACGCCGCTGCGGATCACGCGACCGCCGTGAGGGATCCCCTTGTGATCACGGTCGAGCTCCTCTTTCGTGATGAAGTGCACGGTCGTATCGTAATCGGCGAAATAATTCGGCATGGTAACGATCTCGTGCTCAATGCGTGCGAGATCAGCGCCCTCCCGGGCAACGACAAAGCACTCGCGCGTGTGCTTTTCGCGCGTGGACAGATCGGGATTCTCGCCGCGGCGGACAGCCTCCACAGCCTCCGGCACGGGAATCGTGTACTGTCTGGCGTCGATCACGCCGTCGATACGGCGGATCGCATCGGAATGTCCCTGGCTGACACCGCGCCCCCAGAATGTGTAATCCTTGCCGTCGGGCAGGATGCATCTGCCGTACAGACGGTTGAGCGAAAAGAGACCGGGATCCCAGCCGACGGAGATCACGCTGACCGTACCGCCCTCACGGGATGCGGTGTCGCAATCGGCAAAATGCTCGGGGATTTTCGCGTGCGTATCAAAGCTGTCCACGATATTGAACAGGCGCGCGTACTGCGGTCCCTGCACGGGAAGATCGGTAGCGGAGCCGCCGCAGAGGATCATGACGTCGATCTTCCCGACGTACTTCTCCGCGTCGGCGACGGAGGCGACAACGGCATCCTCTGTAAGAATTTTCAAAGATTCGGGCGCACGGCGCGTGAACACGGCGACCACCTTCATATCGGGATTTTTCATCACGGCGCGCTCAACACCGCGTCCGAGATTCCCGTATCCCATAATACCTATACGGATCATAAAAACACCTCGCAAGAAAACTATGCTTTATTGTATCATATTTCTCCCACGCAGTAAAGAGTTTTTTGCAAAAAAAGACCGCTTCCCAAAAGAAAGCGGTCTTTTCTGCAATCAAAAATCAGACAGTATATTCCCACTCGGTACGGGGCTCACGCTCGCACCATGCGCCTCTGGTGAAATCCGGGATAGCGACCGGCGCGCCGCCCAAAGCGATCGACTGCTCGGACAGCGGCGAGATCGACATCCAGGCTGCCGTGTCGTATGTATCGATCGGCGGCTCAATACCGCGCTCGATCGACTCAAAGAATGCAGTGAAGACGAGCCAGTCCATACCGCCGTGACCGCCGCGGACACCGTCGTTCAGGAAATTCTTCCAGATCGGGTGATCCCACTCCTCGCGGTAATTCTCGGCACAGCCCCAGTGATCCTTCCAGTTAAACTCATCGTGCTCGGGATCGAGAAGCACGGTACCGTTTGCTTCCTCATACATACCCTTCGTACCGCGCACGGTGAAGCCGCGGCTGTAATAGCGCGGAAGCGTGGTGTCCAGCGTAAGAGTAATCGTCTGACCGTGTGCGCACTTGATGATCGTTGTAACGATGTCGCCCTGCGCAAAATCGACGTTCAGAAGCTCCTTGTTGACGTCCTCGGTCTTGTCGATATACTCATGGAGTCCCTTCGCGCAGGATGCCACGGAAACGAGCGAAACCATACGGTTGCCGCGGTTGATGTCGAGCACCTTCGCGATCGGACCGAGCTCGTGCGTCGGATAGTTTTCGCAGTTACGGTTCTTGTAGTTTCTGAGGCGGTAGTGGCGGTTCTCCACGCCGTGCGCGATCTCGGAACGGAGATCGTGCAGGTATCCGCCGGCGCAGTGAACGATGTCACCGAACAGACCCTTGCGGACCATGTTCATAACCATCAGCTCGTTTCTGCCGTAGCAGCAGTTTTCAAGCATCATGCAGTGGATACCCGTGCGCTCATACGCATCGACCAGCTTGAAGCAGTCCTCCACAGAGTACGCACCGCCGACCTCCATCGCGGTATATTTGCCGTTTTCCATCGACTCGATGGCAAGCGGAATATGGCTCTCCCACGAGGTCATGATGATAACGGCATCCACATCGGGACTGGTAATCACATCATGATGATTCAGCGTAACGACCGGACGCTTCTCGCCGATCTTCTCCAGATAATCGGCCGCTTCGGTTGCGCGATCCTCATACAGATCGCAGACCATAACGACCTCCACGTTTTCACGGCGGTTCTCTTCGGGCACGATAACGGCCTTCAGAAGACCGAATCCGCGCTGGCTCAGACCGATCAGACCAACTCTGATTTTCTTCATAACGATTTAATCCCCATTTTTTACGATATTTTGAAACCGACATTTCGATAAAGCGGCTTCATCAACGTAATTATATCACACGTATTCAGCCGTGTCAATACAATTTACAAAAACAAGCCAAGATTTCTCATTTGCGACATTATGCTAAAATACAAAGTGCGCCGCGGGCGGCGATGTACCCGAGCGCGGCGCACACGGGGAACGTAACAAGCCACGCGATCAGAAATCTGCCGAGCTGCCGCCGATGCAAAAAGCACCCGTCCGCACGGAGTGCCGCGGCGGCGACCGACGCCGTTTTTGCATGGGTTGTTGAGGCAGGCACACCGCAGATACTGAGGAGGAAAAGCGTGCCCGCGGCGGCAAAATCGGACGCAAGCGCACCGCACGGCGTCAGCTCGGCAAGATCGGTACCGACCGCCTCCGTCATCCGTCTGCCGCCGAGCCGTGTTCCGATCGCCATAACCGCGACTGCCGCCGCCCACAAAAGCGGAGAATCGGGCACACCTGCCACGAAAAGGAGTGCGATAAACTTCGGCAGATCCTGCACGCCGTGAAAAAAGGATGCCGCAAACGCCGAAACGATCTGCAAACGGCGGACGGTACGCGTTCGCATCGTGCGCGGCACACACCGCGCAAACAGCAAGCCCATTCCGAATCCGCCGAGCGTGCAGAGCGTCATCCAGAGAAGTGCGGGCGCAACCGCTTTGAAAATTCCGTCTCCGACGAGGACGGCACGCACCCCTGCGGCGGCGGAAAGAAGCGCGTGGCTCTCACTGGTCGGCAGGCGCATCCGCCACGCGACAGCCGTGAACGTCACCGTGGCGATCAACGAGGAAAGCACACCGACGACGCCGAAAGCCCCGAAATCCGCCGCCTCCGCCACCGCTTCCCCGATCCCGCCGAAAAAAAGAACGGCGCAAACGCCGCCAAGCGCGTTCCCCAACGCCGCAAGGATCGCCGCACGGCGCATGGACAGCGCTCCCGACGACACCGCGGCGGCGATTGCGTTGGAGGCATCCGTTGCCCCGTTCAGAAAAACGAGTGCGGCAACCGCCATCAGAAGAAAAATCGGCATAAACTCTCCCTCTCCCGTCAAAAATCCTGTCATCCGATTGACAAACCGGCGCGAACTTGGTATCATATACATATGGATTCGGACAGGAGGTGTATGACTTATGACAGCAAATCTTTTTGAATGCGCCGCCTTTTTTTCGGAGGGCGAGGTGCTTCTCTTCCCCGAGGATGCCGCGTGGGCTGAAACGGCGGCAATCCTCTGCGGCGTCAGCGGACACGCACGCGAGGGAATCGCCGCACGGCTGATCGTGTGTGACGGAGAGAATCCGTCCGCCGTCACCGCCGCCAAAGAGGCACACACCGCAGCCGATGCCGCCGTCATTTTCCTCACGGAATCGGGCGAGCCGCCTGCATGGATGCCGCCGCGATCCGTCACACTCACTCTGCCTTTGTCCTTCGCACAGTTCCGGCGCGCCGTATCCTCGCTCCTCGCCGATCCGCTGCCGGCACAAAGCGCACCGCCCGTCCCCTCTCCGCACACCGAGAAAATCCGCACGGAGGGAGGCTTCGCTGTCTGCGGAAGCGTGCGCATTCCCCTCACGCCGTGCGAGGAAAAGCTCCTCGCCGCGCTGACGGAAGCATATCCGCACGCGGCAAGCCGCAAGCGGCTGGAGGAAGCATTCGCCCGGCACAGCTCGGACTCCGTGCGCGTGTACATGACGTATCTCAGAAAAAAGCTCTCCGCCCTGCCCGTTTACCGCGCGATTCTGCCCGACAAGGACGGCGGATTTTCCCTCGTTCTCCAAACAGATCATTCAGATAAAGGATAAGAATATGAAAGAAATCATTCTCTGCAAATACGGCGAAATCATTCTGAAGGGGGCAAACCGCTCCCGATTCGAGAGTATTCTGCTCCGCGAGGTGCGCCGCCGCGCCTCCCACATCGGCAAATTCGACGTGCGTGCCGCACAGAGCACGCTCTACATCACGCCGCTGACCGATTTTGAGGACATCGACGAGATGTACGAGCAGGCGAAGCACGTCTTCGGCTTCGTGGGCGTATCCCGTGCCGCCGTCGCGGAAAAATCCATGGAGGACATCTGCCGCGTGGCGCGTGAGTATCTGCCGCCGTATCTTGCCGGGGCAAAGAAATTCCGCGCGGAGGCAAAGCGCTCCGACAAAAAATTCCCGCTTAAGTCCCCCGAAATCGGGGCGGAGATCGGCGGTGTCATCCTCTCGATGCGTCCCGATCTGAAGGTCGATCTCGACCATCCGGACGTGACCGTGCGCGTGGAGATCCGTGACACGGCGGCGTACATCCACGCCGGACAGGATCGCGGTGCCGGCGGTGTCCCGCTCGGCTCAAGCGGACGGGGACTTCTGCTCCTCTCGGGCGGCATCGACAGCCCGGTCGCCGGCTACATGATGGCACGGCGCGGACTTGCACTGGACGCGCTCTATTTTGAAAGCATCCCGTACACGAGCGACCGCGCGCGTGAGAAGGTCGCCTCCCTTGCGCGGATTATGACGGAATACTGCGGACCGATCCGTATGCACGTCATTTCGCTGACGAAGATTCAGGAGGCGATCCGCGACAACTGCGAGGAGGATTACTTCACACTGCTCCTCCGCCGATTTATGATGCGTCTCTCCTGCCGCATGGCAGAGCGGTGCGGTGCGTCCGCACTGATTACGGGCGAGAGTCTCGGGCAGGTTGCCAGCCAGACGATGGCGGCGATCTCCGTCACGGAAGCGGCGGCGGACAGGCTGATTTTCCGTCCGTGCATCGGTATGGATAAAGAGGAAATCGTGCGCACGGCGCGGCACATCGGCACGTTTGAGACGTCGATTCTGCCGTACGAGGACTGCTGCACCGTATTCACGCCGCGCCATCCGAAGACGCAGCCCGTACTTGAAAAGGTGATCGCACAGGAGGAAAAGCTCGATTACGATGCGCTCCTTGAGAAAGCGTGGGAAAGCCGCTTCTCGATTGTGGTATCGCAGTTTGAGGGGTAAAAACGGAAAAAGGCAGAGATGTTAGAGCAGTTCTCTAAAGGACAGTTTTGAGGAATACGGTATATCTCGAAAGAGGTATGCCGTATTTTGGCTTGTCAGGAAAAATGACAAGGCATAGATGAACGCGGCTCCTTCCGGGAGGGAGCCGGCGCCGTAGGCGACTGAGGGAGAATGCGTTAGAATAAAGTCAGCACAAGCCTAAAGTCACGTGGGCTCCTTCCGTCACGCTATCGCGTGCCACCTTCCTCCCGGAGGAAGGCTATTTTACTTTCCGCGCTATATACAAGGAGGACAGAGAACGCAAATCGTCCTCTGTCCTCCTGTCGGTAGGTTCACATATTTTGCTAACTTTCAAAAACTGTCCTTAAGAGCACGAAGCATTCGGCAGTCTTTTTCACTTGATGTACTTTTTCTCCGATGAATAGGTACCGGGCGTTACACCCATGTGCTTTTTGAATAAACGGTATCCGTAGGAGATGTCCATAATGCCGACGTTCTGACATGCATCCTTGAACGAAAGATCGTTTTTCAGGATCATCTCACCGATCAGCTTCGCTTTTTCCTGTGAGATGTATCTGTGGATGCCCATGCCGGTTGCCGCTTTGAAAACCCCGTTCAGATAGTTCGGGGATTTTCCGAACGCATCTGCGATTTCGCTCAGCGGAATGTTGCTGTTGATGTGCTCGGCGATGTAGTGCTTGATTTTGTGCTCCCAAAGCGAGGTGATGCTCTTGGTGGCATAGAGGCTGGAACGGTAAATGGAGTCGATCTTGCCGAGGATGCCGACCGCAGACAGCGCGGCGGCAAACGGCGGACTTGTCATGTTGATATTCGCCGAGGAGATAATGGAGTACAGATCCTTCTTCAAAAATTCGTTATCCGGTCCTGGGGGTGTGATGAACGGAAGGATCAGCTCTTTTCGTGATGGATCGATGTTGTTTTCATCCAAGAGATCGAACCGGAAATCGCCGATCAGCTGCACGGATGAATGGGAATGCGGCTTTCCGTCCGCCGTCTTCAGCATGATCGGAAGCTGATGCGGAATCACAAGGATACTTCCCGGAGCGATCGTTCTGCTTTGACCGAACGCAGTGGCGGTAACCGCACCACTTTTTATGTAAACAATCTCAAGACTGCACTTGTCAGGATCTTCCGGATTTGGTTTGGAAGGATCCATGTGGTAGTTTTCCATGTAAAAATGATGAAAGAATCCGATCTGCGGAACCTTTGTGAATGAAAGCGAGCCGATAAACATGCAGTGTTTCCTCCTTTTGGGGGATATAACCTTTATTTTATTTTAGTATAACATACGATCGGTATTTTGTCCACGCTTTTGCGAAAAAAGCTGAAAAACAAAGTGTGTTTTATCCACTCTTGAGTTGGATTGTCCACTGACGCTGATTTGGATCGTTATTATTTATCTGCCTTTTGTCCATCAATTCTTTGTTTTATCTATTGCTTTCTCTCTGCTAAAGAGTATAATATTGTGTAACAATACCTTTTTGGAGGAGTACATGAAAAAAGCTCTGTTTTATATTGATGACGTTATCTGGGTTTTCCGCGACCTGACAAGAGAGCGTCCGGCATCCATGTTTGATAATCCGTTCCTGCATATGCTCAAAACAGCACATGACCGCTACGGTATGAAGGTGCAGCTCAACGTTTTCTATCGCACGGATTTCTACTACGGCAACGATGAGTTTTCGCTTGCCGATATGACCGATGCGTACAAGAGCGAGTGGCAGGCATCGTCCGATTGGTTGAAGCTCGGCTTCCACGCGAAGCAGGAGTTCCCCGATTATCCGTACATCAATGCGACATACGATACGGTAAAGAGCAATCTGGACGCGGTGAAAAAGGAGGTCTTCCGTTTCGCCGGTGAGGACACCTTTGCGTATGCGCACGTCACGCATTGGCTTCCCATGAGCCGTGCCGGTGTGCAGGCACTGTATGACGGCGGTATCCGTTTGATGACCGTTTCCACCGGTGAGAAGCTCAATGAGGACGAATACATGGAGAAGCTCCCGTACGGACATAAGGGCAGACTGCTCCAGAACCGTCAGCCAGAGACGGGCATATTCATCCGCGAGACGCTCGATCAGTCGATTCATTTCTCAGCCTGCGGCTACAACCACTGCACTCCCGATGTGATGAAGCCGCACTGGCACAATTTCGGCGTACATAAAGACGAGGCGACCGGTATGTGCTTCAAAAAATTCTGCACGGGACCGATTTTGAACTGCTGTCCGTATGAGCAGATCGAGAGCGAGTTTGCGCCGCTTCTCGACGGCGAATACCTCGGTTACGCGCTACATGAGCAGTATTTCTATCCCGATTATTACGCATACCAGAGCGATTATGCGGACAAGGTTCACCGTGCCGCCGAGGTCGTCTCCGGCGCAGGATTTACCTATTTCTTCCCGCAGGATATTCTGACAATCAACCAATAATGAACAAACGGTTTTCTACCAAAACGGCGAGTCTGCTTGCGTGTTTCGCGTGTTTTGTTGTCTACATATTCCTTTGCCTGACGAGAAATACGTATCCGGCCGCGATGGAGTCTATGATTGCAGACGGCGTTTTTTCGAAATCGGATGCAGGGCTTGTCACCGCGAGCTTCTACTTCTTCTATGGGATCACACAGATTCTCGGCGGATGGTTTGCTGACCGCGTGTCGCCGTTTCTTCTGATTCTGCTCGGGCTTGTCGGCTCGATTGCATCGTGCGCTGTTATGGCGTTTGCGAATACACTTCCCGTGATGGTGATTGTTTGGGGAATGTACGGCTTGTCCTCGTTTGCCGTGTGGCCTGCTATTGTCAAGATTCTCTCCTCCATGCTTATGGAAAAACACCGATCTATGGCGATTCTTATCATTCCGTTCGGTGTCAATATCGGTACCATGCTCAGCTATCTCGCCGCCGCTCTCGCTCTGAATGCAGGCTCGTGGCGAGATCTGTTCCATGTCTCGTATATTCTTCTTGCCGTTGTCACGGTACCGTTCATGCTTTTGACCTTGTATTTCCGGCGAAGGCTGACCGCAGATGACACACAGACGGAAGTAAAGCAACGTAAGACGGAAAAAGGCGGTGTGTCGCTTTTCCGCTTGATTACGGTCAGCGGGCTTCTGCTTTTGCTGATTCCGTCACTTATCCGCAGTATGCTTGATACCGGCTTGAAAACATGGGTGCCGACGATGATTACGGAAAATTACGGCGTAACGTCTACGTTCGCAGTATCGCTTACAACGGTGCTTCTTGTCGTGAATCTCCTTGCGATCTTTCTCGTCGCGTGGATGTATCCGCGCAGATGCAGAAACGCCGCGATGGCGGTCGGTATTTATTTTGCGGCGACCGTTCCGCTGACGGCAGTATTAATCTTCACGGGCAGGATTCCGCTGGCGATCGTTCTTGTCATGCTTGCTCTCGTTACGACGCTCATGAGCGCGGCCGCGCAGTTTTTCAACGCATCGTTTGCCGCCGCGTACGCTCCCTACGGCAAAAACGGCGTGATCGCGGGTGTTATGAATACCGCAAGCTGTCTCGGATGCGTGATTGCGAATTACGGCTACGGTATCGTTGCCGAGAAATTCGGCTGGACGGTGACGGTCATTGTCTGGGTTGTTCTCGCACTGATCGCGCTGGTTTGCTGTCTCCTCGCCGTGCCGAAATGGGCGAAATTTATGAAAGGGAAGATTCAATAAAATTGCTTGCTCCCCCGGTTGCTGACGCATTCGGGGGCGTTTTTTTGTGAACAAGTATAGCCGAACTATACTTTCTCTCCGTAAATACTTCGTGGTGTGTATCTGCGGATGTGCTATAATTGAATCACAAAAGCGCTTTTGAGTATTTTTTAGGAGGGTTAACAATGACCATAGGATCAAGAATCAGGCAGTACCGCCGTAAGAAGGATCTCACGCAGGAACAGCTTGCCGAGTATCTTGGGATTACAGCACGCGCTGTGTCGCAGTGGGAGACGGACAGAACCGCGCCGGATCTGTCCCAGTTTCCGCTTCTGTGCAATATCTTTGGCATATCTTCGGATGCCTTGCTCGGAATCGAGGTGTCATCCAAGCAGAAGAAAATTCAAGAGATTGACGACGCCGCATATGCAGTCGCCTGTACGGGTGATCACAAAACATCTCTGCAGATGTGGCTGGACGGAATCCGCCAGTTTCCCGATTCGTTTCAATTGATCGGACGGTACATCGCCGAAGTATATATGTATGCGTGGAGGCTGGAGGATAAGGAACAGCACAAGGAGCGTGCGCTTGCGTATATAGACAGAGTTCTTGCGGACTGCACGGACAGCCGTATCCGATACGAAACGATTCAGATTGCCTGTATGTGGTATCCGAAAATCGGTATGACTGACAGAGCGCTTGCGCTTGCGGAGACACTCCCGCAGATGACACAGTCGGAAATAAAGCGGCGAATCTATACGGGAACGAAAAAACACGAGCAGTGGCGTGAAAACATCATGGGTGATTTTACCAACGCTATCGGCTTGCTTTCGGATTATGCGTGCTTGCAGGATGACGACGGAAACGATATTTTTACCGACGACGAAAAGCTGCGCCTTTGTGAGACGCAGGTCAAGATGTTTGAACTGTTTTTTGAAAAGGGAGATTATATGTTCCATGCACAGTTTCCGGCGGGAGCGTACAGTCTCATGGCGCGTATCTATGCGTCCCGGAAAGACAGCGAAAACGCACTGGAATGTATACGCAACGCAGCAGAATACGCCGCACACTTTGATACGTACGATTACGAAGGAGTACAGCAGTCTCTGATCGCACGAGGAAACGTTCCGGGCGGTATCTGGCGGCATGATACGCACAACAACACCTACGAACTTTTGGAGTGGCTGCGCACGAATTTGGTTTTTGATTTTCTAAGAGAGGATCCGCGTTTCGGTGAGATTCTGAAACAGCTTGAGGGTACGGCTGTATAATCATAATAAACCGAGGAGCATCCTGATGCCGTTATGGGGGCGGCAAAAGGATGCTCCTTTTCTGTACGGACGACGTCCCGACGCCCGTTTTTATGAATTCATCACCTCAATATCCTCTCCGTCCTCCATCGGGAATACGGAGAGGATTTCTTTATCCGCAAGCTCTTCCGTCATCCGTACGGCACGGATGCGGCGGCAGTCGTGCGTCGTGAAATAATACACACGTGCCGATGTATCCGCGCAGGATGTGTAGACGGTGCGCACGCAGTCGCCGCTGTCCGTTTTTACACAGCCGTTCGGGATCGATACCGTATCCGTCATGTGAAAAAATCGGGTGATTTCACTCTCATCTGTGCCGTGCGTCGTGTGATTCTTTGCAAAAACGGCGCGGATAAACCGTGCGGAGGAGGAAAAATCCCCCGGCAAGCCGATGCCGCCCGCACCGCGTGAGTAGTGCGCGAGCTCGATTTTCGGACACAGTCGGTTTTCGGGCGGGGCATCGCCGATCCCCATAAAATCCGTCAGCCGCAGCTCGTGATACGGAAACGGCGGATTATTTGTCAGTACCCCGAATCGGTTTTCGTAGAGATGCATACCGTCTTCCACCGATTCAAGCGTGATGCACCGATCCTCATCCGCAAAAATCCAGTGCAGAGGTGACGGCTGCATCTCGGCGGAGAACGCATCGTCCGTGATATTCGTGCCGCGCGAAATGTTTTCGGCTTCCGCCACCGTGCGGCAGTGAGACAAAACATACGGAATCACCTCAAACGATGCAAGATTCCGCTGTCCTTCCCGATACGGGCGATATACCGCATTTTTCGGGAAATTGAGCGCCGCCGCACACAAACCGTGCTCGTTTACTGCGTCATAGTACAGCGGCACGCCGTCTTTCGCGATCCCGATGCCGAGGAGGGCAGCGTGCTCTTTTGCCGGCGATTCGTGCCGAAACGTAAGCCCATACCGCCGCGGCGCAAGAATCACACTCTCACCGTATGAGATTTCAAGATCAAGCGTGCGCCCGAACAAGTGGCGTTCACCGCACGTGCTGATTGCTGTACACATAAGTCCCTCCGAGATGTTTTTGCCATTATTCTGCCGCCTTGCGGACGCATTATGTATCACTGTGCCGAAAAGGCGGCAATTTGCAAACATCGCTTGACACTAATTTCCTTTTGTAGTATAATGATATATGTGATAATTTGGCAGTCACTGCCGAAAATATTGGATTTTTAACCGCAGAGAGGAAGTGCTTTTATGAATCTTGCAGAAGCAAAAGAGCTCGCTAAAAAGAATGTACACGTCAGACCGTCCGTTCCCGGACGTCTCGGCGGAAAAATCGCCGTCGTAACGGGCGGTGCGCAGGGCTTCGGCTACGGTATTGCTGAGGAACTGTACCGCGAGGGCGCAAGCGTCGTTCTTGCCGACATCAACGAAGAGCTCGCGCAGAAATCTGCCGCAACGCTCGGTGAGCGCGCGGTCGGCATCAAGGTGGACGTCGGCTCTCCCGAATCCGTGGAGGAGCTTGTTATCCGTACCGTTGAGAAATTCGGCGGTATCGATGTGTTTGTCGCAAACGCAGGCGTTGCCAAAGCAGGAAGCCTTGAGGAGCTCACGCCTGCGCAGTTTGATTTCGTTACGAAGGTCAACTATCACGGTTATTTCAACTGTGTGAAGTCCGCTTCCGACATCATGAAGGCACAGCATGAGGCAGATCCGGATGCATGGTACGACATCATCCAGGTCAACTCCAAATCCGGTCTCGTCGGCTCGAAGAACAACTTTGCATACGCCGGCAGTAAATTCGGCGGTATCGGTCTTACGCAGAGCTTTGCCCTTGAGCTTGTCGATTATCAGATCAAGGTCAACGCGATCTGCCCCGGAAACTTCTACGACGGTCCCTTGTGGTCCGATCCCGAGAAGGGACTGTTCGTGCAGTATCTGAATGCAGGCAAGGTTCCCGGTGCAAAGACGGTGGAGGATGTCAAGAATTTCTACCTCTCCAAGTCTCCGATCCGCCGCGGATGCACGCCTGTGGATGTCGCAAAGGCTGTATTCTACTGCGTTGAGCAGACGTATGAGACCGGTCAGGCAATCCCCGTTTCCGGCGGTCAGACCATGCTGAACTGAGTGAGGACAGCATGAGTAAGTACATAGAATTGCAAAAGGAGCTCGCGCTTCTGAACGTGGACGATCCCGCCGAGCGTCTCGCGAATCTGAAAAAGATTCTTGCAGAGGAGTCGGTCAAGCCTGAGGTGAAACCCGAGTTTGCCAACAACCATATCCATACGATTTATTCGTTTTCGCCGTATTCTCCCACCGCCGCTGTCTATATGGCACGTGCCGAGGGACTGGAAACGGCAGGTATCATGGACCATGACAGCATCGGCGGTGCAGAAGAGTTCCGTAAAGCCGGTGAAATTGCCGGCATCGGCACTACGTGCGGCATGGAGTGCCGTGTCAGCCTTGCGGATACCGCACTGGCAGGGCGTAAGGTCAACAATCCCGACCAGGCAGGCGTTGCTTATATGGCGATCCACAGCGTGCCTGCGCCCGGATTTGCACGCTTGCAGGCGGTGTTTGCGCCTCTCCGTGAGAAGCGCAATATCCGCAACCGCAAAATGCTCGCCAACATTAACGATCTGATGCGTCAGTATGGCATTGAGCTTGATTTCGAGGCGGATGTCGTGCCGCTGTCCAATTTTGCCGTCGGCGGATCGATTACCGAGCGTCATCTTCTGTACGCGCTCAGCGTGAAGATCGTCAGCATCTGCGGTAAGGAGAAGTGCGCGGAGTTTGTAAAGAACAATCTCCATCTGCCGCTTTCCGAAAAGCAGACGGCACAGCTTTCCGATCCCGAAAATCCGCATCTTCTGTACGATCTCCTCGGCGTGCTCAAGGCACAGCTTGTCGAGAAAATTTATATCCCTGCCACGGACGAGTGCCTGCCTCTTGCCGAGATTGTCAAGCTCGCCGACGAGGTCGGTGCGATCCTTTGCTATCCGTACCTCGGTGATGTTACAAATTCCGTCACGGGTGACAAGAAAGCCGCTAAATTCGAGGACGATTTCCTTGACGAGCTGATCGAGGTTTTGAAGAGCGAGGGCGTCCGTGCGATTACGTATATGCCCGCGCGCAACACGCCTGCGCAGATCGAAAGACTCCAGAAGCTCTGCCGTCAGCACGGTATGCAGGAAATCTCCGGCGAGGACGTCAATTCCTCCCGTCAGAGCATGATCTGTCCGCAGCTTGCGCTGCCGCAGTTTACCCACCTTGTCAAGAAGGCGTGGGAGCTTGTCGAGCGCGAAAAATCCTATAAATAATTTTGAAGGAGTACCCCCTATGAAAACAAAAGCAGTCCGCCTGCACGGCAAGATGGATCTGCGTCTGGACGAGTTTGAGCTGTCCGACATCGGTCCCGACGGCGTGCGCGTAAAAGTAATCTCCGATTCTCTTTGCATGAGCACCTACAAGGCAGCCGTCGAGGGCGAGGATCACAAGCGTGTTCCGAATGACGTTGCCGATCACCCCATTATCGTCGGTCATGAATTTTGCGGCGAGATCGTCGAGGTCGGCGAAAACTGGAAGCACAAGTATAAGCCCGGCGATAAATTTTCCATCCAGCCGGCACATTATTATAAGGGATCGCTTCTCGCGCCCGGCTACTCCTACGCCGAGTGCGGCGGCGACACGCAGTATGCGAATATTCCGATTGAGACACTGCTCAGCGACTGCCTCCTCAAGTACGATTCCGATACGTATTTTTACGGCTCGCTTGCGGAGCCTTACAGCTGTGTAATCGGTACGTATAAGGCGATGTACCACACCAAGGCCGGTTGCTACGAGCACAAAATGGGTATCGTTGAGGGCGGTAAGATGGCACTTCTTGCGTCCGTCGGTCCCATGGGACTTGCCGCTATCGACTGCGCAATCCATGCCGATGTGAAGCCGAGCCTGCTTGTTATTACCGATATTGACCAGGATCGCCTTGACCGTGCGGCAAGCATCTTTACGGTAGAGCACGCAAAAGAGCAGGGTATTGAGCTCCATTACGTCAATACCGGTAAGGTGGACGATCCGGTTGCCACGCTCCGCGAGCTGACCGGCGGTACCGGCTATAACGATGTCATCTGCTTTGCGCCCGTTAAGCCGGTTGTCGAGCAGGCGGATGCCATTCTCGCATACGACGGATGCCTCAACTTCTTCGCAGGTCCGACGAACAGCCAGTTCAAGGCAGAGTTCAACTTCTTTAATGTCCACTATAACGCAACGCACGTTGTCGGCACGAACGCAGGAAATACGAACGATATGCGCGATGCAGTCGCCATGTTTTCTTCCGGCAGACTGAATCCTGCCGCACTTGTCACCCATATCGGCGGTCTGGATGCGGTTGCCGAGACGACCTTGAACCTCCCGAAGATCCCTGGCGGTAAGAAAATGATCTATAACCAGATCAGCCTGCCTCTGATTGCTCTCTCCGATCTGGAGGAGATGGGTAAGGACGATCCGATGCTTGCAGAGCTTGCAAAGCTCGTCAAGGCAAACAACGGTCTGTGGAGCACGGAGGCGGAGAAGTACCTCCTCGCAAACGCAAAGCCTATTGCATAATTTATAAAAAAAGCCTTTCCTTACGGGAGGGCTTTCTTTTTTGAAAATTCACTTGCTATTTGAACGTTTTTATGCTACAATGGCATGACTAAACAAAAAGGGCGGAACGTATGGAAATTATTGCGCAAGTCGCGGGCATTTTCGGAATGCTTCTTAACGTGTATTCCTATCAGGAGAAAAATAATAAAAGAGTGTTTTTGTGGCAGGCGATCGGCGGACTGATGTTTTTTGTTAACTTCATTCTGATCGGCGCATGGGCGGGTGCGCTTTATAATCTGACAAACCTTGTGCGCGGTCTGCTGCTTTCCCAAAATGACCGAAAGATATGGCGCGTTTCTCTTATAAACGTGCTGTATACAATTGCTCTCGGTGTTTCGCTGTTCTTTCTTTGCCGTGATCCGGCTGTCTCAAATCTGCCGTTTCAGATCGTGCTGTCCGTTGTTCCGTTTATTACGCTTGTCATTATGACCGTTCTTATGTGGCTCGGAAACGGCAAACATATCCGCCTCGGACAGCTTCTTGCATCCTCTCCGTCGTGGATTTTTCATAATATCTTCAATTTCTCCCTCGGCGGGATTCTGTGCGAGGCTTTCATGATGTGTTCTGTCATTGTATCTTTTATCCGTTACCGAAAAGACGGATTTGAAAAATAAGGAGGCACTTATGCTGAGAAAGGCAAACGAAACACGGTATTACAAATACCAAAAGGAAGAGGCGCAGAATCCGTATATCGGTATCTGCTCTTTCCAGCACTTCCGCGGAGAAAAAATTTACTCCGACCGTGTCGTAAAACCCGAGAACAATATGTGTGAGACGGAGGACGTCGAGTGTTATCCCGTTCCCGAATGGGTTCCGCAGGACGGCTGGAATGAAGGATGGTATCCCGAGGATACGTCGATCGTGTATATCCGTTTCCTTTGGAAGGAATTTGAGCCGAAGCGCGGCGAGTACAACTATCAGTTCGTGCAGGACATCCTCGATAAGGCACGCGCGCACGGTCAGACGGTAGCGTTTCGCCTCATTGCTCACAGCACGCGTGAGCTTGATGACGTGCCCGATTGGCTGAAGGAGATGATCCCGTGCCCCGAGCGTCCTGCCGGAAAGCGTGTCAAGGATTCGCCCACCGATCCGTTGTTTCTGAAGCTGTACGGCGAAGCAGTCCGCGCATTCGGTGAGCGTTTTGACAGCGATCCCGTCCTCGATACGTTTGACATCTCTCTCCCGGGAGCGTGGGGAGAGGGGCACAAACTTGAGCTCTATCCCGACGAGGATTTGCAGGTTCTTTATAACATTCACACGGAGGTTTTCAAGGAAACGCGCTTGATCGGTCAGAGTGCAAAAGCGTATCTTTCCGATGCGATGCGTACAACAATTCCGATCGGTCTGCGCGGTGACGGATTGGGTGAACCGAGTCATATATACAGAAAGTATGTCAGTGATTTCGAAAATCACATGGACGCATGGATGTACGGTCCGATTTCTTTTGAATCCTTCTGGTGGCTTTGTGAGTGGAAGCGTCAGGGCTGGGACATCGATGAGATCATCCAGATCACGCTGAATTGGCACATCAGCTCCTTCAATCCGAAATCAATTCCGATTCCGTACGAGTGGAAGGAAAAGGTGGAGTACTGGATCAGCCGTATGGGGTATCACTATGCAATCGACTATTTCAAATATCCCGATACTGCTTCTGCCGGCGATGAGATCGAGTTGAAGCTCGGCGTTGATAACGTCGGTGTAGCGCCGATCTACCGCCGTCTTCCGCTTCATGTTCGTCTGAAAGGCGAGAACGGCTCATACGAGTTTGAAACCGACGCCGATATTATGAAATGGATGCCCGGTAAATCTGCAAACAGATTTGTTTTCAGCCTGCCCGAGGATATAAAGACAGGCTCTTATACTATTGAGATTGCAATTTACAATGAAAATATCCCCATGATTTATTTCTGCACGGATGCACCGAGAAACGGTCAGTACTACACCGTCGGTGCGCTTGAGATTCACTAACGGAAAACGCAGTCGGCTCAGCCGACGGCGTTTGTTTTTGTTTCTTTATTCTGATTTCAGATACGCATCTACTCCCTCAAAGAAGGTTGCCTTGTCCTCCTCGGAAAGGATGCCGTACACAACATATTTGCCGATTACGCGGTATTCCGCATCCCGCAGCTTCGGATATTCTTCCACGAGATACATCCCCGTCCATTCATCGTTGCGGTTTTTGAGATATGTTTGCACCATTGTCTCAAGGGCGGCGGTATCTTCGTCCGTGGCGCGGAATATGCCGATTTCATCAAGAGATGAGCCTGCGTTCTGCACGTAAACGGCATAACTGTCGGCTGCGGAGGCATCCAGCTTCATACGGTACGTCAGATAGTCCTCATCAACGGGATTCAGAAGCGAACAGCACTCAAGCGAGACGGCACAGTTGTCAATAATGTCCTGCGCGGTCGCGTCTGTTCTGTACGTCACAGGCTTCTCTCCGCATGCAGGGAGAAGAAGCAACACGGCGGTCAGTATACAAAGAAACGAAACCAGTTTAGTTTTTTTCACGATGGTACCTCTCATTCAATATTGGAGATCGGTGCGGCATAGCCGGGAAGCGCGTGTGTACGGATGTAGCTGAGAACGACGTTCAAGCCGGTAGTGTTCAAGTGGAGACCGTCGCCGTTCTGATATTCCGACAGGAGGTAGCCGCCTTCCTCGATGGCAAGGACGGAGTGTGTGTCCAAATACGAAACACCGGTTGATTCTGCAATTTCATGAACCCACCCGTTGCCGAGGGAAATTCTTTCATTGTTGATCGATAGTTTTTCCCAGTTCGTTGCAACCGGGAAAATGGATTGCAGAATAATTTTCGTTTCGGGGGATGCTTCTTGAATCTGATTGATGAGCTTTGTGTAGGATTTCACAAAGTAATCTTTTTCGTCATACATGTACGAAATACCGTTCACACCGAGCGTTATGACGACAATTTCCGGCTTTTTGCGCGCGATCGCATCCTTAATCAGAATCTCTTCGCCCGTGTCGGGATAGAGAATCGTGGTGGTCGATGCGGCATCCAGTGTCAGCGTGCGGGAAGCAGGTGTCCAGACCTGTTTTGTGCTTGTTCCTTCGGAAAGAACCCCGTAATACAAAAACGAATAGGTCGTGGAATCTCCGATGAAGATTATTTTGTCAACATAGGACTGACCGGCATCCTCCGTCTCGCCGAGAACGGCACCCGTATTCACAATCGGCGTTTCGGGCGGCTCCGTGTCGGTTTCGGGAGGCAGGGTGTCGGTGCCCGTGTCAAACGGCAGTGTTTCGGTTGCGGGCGGCTCCGTAACATCGGGAACGGATGTATCCGTGGGTGTATCCGTGATCGGGTCGGTGGCAGGGGTGGGATCCGTAGCCGGCGCAGGAGGGTCTGTTGCAGGCGGATCGGCGGAGACAAGGACAGAGGGCAGGGCAATAATGGCTGCCAGAATGAAAACAGCGGCAAGCACGGACAGAGCGATATAAAAGTATCCGCTGTTTCGTTTGCGGTTGTTATGGTTGTTTGGATTTACATACATAATTGACTCTCGATATGTCTTTATTTCTTTTTGGAAAATTGACTCTCGTAGGCGGATTTTTTGTTTTTTGCACCGCCGCGCAGGTAGCGAATGACAAACAAACAGAGGGAGATGATGCCATAGGCAAGTGTATAAGCGATCAAAATAACAAGAACAGTGGATGCGCTTTTTGAAAATCCGCCCCACAGGATGAACAAAACGTAAAAAATGACAGTTGTCGCGGCATAATGGAGCAAATACTTCAAAACAGAGGAGAGCTTTGTGTTTGAAACGGTATAATTCACCGAGGCAAACAGCACGGAAAAGAGAAGCACCGTGAACATCATTCCGAGCGTGGGAATCCATTCGCGCTCTCTGTCGGAGGCGAGCATGCCGCCCGTATAGAGCAGCAGGGTGATGATCGTGTAAAAAACACATCCGTCCGAAAGAATTTTCTTAAGCGCACGGGTAAGCGAAGCGGATTTCAAGTGTGTGTCTCCTTTGACGTGTATTCATCTTATAGAATAACACGAAAACTGAAAAATTGCAAGAGGATTGCACGTATTTCGTCGATTTTCTTCGGATTTTACAGATTATTCATCAGTCTCTTGCGTATTTGGGAATGCGCACTTTCACAGCTTCGTACTGACCGTCCGCGCGCTTTTCTGCCTTGCTTTGATTTTTTTGCAGGAATTTCGTCAGCGCGTACATGTCAATCCAGATTTGATTTGCGCCGTCTTTCTGCGACGGATCGAAAATGAGCTGCAAGCCGTAGTGCAGATGCGGTACGTCAATGTTGTTTGTGTTCTCCTTGCGGCTGTAGCCGGTCATGCCGAGGTATCCGATCACCTCACCTGCATCGACCGTCTTACCCTCATATATATCGCAGTACGGGTGATTTTTACGCAAATGCGCATAATAATAGTACCGCTGTCCGTCAAAGGAACGGATGCCGATCCGCCATCCGCCGTACTGATTCCATCCGCACGCCTCCACGTAGCCCGCCTCGACGGCGATGATCGGGGTACCGACCGATCCCATCAGATCGTGACCGAGGTGATGCCGTTTGTATCCGTATGAGCGAGACGCACCGAAATCATCGTAATGGCTGAAGCCGTATCCGGCGGCGATCGGTGAAAAAACACAGAGCCCGTAGCCTTCGCATTGCGCGCCGTCGGCGGAAATCTCCGTGTATTCGCAAAGCATACCGCCGAGGACGGCGCCGTAGGCCTTCAGATAGTAGTCGTACAGCTTCTCGTTTTTTGCGATTTCCCGAAACGCCTGTCCTTCCGTGTACGCTTTGCAAAGTTTTTCGAGATCCGATTTTTTGTAGGCGGAAAAATTGCCGCCATAGCGGCACCCGAGCGCGGCAAGCAGCTCGATCCATGCGATCGGACGCTCGCTTTCGTGCGTTTCGACGTCTGCGTTCATGGCATCTGTAAGCGCCGCCTCGCAGATGCCGAAATCCACCCACTTGATGTATGCGGATTTACCGTCATCGGCGCAAACGGGTGTCCACAAAACAGTTGTCATTGAAAAAATCAGCAGAGAAGATACCGCCCTCCGTATGCGTGCCGTTTTTGTTGTATGAGCGTGCATAAAAGCTCCTTTGTTTTTGATTCAGACACATTCTGTTCTTAATTTGTTATCAATATGCGCGCGGTATTCCTGCGCATTTCTGCCAATCGTCACGATCAAAAATCTTTTGTATATTTTAAGGAAATATCTGTGAATATTTCCGCGATTGCGGTTGACTTTGATGAATAAATATTGTATAATATTCATGTATGCAGTTTAGCTGTGCAAATCGGATATTACGGAAAGGAATGCCAAAGCGGCATCGTGGTATATATGACAAGACGACAGGAAAGGGAAACGGTTTTCCATCTTCTTTTTGAAACGGAGTTTCATCCGAACACACCTCCGTCCGAAATTTATGCGGGCGGACTTGCCGCCGAGGAAATCAAGGACAGCGCATATATCCGCGATACGTATTTCGGCACCGCAGAGCATACCGCCGACGCGGACGAACAAATCGCCGCTTGCGCGCATAAGTGGAAGGTTTCCCGTATGGCAGTTGTCACGCGTTCGATTCTGCGACTTGCCGTCTATGAGATGATGTGGGGCGGCATTCCGCCCAAGGCGGCAATCAACGAGGCGGTCGAGCTTGCGAAAATCTATGACGATGAAGCCGCCCCCGGCTTTATCAACGGAATCCTCAACCAGATCGCACGCAGTGCCGGACTGATTACCGACGGGGAAACGCAGTGACACGCAAACTTTTCTGCGGCATTGATACAAGCAATTATACAACGTCTGTCGCGCTTGCCGATGAAAACGGCACCGTTCTTTTGAATCAGAAGAAGCTGCTTCCCGTAAAAGAAGGCGAGCGCGGTCTCAGACAGAGCGACGCAGTGTTTCATCACGTAAAGCAATTGCCCGAGGTGCTTGCGCCTGTCAGGGAGCTGATCGCGTCTCTCGGGGCATCCGTCTCTGCAATCGGCGTTTCCGCGACACCGCGCGATGCGGATGGCTCGTATATGCCGTGCTTTCTCAGCGGCATTGCCGCGGCGGAAACGGCAGGCGCGCTTTTGGGCGTGCCCGTGCTTCGCTTTTCCCATCAGGCAGGGCATATCATGGCGGCACTTTCCTCCGCGGATCGCCTTTCGTGGATGACGCGCGAGTTTGTCGCGTTTCACGTTTCCGGCGGTACGACAGAGATTCTGTACGTCAAGCCGGATAAGAAAACGGTGTTTTCCGCAGACATTATCGGGGGTACAGCGGACATCAATGCCGGACAGGCAATCGACCGTGCCGGTGTGTACATGGGATTTTCGTTTCCGGCAGGTGCGGAGATGGAGCGATTGGCGGCTTCGTTTTCGGGGAAGCTCCCGTCTGCAAAAATTTCCGTCAGCGGCATGACCTGCAATCTCTCCGGCGTGGAAAATCACGCGCAAAAGCTGTACGCCTCCACAGGCGACCGTGCGCTTGTCAGCGCATTCGTACTGGATTTTGTCGGGCGGACACTTGCCGCGATGCGCGACGGCGTGCGCGCCGTTTACGGCGATATACCGATCCTGTACGCGGGCGGCGTTATGAGCTGCGCGCGGATCAAAACGATGCTTACCGAGGAGTCGGCGGCGTTTGCACAGCCGGCATTTTCTTCGGATAACGCCTGCGGCGCGGCACTGCTCGCGCGTCATGCGTATCTCACAGCGGAGGTGTAATATGGGGGAAAAGCCGACCGTCAACGAAGTCGGTCGTTTTTCGGCGGCGATTACCGTCACCGAGTTGAATGAATTTGTCAAAGGTCTTATTGATCGCACCTCGCCGCTTTCCGATGTATATGTAAAAGGCGAAATTTCCAACTTCAAAAATCATTACGGCACAGGACACTTTTATTTTACGCTGAAGGATGACGGAAGCCTCGTCCGCAGTGTGATGTTCCGCTCCAGTGCGTCCAAGCTCCGCTTCATGCCGGAGGACGGTATGAAGGTGATTGCCCACGGGCGCGTTTCCGCGTTCGTCCGTGACGGACAGTATCAGCTGTACGCGGATTCACTTGAGCCGGACGGCGTGGGGACTCTCTATATTGCATATGAACAGCTGAAGCGAAAACTTGAGGCGGAGGGGCTGTTTGATCCTGCGCGCAAGAAAAAATTGTCGAAAATCCCCACGCGTGTCGGTATCATTACTTCGGCAACCGGTGCCGCCGTCAGGGATATGATCCACGTTGCCGGACGCCGCTTCCCGTATGCTAAACTTATCCTGTATCCGTCCCTCGTGCAGGGACCGGACGCGCCCGCACAGCTTATCTCGGGCGTGCGCTATTTCAACGAAACGAACGGTGCCGATGTCATCATAATCGGTCGAGGCGGCGGTTCGTTTGAGGATCTGTGGGCGTTTAACGATGAAACGCTCGCGCGCACCGTAGCGGCATCCCGTATTCCCGTCATATCTGCCGTTGGGCATGAAACGGATTTCACGATCTGTGATTTTGCCGCGGATCTCCGTGCGCCTACCCCTTCTGCGGCGGCTGAGATCGCGCTTCCGGAAACGGCGGAGCTGAAAAGAAAGATCAACAACATCATCTCCCGTGAAAACGCGGTTCTTTCGCAGGTGATTGCGCGCCGCCGTGAGTATCTTTCGCGTCTTGCATCTTCCCGTGCGCTGAAAAGCCCGATGAATTTCATCGACGATAAACGTATGACTGTCGTTTCCATGGCGGAGCGGCTCACCCGTGCGGAGAGCACGTCGCTTGCGCTTCGTGCGGCAAGGCTCGGTACGGCAGTCGGAAAGCTGAACGCACTCAATCCGCTTTCCGTTCTGTCCCGCGGCTTTTCCGCCGTGTACGGCACGGGCGGCGAAATCATAAAGAGTACCGCCCAGCTCAGTGTGGGTGATACGGTTACGTTCCGTGTCGCAGACGGCGATGCTTCGGCGGAAATTCAGTCGGTACGCCCGGGGGACATCCTGAAAAACAAGGAGTAAATCATGCAGCTTGATGAAAATATGACGTTTGAAGCCGCGATTGCACGGCTGGAGGAGATTGTGCATCTTCTTGAAAGCGGAAACGCGCCGCTTGACGTGTCCCTCTCTTTGTATGAGGAGGGCGTTGCCCTTGTGCGCCTCTGCAATACGCGTCTCGATAACGCCCAGCAGCGTGTCAAAATTCTCACTGTCGGTGAGGACGGTTCGATGTACGAGGAAAATATGCCGCCGATGCAGGAGGGCAACTGAGTATGTACGATATAATCGCTTTGAAAGATAGACTTGTCGACAATGCAGCACTCACGGAGAGCGCATTGGAGACGTGGCTCTCCGAGACCTATTCGGGGGATACCGTTCTCGCCGAATCTATGCGGTATGCAGTCCTCGGCGGCGGCAAGCGTATCCGTGCTTTTTTGGCAATTGAGTTCTGCCGTCTGTTCGGCGGTGCACACGAAGCGGCACTTCCGTATGCCTCTGCAATCGAGATGGTACATGCGTATTCTCTCGTCCATGACGATATGCCGTGCATGGACAACGATGACATGCGCCGCGGAAAGCCGTCCTGCCACCGCGCGTACGGGGAAGCAAACGCGCTTCTTTGCGGAGATACGCTTCTTACGCAGGCGTTTGAAGTGGCACTTCTAAATCCGCACGTCAGAGACCGATCCCGTGTCCTCGCGGCACGAACGCTTGCAAACGGTGCAGGTGCGCTCGGTATGACAGGCGGTCAGTATTACGATCTTTCCGATGAATGTGCTTCCTATGACGCGCTTGTGCGTCTTCAGAGCATGAAAACGGGTGCGCTGATCCGCACGGCTTGTCTGCTCGGTTACTATGCCGCTTGCGACACGCCGAACCCTGAGGATGAAGCGCGCATTGCGCGATATGCCGAGGGGATCGGCTTTGCGTTTCAGATCGTGGACGATCTTTTGGATGTCCGCAGTGATACGGCAACGCTCGGAAAGCCGGTCGGCAGTGATGCCAAGAACGGCAAAAAGACGATCCTTTCCTTCCGCACGATCGAGGAGGCGGAGAAGCTCGCAAACGATTGCACCGCAGACGCGATTGATGCTGTTTCCGTATATGCCGGAAGCGAAATGCTTACCGATCTTGCAGAGTATCTTTTGACCCGCAAAAACTGATTAGCTTATCAGTACGAATTTTCGGAAAGGAGGCGCGACATGGGCTTTTTTCAAGAACTTATCGGGAATTATATGCTCGTTTGCAGCGTTATCTCTTATTTTGCGGCTCAGATAATCAAAATTCTGATTACTCTTATCCGTGAGCGAAAACTGGATTTGGCGCTTGTGTTTGCATCGGGCGGTATGCCGTCCTCCCATTCATCGACCGTTGCCGCGCTTTGTATTTCCTCTGCACGGCTTTACGGTGTCGGCTCCTATGTGTTTGCGATTACGTTTGTTCTTGCCTCTGTCGTTATGTACGATGCCGCAGGTGTTCGCCGTCAGGCCGGTGAACATGCAAAAGTTCTCAATAAACTTTTGCAGGATCTCACCTCAGGCGATCAAAAACGGACGGAGGAAGGACTCAAGGAGCTGATCGGACACACACCGCTTCAGGTCGTTATGGGCGCGATTCTCGGCATAGCCGTGCCGTTTATGGTACCGTTTTCATAAGCGATGAGACTGGATGCATATCTTGCGCAAAGCGGACTCGCCAGAAGTCGTACCCATGCGCAAAAATTGATTGACGGCGGTTTCGTTTCCGTGAACGGGAAGACGGCGGATAAACCGTCTCTCCCCGTAGAAGCGGATACCGATCGGATTACCGTCACCGGCGAGCCGTATCCGTTTGTCGGACGCGGCGGCGTCAAGCTCGAAGCGGCACTCACCGCGTTTGGGATCGATGTCACGGGCATGACCGCTGTGGACATCGGTGCTTCGACCGGCGGCTTCACGGACTGCCTCCTCCGCCGCGGTGCCAAACACATCTTTTGTGTCGATTCCGGCACGGGACAGCTTGCCAAAGAGCTGCTCGCCGACAGCCGTGTGACAAATATCGAGCGCTTTAACGCGCGCACCCTTTCACCCGCAACGCTCGGTGCTCTCTGCAATATTGCAGTAATGGATCTTTCGTTTATCTCCGCCTGCCATGTGCTTCCGAATGCGGCATCCGTTTTGTTGCCGGGCGGTATATACGTGGGCTTGGTCAAGCCGCAGTTTGAATGCGGTATCGGAGCTACGGATCAAAAGGGAATCATCCGCGATCCCAAACTGCACAGAGAAGCAGTGCGAAAGGTGGTTCACTGTGCCGCCTCATGCGGATTACAGCTTTTTGCAATGACCGATTCTCCAATCCTCGGTGGAGACGGCAACCGCGAATTTTTAATCGCTTGCCGCCGTTCCGATGAAGCGGCAGTGCCTGAAGATTTCGAAAATATGTTATGTGAGTTGGTGAAACTTTGAACAAACAACTTCGAAATATCGTCTTACTTCCCAATACAAGCAAGCCGATCGATCCGTCGCTTGTCCGGAAACTGATTTCGCGTATGCGTTCGCTCGGTGTCAGCCTCAGAGCCGATGCGGTGTGCAAAGAACACCTGCCGACGGATGCCGACTGTACTTTTTACACCGAGGATGCATCCATGTTTGACGGTGCCGATGCTGTCCTTGTCCTCGGCGGAGACGGATCGATTATTGAAGCAGCACGCCGTTCACTCGGATACGGCGTTCCGATTGCCGCTGTCAACTGCGGTCGGCTCGGCTACCTCGCCGAGATTGAAATCGAAGAGCTCGCACTTATCGATCAGGTGATCCGAGGTGCGTATACAGTCGAGGAACGCATCATGATGGATGTCGAAATCATCCGTGAGGATGCCTCCGTCCGTTTTCAAACACCGGCACTCAATGACGTTGTGCTCAGTAACGGTCCGATCACGCGCCTTTTATCCTTTGAACTGTGGTGCAACGGGGAGCAGGTCGAAAACTGCTTTGCCGACGGCATGATTCTCTCTACGCCCACAGGCTCCACGGCGTATTCCCGCTCGGCGGGCGGTCCGATTCTCGATCCCGTGCTTGACTGCATCTGCGTCACACCCATCTGTCCGCAGACGATGACCAGTTATCCTGTCATATTCGGCGGTGACAGTGTTTTGGAACTGAAAAATATGACGAGCCGCGGAAATGATGTCTACGTTTCCGTGGACGGGCGGGATTATGTTACCTTACAGGACGGAGACGTTGTGCGCATCAAACGCTCCTTGTTGAAAACGTCCCTTATTCGCGTCAAAAACGGCGGCTTTCTGCGCGCCCTCAGACGCAAACTTACGTAGATAAATTTAATGAACATATATGCGGAGGCCAGGATGAAAAACAAGAGACAAAACAAAATCATGGAGATCATCGCAACGCAGGACATTGAAACGCAGGAGGAGCTGATTGCAAAACTGCGCGATGCCGGCTTTGAAGTAACGCAGGCAACCATATCACGCGATATACGCGAGCTGAAGCTCTCCAAAGTCATGTCCGATTCGGGTGAGTATAAGTACGTCCCCCCGAAAAGCGGTATGCATGACGGTCATTACGTGTACAGCAAGGCGCTGACGGGATCTATGAAGAGCGTGGAATACGCGCTTAATAACATCGTCATCAAAACGTATCCAGGTATGGCAAATGCCGTTGCCGCCGGTATCGATTCGCTCCACGAGCCGGATATTCTCGGCTGTGTGGCAGGCGACGATACAATCATTCTTGTGGCGCACAGTGAGGATTCTGCCGCGAACATCTGCAAGCGTCTGCGTAAGATCGCCGGCGAATAAGCTATGCTTAGCTCTTTATATATCGAAAACATTGCCGTTGCGCGGCGGATGAGCGTCGATTTTTCCGGCGGCTTTACCGTTATCACCGGCGAAACCGGCGCGGGCAAATCGGTGATGATCGATGCGCTGTCTCTCGTTTCGGGAGGAAAATCCGGTCGAGAAATGATCCGAAGCGGTGAATCCGCCGCACTTGTTTCTGCTGTGTTTTCGGGTGTCGATCCGTCACCTCTTATGAAAGAAGCAGGCGTACAGCCCGATGAAAACGGCGATATCGAGATCCGCCGCACGCTGACCGCGGACGGTCGCTCCACTGTGAAAATCGGCGGCAGAACGGTTCCGATCTCTCTTCTTCGCGAGATCGCCCCGTCGCTTCTGAGTATTCAGTCGCAAAGCGAGGCACGCAATCTGCTGGATGCTTCGTTTCATCTGCAAATGCTCGATGAGTATGCCGATACAGAAGCGATCCTCACCGAATACCGCGGTGTTTACAGTCGGTTTGTATCGCTCCGCGCATCACTTGACGCGCTTCGTGATTCGCTTCGCGAAAAGAATATGCTCACCGATATTCTGAAGTATCAGCTGAAGGAAATCGACAGTGCCAAGCTCTCCGATCCGAATGAGGACGAGAAACTTACCGTGCTTCGGACGAAGATCAAGAATATCGAACGGATTCAGAAATATTCCGGCTTCGTTTATCATGCGCTCGCGCAGAACGATAAGGGCGCATCCGCCGCCGTTCTGTTGCAGAAATCCGCACAGGCACTCCGTCAGCTTGCGGATGTGATGCCCGAGGCGGAGGCGCTTGCCGCTCGGCTCGACAGCTACCGATACGAGATTGCGGACATCGGTGAAACGGTGTACGCCATGCTTGCCGACGGGGAGATCACAAATCCCGAGGCACAGCTTAACACAATCGAGACACGTCTGAGCCAGATTGAACGGCTGAAACGGAAATACGGCGAGACGATCACCGATATTCTCGCGTTCCGCAAGGAGACTGCTGCCAAACTTTCCGATATGGAAAGCGGCGAGGAGAAGATCGCAGAGATAGAAAGCGAAATTTGCTCCGTGCGCCGCGCGCTTTCCGGCATTACGCAGCGGATTCATGAAAAACGGATCGCCGCCGCGGAGACAATCGGTAGGCTGATCTCCGAAACGCTTGCGTATCTCGATATGCCGAAGGTGCGCTTTGTCGCGGATGTCCGCCGTCTGTTTGATACGGGCGGAGAGGAAATCTTCGGACCGAGCGGCTCGGATGAGGTGACGTTTTTGATTGCGACAAATCCCGGCGAGCCGCCTATGCCGCTCGGCAAAATTGCGTCAGGCGGTGAGATGTCACGCGTTATGCTCGCTTTGCAAAGTGTTCTTAATTCCAAAAGCGGTGCGCAGACGGTTATCTTTGATGAAATCGATGCCGGTGTGTCCGGCGGTACATCGGAGAAAATCGGATTGAAGCTCAAAGAGATTTCCGAAGCCGTACAGGTTCTGTGCGTTACGCATTCGCCGCAGATTGCCTCTTTGGCCGATACGCATCTGCGCATCGTGAAAACGGTGACGGACGGGCGTGCCGAAAGCGCGGTCGAAACGCTGGATGCGGACGGCAGAGTGGCGGAAATTGCCAGAATCATCGGCGGCGTTTCCGTGACGGAGACGCAGAGGGATGCCGCTCGCGAAATGATACAAAATAATACACAATAAAATTTTTCATAAAGGAGTCGGCCTTGTGCCGAAACATTTCCATGACTATTTTTGACGAACTGAATGCGCGCGGACTGATCGCGCAGATGACAAACGAGGACGAAATCAAAGAGCTTATTAACAACGGAAAGGCAGTGTTCTACATCGGATTCGATCCGACTGCCGATTCTCTCCACGTCGGACACTTCATGGCACTCTGCCTTATGAAGAGACTCCAGATGGCAGGCAACCGCCCGATCGCGCTGATCGGCGGCGGTACCGCCATGATCGGCGATCCCTCCGGCAGAACGGATATGCGTTCCATGATGACGAAGGAAACGATCCAGCATAACTGCGACTGCTTCAAAAAGCAGATGGAGCGCTTCATTGAATTTGGTGAAGGCAAGGCGATGATGGTCAACAACGCCGATTGGCTGATGGATCTCAACTATATCGACGTTCTGCGCGAGGTCGGTGCATGCTTCTCCGTAAACAATATGCTCCGTGCCGAGTGCTATAAGCAGAGAATGGAGAAAGGACTCTCCTTCCTTGAGTTTAACTACATGATTATGCAGTCTTACGACTTCTATCACCTGTACAAGACGTATGACTGTAACTTCCAGTTCGGCGGTAACGATCAGTGGTCGAATATGCTCGGCGGTACCGAACTCATCCGCCGTAAGCTCGGCAAGGATGCGCACGCCATGACGATCACGCTGCTCCTCAACTCCGAGGGCAAGAAGATGGGTAAAACCGCATCCGGTGCCGTTTGGCTTGATCCGAACAAGACCTCCCCTTACGATTTCTATCAGTACTGGAGAAACGTCAACGACGCCGACGTTCTGAAGTGCATCCGTATGCTCACGTTCCTTCCGCTTGAGGAGATCGACAAAATGGATACGTGGGAGGGCAGCCAGCTGAACACCGCAAAGGAAATCCTTGCCTATGAGCTGACGAAGCTCGTCCACGGCGAGAAAGAGGCGGAGAAGGCGCAGAGCGCGGCAAAGGCGATCTTTGTCGGCGGCGGTGCATCTGCCGATATGCCCACGACGGAGATCACCGAGGCTGATCTTAAGGACGGTCAGATTCAGGTAGCTGATCTTCTCGTGCTCGGTACGATGGCACCCTCCAAGGGTGAGGCGAAGCGCCTCATTCAGCAGGGCGGTATCCTTGTCGGAGACGCGAAGGTGGAGCGCTTTGATGCGGCTCTTACCGCCGAGGAGCTGAAGGGCGAGGGTATCATTCTGAAGAAGGGCAAGAAGACCTTCCGCCGCTTTATTCTGAAATAATGAAGGCGTACAGCTATCTGCTTCTCGACGCCGACAATACGCTGCTTGATTTCAACCGCGCGGAGGAGACGGCATTTTACGCCGCTTTCTCCGCGTTGGGACTTCATGCCGATGCGCATACGTACGCGCGGTATCACGAGATCAATGACGAGCTTTGGCGGAAATTGGAGCGAAAAGAAGTAACGCGCGAGAGGCTGAAGATTCTCCGCTTTGAACTGTTGTTTGCTGAGATGGGGCTTGAGGATCACGGACGCGCAGAGGAGATCGGCAGACTGTATTTTGATTTGCTCTCCGAGCAGCGGTTCGTGCTTGACGGTGCGGTGGAGGTTTGCCGTGTACTCAGCGAAAAATATCCGCTGTATATCATCACAAACGGCACGGATTCCGCCCAGCGGTCGAGGATCGGCGGATCGGGACTGGAGCCGTATATCCGAAAGATGTACGTGTCTGAAAAGATGGGTGCTGAGAAGCCGTCGCGTGTGTTTTTCAATCATGTTCTGGAGGATATCGGTGACACAGATACGTCGCGGTATCTGATTGTCGGCGATTCACTGACGTCGGACATCGACGGTGCGATCGGTATGGGAATCGATGCCGTTTGGCTCGATCAGAAGGGCAGCGGCGATACACGCGGACGGGATGTTTCGTATATTATAAAGGATATACGGGAATTGCCCGCACTGCTTTTTGAGATTACGGAAAAATAACGAACGGAGGAACGGAGATGACAGACGGAAAATCGTTTGAGTCGTCACTTGAAACGATCAGCGGCATAACAGTTCGCCGCGATGAGCCGCTCTCACGGCATACGACGTTTCAGATCGGCGGAGTTGCGGATTATTATATCGAGCCTTCGACTGCCGAGACGATGAAAAACGTGCTCGCCGCCGCGAAACAGTGCGGCGTGCGGACAAAGGTGATCGGCCGCGGCAGCAATCTTCTGTTTGCGGATGCAGGCTTCCGCGGCGCGGTCATTTCCACCGCAGGGATGAAGCGGATCACCGTATCGGACACGAAAATTACCGCAGATGCCGGCGCATCCCTCACCGCGCTTGCCAAAGCCGCACTGGATGCATCTCTTACAGGTCTTGAATTTGCAAACGGAATCCCCGGCAGTGTCGGCGGTGCCGTTTTTATGAACGCCGGTGCCTATGACGGCGAGATTTCGCAGGTGCTCATTCGCAGTACGTATTATGACAGTGAAAACGGTGAATTTGTCACCGCGGAGGCGGATGCCCACGCATTTGCGTACCGTCACAGTGTGTACCGTGAGCATCCCGAGAGGACGGTTGTTTCCGCAGAATTTCAGCTCAAGGTGGGCGATCCTGCCACGATCCGTGCACGGATGGAGGAGCTGATGGCGCGCCGCATCGAAAAACAGCCGCTGGAGTACCCGAGCGCAGGCAGCGTGTTCAAACGCTATCCCGGTCGGTACACCGCGCAGATGATCGATGAAGCGGGACTGAAGGGCAAGCAGATCGGCGGTGCGCAAGTTTCCGAAAAGCACGCCGGCTTCATCATAAACCGCGGCGGTGCAACGGCAGCGGACGTTCTCGCACTGATCGGTTTTGTGCGTGCGGAAATCCGCCGTTTGCACGGGATCGAGATTGAGCCGGAAATTGTTTTTGTGCCGGAGAACGGATAATCGAGGAAATCATGAGTGAAAAATCCTACGCGGAAGCACTGCGGGAAAGTCTTGCGGCGGTTCCGGTCAAGAAAAAATGCTGTCAGCACGCAATGAAGGATGCCGAGTCGGTGCTCCTTTTGCCGAGTGGAAAACGGGCAGATGCCATGCGCGAGGCGGCAAAACGCTCAAAATGTCCGCTGTGTCTCTCCCGTTTTGTACTTGCTCTGTTTCTTTCGCGCGGATCGGTTACGGATCCCGCGAAGCGGAATCATCTGGAGTTTTCTTTTGAGACGGAGGCGGAATGCACCGCGCTTGCCGAAATCCTTGCAGAGCAGGGGATCGATGTACGTCATACGGTTCGCAAAAAACAACACATCTGCTACCTGAAGGACGGCGAAGCCATTGCCGATTTTCTTGCATACATCGGTGCAAACAACGCTGTATTTGATTTTATGAACCGGCGCATCGAGCGCGAGTTCCGCAATAATGTAAATAGGCAGGTTAACTGCGATACTGCCAATATCGGAAAGGCAATTCGGGCAGCCGAGGAGCAGACGGCGGTGATCCGTTCACTTGTAGAGGACGGACTCATCGAGGAGCTGCCTGCCGAGCTGAAGCAAACGGCAAAGGTGCGCCTGAAATATCCGCAGATGTCGCTGAAGGAGCTTGGCGGTGTGCATGAGCCGCCGATCGGCAAATCGGGTGTCAGCCACCGACTTGCCAAAATCATGGATTTTGCGGAGACGGCAAAGCGCAAACGCGAAGCGGCTGAATAAGTATAAAAAACGGGAGGACGGTATGGGACAGTTCGTACATTTGCATCTGCACAGTGAATACAGCTTGCTGGACGGCGCGTGCCGTATTGCCGACATCCCGAAAATCGCTAAGGAAATGGGGCACACCGCCGTAGCGATCACGGATCACGGCGCGATGTACGGTGTCGTTTCCTTTTATAAGGCGTGCATGGAGGAGGGTATCAAGCCGATCATCGGTTGCGAGGTGTATGTGGCACGCCGCAGCCGCTTTGACAAAACGCACGATCTCGACTCCTCCAGCTATCACCTTGTCCTCCTTGTGGAAAATGAGATCGGCTACCGCAATCTGATCGAGCTTGTATCCAAATCCTATACGGAAGGATTTTACTCCAAGCCAAGGGTCGATATGGAGCTTCTCGAAGCGCATCACGATGGACTGATCGCGCTCTCTGCCTGCCTTGCAGGCTATATCCCGCGCATGATTACGGCAGGGGAGTACGATGAAGCACTCGCGTATGCTGTCCGAATGCGTGAGATTTTCGGCGAGGATCATTTCTGGCTGGAGGTACAGGATCACGGCATCGCCGAGCAGCAAACGGTTAACCGCGCGATTCTGGAGATCGCGCAAAAGACGGGCATCGGGCTCGTCGCCACAAATGACGTTCACTATCTCCGCCGTGCGGATGCCGAAGCACAGGCGATTCTCATGTGCATTCAGACAAACAACGTTATCACCGACGGACGTCCGATCGGCTTTGAAACGGACGAGTTTTACTATAAAAATACGTGGGAGATGGAGAAGCTCTTCTCCGAATTTCCCGACGCTTTGGAAAACACCGTAAAAATCGCCGATATGTGCGATTTTCACTTCACATTCGGGGAGACTCAGCTCCCCAGATTCCGTCCCGATGACGGCTCGTACCCGGGCGATTTTCTCGCGCGCCTTGCCGAGGACGGCTTCGCCCGCCGTGTCTGCGACGGGCATATCGCCTTTACGGACAAGCACACCGAGGCGGATTACCGCGATCGCATCGCTTACGAGCTTTCCGTGATCGAAAAGATGGGGTACAGTGAATACTACCTTATCGTGTGGGATTTTGTGAATCACTCAAAATCAGTCGGGATTCCCGTCGGTCCCGGGCGTGGCTCGGGTGCAGGATCGCTTGTCGCGTACCTCATCGGCATTACGGATGTCGATCCGCTTCGCTTTGATCTTCTGTTTGAGCGCTTTCTCAATCCGGAGCGCGTCAGTATGCCCGATTTTGATATTGATTTCTGCTACGACAGGCGCGATGAAGCGATCGCCTATGTCCGTGAAAAATACGGTGACGATCATACAGCCCAGATCATCACGTTCGGGACGATGGCGGCACGAGCCGTGATCCGCGATGTCGGGCGCGCACTCGGCTTTCCTTATTCGGACGTGGATGCAGTCGCACGTCTGATTCCGCACGCGCTCGGTATTACGCTGAAGGATGCGCTGGAAAATCCGGCACTGAAGGAGCTGTACGAAGACGATGAGCAGGTGCGCCGTCTTGTCAATACGGCGATGACACTGGAGGGTATGCCTCGTCACGCCTCTACGCACGCCGCAGGTGTCGTGATTACGGAGAAACCTGTTGCGTCCTATGTGCCGCTTTCCGTCAATAACGGCATCACCGTGACACAGTTCGATATGAACACGGTCGCCGATCTCGGTTTGCTCAAATTTGATTTCCTCGCTCTTCGCTATCTTACGATTATTGCCGAGGCTGAGGCGCAGATCAAGGAGCGCGACGGCACGTTTGATATTTCAAAAATCCCCATGGACGATAAGCGTACCTACGCGCTGATCTCGTCGGGAAAGACAGATGGCGTTTTCCAGCTTGAGTCGGGCGGTATGCGCCAGACGCTCATGCAGATGAAACCCGAGCGTATCGACGATATTATTGCCGCGATTGCGCTGTACCGTCCGGGACCGATGGATTCGATCCCGAAATATATTGAAAACAGCCGCGATCCGTCGCGGATTGCATATGTCACTCCGTTGCTTGCCCCGATTCTGGACGTCACAAACGGCTGTATCGTCTATCAGGAGCAGGTCATGCAGATTTTTCGCGACGTTGCGGGATACACGCTCGGACGTGCCGATGTCGTGCGCCGTGCAATCTCCAAAAAGAAGCTGGATGTTCTCGAAAGCGAGCGTGCCGCTTTTCTTGCAGGTGCCGTCCGTCACGGCGTCAGCGAGGATGCCGCAAGTGAGCTGTTTGAGGAGATTGTCGGCTTTGCCAATTATGCCTTCAATAAAAGCCACGCCGCCGCTTACGCCGTTCTGTCCTACCGAACCGCGTATCTGAAGGCGCATTATCCGCGTGAGTACGAAAGCGCACTTCTCACTTCTGTCCTCGGCTCATCCGATAAAATGGCGGAGTATATCACTGAGTGCGCGCGGATGGGTATCCGTATTCTTCCGCCGCACGTCAACGAAAGTGCACGCGATTTCCATGTGAACGGCAAGGATATACGCTTTGGTCTGCTCGCACTGAAAAATCTCGGGCGGCAGTTCGTGGATGCGCTGATCGCCGAACGGGATAAGCGCGGGGCATATACCTCTTTCGACGATTTTGTATCCCGTATGAGCGATGCCTCGCTCAATAAGCGTCAGCTTGAAATGCTTATCAAATCCGGTGCGCTTGACGGACTCGGAGCCAAACGCTCGCAGATGCTCACCGTTTACGAATCCGTGCTCGACAGCCGTTCTGCGCAGGGACGCTCCGCACTTGACGGACAGCTCGATCTGTTTTCGGTGGCATCGACCGCCGGTGTTGTTTCTGCTGCGCCAAAAATCGTTTTGCCCGATATTCCCGAATACAGCGGAAAGGATCTTCTCCGGCTGGAGAAGGAGAGCTCCGGTTTGTACTTTTCGGGACACATCCTTGATGAATATCGGAATCATATAACCGCGCTGTCTGCCGATTCTGTTTCGGCGATTAAGGCATCATTCAGAGAAGATGAGGAGGCTGACAGCGAATCTGTGCCGCAATACCGCGACAAACAGCGCGTAACCGTTGCCGGTATTGTCACAAAGCGGCAGAACAAGAGCACACGCTCCGGGGAGCAGATGGCGATTCTTACACTGGAGGATCGCACGGGTGAGATTGAAGTGCTCGTGTTCCCGCAGGATTTCGCTTCCGCAGGCGCATATCTCACAACGAATGCCGCTGTGGTCGTACAGGGCACAGTATCCGCGAGAGAAGATGAGGAGGCCAAAATCCTTCTCCGCACTGTACAGCCTTTGCGCGAAAACAGCGCATATCGGGCACCTGCCACCGAAGTTTCGCAAAATGCGGTATCGGTTTCTGTCACTGACAAGCCTGTATCGAAAATGTATCTGAAGGTCGCAAGTATGGATTCTCCCGAAAGCAAACGGGTGATGAGCTTTCTGCAAATTTTTGTCGGCAGTGTTCCGGTTGTCTTTTTCGATGTATCGGCAGGCAAATACATGCAATCAGAAAACATGTGTGCCGCCCCGACTCCGTTTGTGATTCGTGAGCTGAAGGAAATCCTCGGCGAGGATGCTGTCGTTCTGCGGTAATCTGACGCAGGCGGATTTCCAAAATTCACAATATTGTCGTAAGTCTTCACAATCTATTCAAAATAAAGTGCTATACTATATCAAACGTATGATCGTAACCCTTTTTCCGACATCTGATGTATCGGATTATGAAAGGATCGGAATATACACACATGACAAATAATCAAAATTTCGGAAAAAAGCCTGCGGAGATCAACTGGGGACGGGAAGTGCTTCGCGCCTTTGGGGTCGTCGGACGTATTCTTCTGAAAATTCTGTCCTACATTCTCAATATCCTGCTTACGGTGCTTCTGATCGGTTTGATTACCGGTGTCATCGTGGCAGGTGTGTTTGCCATCTATATCAAAAATAATATCGATCCGACGCTCGACACCTCGCTTCTGATTACGACCGGCACTGACACCACGACCCGTATCTATTACATGGATTACGAAACGGAGGAGGATCGCCAAAACCGTATCGGTTCCGCGGTTGAGCTGGAGGACGAACGTATTTATGCCTCCGAAAACAGCCTGTGGGCGTCCTATTCACAGTTTCCGAAGTACCTGTATCAGTCGTTTATTGCGATCGAGGATCACCGATTCTACACGCACAACGGCGTAGACTGGCTCGGAACGGGTAAGGCGGTCGTCAATTTCTTCGTCGGATTTGAGGAGGTGCGCGGCGCGTCCACAATCACACAGCAGCTCGTGAAAAATCTGACGGGTAATGACGAGGTGCGCGTGCAAAGAAAGATTCAGGAGATTCTCCAGGCTCTTGATCTTGAAAAAAACAAGAGTAAAGAAGAAATTCTCGAGCTGTATCTCAATATCGTCTATTTTTCCAACAACTGTACGGGTGTGCAGGCGGCAGCGAACTACTTCTTCGGAAAGGATGTCAGCGAGCTTGAGCTTGTCGAGTGCGCCGCGCTCGCCGCAATCGTCAAAAACCCCTCTTTGTACGATCCTGTCCGTTTTCCCGAGGAGAATGCCAAGCGCCGCATTGACGTTTTGTACGCTATGTGGGAATACGGCTACATCACCGAGGCGGAATACGAGGAAAACAAGTATAAGGAGCTGACTCTCGTTCTCAGCAACGAGAGCAGTGAACAGGAAACGGGAACGGGAACGGTGTTCTCGTGGTATAAGGAAACCGTGTTCAACGATGTGCGCGACGCACTCATGGAGAAATACGGCTTTGATTCCTACACCGCCAGCATGATGATCTATTCGGGCGGATTGAAAATTTACACGGTCATGGATCCCGAAGTGCAGGCGATCATGGAAGAAGTGTACGAGAACGATACCGAATATTTCCCGTACTCCAATGACGGTCTCCAGCCGCAATCCGCCATGGTTGTCGTTGATCCGTATACGGGAGATGTTCTCGGCATTGTCGGCGGACGCGGCGAGAAAACGGATAACCGAATCCTGAATCTTGCTACCGGCACGACCCGTTCTCCGGGATCGTCCATCAAGCCGCTTGCCGTGTATGCACCTGCTCTGGATACGGGAATCATCAACTACGCAAGCGTATATGACGACGTGCCGGTTATGTTCAGCGATTCCGAAACACCCACACCGTGGCCCGGAAACCTGCCGTATGTTTACGCAGGTCTGACGACGGTCAATCAAGCGATCATCACATCAAAGAATACGGTAGCCGTGCGTGTTTTGCAGGATCTTACGATTGAGAAAGCATTCGATTTTGTCAAAAACAAGCTCGGTATGTCCAATTTCATTGAATCGTACACCACGGAAAGCGGAACGATTCTGACGGACATGGGACTTGCCTCTCTTGCGCTCGGTCAGATGAACTTCGGTGTTACGGTCGAGGAGATTACCGCGGCGTATTCCATTTTCCAGAATAACGGTGTCTACAATAAGCCGCGCACGTTCTTGTATGTGTACGACAGCGAGGACAACCTGATTCTCGAAAACGCTTCGGAGGGCAAGGTTGTCATCAGTGAACAAACTGCCTCCATTATGACAGTCATGATGGAAAATGTCATGAACCAGGGTACAGGTACGTCGGTGACGCTCCGTAAAACGGTCGATGTTGCTGGTAAAACCGGTACCGCAGGTAATGATTTTGACCGTTGGTTTGTCGGTTATACTCCATACTATGTAGGCGGTGTATGGTTCGGCTACGAAATGAACCAGACGCTCAGTGATTTCCGTCAGAACCCGTCCTGTCTTGTGTGGGATACGGTAATGACAAAGCTTCATCAAAAATATATTGATGAGGCAAACGCAGGCGGCGAGCCGCTGCAAACGTTTACCATGGCGGCAGGCGTGATCGAGTGTGAATACTGCCTCGATTCCGGCGAAAAGCCGACGGAAGCGTGCAGACTTGATCCGCGCGGCAACAGAATTGCCAAGGGATATTTCACACGCGACAATATGCCCGATGAACCGTGCGATACGCACGTTGTCGTCAAATACGATTCCGTCGTCGGCGGCGTCGTTCTCGACATCATGAGCTATACCGGCAATTTTGCCGATCTTACGGATACCGCACTTATCCGTGTGGAGTCCCGTTCGTTCCCGGTTGAGGTAACGGTCACCGATGCGCAGTACGTGTACCGCGATTTGCCTGCGGATGTAGTACCGGGCGGCTGGTGGGGCGAGCCCTTCTTCCAGAACGCCATTCCCGAGGGTGTGTTTATCGGTCAAACAAATACCTGGTCCTTCTACAACCGATTCTGTTATGACCATTTTGATTTCGAGTCATTTTACCAAGAGCATCCGAGTGCAAGACCTGTGCCGGAGGAACCCGAGGAAACGACAGACTCTGCCGATTCCGAGGACACAGACAGCGGTGCGGTGAATGAGGATGACATCTACGAAGGCAACGGATAGCTCTTTCCCGATAAAAATTCCGTTTCTGTATTGACATTTGTGCCGATTTATTGTATACTTTATCCAAACCATAATAAAATTTTGGAGGCTATCCACATGAAACTCATGAAGTATTTCGCATTTGCCCTTGCACTTTTGCTTCTTTCCGTATCTTTTATCGGCTGCCAGCCTGCCGAGAATAAGGAAACGGCGACAATCAATGTAACTGTCTCCGTTGTGGCTCCCGATAAAACAATTCTTGAGCCGGTCACGATTCCTGTAACGTACCCCGTCGATGATCCCGCTACGGTTATCATTGCAATCACGAACGCGCTGGATGAGAACGCGCTCAGCTACGTTCTCAGCACGGATGAAAACCACGTCAATGCAATTGAAGACTATATGGAGGGCATTGAAGGCGAAGGAGAAGCTGAGTACCTTTGCTTCTGGGACTACACCTTGAACGGCGTTGCACCTGAGGACAATGTTTCCGCCGGTACGCACGTTATTAATGACGGCGACAAGATCGTTTATACCTTTGTGAAAGAGCTTACTTCCGATATGGAAGAGGCCGCTGAGTAACATTATAAAAAAGCGTGAGCATTCGCTCACGCTTTTTTGTCAGATTTTTTCGATCGAGAACAGTGAGTGGAGAAGGAGCCAAAGCTGTGGAAAGTATTTCATGATCTGCCATATACTTATGCCGCGCAGACCGTATTCGTCTGCCAGTCTGAGCTTTGCATCGATGCTTTTCGCGTCTTCAAACCATACCACATGCTCAAGCGATTTGTTAGCCGCCGCGGAAAATTCGTAATAGTTGAAAGTCGGTGCCATCGACGTTTCATCAAAACGGATTTCCGCGTTTTTTTCTGCCGCCAACTGCACAGCGGCGACGTTTGAAAGTGCCTCGGCGCGCGATTCACCGCGTACATATGGAAGTGTCCAGTTGTACGCGTAATTCGGTACGCCCAGGAAAATTTTCTCCCGTGGGATTTCCGTTACCGCATAGTCCAGTACGGCGCGCACGTTCGGGATCGGTGCGACCGCAAGCGGCGGACCGTATGTATAGCCCCATTCATACGTCATCAGAAGGACGTAATCTGCTGCCGCACCGACGGAAGCGTAGTTGTGTCCCTCATACAGGAGACCGCGCTGTTCAGCCGACGTTTTCGGTGCAAGCGATGCAAAAAGAATATATCCCTCCGCTTCGAGCTTTGTACGGAGATTCGTCAGAAATTGCGCATATTCCTCCGCAAACTGCACCGGAATGTATTCGAAATCCACGTCAATTCCGCCGTATCCCTTTT
Source organism: Eubacteriales bacterium (assembly GCA_045577175.1). Taxonomy (GTDB): domain Bacteria; phylum Bacillota; class Clostridia; order Oscillospirales; family CAG-272; genus SIG701. The sequence goes on along the minus strand of JAZNHT010000054.1, from coordinate 35,112 downwards.
CGCGTACTACCTGCAATGCATTTTCCGTCACGGTGTTCTGAAGGGCAGGATCAGCAAGCAGAGACGCAACCAGTTCGTTTGAAAATGTACCCATCTCCGTCAGCGATGTGAGCATCATAAGCGGTACTGTCTGATATTCCTTGGCGATTGCGATCAGCTCGGCATCTCCGCCGGTCGGTTCGATCAAAGAGCCGTCCGTGCGAAACCCGTATGTGAAAATCGACAGATAGGTTAGATAAGGAAGCGTCGTGCGCAAAACGGAGCGATCTATGTACGGATATGCGTATCCGTTTACGCGGAGAGTACCAAGCGGAGGCGTTTCATAAGCGATATTCAATGTCTGTCCCGGATAGATGTACGATCGTCCACGTAAAGACGGGTTGTTCTGCCACAAAGAGAGCAGGGTGGTTCCATACGCATTTGCAATACCTGTGAGGGTATCACCGCCGCGGACGGTATACGTCTTGGTGGGATAGAGAAGTACAAGCGTTTGCCCGACGACGAGCTTTCCGGGGTTCGTCAGATCGTTGTCGATAATGATGCGCGAGGGAGAGGTTCCGTTTCTTTGCGCGATGGAAAAGACGGTGTCCCCGGGTTTTACGGTATACAGAATCATAAGCGATCTCCTTGTCTGTGTTCTTATGTTCAGCATATGTTGTTTTTGCAAAATTGTGCAGAAATCGTATAGTTTTTCTGATTCATGAGAGAATAATACCGATATACAACTAAAGCCGACAGACGGATTATATGCAGGTGTCCGCTTCGGCAGAACGGAGATAAGGATGAAAATTCTAAACGTAATCGGTAGAGAAATTCTTGATTCCCGAGGCAATCCCACCGTGGAGGCTGCCGTAATTCTCGAAAACGGAACACATGGCACAGCATCTGTGCCGTCAGGCGCATCCACGGGAATCTACGAAGCACTGGAGCTTCGGGACGGGGAGAAGAAGCGGTACGGCGGAAAAGGTGTAAAAACGGCTGTAACGAATATCAACACGACAATCCGAAAGGCATTGCGCGGACGTTCTGCTTCCTTCTATGACACGGATCGCGTTCTGATCGACACGGACGGGACGGAGAATAAAGGAAATCTCGGCGCGAATGCAACACTTGCCGTGTCGCTCGCCTGTGCGCGTGCCGCCGCACAATCGCTGAGAATCCCCTTGTATCGGTATCTCGGCGGTGCAAACGGTGTACGGTTGCCTGTGCCTCTTATGAATATCCTGAACGGCGGTGCGCACGCTGACAACAATCTCGACGTACAGGAGTTTATGATCGTGCCGATCGGCTTTGACTCCTTCGCGGAGGCACTGCGCGCCGGTACGGAGATTTACTGCGCACTCGGTGCAGAACTTAAAAAAAGCGGAAAAAGCACCGCAGTCGGTGATGAAGGCGGCTTCGCTCCGAATCTTGCGGATACAAGAGAAGCGATCGAGACGATTATCCGCGCGATCCGCAAAGCCGGATACGACACGGATTCGGTAAAAATATCTCTTGATGCGGCAAGCAGCGAGTGGGCTGAGAAGGATATGTATCACCTTCCAAAGGCTAAGAAATCGCTTACGCGAGAAGCACTTGTCAAAGAGTGGGAGTCGCTCACCGCGGAGTATCCGATTTTCTCCATTGAGGACGGCGCGGGCGAGGAGGACGGTGTCGGTTGGGAGCTTTTGACACGTAAGCTCGGCAAAAAAATCGCACTTGTCGGAGATGATTATTTTGTCACAAATCCCGCGCGTCTGCGCGCCGGAATACAGGCAGGCACAGCAAATGCCGTGCTTGTCAAACCGAATCAGATCGGAACGCTCACGGAGACACTTGAGGTGATTCGTATCGCGAAAGAGGCAGGATACCGCACGGTGATTTCACACAGATCGGGAGAAACGGGGGATACCTTCATCGCAGATCTTGCCGTGGCAACGAATGCCGGATTTATTAAAACAGGCGCACCGTGCAGATACGAGCGCGTGGCAAAGTACAACCGCCTTCTGAAAATCGAACAAGAGCTCGGCACTGTCGCCGTGTACGGACAAAAATAAGATTCATTTGCACCTTGAAGCCTCCGGAAGCGGTGGTCGGCACTGTATTTCCGGAGGTCTTTTTATGTCATGTTACCTGATACAGCAGTTTTGTGGGCATTGTGTGTGATCTTTTTTGCAGATACACTTGCAATTCTGTGAAATCTGTGCTATAATAATCTATGTTCTATGAAAAGCCGCAAAGTAAGGCCATACCAGCCGGGGGGGTAGCGGGTCCTTGTACCTGAAATCCGCTGTAGCAGGGGTGGATTCCTATTTTGAGGGCTGTGCGTGTGTGGTCTGCGCCGCAGCAGGCTGTGTTGAGGAATGGGTCTTGCGCGATCGACGGCTGTGAACCATGTCAGGTGGGGAACCAAGCAGCATTAAGCAGTTTAGCCGATGCGCCGCGAGGGTGCCTGTTCTGAGCAGACTATGCGGCAGCGCATATATGTACAGTTCGAATCTTAGGTGTATGGTCTTACTTTGCGGTTTTTCTGTTTTCAGAAAGGAGTATGCAGATGTATCAGGCACTTTACAGAAAATACCGTCCGTCCGTCTTTGCGGATGTGTGCGGTCAGGAGCATATCACTTCTGTTTTGAAATATCAAGCGGAAAACAGCCGCGTTTCTCACGCATACCTTTTCTGCGGCTCACGCGGAACGGGCAAAACGACCTGCGCGAAAATTCTTGCCAAGGCAGTGAACTGCGAAAATCCTCTCGGCGGTGATCCGTGCGGCGTGTGTGCGTCCTGCCGCGCAATTGATTCCGGCAGTGCCACGGACGTTTTGGAAATGGACGCTGCCTCCAACAACGGTGTCGATTATATCCGTGATATCCGTGACGCAGTCGCCTATACGCCCGCTATGCTGAAAAAGCGGGTGTATATCGTGGACGAGGTACATATGCTGTCCGCAAGTGCCTTCAATGCACTTCTCAAAACGCTTGAGGAGCCGCCGGAGCATGTTGTGTTCATCCTTGCCACGACGGAGCTGCACAAGCTGCCCACGACGATTATTTCCCGTTGCCAAAGATTTGATTTCCGCCGCATTTCCATCCCGGTGCTGAGTGAACGGATCACGCACATTGCCGGTGTTGAAAAAATCCGTCTCGATGCCGATGCCGCACAGCAGATCGCTCGGCAGGCGCAGGGCGGTATGCGAGACGCGATCAACCTGTTTGAGCTTTGCAGCGGCGGCGGTGCCGATGTCACACTGGAACGAGTCCATGCCGTGCTCGGTCTAAGCGGATACGATGCGCTTTATAATACGGCTCTGTTTCTCGCTGAGGGCAATATGAAACAGCTTCTCGCCGCGGTAGCGGATGTTGCTTCTTCGTCCAAAGACATAACAGTTTTCTGGCAGGAGTTGACCTCCTTCTTCCGCGATATGATGGTCTACAAATATGCCGATGATCCGCGGGTTTATCTTGATTTGACCGAGTCCGAGGCAAATCTTTTGAAGGATGCTGCCGATCGGTTCAATATAAAAACGCTCACCTATCAGTCATCTGTTCTCGATCAGTCGGCACAGGCGATGCAGCGCACGCCGCAGATGAAAAGAACGATTGCGGAATTTGCACTTATGCGCATGTGCGATCCGGCACTTGATACCTCCGTGGAGGCGCTGAACGCGCGGATCGGACAGCTCGAGGATCGCCTTGCTATGATTGAAATCGGAGCTTCTTCTCCGCAAATCCGTCCGCCTGTACAGGCAGAGCCTGCACCGCAGCCGAGCGCAGTGTCCGAAGCCAAAATATCCCCCGAGGTACCTGTCAGCACGGAAAGTGACGTGGAGTTTGATCCCGTTACGGATGTGAGCGAGCTTCTTGAAAAGCTCGGCACAATCGACAAACGTGCGGAGAGCTTTCTTTCTGACGCGCGTATATCCGTATCCGCAGACGGAAAGGCTGTCATTATTTTGACAGATAACGAATTTTCGGCGCAGATGCTTTCCGCAGAAAGCGTAAAAGCATCAATAGCGCGCGCGCTTACCCTATGCAGAATCGCCGAGCCCGGTGCACAGATTACCGTAGAAGCCATAAAAGCAAAAACCGCCGCCGATCCGGCAGCGGAGGATTTATACAGTAAATTATAATCAAGTTCGGAGGAAACGAATATGAAAGCAAGACTTCCCAAGGGAATGGGCGGCGGTCCGCAGAATATGCAGGGCATGATCCGCCAGGCACAGAAAATGCAGGAGGATATGGCGGCACTCCAGGAGGAGCTTGACGGTCGCGAATACGAAGTGTCCGCAGGCGGCGGCGTTGTTACCGTCAAGATCACGGGCAAAATGGAAATCCGTTCGATTGACATCAAGCCCGAAATCGTCGATCCCGACGATATTGAAACGCTGTCCGATATTCTTGTCGCCGGTGTAAACGAGGCAATCAAGAAGGTCAACGAAACAAACAGCGAGGAGATGTCCAAGGTTACCGGATCCATGAACATTCCCGGTATGCCCGGTCTGTTTTGATGATGACGGAATATATTGAGCCGATAAAGCGCCTTGCGGATAAATTCCGCCGCCTTGACGGTATCGGAGCAAAAACGGCTGTGCGTCTGGCGTTTTGCGTGATGAATTTCTCCGAGGAGGACGTGCGTGATTTCGCCGATGCAATGATTGCCGCCAAAACGGACATCTGCCTTTGTCAGCGCTGTCAGAATCTCAGTACGGAGGCACTTTGCTCAATCTGTCAGTCCGATGAACGGGACGAGAGCGTTATCTGCGTTGTAGAGGATCCGCGTGCTGTGATCGCAATTGAAAAAATGCACGGGTATCGCGGTGTGTATCACGTTTTGCACGGAGCGATTTCCCCGATGCGCAGAATCGGTCCCGATCAGATCAAGATCAAGGAGCTCATGGCGCGGATCGAGGAGGGCGGTGTCGGCGAGGTGATTTTAGCGACGAACTCGACCGTTGAGGGCGAGGCTACCGCGATGTATCTCTCCCGTCAGATTGCACAGTACGGCGTGAAAATCAGCCGTATAGCGAACGGCGTGCCCGTCGGCGGTGATCTCGAATACACAGACGAGATCACGCTGAAGCGTGCCCTTGAGGGCAGATACGATATGAACTGAACTGAAAACAGCAGAGAGCGAAAACTCTCTGCTGTTTTTTATCGCATCGGCGGTAATTTTGTTTCGCGAAGCGGGAAGCCTGAGACCTCCCGGCGCATAGCGAGATCCAGAAACTGTACGCAGTCCAGCTCGTGAACGATTACGTGTTCGAGAAGCGTGATGCCGAAATCCGCGAGATACGTAAAAATCTCGCGCGTAAGCATGATGTCCTCGCCTGACGGCTCCATGATTCCGTCCACGTGATTGTGCATCAGCACGACATATTTCGCTTCCATCTGCCTGCAAAGATGCAGAAGTATTTCGTGATACTCATTAGGCAGGCGGAGCGTGTCCTCGGCAATCTTCCGTACCGTGATAACACGGCGGTTTTTGTCCAGCATGAGCAGTGCCGCTGTGTGCGGTGCCGCACCGAGGAACCACTCCGTTGCGTACAGATGAAGCCTGTCAGCGGTAAGCAGAGGCTCATTGCCGATTTCCTTGAGCTTTGCGGCACGGGCGGAATCCGCAACTGTTCGAATCAGTGCCGCACTCGCGGGACCTATGCCCTCCACTTCGCATAAAGCATCGTAGCTTGCGTTCATTACGGCATATAAAGAACCGAAATGGTTGAGAAGATTATGTGCAATCGGATTGGTGTCCGCACGCGGAATGGAGTAAAAGAGAAGCAGCTCAAGCACCTCATGCTCCGCAAAATCGTCAAATCCGCATCGCTTGTATCGCGTACGCAGACGCTCGCGGTGACCTTCGTGCACGTTAACTTTCGATTTGCTGTCATTCGTTTTTGCCATGATCTGACTCCTCAAAGTGCATTTGTCCGTCCTGTTTTTCCAAGGGGAGGGAATAAGGGATTCCGAGATGATCGTATCCGAGCTTCGTTACGCACCGACCGCGCGGTGTTCGGCTCAGAAAGCCGATCTGCATCAGATACGGCTCGTATACGTCCTCCAGCGTGATCGCCTCCTCGCCGACCGTAGCAGCAAGCGTATCCAGCCCGACGGGACCGCCGTGATAAATGTCGATGATCGTTCGGAGCATCCTGCGGTCGATATTGTCAAGACCGAGCTCGTCCACCTCCAGCATGGAAAGCGCGCAGCGCGCGGCTTCTTCCGTGATACGACCGTCACCGCGCACCTGCGCAAAATCTCTCACACGTTTCAGGAAACGATTCGCGATTCGCGGCGTACCGCGGGAACGCGAGGCAATCTCCAGCGCACCGTCCTCGGTGATCTCTACGTTCAGGATTCCGGCACTGCGACGGACAATGCAGGAGAGTTCTTCGGTTGTATAGAGATCCAGCTTCAAAAGTACACCGAAGCGGTCGCGAAGCGGCGTTGTGAGCTGTCCTGCGCGTGTTGTGGCACCGATCAGCGTAAATTTTGGGAGAGGTACGCGGATGCTTCGCGCAGACGGTCCCTTGCCGATGATAATGTCCAGCGCATAGTCCTCCATTGCCGAGTAGAGAATCTCCTCGACAGCGCGGGATAGGCGGTGGATTTCATCAATAAAGAGCACGTCTCCGTCGCCGAGATTCGTGAGAAGCGCGGCAAGATCGCCCTGCTTTTCAATGGCGGGGCCGGACGTAACGCGGAAGTTTACACCGAGCTCAGCCGCGATAATGGCGGCAAGCGTCGTTTTGCCGAGACCGGGCGGACCGTATAAAAGTACGTGATCGAGAGATTCGCCGCGCATTTTTGCGGCATCAATATAGATTTTCAGAATTTCTTTGGATTTCGCCTGACCGATGTACTCATAAAGCGTGTGCGGACGGAGACTCTGCTCGTTCTCGCCGTCCTCTGTGAGAGAATCGGTTGTTACAATCCGATTTTCAAAATCAAATTCCGTATCCATGGGGGCTCCTTTTCTGTGGAGTAGTTATGCCGTTATTTCATCAGTACGGCGAGTGCCCGACGAATAATGTCCTCAAGCGGTGCCGCCGTATCGACAGAAGCGAGCGCCTTGGTAATCTCCGGCTTTCCGTAGCCGAGCACAAGGAGCGCCGCTTTGGCATCCTCGAGCTTTCCGCCTGTGGGGAGAGATGTTTCCGTGGATTCCGTTGGCAGTGAAGCGCCAGCCTGCGGATACGCCTTTGCAACCTTATCCTTCAGTTCCAGAATGATGCGCGCCGCTGTTTTTGCACCGACGTTCGGTGCTTTGGAAATCGCCTTTCCGTCCTCTGCGGCGATCGCCACGGACAGCTTTTCGGGTGTCATCAAAGATAGAATCGACACAGCCGCTTTCGGTCCGACGCCCGAAACGGAGAGAAGAAGTTTGAACATATTCATCTCTTCCGTCGTAAAGAAGCCGAACAGATCGATTCCGTCCTCGCGCACCTGCATATGCGTGTAAAGACGTACATTTGTCGGCTTGTCGGCGGCAAGAGGGAGTTTCGTCAGTGTATTGGAGGTTACGTTCACCTTATATCCGACACCGCCGCAGTCAATTACCGCGACGGATGCAAGTGCGTCCGTGTGAATGAGCGTACCTGTCAAGCAGTATATCATGTTGTTGCCGCTCCTTTTTTCTGTTTTCTGCGGCGGAAAATCTCCTCGCCTGCCCAGATCGCCGCAAAAGCCGTGATGCCGGTGACAGTGAGAATTGTACCGTATTTCACGCAATCCGGTTTGTATTCCATCGAAAGCGTATACTCACCGGCACCGGGTGCCTTGAATCCCATGAGCGCACCGAGCAGCTCCGTTTTTTCAACTTCCTTACCGTCAACCTTGACGACCCAACCCTCATCGTAGGGGATCGAGGTGTAGATCAGATTCTGCCCGTCGGCAACGTTGACGGTGCCGTAGAAGGAATCCTCCGTGTACGATTCAATTTCAAACTGAGACAGGGAGAGAATCTCCATTGCCGATTTGTACGCATCCTCGTTGAGTGTGTAGAAGAACGAGGCGGAAGTAGAGGAGATATAGGTAACGTCTTTTTTCAATGACAGCTCGATTTTGATCGTGTCGCCTTTTTCATAGGGTCCGATCGAACGGATGGCATGTGTTTCGTTGCCGAAGAAGGTGCCGTCCTGCCGTCCGTCAATATAGAGATCAACCTCCCACGGATAGGTGCTCGGGAAGTACAGGTAGATCAGCCCGTCTTCCGGAGCAGTGATCGTGTAGGAGAGGCGACCGGTCTTTCCGTCTTTGGAGGCATATTTTTTGTGTCCCGCCACAAGCGATACAGTGCAATCTTTCACTGAAAAATCCTCCGTATCAATAGGCTCGAACACGGTAAGAGGAGCTTCTGCACCGGTCATCTCACCAAGAAGCGCATTCATGCGTTCAAACGGATTTGTATATGCTTCATCGTAAAAATCAAAGTCGGTCAGCGTTTCATCCACGCCGAATGCGATAGAAAGTGCATATGGATTTTTGTATGCCGTAAGATCGTCGTTGTGCGTGAAAAGTTCTTCGTACAGCGGAGACATGATCTCATCTTTGGGCGCGATCACATATTTGAGATTAACAAGGGAATCAAGAACGGGTGTTGCGCCGACATATCTCGTCCAATGGGCTTTGGATGCAAGTCCGAAGCTGTTCATAAGCCTAATTACATCAGCATTGAGTGTCGATGTGGAATTGGAGAGACCGCGCATACCGAGGGTAAGATTGTCGTTGACCTTTTTGAAAACTGTTTTCTCCATACGGTAGAACGAGTCATCGTCCTCTTGAATCCGATCGACAACGGGCTGTATACGATCCATGAACGCCCGATATGTTGTGCGTGCAGAAATATATACGTCGTTATCCAGAAATGTAAGATTAAGGTATCCCGCACAGAAGGCTTCCAGGGAGACAACAATGGCGAGAACCAGAGAGGCGGTGCGTTTCGTTTCTCGGTCACGCATTACGGAGGCACGGAGGATACACAGATATGTGCCAAGGAATAAGAGTGACGCCCATACACTTGCAAATTCGCGGAGGTTTTCGTATTCGAGCTTTTGAAGCACAAGGAGAAGGACGGAAATCGCGGCAACCGATCCAACGATATAACGGTATCCTATTTCGCGGATTTTTTCGAATGCTTTGTACGCAAACAGAATGAGCATGAAGCAAAGCATGAAGCTGTAGCGGTAGTTCAGCCAGTTCGGTTTCTGGAATCCGTGCCAGATCAGATCAAGAACGCTTGCATTGAAGCTGAGAACAAAAAACAGAATCAGTAAGCCGCTTGCGACTTTTTCCCGTGTCTTCACGTGCGGTGCAAAGAAATAGAGAGGAACGAGCAAAAATGTCAGCATTCCGGAGTAAACAAGCGGAAGTCCCTCCGGGCGTACCGTGTCATACGAGCCGACAAACATCATGGAAAGAAGATCGAGCAGATCGAATTTTGTGTCCATGGTGTACGAAGGATCGGAGAATGTGGATTTTCCGAAGGAAAGGGAGTAGTAGGCAGGCAGAATCATGATCGCCGAGATAGCGATAACAATCACGGAGAAAACGGCAATCCGTCCGAACGATTTTGCGAAATGATGCTGTACGCCGAGCGGATTTCTTTCCTCGGGTGTACGGCTGAAATAGGCGTAGAAGAAATAGACGGCGACAAAAATACACGTCATGTATCCGATGTAATAGCTGCTGAGCACCGCCATGGAAAGAGAAATGACAAACAGCTTGTACTTGCCGTCCGTAATCATCCGCTCAATACCGAGAAGGATCAAAGGCAGAAGAATCACGTTGTCCATCCACATAGTGTTGTGCTGATACACAACGCCATAGGCTGTAAGTGCGTACATCACCGAGAAAATTACGGTGGGGATGGGGTTTCTTTTTCTTGTGTTGTGAATGTAAATACCGAATGTCAGACCGCTGAGCCCCGTTTTCAGCACGAGAATCGTGAAGATTGCTTCCGTAATCATGCTCTTCGGGAAGAGTGCAACGATGAAAGAGAGAGGGCTGGCAAGATAGTAGGCAAAAATACCGAGAAACTCACCGCCGAGCGATCTTCCGAAGGAGTACAGATAGCTGCCTTCGCCGTAAATCAGCTTGCGCAGTGCTTCGAAATAGTAGACGTACTGTCCGTTCAGATCCAGAACGAGCACGGATCTTTCGCCGAAAGGCCAGACCCTCATGGCGAAATGCATGAGGATCATAATCGCAGCAGGGATGCCGAAGCAGAGCAAAAGATAGCCGTACTTCTTCCACACAGCGAGCAGCTTTTCTTTACGCGTGAAAGGCACCGCATGGGAGACGACTTCGTCTTTTGTGTCGGAATCTTTTGTGTCGGAATTGTCTAAACTGTCTGTGTCCGCTTGTGCCTCATCGGGCAAAAGATTCATTTCGTGTTCGGGAAACGTATTATCGTTTTGCATGATTTTCCTCCGCGGAAATAATTTTTTTGATTGACTTTTCAATTTTCAGCCGCGGGAGCACCATATCCCGTCGGCATCCGAGACATTCGATACGAATATCGCTGCCGATGCGCAGAACCGTAAACAATTTCGAACCGCACGGGTGCGGCTTTTTCATTTCAAGCGTATCACCGACACGAATGACAGGGATATTGTTCATCTGTGCCTCCTTACGGGTAAAATTGACATACTGTATACATTATAACATATCTTATAGCATTTGTAAATCCTATTCGGATAGGAAAAATAAAGAAATATTATGTGAAATTATTCTGAATTTCATGAAATGGTTTTGACTTATGCAGAATAGTGTGGTATAATAAACTGATTAGATATGTTATCGGCACTGACTTAGCCGTGCAGGGAGGTTTGTATGACGATTCTCGGGATAGATCCCGGGCTTGCCATCGTAGGATGGGGCGTGCTTTCGTACGCAGGTTCACGATTTACGCCTGTCGCGTACGGATCGGTGCAGACGAAAGCCGGTGAGGCTGTCGATGACCGCCTTGCCCAAATATATGACAAGCTCTCCGCGATCATCGAAAAATATAAGCCGGACGCAATCGCCGTGGAGGAATTGTTCTTCACCTCCAATATCACAACAGGTATCGTTGTTGCCGAAGCGCGCGGTGTCATCCTGCTCTGTGCGAATAAGCACGGCATCCCCGTTTTCGAGTACACGCCCATGCAGGTGAAGCAGGCGGTTGTCGGATACGGAAAAGCGGAAAAGCAGCAGGTCATCTCCATGGTGACGATGCTTCTCGGACTGAGCGCGCCGCCGAAGCCCGACGACACGGCCGACGCTCTCGCTATTGCGATCTGTCACGGACACACCGGTGCATCCGCGATCGGTCAATACTTCAACCGCCCGACGAAAATCGGCGGAATCTCCAAACAAAAACGGTGAAATCTATGTTTCAGAATGACTCTTGGATCGATTATGAACTGCTTGACGCTTCCGATGGGGAGCGTTTGGAAAGATGGGGCGAATATATCCTTGTCCGTCCCGATCCGCAGGTGATCTGGCACTCACAGCGCAGACACCCGCTTTGGAAAAAAGCGCACGGCGTATACCGACGCTCCAAAAGCGGCGGCGGTAGCTGGGTTGTTTCCAAAATGCCCGAGGATTGGAATATTTCTTATCGTGATCTTACGTTCAAGCTCCGTCCGATGGGATTCAAACACACGGGTCTTTTCCCCGAGCAGGCGGTCAACTGGGATTGGTTTTCCGAAATTCTGCGCACTGCGCGCAAGAAGGAGCCGTCCTATCAGCCGAAGGTTTTGAATCTGTTTGCCTATACGGGCGGTGCGACTGCCGCTGCGGCCAAAGCGGGTGCCGCCGTTGTCCACGTTGATGCGTCCAAGGGCATGGTAAATGCGGCGAAGGAAAATCTGCGTCTGTCCGGTCTTGGTGATGCGCCTGTGCGCTATATCGTAGACGATTGCCGCAAATTCGTGGAGCGTGAAATCCGCCGCGGCAACCGTTACGACGGCATTATTATGGATCCGCCGTCCTACGGGCGCGGTCCGAACGGGGAAGTATGGAAACTGGAGGAATGCGCGTATGATCTCATCGCGCTCGTTACGCAGATTCTGACGGACAAGCCTTTGTTCTTCCTCATCAATTCGTATACCACGGGACTCTCTCCGGCTTCGATGGGATATATGCTTATGACGCTTATGCCGCAGGCATCTATCGGCGATCTTACAACAGGCGAGCTCGGTCTGCCCGTTACGGAAAGCGGACTGTGTCTTCCGGCAGGTGCGAGCGCGCGCTGGCAGAGACGTGACACGATCACGGAGGCAAATAAATGAGCGAAAAGAAACCGCCGATTATCGAAATACGGGACTTGTCCTTTGCGTATCCGACCGATGAAGGCGAGACGCCGAAAAACGCACTCACAAACGTCAATCTCTCCATTGAGGAGGGTTCGTTTGTGTCGATTCTCGGTCATAACGGATCGGGAAAATCCACGCTTGCGAAAATGATGAGCCTCATTCTCATGCCCGACAGCGGAAGTGTGTGGATTGACGGCAAAAATATGTCCGCCGAGGATATTACGGAGGGGGATGTACTGGACGCACGCCGTAAGGTCGGCATGGTGTTTCAGAACCCCGACAACCAGATCGTTGCAACCGTTGTCGAGGAGGATGTGGCATTCGGTCCCGAAAATCTCGGGCTTCCGTCTGCCGAAATCCGCCGCCGTGTCGATGAAGCACTCGAAATGGTCGGCATGACAAAATACGCGCGTCATGCGCCGCATAATCTCTCCGGCGGTCAGAAGCAGCGTGTGGCAATTGCAGGTATTATCGCCATGCGCCGCCGCTGTATCATTTTCGACGAGAGTACCGCGATGCTCGATCCTGCCGGTCGGCGTGAGGTCATGGATACGATCGAACGGCTGAATCGGGAGGAGAATATTACGGTTCTCCACATCACGCACTATATGAACGAAGCCGTGCGCGCGGATCGCGTTGTCGTGATGGACGGCGGTAAAACTCTGCTTGACGGCACGCCTTCCGAGGTGTTCAGTCAGCCGGAAACGCTTTGGAATGTACGGCTGGACGTTCCGCAGACAACGGAGTTGCTATATCACATGAAAAAGAGTGGATACGACGTCCGTCTCGACATTTTTGACCCCGACGAATGTGCTGAGGAAATCGCAGCCGCGATCCGTAATTGACGGACGCGGACTGACAGACATTTTGCGAAAGGATTCTCACGGTGCTTCGGTGCCGTGGCACACTTACAATGGCTCAGGTTGAACTGAAAAACGTTTCATTCACATACGGCGACGGAGGACCTTACGCTGTCCGTGCGCTGGATGATATATCCATAACCCTCGGCGGATCGCAGATGATCGGCATCATGGGGCATACGGGCAGCGGTAAATCCACGCTTGTCCAGCTTCTCAACGGTATTCTGAAGCCGAGCGCGGGACAGGTTATCCTTGACGGCACGGATATTTGGGAGAATCCCAAAAAGATCCGTGATGTCCGTTTTAAGGTCGGTCTTGTTATGCAGTACCCCGAGTATCAGCTTTTCGACGAGACGGTGCGTGCCGACATTGCTTTCGGACCGAAGAATATGGGCATGACACGCGAGGAAATTGATGCCCGTGTGTCAGAAGCCGCACGGTTTGCCGGACTGGATGAAGCCTTGCTTGATAAGTCCCCGTTTGATCTTTCGGGCGGACAGAAGCGCCGCGCCGCACTTGCCGGCGTGATCGCCATGCGTCCCGAGCTGCTTGTTCTGGATGAACCTGCGGCAGGTCTTGATCCGGGCGGACGGCTTGAGATTCTCGGCAGTATCAAGGAGTATCAGAAGGAAAGCGGAACGTCCGTCATCATTGTCAGCCACAGCATGGAGGACATGGCGATGTACTGCGACCGTGTTCTTGTTATGGCAGAGGGGAAAATTCTGATGGACGGCACCTGTGCTGAGGTGTTCAGCAGATATGATGAGCTTCTGCCGATCGGTCTTGACGTGCCGCAGATCACGCACGTCGCCGCCGCACTTGCGAAACGCGGTGTTGATATTGGCAGAGACATCTATACGGTGAAATATGCCGCGGCACGTCTCGCAGAATATGCCGAGGAGGTGGGAAAGCGTGAATCTTAACGTCTCCTTCGGTCAGTACTGCGAAGGTAATTCCATCCTCCACCGCATGGATCCGCGCATGAAAATCGTTGCTTCGATTCTGTTTATCGTTGTTATTTTTCTTGCAAAGAATCTTTTTGCATTCGGGCTTCTGATTCTGTCCGCGCTCGCGCTTGTTCTCGTTTCGGGAATCTCACCGCGCATTATCGCGCGCGGCATGAAGGCGTTGACCTTTATCATTTTGTTTACCTCCGTTATCAATATTTTCTGGATCAAGGGTGAGACAGAGCTTGTTTCCTTCGGATTTATCCACATTTATCTTGAGGGGATTCTCAACGCGGTGATGATCGCTTTGCGGATCATTATTCTGCTCGTCGGCACCTCGATTCTCATGACGTACACAACTACCCCGATCGCTCTTACGGACGGTCTGGAGCAGCTTTTAGCGCCGCTGAAGGTTCTGCGTCTTCCCGTGCATGAATTTTCCATGATGATGACGATTGCGCTTCGCTTTATCCCGACTCTGATTGAGGAAACGCAGAAGATCATGAACGCCCAGAAGGCGCGCGGTGCGGATTTTTCAACCGGATCGCTGATCCAGCGAGCGAAAGCACTCGTGCCGATTCTCGTACCTTTGTTTCTATCCGCTTTCCGCCGTGCAGAGGAGCTTGCCACGGCAATGGAGTGCCGCTGTTATACAGGCGGAGAGGGAAGAACACGCATGAACATCCTGCACGCCACGGCGAAGGATTACCTTTTTTGTGCCACAGTTGTTCTGCTTGGCACCGCCATCGTGTTTTTGAATCGCTTGGGCGGATACGCGCTCGCATGGTGATCGCGTATGAAAATTTTGTTGAAGATTCGCTATAACGGTGCCGCATACTGCGGATTTCAGTCACAGCCGGACGGACGTGCCGTGCAGAACGTGCTGACTTCCGCCTTTACGAATCTGTTTGGATTTCCGTGCGATGTCACGGGATGCAGTCGGACAGACAGCGGCGTTCATGCACTCGGATTTTGCGCGACGGTTGCCCCGCATTCCGTACCGTATGCGGAGAATTGGTGCCTGATTCCGCCCGGAAAAATCCACCGCGCCGTCAACACCTGCCTGCCGGATGATATTGCAATCACAGCGGCGGCTTCTGTGCCGGACGATTTTCATCCGCGGTATGACGTTCGCTCCAAGGAGTACGAATACCGCATCTACGATACGCCGTGCCGCGATCCTTTTTTGGATGGACGAGCGTATCATTCCGTGCGGAGTATTACAAGCGATGCCGTTGACAAAATGAACGAATGCGCCGCTTTGTTTTGCGGCAAACACAATTTTGCTGCTTTCATGGCGACAGGATCGAAAATCACCGATCCCGTGCGCACGGTATTTAACGCTTCGGTCAGCCGCGATACGGACGGATTGATCCGCTACCGCGTGGAGGCGGACGGCTTTTTGTACAATATGGTGCGGATTATGACAGGTACACTTCTGGAGGTGGCATACGGCAGCCGCACACCTGCGCAGATTTTGAAAGCACTTGTGACCGGTGATCGGAAACTTTCGGGCTTTACCGCACCGCCTTGCGGTTTGTATCTTTCGCGCGTTTCATATAACCGCGATATTCAATGGCTCTGTGAATAAACAAAAATCAGGAAAGGAGACTGTTTGACGTGGACAAACAAATCCGCACGCCCGAAACGATTACGCCGGATCGGTACAACACGTATTACATGCGCGTTGCACAAAAATACCGTGTCGCCAAATGGGTTCTCCTGCTTGTTTTCACACTGTATCTGATTTTGACGCTGACAATTAACCGTGAAAATATCACACATGAAAATCTGATGTATCTCTTGCGTGATTTTAACGTTTCAGCCGCTTCAGACGGCGGTTTTACTTCTGTGGTGTATGAAGAACGTCAAAACCGATCCTTTTCCTCCTTCAAAGGAGAGCTTGTGGTAGCAGGCGTGTCGGAAATTTCATTTTATAACGCCGCAGGCGCGCGAACTCTCTACGAAACAACGGCGTGTGTTTCTCCCGTGGTTGAAGTCGGTGAAAAATATCTTCTCCTCTATGATGCAGGAGGGACTGCATATTCAATCTATACAACGCTCGCCGCCGTTTCTTTCGGAGAAACAGAAAGCCCGATTCAGTGCGCGGCAATGAGCGACAGCGGCGTATACGCGATCGCGTCCCGTGCACAGGATTCAAAATACACCGTGACATTGTACAGTGATTCGTTCCGTGAGATTGCACGCTACTATCGTGACACGTACGTGACGGATATTGCGGTCAGCAAGAGTGGCGAACAGCTTGCTATTTTGAGTGTTGTGTCTGCACATTCATCCCTTGACGGCGTCCTGACACTTTGCAAGGCAGGGACTACGGACACAATGGATATTCCTCTTGGAAAAACGCTTCCGTTGTGTGTTTCGTATCTTTCTGACGGAACGCTCGCTGTTGTAACTGACGGCGGAGTACACCTTTACGATCGGGACGGTACGGAAAAGTCTGTATTTTCTTTCGATGACACAATGCTTACCGCTATGGATTTTTCTGCGTCCCGTGTGGTCGTTGCCTGTAGGGAGGATACGCTCGGAAGCACAAGCCGTATCTACGTGATTTCGTCAGACGGCACCGTTTTGTCCGAAACAGCTACAAGCGAAAAGATTACTGCGGTATATGCTTCTGACGGCGTAAGGACTGCGTATGTGTCGGATCAAAATTCCGTTTGGTACACGGACGCCTCAGGTGCTCTCACCAAGATGGCATCTTATACAGGAAATCTTCTTTCTCTTTGCGAGATCGGCGGTGTGCCTGTGTTTTGCTTTTCGTCCGGCGCCCAGACGGCACTTCCTGCCGAACAAACAAATCATTAATACTTATACGGAGGTCAATTATGAGTTTGATTTTTGATGCTGTTATTCTTGTTGTCGCCATTCTTGTTATCGTTATGGGTGCAAAGCGCGGATTCGTGAAGTCGATTATGGGTGTTTGTACACTTATCGCGGCTTTGTTTGTCGCGTTTGCATTTACTCCCTCCGTTTCCCCGTATATTGAAAATACAGCTGTTATCGAGGGAATCAGTGACGGCATTTCCGACACAATTGCCTCTCTTACAAAGAGCAGCGAAGGAACGTACGATCTGAGTCGGCTTTTCCGCGATATGCCCGAGTCGTTCAAACAGATTCTTGATCGTTACGGCGTGAATGCGAATGAATTGGAACAAGCATTCAATCCGGGCGCAAACGCAAGTGAGGAAAGCGTGCAGGCACTTGCCGACAGGATTGCGGGACCCGTTGCTGCTGCAATCGCGGGCGTAGTCTCGTTTTTGGTGCTCTTTGTCGCTTCGCTTCTCGTTCTGAAAATACTGATGTGGGTTCTTGATCTCATCTTCCATCTTCCCGTTTTGAAGACCGCGAATACTGTTCTCGGTCTGATTGTCGGTGTCGTCAGTGCTTTTTTGTGGGCGTGGGTGCTCAGTGCTCTTTCGGTGATTTTCATTAACGCAATGTCCTCGATTTCGCCGGAAATGTTCAACAGCTCGCTGATCGAAAACACCGTTATCCTTAAATTTTTTGCAAACGACGGTCTTGCCAATATTCTCCGCATGGTGATAGGCTGACCCGGGATATTACGCACAATTCTTACGCACAGAAAGGAACCGCACTCGGCGGTTATCAGGTTTATATATTATGGTTATTTGCTCGCGGTGCAAAAAAAGAATCGCGGTCGTTTTTGTGGCACATCTCGAAAACGGAGAGGCAAAGCAGGACGGCTTATGCATTCAATGCGCAAAGGAGCTCGGTATTGCCCCCGTTAACGAGATTATTAAAAAAATGGGGCTGTCGGATGAGGATCTCGAACGCATGAATGCAGAGATGGAAAATATTCTCGATGCGGAATCCGACGAAGCAGACGGTGAGGACGCCGAGTCCTCGGAGGATAAAGATGCCTCCGATAACGAGAAGCAGCTTACGGAAAGCCGTGCGCCTGCGATCGATTTCGGAAAGCTCTTCGGCTCGATGCCGATGATGCAGCTTGGCTCGATCCCCCGCGGTAAAAAAGTGCCGCAGAAGGAAAAGGGCGAGAAGGAAAAGAAAAAAGAGTATAAATACCTCACGACGTATTGCCGGAATCTGACCGAGCGTGCGAAAAACGGGGAATTGGACTGTATTGTCGGGCGCGAGCGCGAGCTTGACCGTGTGATACAGATTCTTTGCCGTCGTCAGAAAAACAATCCCTGCCTGATCGGCGAGCCCGGTGTCGGCAAAACGGCGATTGCGGAGGCTCTTGCACAGAAGATCGCCGAGAACGATGTTCCGTACCGTTTGCGCGGCTGTCAGGTTTGCCTTGTCGATATGACATCGCTTGTTGCGGGAACGCAGTTCCGCGGTCAGTTTGAGTCACGCATGTTGGGACTTCTCGGAGACGTAAAGGCTGCCGGAAACGTGATTCTTGTGATTGATGAAGTGCATAGTATCGTCGGGGCAGGGGATGCAGAGGGAAGTATGAACGCTGCCAATATCCTGAAGCCCGCCCTCTCACGCGGAGAAGTGCAGGTAATCGGTGCCACCACACTGACAGAATATCGCAAGCATATTGAAAAGGATACCGCTTTGGAGCGCCGTTTCCAGCCTGTAACGGTCAATGAGCCGAACATGGAGGACACGGAAAAGATTCTTTTAGGCATCAAGCACTACTATGAGCGATTCCACAGCATCCGCATTCCCGACAGCGTTCTCCGTGCCGCCGTCACGCTCAGCGAGCGTTATATAACCGATCGGTATTTGCCCGATAAGGCTATAGATCTGATCGATGAAGCCGCTTCGCACATCTCGCTCTCCTCCGATATTTTGAATGAAAAACGCGCGCTTGCCGATAGCCGCCGTGCGCTTGAAAAGGATCTTGAGGTACTTGAGGCAAAAGCCGCAGAGGGAAATGCCGAGGAGGAAACGTACAAGAGGCTGGCGGACGGCAAAGTGAGTCTTCTCCGTATGGAGGAACGGCACGCCGTTCTTGCAGAGGAATGTGAAAAAATCGAAATGCGCGTGAGTGACCTCGCCGATGTTATCGAAATCTGGACTGGCATCCCTGCGTCAACGATTACGGAGGATGAGTTCGACCGCCTTGAAACGCTCGACAAGCGTCTCTCCGAGCGCATCATCGGACAGCCGGAGGCTGTCTCTGCCGTGTCGCGTGCCATTCGCAGAAGCCGTGCAGGTATCTCGTACAAGCGCAAGCCTGTCTCCTTCATTTTTGCAGGTCCTACAGGTGTCGGCAAAACGGAGCTTGTCAAAGTCCTTGCGCAGGATCTGTTCTCCACGCCCGAAACGCTCATTCGTCTTGACATGAGTGAATTTATGGACAAATTTTCCGTATCGCGCATTATCGGTGCGCCTCCCGGATATGTCGGATACGATGATGCAGGACAGCTTACGGAGAAGATCCGCCGCCGCCCATATTCCGTTGTCCTGTTTGACGAGATTGAAAAGGCGCATCCCGATGTCATGAATATCCTTCTTCAGATTCTTGACGACGGACGTGTAACGGATGCGCAGGGCAAGACGGTCAGCTTTGAAAACACTGTCATCGTTATGACTACGAATGCAGGCTCGACCCAACAGTCCGCGCCTGCGGGCTTCTCCGGCTCTCCCGAATCGCGCGCGAAAGAACGCACGGAGAAAGCGCTTTCGGAATTTTTGCGTCCCGAATTTCTGAACCGTGTGGATGAAATCGTTACGTTCCGATCGCTCACTGAGGAGGATTTCGGTTCGATTGCCGCACTCATGCTCGGCGATCTCGCCAAAGCCATGAAGGAACGGGATGTCCGTCTCACTTGGACGGATGCCGCAGCGGACAAGATTGCCAAGGGATCGTATTCCGCAAAATACGGTGCGCGGAATATGCGCCGCTATATTCAGACGGAGGTCGAGGATCGAATCGCCGCCGAAATGATCGCGCATCGCGGTACGCTTCGCGGTGTGGAGGTCGATGTCGAAGACGGCACTCTTTTTATACGTGTGATCTGACTCCGAGTTTTTCAAAAATCATAACCGCGTATGTCTCCCGGTCTACTTCTTTATGCCGGGAGACTTTTTGTTTTCAGCCGTTAGTCCGGTGGACATTTGGATTGCTCCCGACCGTTCTCATTGTCAAGGCAGGCAGAATCAGACGGACAGTTTGCATTTTTTCAAAGAAATGTTAAAAAATGGTGCCTGTGCTGCTAAAAAAATCGCAGATTTTCTGTTTTTTGATGAGAATCTTTGCTGTAGCTCTTGTAATAATGAAAAAAATGCGGTATAATTAATATGTTTGAAATCTAATGAAAGTGAGCTGTTTCCAATGGTAGCAAATCAGGAAGAGTGTACCCACGACTGTTCGACCTGCTCGGCGAATTGCCCATCCAAGGGTGCGGCGGAAATTGAAAAAGAACCGCTGAATCCGCAGAGCACCGTCAAGCACGTCATCGGTATTGTCAGCGGCAAGGGCGGTGTCGGAAAATCCATCGTTACATCGATGATGTCCGTTCTCATGCGCCGCCGCGACAACGGCGTTGCCGTTCTGGATGCGGATATTACCGGTCCGTCCATCCCGAAAGCGTTCGGCACGAAAGGCGATGTCTACAGCGACGGCAACGGACTTATTCCGCTGACCACGACCACCGGCATTCAATTGATGTCGGTAAACCTTCTGCTTGAGGATGAAACCCGTCCCGTTGTCTGGCGCGGTCCCGTTATTGCGGGCACGGTCAAGCAGTTCTGGACGGATGTGATCTGGACGGATGTCAATTATATGTTTGTCGATATGCCGCCCGGCACGGGTGACGTACCGCTTACGGTGTTCCAGTCTCTGCCGCTCGACGGCATCATCATCGTTACAACACCGCAGGAGCTTGTCTCCATGATCGTCAAAAAAGCACTCAACATGGCGCGTCTGATGAACATCCCCGTTATCGGTCTGATCGAGAACATGTCCTACGTGAAATGTCCCGACTGCGGCAAGGAGATGCATATCTTCGGCGAGAGCAAGGCGGAGGAGGTTTGTGCCGAGTACGGTATCAAGCTGCTCGGTCGCGTACCGCTGGATCCGAAGCTCTCCTCGCTCTGCGACAAGGGTATTATCGAACTGATGGAGAACGATTATCTCGACGGTGCGGCTGACGCAGTTGCCGCCTTCTGCGAGAAATAATCTCTGCCGCATAACGCGGTGTACTTATGTTAATCTCCGGTATAACCGGTTAATTTATGACACTTTAGGAGGAAAATTAGTCATGAAAAAGAAACTGACCTCTGTGCCGTTCACCGGAACGCCCGAGCAGAAAGCTGCTCTGGAAGCCGTGATCGCTCAGCACAAGGATGAAGAAGGTGCACTGATGCCCATTCTTCAGAAAGCACAGGACATCTACGGTTATCTTCCCGTTGAAGTCCAGAACGCAATTGCAGACGGTCTCGACATTCCCGTGTCCGAGGTTTTCGGCGTTGCTACGTTCTATTCCCAGTTCCTCTTGAATCCGAAGGGCCAGTATCCCGTTGCAGTCTGCCTCGGTACCGCTTGCTACGTCAAGGGTGCAGGCAAGCTGATGGAGAAGCTCGAGACCATTCTCGGTATCGAGAACGGCGGCATCACCGAGGATCTGAAATTCAGCCTCGAGGCTACCCGTTGTATCGGTGCTTGCGGACTTGCTCCCGTTCTTACGATCGGTGAGGACGTTTACGGACGCCTGACACCCGACATGCTTCCCGACATCGTAAAGAAGTATCAGGACTGATTCCACATATAAAAATCCACGTATCCGAAAGGATGGGGTTTCATGAAAATTTGTGAAATTCAGAATCTTTTGAACGCAACAACGCTTTGCGGCGAAGACTGCCTCGATCAAGAGGTATACTCCGCGTGCTGTAGCGACATGATGAGCGACGTTCTCGCCTATGTGAAGGATCAGGGCGTTCTTGTAACGGGTCTTATCAATCCGCAGGTCATAAGAACGGCCAGCATGATGGATATGCTCTGTGTCGTCTTCGTCCGCAGCAAGGCTCCCACGGAGGAAATGATCGACCTTGCCGAAAAATGCGGCATCGTCCTCATGAAATCCGACATGCGTGCGTATGACGCATGCGGTCATCTGTTTGCCGCAGGTCTTCGCGGAAATGCAGGTGGCGTACATGGGTGAGCCTCTGAAATTTCATTTTGAGGTGGACGGGGAGAATTTCTCCTCGGCAGGTGAAGCCTCCGTTATGGTGAAAAAGAAGCTGAGACAGCTCGGCTTTTCTCCCGAGATCATGCGTCGCGTGTCTATCGCGATGTATGAAGGGGAGATCAATATGGTCATCCATGCGGACGGCGGCACGGCGGATGTCACCGTCGGAGATACCGAGATCGAAATTGTCCTCAAAGACAGAGGTCCGGGCATCGCCGATGTGGAGCTCGCTATGCAGGAGGGATATTCCACTGCGTGCGATAACATTCGTGCTCTCGGATTCGGCGCCGGCATGGGGCTGCCGAATATGAAAAAATACACAGACTACATGCACATCGACTCTGAGGTCGGCGTCGGTACAACGGTCACAATGCGGATCAATCTGAACTGATGCCTCCGAAGAAAGGGTATCTACGGTCATGAATACCTACAAGCATTCAGTATCTTTGGATGAGAGCAAATGCAAAGGCTGCACTACTTGTTTGAAACGCTGTCCGACGGAAGCAATCCGCATCCGTGACGGACGTGCGGTAATCAATCCGCAGCGTTGTATCGACTGCGGTGAATGCATCCGTGTTTGCCCTCATAAAGCGAAAAAAGCTGTACACGATACCTTCGACTCTCTGAAAGCGTATAAGTACAGAATCGCGCTTCCGGCACCGTCCTTGTACGGTCAGTTTGCCAATCTTGATAACATCGGCTACATAATCGGCGGACTCAAGGAAATCGGATTTGATTCCGTTTTCGAGGTCGCCCGTGCGGCGGAGATCGTCACCGCATACACGCGGCTGTATCTCAGCCGTCCCGGTATCGTGAAGCCTGTTATCAGCTCCGCCTGCCCGGCAGTCTCCCGTATTATCAGCATGAACTTCCCGTTTCTTTGCGAGCACGTCATTCCGCTTCTGCCGCCGGTCGACATTGCGGCAATGATTGCGAAAAGGGAAGCGCTGGAGGCACACCCTGAGCTTTCCCCCGAGGAGATCGGCGTGTTCTTCCTCTCCCCCTGTCCCGCGAAAGTCAGCTACGTCAAAAACGGCTTCGCCGGTGAGAGCAATTACATCGATCATGTACTTTCCGTGCGTGATGTGTATTTCGCTCTGCTTGACGTAATGCGCAAGCTGCGCGACACGGGAACGGAGGAATTTACGGAGGCCGGCATGGTCGGCATTGGATGGGCATCCACCGGCGGCGAATCTTCCGCAGTTTTCAACGAACGCTATCTTGCGGCGGACGGTATCGAAAACTGCATCCGTGTTCTTGAACAGATCGACAACGAAGAAATACATAATCTCGATTTTGTGGAGCTCAATGCTTGCAGCGGTGGATGTGTCGGCGGTGCTATGGCCGTCGCAAACCCATATATCGCGCAGACGAGACTCCAGTCGCTCAAACGGTATCTTCCTGTTTCTCCCAACCGTCCGAACGTGACGGAGATTCCGGCAGAGGCTGTGCGCGAAAGCGCAGTAACTTACGCGCCGAACGCTAAGCTTTCCGAGGACAGAGTTAAAGCGATGGAAATGATGCACGACATCGAATCCATCTGCAAGAGTCTGCCCGGAACGGACTGCGGATCCTGCGGTGCACCGACCTGTATGGCGTTTGCCGAGGATATTATCAAGGGTGAAACAAATGCGGATGAGTGCACGGTGATTATGCGCACGTTGTTCCACGAATATCTGAAAGAGCACGAAGAAAAAGCAATCCTTGAAGGTCTCAAACCGCTTGTTCCCAAAAGCAAGCAGGAGAAGACCGAAAACTAATCGCGGAGGGACTTATGCTGCTCTCTGATCTTATGAAGCGTATTCCCGTAAAGCTCGTTTCGGGCGATCTTCCCGAATCTTTTGACGGGGTATACGCAGGCGATCTTCTCAGCCGCGCCATGAGTCACGTCGGCGCAGACAATCTTTGGATCACGATTATGACGAACACAAACGTGGTCGCCGTTGCCTCTCTCACTGAGGCTGCCGCCGTAATTTTGGCGGAGGGCGTAGAGCTGATTCCCGAAGCCGCGACCGCCGCCGAGGAAAACGGTATCTGCATCCTTTCGTCCGAGATGTCCGTCTACGAGCTCTGCCGCGACATCGGCGCTTTCTGCGCTGAGAACGAATGACGCGCTACTTTTATGATCTGCACATTCATTCATGCCTCTCCCCCTGTGGGAGCGACGATGCAACACCGGCGAACATTGCCGGAATCGCCGTTCTGAACGGATTGCAGATCGTTGCACTCACCGATCATAACACCACCGCAAACTGTCCCGCCTTCTTCCGCGCCGCGAAGGCGTACGGCATTGTTCCGATCGCCGGTATGGAGCTGACGACAAACGAGGATATTCACGTCGTCTGTCTGTTTCCGACATTGGAGGCGGCTACACGCTTTGACGGGGAAGTGGCAAAGCGGCGCATCCGCATCCGCAATAAGCCCGAAATATTCGGCAATCAGCTTATCATGGATGAGGATGACAACGTCATCGGTGAAGAGCCGGATCTGCTCATCAACGCGACGACGCTTTCCCTTGAGGATGCGTTCGAGCTTGTTTTGGCACACGGAGGTGCGTGCTATCCGGCACACATCGACCGGCAGTCAAACGGTATGATCGCCGCTCTCGGTACGTTTCCCGATTCACCGCCCTATACGGCGTTCGAGTTGAACAGTGCCGATTCCGAAACAGAGTACCGTACCCGCTTTCCGCAGATTGCCTCCTTGGATCGTGTTGTTTCATCCGATGCACACGATCTCGGATCGATTGCGGAGGCAGAACACAGTTTCATGATAGACGATGAACCGTATTCGTCCGCACTTGTGGCACGAAGGCTGATCGACTATCTTCGCGGAGAGGAGGGATTTGTGCATGGATGAGTTTTCGCTGTACGTCCTGGATATAACCATGAACTCCGTGCGCGCTGGTGCGACAGAAATCGCTATCACGCTGCGCGAGGAAGGCGAGTGGCTGTATTTCAGCGTATCCGACAACGGATGCGGCATGACGGAGGCACAGCTTGCAAAGCTCGGAAATCCGTTTTTCACCACGCGCAAGACGCGCAACGTCGGCTTCGGTATCCCGTTTCTAAAAATGCTTGCCGAGATGACGGGCGGGGAAGTGACGATCACTTCCATTCACGAATCGGTAAGTGAGGAGCACGGAACAACGACAAGCGCGCGCTTCGGGCGGAATCATATCGATTTCATCCCTCTCGGAGATATACCCGATACGGTAAAAACACTGATTCACGGCTCTCCCGATATTGATTTTACGTTTATCCACCAAACCGAGCGCGGCACGATTGAGTTATCGACTGCGGCTATCCGCGAAATTCTCGGTGAGGGTATATCCCTCGCGGAGCCCGAAATCCTTATGTGGATCGAAGGAAACCTCCGCGAACAGTACCAAAGTTTTCAATAAAATTATTATAAAGCGAAAGGATTATACCAAATGAAGTCTTTAGAAGAACTGATGGCGATCAAGGCGAAAATGCAGGATAAGGTCGCAATCCGCACCGGCTCCAACCAGACGAGAATCGTTGTTGGTATGGCAACCTGCGGTATCGCAGCTGGCGCAAGACCGGTTCTCAACGCGTTCGTTGAGGCTGTTACCGAGGCAGGTCTTACCGACACTGTTTCCGTAACGCAGACCGGATGCATCGGCATCTGCCAGTACGAGCCCGTTGTCGAGATCTACGAAGAGGGCAAGGAAAAGACTACCTACGTCAAGATGTCCGCCGAGAAAGCTAAGGAAGTCGTTGAAAAGCACATCAAGGGCGGAAATGTTGTCACCGGATATACCATCGGTGCGACAAAAGTCTGATAACTCAGGAGGAAAAACAGAATGATTCGTTCTCATGTATTGATCTGCGGCGGTACCGGTTGTACTTCTTCCGGCAGTATGGCTCTCCATAACAAGCTCGCAGAGGAACTCAAGGCGAAGGACCTCGACCAGGAGGTCAAAATCGTCATGACCGGTTGCTTCGGTCTCTGTGCGCTCGGTCCGATCATGATTGTATATCCCGAAGGCACGTTCTACAGCCAGGTTAAGGTTGAAGATATTCCCGAGATCGTTGAGGAGCACCTCCTCAAGGGTCGTATCGTTGAGCGTCTCGTTTACAGCGATACCCCGGCAGATGCAGCAGAGCACAACGTCTCCCTCTCCGAGACGCAGTTCTACAAGAAGCAGAAGCGCGTAGCACTCCGTAACTGCGGTGTTATCAACCCCGAGGCTATTGACGAGTACATTGCTATGGACGGCTACTTCGCACTTGCAAAGGTCGTCAAGGAAATGACCCCCGAGGACGTTATTCAGACGATCCTTGATTCCGGTCTCCGTGGACGCGGCGGCGGCGGATTCCCGACTGGCCGTAAGTGGCAGTTTGCACGCGCATCCGTTTCCGATAAGAAGTACGTTGTTTGTAACGCCGACGAGGGTGACCCGGGTGCGTTCATGGATCGTTCCGTCCTTGAGGGCGACCCGCACGCACTGATCGAGGCTATGGCAATCGCTGCTTACGCAATCGGTGCTGACGAGGGTTGGGTTTACGTCCGTGCAGAGTATCCGATCGCTGTACGCCGTCTCTCCATCGCAATTGAGCAGGCAAGAGAGTACGGTCTGCTCGGCAAGAACATCTTCGGTTCTGATTTCAGCTTCGATCTTCACATCCGTCTCGGTGCAGGCGCATTCGTCTGTGGCGAGGAGACCGCACTTCTCACCTCTGTTGAGGGTAACCGCGGTGAGCCCCGTCCGCGTCCTCCGTTCCCGGCTGTCAAGGGTCTGTGGGGCAAGCCGACCATCATCAACAACGTTGAGACCTACGCAAACATCGCGCAGATCATCTTGAACGGTCCTGAGTGGTTCTCCGCTATGGGTACCGAGAAGTCCAAGGGTACGAAGGTATTCGCACTCGGCGGTAAGATCACGAACACAGGTCTCGTTGAGGTTCCGATGGGTACCACTCTTCGTGAAATCGTTGAGGAGATCGGCGGCGGCGTTCCGAACGGTAAGCATTTCAAGGCCGCTCAGACCGGCGGTCCTTCCGGCGGTTGTATCCCGGCATCCCTTATCGATGTTCCGATCGACTACGATAACCTGCTTGCAATCGGCTCCATGATGGGCTCCGGCGGTCTTATCGTTATGGACGAGGACACCTGTATGGTTGACCTTGCGAAGTTCTTCCTTGAGTTCACCGTTGATGAGTCCTGCGGTAAGTGCGCACCGTGCCGTATCGGTACCGTCCGTATGCTTGAGATTCTCAATAAGATCTGCGACGGCAACGGCGAGATGGAAGATCTCGACAAGCTCGAAGAGCTTGCCAACTACATCAAGAGCGCATCTCTCTGCGGTCTTGGTCAGACGGCTCCGAACCCCGTTCTTTCCACGCTCCGCTACTTCCGTGACGAGTACGTTGCACATATCGTTGATAAGAAGTGCCCGGCAGGTGTCTGCAAGAAACTTCTTAACTACACAATCGACGCTGACAAGTGTAAGGGTTGTACCCTCTGTGCACGCGCTTGTCCTGCCGGTGCTATCATCGGTAAGGTCAAGGAAGCACACGTTATCGATACCGCTAAGTGCGTGAAGTGCGGCGCTTGTATGGAAAAATGCAAGTTCGGCGCAATCTCCAGAAAGTAAGAAAGGAGCCGTAAATAAAATGGATATGGTTAAAGTAAAAGTAAACGGCATTGAGGTCGAGGTTCCCAAGAACGCGACCGTTCTGGATGCCGCTAAGGTTGCCGGAATCAACATTCCGACTCTGTGCTACCTGAAGGATATAAACGAAATCGGTGCTTGCCGTCTTTGCCTTGTTGAGGTTGTCGGCGCACGCGGTCTCGTTACCTCCTGTGTCTATCCCGTAGCGGATGGCATGGAGATTTTCACCAACACCGAGAAGGTGAAGGCAGCTCGCAAGATGAACCTTGAGCTCGTTCTCTCCGCACACAACAAGAAGTGCCTCTCCTGCGTTCGCTCCACCACCTGTGAGCTCCAGAAGCTCGCAAACGAGTACGGCGTAGACGAGAACTACTTCCGTTCCGATGACTGTGAGTGCGAGATCGACAATTCTTCTGTTTCGATCATCCGCGATAACAGCAAGTGTATCCTTTGCCGCCGCTGTGTTGCCGCTTGTAACAATCTGCAGGAGATCGGCGTTATCGGTATGGCTAACCGCGGTTATGACACTGAGATCGTTTCTCCGAACGGTCTCAAGCTCGCCGAGACCTCTTGTATCAACTGCGGTCAGTGTATCGTTGCCTGCCCGACCGGTGCACTCTATGAGCGCGACGATACGGATGCTGTGTTTGCGGCAATCAACGATCCGACCAAGCACGTTGCAATCTGCACCGCTCCCTCCATCCGCGCTACCATCGGTGAGTGCTTCGGCTACGAGCCCGGTACGGATGTTGAGGGTCAGATGGTTGCCGCTCTCAAGAGAGTCGGCTTCGACGGCGTATATGATATGAACTTCACGGCTGACCTCACCATCATGGAAGAGGCTACCGAGTTCCTCGGACGTCTGAAGAACAACGGCGTTCTTCCGATGATTACCTCCTGCTCGCCCGGATGGGTTAAGTACTGCGAGCATTACTTCCCGGAGATGACCGAGAATCTCTCCACCTGTAAGTCTCCGCAGCAGATGTTCGGCGCAATCTACAAGGCGTACTACGCCAAGAAGATGGGACTGGATCCCAAGGACGTTGTATTCGTATCCGCTATTCCGTGTACCGCAAAGAAATTTGAGGTTACCCGTGACGGTCAGGATGTTGAAGGCGTTCCGGGCGTTGATTACGCAATCACCACGCGTGAAGTTGCCCGCATGATCGAGGTTGCAGGCGTTGAGTTCCGTTCTCTTCCGAACGAGAAGTTCGATTCCCCTGTTGACACCGGTTCCGGCGCAGGCGTTATCTTCGGCGCTACCGGCGGTGTTATGGAGGCTGCTCTCCGTACCGCTGCTGAGGTTATCCTCGGTACGAAGCTCGAGAAGCTCGACTTCACCGATGTTCGCGGCACGGAAGGCATCAAGTTCGCTACCTACAAGCTCGGCGATCTCACCCTCAACGTTGCAGTTGCCAGCGGCACTGCAAATGCTTCCAAGCTCCTCAAGGGCGTTCAGGACGGCACGTACAAGGTTGATTTCATCGAGATCATGGGCTGCCCGGGCGGATGCGTCAACGGCGGCGGTCAGCCGTATCAGCCGGCATCTGTCCGCAACAGCGTAGATTTGAAGGCTAAGCGCGCTGCCGTTCTGTACACGGCAGACAAGAACATGGATCTCCGTAAGTCTCACGAGAACTCCATTGTTAAGAAGCTCTATGAGGACTTCCTTGGTGAGCCCAACAGTCACCTCGCTCATGAGATTCTGCATACGCACTACGTAAAGCGCGGTAAGTAATTTTCAAAGAACCGTCGGTTTTTCCGACGGTTCTTTTTATGCCCCCCGCACTCAAAAAAACACAAATAATCCGCCTCAATTTCCATAAAAGGTATTGCAATTTGATGGCAAATGCGTTATAATGTAGACAATCCATTATAATGTATTTTTTAGGAGGAAATTATGGAGAAACTCAGATTTGGTATCATCGGCATCGGCGGTATGGGTACCAGCCATGTCAAAAAATTCCATGCAGGCGATATTGCCAACGGTGTGCTTACGGCTGTATGTGATGTGAATCCGGCTCGTCTGGATGCTGTACGTGAGCTGTACGGCGATTCTGTCGCTTACTTCGCTGACTACAAGGATCTTCTGAACAGCGGTCTTGTGGATGCAGTCCTTATTGCAACGCCGCACTATCTGCATCCTGTCATCGGTATTGAGGCATTCAATGCAGGACTCCACGTTCTCACCGAGAAGCCGGTCGGCGTATATACGCAGAAGGTTCGTGAGTTCATGGAAGTTGCTAAAAACAGCGGCAAGGTCTTCGGTATTATGTTCAACCAGCGTACATATCCTGCTCACCAGAAGCTGCGCGAGATCGTACAGTCCGGCGCGCTCGGCGATCTCAAGAGATGTGTATGGATCATCACCGACTGGTACCGCACGCAGGCTTACTACGATAACGGCGGCTGGCGCGCAACGTGGTCCGGTGAGGGCGGCGGCGTTCTCATCAACCAGTGCCCCCACAACCTCGACCTCTGGCAGTGGATCTTCGGTATGCCGAAGCGTATCCGCGGCTTCTGCTCCTTCGGTAAGTATCATAACATCGAGGTTGATGACGATGTAACCGCTTTCGCTGAGTACGAGAACGGTGCAACTGCTGTGTTTATTTCCACTACCGGTGAGTGCCCCGGTACCAACCGTCTCGAAATCTCCGGCTCCAAGGGTAAGCTCGTTTACGAAAACTATAAGCTCACCTACACGAAGCTCGCTGAGGACGAAAGAGAGTACTGTTTCTCGACGACCGAAGGCTTCAAAAAGATTGACCAGACGGTTGAGGAGATTCAGTATCCCGCCATTTCCGGCGGTCATGTTGACATCATGAACAACTTCACCAACCACATCCTGTTCGGTGAGGAGCTTCTCGCGCCCGGTTACGAGGGAATCAACGGTCTGTCCATTTCCAACGCAATCATGCAGTCCACCTGGACGAACGATTTCGTTGATCTCCCGAATGACGGTGCCAAGTTCTACGAACTGCTTCAGGAGCAGATCAAGAACTCCACCGTTAAGAAGGACGCATCCGCTGCTAAGGCAGTCAATCTCGACGGCACATTCTGATTCAGTGAAAAATGCTGCACATTATGTGCAGCATTTTTTTACACTTTGGTAAGGATCAGCGAGTCCGCTACAGATTTGAGAATTTCGGCTGATTTCATCAGTGCGGTGTGTTCGGAATCACTGAGGGGGAAGTCGAGTACGTGCTTAACGCCGCTGCGCCCGATAACAGCAGGGATGCTCATACAGATGTCTGTAAGCCCGTACTGCCCATTCAGATACGTGGAGACGGGCAGGATTGTGTTTTCGTCGCGCACGATCGCCTCTACAATTCGTTTCGTCGCCTGCGCAATCGCGTAGTACGTCGCACCCTTGCCGCGGATGATCTCATAGGCGCTGTCTTTCACATAGCCGTGGAGGCTGTACAGCTCGTCCATGTGTCCGCAGTGATCGCAGATTGGGCAGTAGTCCTGAATATTGATCCCCGATACGTTTGCACCGCTCCACACGGCAAGCTCGCTGTCGCCGTGCTCCCCAATGATGAAGGAGTGTACGTTGCGCGGATCGACGTTCAGTTTTTCTCCGACAAGATATTTCAGCCGCGCTGTATCAAGCACCGTGCCGGAGCCGATTACGCGATGCGGCGGAAAACCGGACAGCTTGAGCGATACATACGTCAGAATATCCACGGGATTTGTGACAAGCAACAGAATACAGTCCGGGTTTACCACCGTGATCCGATCCATGATTGTACGCAGAACGTCTGTGTTTCGCTGCACGAGATCGATGCGCGTCTCGCCCGGCTTTTGCCCGACGCCTGCCGCGATAATTACGATACCTGCCCCCGTCAGATCGTTGTAATTACCGCTGTAAATCTGCATAGGGGAGAGAAACGGAAGGCAATGATTCAAATCCATCGCCTCTCCGTATGCTTTTTCCGTATTCAGATCGATCAGTACCATCTCGGAGAACATCTTGCTCTCCATAAGTGTGTAAGCGATCGTTGCACCGACATTTCCGATCCCTACGATTCCGATTTTCCGTATATCCGTCACCGTTCATCCTCACAATTTTTTGATTTCGGATTTAGTATTCGCCCGATAGGTGCAAATATACGAAAAAACCGACCTTTCCGTTTGGAAAAGCCGGTTTTTCTTTACTGAATATCTACCGTGATCTTTTTGTCTGCGATTTTTGCCGCAGCTTTCATAACCGTCCGAAGTGCGCGGGCAATTTTACCGTGCTTGCCGATAACCATGCCCATATCCTCTTCGTCAACCGAAAGAGTCAGCAGAATGCCGTCCTCGTTTTCAGCCTCGGTAACGGATACCTTCTCCGGGTGCTCAACAATGGCACGCGCCATATCGGCAAGAACGCGGCTCAGATCAATGTCCTGGCAGGGTACGCCGATATTGGAATCCATCATTTGTTACCGCTTGCCTTGTTGATGAGTGCGCGGACAGTCTCAGTCGGCTGTGCGCCGTTCTTCAGCCACTTCTCAACCTTCTCCATATCGAGCTTGACATCAGCAGGGGTCTTCATCGGATCGTAGTAACCGAGCTCTTCGATGAAACGACCGTTGCGGGGATAGCGGGAGTCTGCGACAACGATGCGGTAGAAGGGGTTCTTGTGTGCACCGAGTCTCTTAAGTCTGATCTTAACCATGGGGATTTCCTCCAAATAAAATAGTAAATTTTTTGTATAAAAATCCGTCAGCCTAAACCGAACGGCATTTTCATCCTGCGTCGTTTTCCGCGGGCATTTGTCATCCCGCCGAATTGTTTAATCATCTTGTTCATCTGCTCAAACTGTCTCAGAAGTTTATTGACTTCCTCAACCGAAGTACCGCTGCCGACCGCGATACGCTTGCGGCGGGATGCATTGATGATCGCCGGTTTTTCGCGCTCCTTCTGCGTCATGGAGAGGATGATCGCCTCCGTGCGCGAAAGTGCTTTCTCGTCGATCTGTGCATCTTTCAGCGCACCCGGTTTTACGCCGGGGATCATTCCGATCAGCTGCTCCATGGAGCCCATATCGCGCATTTGGCGGAACTGGTCGAGAAAATCGTTCAGATCGAACGTGGATTCGCGAAGTTTTTTCTCAAGCTCCTCGGCTTTCTTTTCGTCAAAGGATTGCTGTGCTTTCTCAATGAGTGTGAGCACATCGCCCATGCCGAGGATTCTCGATGCCATACGGTCGGGATGGAACGGCTCAAGCGCGTCCATCTTCTCGCCGACACCAACGAATTTGATCGGCTTGCCGGTCACGTGACGGACGGAAAGTGCCGCACCGCCTCGTGTATCGCCGTCCAGCTTGGTGAGGACGACACCGGTGATGTCAAGAAGATTGTTAAAGGATTCCGCCACATTTACAGCGTCCTGACCGAGCATTGCATCAATCACCAAGAGAATCTCCGTGGGAGACACAGCATCCTTGATGTTGGAAAGCTCTGTCATCAGCACCTCGTCTACGTGCAGACGACCTGCTGTATCGATAAAAACCATGTCGTGCCCGTGCTTGTTCGCATGGACGAGTGCATTCTTCGCAATCTCAACAGGAGAGACCTCCGCGCCCATGGAGAACACGGGGACACCGATCTGCTCACCTACAACCTGAAGCTGTTTGATTGCGGCAGGGCGGTATACGTCACACGCAACGAGCAGAGGTCGCTTGCCTTGCTTTTTGTACATGGATGCGATCTTCGCGCTGTGCGTTGTTTTACCCGAACCTTGCAGACCGACCATCATAACAACAGTCGGCGGTTTGGACGCAATATCGAGCTTTGCCTGCGATCCGCCCATCAGAGCGATCAGCTCTTCATTGACGATTTTCACGATTTGCTGTGCGGGCACAAGGCTTTCCAGTACATCGGCACCGACAGCACGCTCGGATACAGTTTTTACAAATTCACGGACGACTTTGAAGTTTACATCCGCTTCCAGAAGCGCGAGCTTGATCTCACGCATACCTTCTTTGACATCGGCTTCAGTCAGTTTACCTTTGTTTTTGAATTTCTTAAAGGCATTCGCGAGCTTATCTGCTAAGCTGTCAAACATAGTGACCTCCGCTTTGTTTATTTACCCCGGGATTGCTTCAATGCTTGCAAGAAGAGTCGACAGGGAAGTGTGTATCTCTCCTTCGGGAACATTTTTCAAAATCTCGGTGAGGTGTTCTGCCGCAGTGCGGGTTCTGTCTTGAATGGCACTTATCCGATCTGCAAGATGGAGCGCATCATCCATGCGGTGCAGCTCAGCCTCCCCTTTTTTTATGGAATCGCGCACGGCCTGTCTTGTGATGCCGGTGTTTTCAGCGATCTCGGAAAGGGAAAGGTCCTCGCAGTAGTAAAGCTCCATAATCAGTCGCCGCTGTTCGCTGAGAAGATCGCCGTAGTAATCCAGCAGAAGCGCAAGGCGCATATCTTTCTGAAACATGGTGTCATCCTCCGAAAACAGCTGTAAAGCAAAACACTTTACAGAGTATACCACAGACAGACTGTTTTGTCAAGAGCTTTTTTGAAAAAATCCTGATTTTCTTAGAAAAAAGGGAAGAGCCGCGCGATTTTCGCTCGGATCCTGCTGGATATTATTTAATAGACTCTGCAATGCTTTCCGCCCACTTTACGATAGCGGTACGCTCCTCAAGGGAAATTTTGGATCCGCTGAAAAGACCTGCTTTTACATAGTATACTTCGTCCACTACGTTTGTTCCTGCTTCGCGGAGGGTGTTTTTGAGAATTTCCACGCCTTTTTTCTGAGATTCGTTATCAATAACAAGTGCGACGTTGTATGCGCGGGACGGGTTCAGCTCACCGCAGAAGCGGCGGAGCTTGTCGCTCGGATCGCCCTTGAGAGATGCGACGATAAGAACGAGACGCTCCTTGTCGCAGGAATATGCTGGCGGAACGTCGTCCACGCGGCACTTGAACGCCTCGCTGAGTGCGGTTGCGTACGTTTTGATTTTTCCTTTGGTGGATGCGCACATTACACGCATTTTCACCGGTGCGGATGCTGCCATTTGAATTACCTCCAAAATAAACTGCACATATTATAGCACATATTATCGTAAAAAGCAAGAAGCAGTTTGTAAACATCGCAGTTAATCATTGAATCATAACCACCGGCTAAGCCGGTGGTTTGCTCAGCCCTATAAGGACCTGTTACCGGCAGGGCTGAAAGCCCTCTGAAACATTTGACACTTGCAAACTCGCTCTACCGCCACAGATGTGGCTACTTTTCCGTGACGAAG
>JAZNHT010000053.1:0-10321 GCA_045577175.1 Eubacteriales bacterium | reverse complement strand
TTTCGAAGTTTTTCCGCCCAAAGCAGGGAGTATCGGGAGCGGCAGCGAGCGAGACGACGCGACTTGGCAAAGCCAAGTCGGTGCGACGGCGGTGGGCGAAATTTCGCCTTTTCTCTGCCCCCACAAAACAGGACGTTTCCGATAGGAAGCGTCCTGTTTTGCAACAATGCAATAAAAATGCATCAGTGAGGGCATTCTCAAAACACCCGCCAGGCAAAAACAAATCTCAGGCAAGCATGGGCGAGTTCACCTTATTTTTGTTCGAACGGCGGCTGTTGCCGGTCAGAATGTTGATATAATTCTCCATCAACCACTGCGGCTGTTTTTGTGATTGCCTGCTCCCTGATAATACGGTTGAGCCGTTCTTTCTGCGTTACTTGGCAGATTCCTCTTTCTGATGCCGCATAACTTCAGCGTAGCGCAGCATCTGCTTGCGTGACGATACGCCGAGCTTGCCGAGCAGGTTGTGATTATGGTATTTCAGTGTACTTTCCTTAATGCCTGCCAGCGCAAGAATTTCCTTCACGCTTTTGCCGGCAAGATAATATTCAAACAAATTACGTTCCGCTTCGGTAAGCGTCTGCAAACCTGCCAGAAAGTACTGATAATCCGCAGGATCGATCTCGGTTTTGCGGGAATAAGCAAGCCGTTCCATTTCAGTCTGCGCACGGAGCAGTTCGTCCTTGGCAGAGGTATATTCCGCTTCTATTCTGCGAAAATCGCACAGCGCACGGTCATACTCCGCTTTGAGGCGGAGTTTTTCTTTTTCTGCTGCCCGATTCTTTTGCTCAAGCGTCGTCAAAAGTTCTCCGCGCACCTTTTCCTGCTGATTCAGATATTCCACGAGATCGAGGATTTCGGGGATATCGGAGTCCGTTTCACTGCAATTATCCGACTTAATCTGCTCAAGGGCGGCGAGCAGCGGCGTCAGAAAGCGTTTGCTGAAATACCGGCAGAAGCTGACCGTGAAAAACAAAAGAAGCAGCAGAAATACCGCAGTCTGTATGACGCTTTTGGACAGCATTCGATCGTAATCGGCTTTTGGAATCATAACGACCAGCAAATGCTCCTCAGCCGATGACAGTGCAGCCGAACGGGAGATACCGATGTAGGAAAAACTTTCATCCTGAAAAACAGAAAGGTTTCTGTCTTTTTTCAGGATGGCGTAATCCTCGATCAGTGTGTGAAAATACGCATCGGCGCTTCCGCAGCTGAGTGCTTCGGAGGTGATCAGAATGTTTTCGTGCGTTGTTGCAAGAAGACAATTCAAATGCTGCAGCTTGGATGGCTGTTCGTGATGGGTCATAAAATAGCTGGCACTGACCTCATAACCGCAGATCCCCCAGCAGGTTCCGTCTTCTCCGAGCAGAGGCACCGTAACAAGCAGCACATATTCAGAAGTGCCCGGCAATTTGAACGGCTTTGTGATCCGATAAGAGTTCCGAGGCGGCGCGGACGAAGAGGACACAAATTCCGTATAATCCGAAAAGAGATCCGTATGGAACTCCAGCCGCCATTTCCGATGCAGATTGATACCATGGGCTTTGGCAACATCCGCGATACCGCGGTACATAAGAATATCGGAAGCGATCCGGTCATAGCCGCTTACGTGCAGATACAGACCGGTTTTGGAGGCGGAAGATTCCGGCAGCGTGCTGTTGACCGTAGCGTTCAGCATGACAAACGCACCGGAACAGTCTGTCTGCAGTAGTTTTTGCTTCAGCGGCTCGATCATGTTTTTTTGCAGATCGGCGATTTCCTCGCTTTTGTCGCTCAGATCGGAGAACGCTATGTTCTTTGCCCGCAGATCATCTGTAAGTATTTCAGTCATGTCAGCCGAAAGAGCCACGGCAGAGGCGGCAAGGTGCTCGAAATGGGTCAGGATATCTTTTTCAAACACTTCCATCTGCAGTTCCAGTGAGTCATAGACCGTATCGGCGGTACTACTGGTACGGCCTATCGAAAAAAGCCCGATGAAAAGGATCAAAAGAAGCAGAGCGGCAAGAAGAAACATATACACAAACAGCTTCCGCTTCAGTGACCATTCGGAGTAACGCAAAGCGGTCAGTTTTCGCATATCTCCACCTCACTTCAGTCAATACTGCAGAAAAAATCCCAAAGCTCCTCTGTAAGTTCTCCGATATCTTCCCCGTTTTCCGCCCGTTTGACAAGCGCAGGCTGCATTTCGCGGATCCCCTTGTACAGCGCGTTTGTTTTATCATAAAACCCGTCAAAATCAGGACGCACAACGGGAATATATTCGTCATACATCGTTTTAATGGCAGAATACAGGGAGGCATATCCGTCATCCGTGAAGGTATAGCCGCCGATCGCTTCAAACGCACCGTCGGTTACGGGCATATATCCGGTTTTGACAACGAAATCCAGATTGCGCTCGCTCTCAGTGAACCATTTCACAAATTCATAGGCAGCTTCAGCTTTCTGCTCTGTGGTTTTGAAGGCACTGATCCCCACGCCGGTCTGGGGCATATATTCTTTTTCTCCGCCGGATTTCGGAAGTGTCATTACCTGCAGCTTCATCGGCTCAGAGGTATTGTCGGGGTAGGTAACGGTATCGTTATAATATCCGACTGCCGCAGAAGAACCGATACCGCAGAGCACCTCGCCGGTCATCACCTGTGTGTTGGCATACAGATCCGATACGGCAATGTGCCCCTTGGCAAGTGCTTCGGCGAACATGCAGAAGGAGTCTTTGATTTTTGGGTCCTCTGTATCATACCACCCGTTTTCGGTATATTCAAGCTCTCCTGTTTTGGAAAGCACATCCAGCTCCATATGACGGATCAGGTAGTCAAATGCGCAGAAAGGCTTTCCGCCCGACCACTCATAATATTTTTCGGCAGCATGAAAGAAACCGTTCCAATCGGACAGGCTTTCATATGTAACACCCGTGTCTGCTGCAAAACGGTCAAACTGCGAACCGTTTATAAACAGCGCGTACGTGGATTTGGATACGGGGAAAACGGCGAGCTTTCCGTCGAGCATACCGCTGTCCAGAAATTCCGGAACGTACGCGGCAAGCTCGTCCTCGGTAAACCACTGTCCAAAATCCAAAAGATTTTCAGCCCCCAGAGAAGGAGCGTTCTGCGTATGGCAGGAGAAGAGATCGGGAAGCTCCGCCGCACCCGGATTGCCCGCCTGCGCATCGAGCAGTTGCGCGAGAATTTTGGAGGTGCCGGTCACGTTGGTAACGCGAACTTGAATCCCCTTATCCTTTCCGACTGTATCGTTGAATTCGTCAATCAAAAGATTCATGGGGGCATCCGCCTGTTCGCCGTAAACGTGCCAGATAGTCAGCGTAACGGGATCCTTCGGGTCAAGCAGTGTTTTTCTGCCGCCCATGCCCTGACACCCGGAGAATGCCAGAAGAAGGACTGTTAAGATCAAGAGATAAGAGATAAATTTTTTCATGGTATGTATCCTCCCGGCGTTTTTTGCCTGAAATTTTGATTTTTTCTCTTAAAACGCAGAAAAAATTTGCGATTTCCCCACCTTTTGCCCATTTGGATGGGGGACAAAAAATCAAAAATCTCTATAATGATTCTTGCAGGTACAGTTCAAGGAGGGTATGAAACCTGTCATGGTCTTGAAAAAGAGTATGGGGTACCCCGTGGCAACAGGAGTTGTCATGTCTCCGGACGCGCGCCAACGAATCGGGAGACCGCCCCAACTGTATTTTTATTATAGCATGTTTCGTTGACACCGTCAAGTTTCGGGCACGGATAGTAAGAAACCGCAAAAACAGATTCAGTTCATGAAAGGAGAGCTGCCTCTATGCCAAGGAAAAAAACGGCGCATTACAAGATCATCTCAGATTCCGGCGGAAACCGATATAAATTTTTCTGCGATCTGAGCGGAGCACTGCTTTGTACAACAGCGGCATACAACGAAGCAGATCCGGATGCAGAGCTGGAGCTCGCATGGAAAGCGGAGGGGATTAACCTTTTCCAACTCTGCCACAAATGCGGAAAATGGGTGATTGATGCGATGTACAATGCAGATGCGCTGGAGTGTGTTGCCTGTGCTCCTTGGGAAAATACGCCCGAATACTGCAAATTCTGCGGAGCAAAGGTATCTGCCTCCGCCTCAGTATGTCCGAAATGCGGAGAGCATCTGATTTACGGAGGAAACTTTGATGATACGTGATAACACGAGCGAAAAATTCCTGCGGCTCGAATCTTACGGAATGGGTCCGGCTGCCATGAAAAAAATCAAGATCTGTCCGAAGTGCGGTCAGATCGCAAAAAGCACGTCACTGGTCTGTCCTTCGTGTAAAAAGATGCTGACACGCAGAACACTTTTTGATGAATACAAAATGATGCATTTCTGCTGTCCGTCCTGTGACATTCCTCTGACCGGGGATACGCAGTACTGCCCACGCTGCGGACGAAAAGTAGGAATTTCCCTTTGAGAACCAAAGACTTAATTTCAAGGAGCCTCAGATTATGAAGAAAATTACAAATTGCAAACGAATGCTTGCGGCACTGCTGGGAATTATCCTGTTGCTCGGCACACTTCCCACATCCACATTTGCAGCGACGGAATGCGGCTATATCGGAATCCGTGGCTGCGCGATTCCCAAAGCGGGAGCGAAGCCGGATTTCGACGTGGAAGAAAACTGGCCCAGTCAGTACACGATCATGACCGTTAACTGGTACAAGGGCTCGGTATCCGCAGCAAACGCTGTGGGAGGGACCGATACCTTCCAGGGAAACACTGTTTACATCGTTGAGTTTGAGGTGTGGGCGAAGAGCGGCTATTCCTTCACCACCGATACAAACGGCTATACTACCGTAGAAGCTGATGTAAGCCCGAACTACGCAGAATACGGCGAATTTGATGCGCAGGTTTATAACGTATACGGTAAGGATAACACCAAGTATCTCACCGTCAGATACACTTTCCCGAAAACGGAAAGCACGGCAACGATTCTTAATTCCATAGCTATCACGGGTGTTGACGTACCTCGCGCAGGAGACCGCACGGCTTACCCCGTTGTAGATCTTCCTACGGGTGTTAAGTACTATACCGACAGTAAGGGGTATTACTACGACGTTGCTTGGTACGACGGAACGATGAAGCTGTCGAATCTGGAATACTTTGAAGAGGGCAAGACCTACGTGTGCCACCTCTCGCTTCGTACCGCGGACGGATACGAATTTGCCACTGACCCGAATGCATCTACATGGCCCACGGTCTCCGTAACGGTCAACGGTAAAAGTGCTACCGTTGTTCCCGATTACTCCCAGGGCTCGGGAAGTGAGATCATCATTGTAGCCGCGCAGTTTGTATGCAAGCCCTCCCGTCAGATCACGCACGTTGATATTTCGGGAGTGACTGAGCCGAAGACCGGGGCAGAGCCGAAATACTTCGTTGCCTGCGGCGACAGTACATACGAACGCCACAGCCTAAGCAATGTTTTCTACGCTTACGGTGTGGCTTGGCTTGACGGAAAAGACAATTTGGTTACGAGAAACAAGGACCTCTTCCTGCCGTCCACTGCGTACACCGTTTCCGTTACCCTTAAGCCTACCGGTGACTACATATTCGCGGCAGATGAATACGGCAGACCTCTTGTTACCGCTACGGTAAACGGCAAGGAAGCCGAGGTGCACAAGTCAAGCATTGAGGCGGGATGCATTGAGGTAACGTACAAATTCCGCAAGACCGACTCTCTTGAGGTCAGCAAGGTGGAGGTGAACGATCTTGAAGAGCCGAAATCCGGCAATCAGCCCGACTATAGCGTAACGTACGGTGACACAACATACGCTGCTCAAGATTATTCGGACGAATTTACCGTAAACGGTGTACTGTGGTACAACGAAACAACGAGCAAAGATATGCGCCCGGGCATCGACAAATTCGAGGGCGGAAATACGTACTGCGTTTACATTTTTATCAGCACGACCGGCATGCACACGTTCAAGTATGTCGAGGATACGGATTCGTGGACGG
Organism: Eubacteriales bacterium; assembly: GCA_045577175.1. GTDB lineage: Bacteria > Bacillota > Clostridia > Oscillospirales > CAG-272 > SIG701. The sequence goes on along the minus strand of JAZNHT010000053.1, from coordinate 4,345 downwards.
CAAGTGCCAAGCTCAACGGCAAAAGTGCGGGAACGGAAGAGGTATACGAATCCACTCTCACCGTTTGGTATCAGTTCACCCTTCCCGAGGACGTACACGTCTGCTCGCCCGATAAGATCGACGAGACCGAAGCCACCTGTTATGCGGACGGTAAAAAGGCGTACTACGTCTGCGCCGACTGCGGCAAATACTACGAGGACAGCAAAGCCTCCAAGGAAATCTCCGATATCAGCGCATGGGGCGTGATCCCGATGCTCACGCACACCGGCGGCAAGGCAACCTGCTCGGAAAAAGCGATCTGCAAGTACTGCGGTGATCCGTACGGCGATTTTGGCGCACACAGCTACGGCAGCGCATGGGATTACAAGGACGCGAACGGACACGCGCATACGTGTAAAGTCTGCGGCTCACCCGATACGATTCAGCCGCACAGCGGCGGCACAGCCGCCTGCGGCAAGATCATGAAATGTGCGGAATGTAAAGCCGAGTACGGCGAGGTCGTACAGCATCAGTGGAGCACCGATTGGGCATACAAGGACGGCAAGGGCCACGCACGCAAGTGTACTCTCTGCGGCGAACGCGACACGGTTCAGGAACACACCGGCGGCAAGGCAGATTGCCAGAACAAGGCGAAATGCGCCGACTGCGGCACCGAATACGGCAAGCTCGGCGAGCACAAATGGAGCACCGTATGGGACTACTCCGACAAAAAGGGACACGCACATAAATGTACCGTCAAGGGATGCTCCGAGCACAGCGATACAGAAAAGCACACCCCCGGCGCGGAGGCTACAGAAACGTCCGCACAAACTTGCACCGCATGCCAATACGTGATCGAGCCGGCGAAATCGCACAAGCACGATCTGAAAAAAGTCGCCGAAGTGAAGGAATCCTGTACCGAATCGGGCATGCAACAGCACTTCGTATGCGAGGGCTGCGGCAAGCTCTTCAGCGACAGCAAGGGCAATACGGAAATCACCGATACGGATACGCTCGTCATCCCCGCAGCCGGACACAAGGAATCCAAATGGAGATCGGATGAAGATACACACTGGAAGGAATGCACGAACAAAGGCTGTGACGCCGTAACGGTGGAAAAAGAGGCGCATGACTTCGGCGAGAACGGCAAATGCAAGGTGTGCAAATACAACCCGGGCTCGGGTGAAACGGATCCTGAGGAAACGGATCCCGAGGAAACAGAGCCGGAGGATACGGAAGATGAAACGACTACCGCCGCTGCGCTTCCCGAAGACACCGATACCGATATCGCTCCTGCCACGGACACTGCTGCTTCCACGGACACCGCGGCTGTCTCCTCCGAGGGACAGAAGAATTCCGTGACGTGGATCATTGCAGTCGCGGCTGTAATCGCCGTCGCCGCCGCGGTCGTTGTCACCGTGGTACTGGTGAAGAAAAAGAAAAAAGCATGATGACACGTAAAAAATATACGATGAAGCCTTTGAAACGGCTGCTTTCAATCATCGGAACGGCGGCTGTGATCGCCGGAATCACCGCTGCTGTGAAAAAGCGGCGCGCCCCCCGTCCGAAAGACTGTGTGGACGGCGGTGTACGCCACTACAGCAGCGGAGCCGATGCCCCAAAGACAATAGTGTCTTCCGAAATCACGGATTTCCGGTGTGAGTTTTCCCTGTATGCCGCCGCGGATCCGGGCAAGCTCGGCTGCCGCAAGTACAAATGCAGTGCTGTTCTGCAAAAAGGCACCACCGCGTGCAGTATCCGATGGCAGGAGCGCACAGGTGCGTCAGGTAATCGTACCTTTACGGCAGGCAGAAAATTTTTGCAAAAGCTGCAGGAAACTGTCAGCGCACACGATCTTGTGAAGCCCAACGGATACGTCTCCAGAGTCAGCGGTCTGCCGGATATGTACGGTGCATCGCTGTCTGTCCGATATGCATCCGGAGAAAGCATCTATGCTTACGATAACCAGCACAACTTCCTGACGGACGAAGTCATGAACGATCTGTTCACCCTGTTTACCACATGGAACGAAAGCGGAAATACGGAGGAATCATCATGTCCATCTTTGACAAGCTGAGAAAATCAGCACGCGAAATATTCCATACCGATACGACAAGCGGCGCGTCCGCATTTACGCCTCAAACAGAAACGTTCACCTTTACCGCCCTTCCCGAAAGCCTTGCCGATTTGCAAAGTCTGCCGGAAGCGGCGATGGATACCCCTTACAAAACGGCGGCACTGACTGTCTGCGCGCTGTGCGCCTATGCCGCCGACCGTGAGATCGGCAAGGAAATGCTGCATTTTCTCACCGGTCCGCGTCCGCTCAACAACGTGCAGATCTCGTTTCTGGACGATCGCTTCCGCGACGGACAGCACGTGCCGTTCTCCTACTTCAAGGGTGCCGTGCCGGAAAACGATTACACCCCCGATACGCCCTTTACACTCACGGTGGAATCCGGCGCGTATTCCGATGCCAATGCCGGCGAGGGATACAAAAAACTGTTCATCCAAAGCGGCGGTGCGGACAGCCCGCGCGAGATCGTCCTCCGCATGAGAGGGGACGGAACGTGGTTTTTGTGGGATCAGTTCTTGCTGGTAGGCATCCGCAAGGCGAAATCCGACGATCCGTGGGCGTGACGACATGCCCTGGAAAAAATGGATTCTCACCCGCACGCACATGAATCAAGCCCTCGGCTTTCACGTCTGCCTTAGCAAAGACGGTGCGGGAAAGATGATTTTTTCGGGACATTTCTCGGACAGTGACGGAATCGCACACGAAAGCGAAGCCGGTCGGCTGCTGTCGGAGGAAGCGGCAAACGCCCTTGGAAATCTGCACCCCGACACCCTGCCGGGCAAGCGGAGAATCTGGTGTCTGCCCTTTTTGGCGGCGGATCGATGTACCGTGAAATGCACCGTTTATTTTGACAAAGGTCCCCCCGCGAAAAAGAGAATCACCGATGCACAAATCGACACGGTTCTGCGAATAATCGCAGAAGATTTGTGCCGTACCCCTGTGTGAGCACACCCGAACCCAAGCATATTTTTCTGTTCAAAACGGGAATCGAAACAGCCGCAAAAGCGGAGGTGTTCCCGATTCCGCACAGTTTTGCGAAAGAGGTTAACCATGAAAAATCAACTGAAACGAATCCTGAGTATGATGCTCTGCGCGCTGCTTCTCCTTGGCGCGGTACCGAGCACGATCGGAGAGACACACGTCCATTTTGCGGACGGTCATCTGTTCGAGGAAGCGGAGGACGGACACGACGGTCACGGTCACGAAGCGGAGGACGTATCCGTTCTCTCCGTCTGTGAAGACGTGCTCGGCTTTTTCCTCTATGGACTCGCATCGCCCGTATATGCCGCCTATGAGGACGGTGTGGAGTGCGACTACTGCGGCGCCTGGCGGTACGACGACTGGAAATGCGACAACGGTGATCACTGCGGCGAGGGCTCGGGCACCAGCTGTTACGAGGAGCACCACTGCGGCTACTGCGGTGCCTGCGACGACGATCACGAGCTGTGCGACGACTGCGGCAACTGTCTTGAAGACTGCTGTGAATGTGACGAAAAATGCCGCGGATGCTATTCGACGAGCGGTGACGTCTGCGACGTATGCGGCGAGAAATGCACGGAGTGCGTCGATTTCATCTGCGACGACTGTGGTATCTGTACCGAATGCGCGGGCAACGAGCTGTACTGCGCCGATTGCATGCTGTGCATCGGATGCGCGGACTGGATCTGCTACTGCGGTGAGGGATGCTCCAACTGTGCAAACGGATGCGAAGACTGTTACGAAGCCTGCGACAAATGTGCCCCGGATGATCTGTGCAGTGATTGCAATACCTGCTTTACCTGTGTGGGCGGCGAGGGCAACTACTGCGAAGAATGTCAGCTTTGTAAATTCTGCACGGACTACATATGTGAATGCGGCAGAGGCTGTTCCGCGTGTGTCCTGATCTGTGAAGCCTGCCGCGAGAAATGCGAGGAATGTGCGGACGGCGGCATTTGCGAAGACTGCGGAACCTGCTTTGACTGTGTCGGCGGCGACGGCAACTACTGTCTGAACTGTAATCTTTGTAAATACTGCGTGGATCAGGTCTGCGTCGGATGCAGTGAAGGCTGTTCGGAATGCGCCATCCTCTGCCCCGAATGCAATACGGTGTGCGAAAACTGCGCCGACGATCAGCTCTGCGCTGATTGCGAACGCTGCTTTGACTGCGCCGGCGGCGACTACTGCGCCGAATGCGGTCTCTGTATCGACTGTGTGGAAACACTGTGCTACTGCGGAAACGGTTGCTCTAACTGTGCCGTTATCTGCGCAGAGTGCGGTGAGAAATGCGAAAACTGTGCGGACGATCAGCTCTGC
>JAZNHT010000052.1:0-15945 GCA_045577175.1 Eubacteriales bacterium | reverse complement strand
TTTTGTGGGGGCAGAGAAAAGGCGAAATTTCGCCCACCGCCGTCGCACCGACTTGGCTTTGCCAAGTCGCGTCGTCTCGCTCGCTGCCGCTCCCGATACTCCCTGCTTTGGGCGGAAAAACTTCGAAAAAACGCCGCACTGTGGCGTTTTTTCTTCGTTTTCCCTTGGCCCCGGGTTCGGGCGTGTGGAGGTCACGGGTTCAACCGCAATCTTCAGGCAAAACAAAAAGCAGGCATAAAGCCTGCTTTTCGTTTTGGTCGGAGTGACTGGATTCGAACCAGCGGCCTCTTGGTCCCGAACCAAGCGCTCTACCGAACTGAGCCACACCCCGATTTGTTTGCTGTATTCAATTGTTTGGTACACCCATTTTGGGAAAGCACCGCGCTACGCTTACGCTCGCCGAGATTTTCTATCTCGCCTCCTAACGGGATACCCTCGCCAAAATGCCTGTATATTGTAGCACGTTTTCCGCCGCTTGTCAAGAGGATTTCCAAGAATCTTTTCTCTTTTTGAAAATTTTTCACAGCTTTATTGCTTTTTCTTCCGCGAGAGGGTATAATATTCCTGTTATGTATTGCAGACCGATCGTTTTGGAGAGGAGGTGCGCGCTGTGCGCCGTCGGAATCGGGTGTCCCCGCGACTGCTTTTTTGTCTTGTTTCCATATTGTTGCTCTGCGGCATGATCGCTTTGCCCAAAGCGAATCAGCCCACGCTGTACCGCGCGGAGATTCTCTCCCGTGTGAGTGCGACAACGCCGCATACTTCTGCCGTGGCGCGGGCTTTGAGCGCAAACACGATCCCCACGGTGGCAGAGCCGCCGGCGGAGGAGGAAAAAGAGCCGCCCGTCGCCGGAGATATTCTCGGTCTGATGTACCACGATCTCACGGCGGACGAGGCGAATACGTCCGCGTGGACGACAACGCCGGAGAAATTTTCGGCGGATCTGACCGCGCTTCTGAACGCAGGCTATCTGCCGCTGTCATTGGAGGATTACGCAAAAGGAAACTACCTCCCCGGACAGGATTATTTCGTCGTCACGTTTGACGACGGCTATACGGCGAATCTCACCATGGCACTGCCGATCCTCACCGAGCTTGACGTGCCCGGCACCGTGTTTGTTATCACGGGCAGTGTCGCCGCCGACGGACATATGACGTGGGATCAGCTTCGCGAGCTCACCGCGTCGGGCGTGGTTACTGTCTATTCGCATACGGAGACGCATATGAAAGCAAGCGAGAACACTGCGGCGGCTTTTCTCTCTGACGAGCACAAGGCGTGGTCGCTGATTGAAGAGAATCTGTCCCCTGTGATGAAAGCACTGGCGTATCCGCACGGGGCGTACACGAGAGAGACGATGGAAGCGCTTGCCGCGGAGGGATATGCCGTGTTTGCGGTGCAGGACGTGCCGTGGTGGTACATCGTCGGGAACGAAGCAGGCGTTCTCATCCTGAGACGGTATAATGTGGATTATGATGCGGATGTCCTCGCGCTTGCGGAGCTGAACCGTACCCGCGTCGGCTTGCCGACGATAGCGGAGGCGACAGCAATCCGCGAGGAGATGGCTGCCGCAGAGAAAGCGGAGAAGGCGGCGCAGAGGCGTGCATGGCTCGCCCACGCGAAGGCGCAGCTCTGCGCGGCAGACGAGCGATCGGAGAAAATGAAATAAGGTAAAACAAACGGTGTTTTTCGACCGAGGAGGGGGAGACTTTTATGAGACGGTTTTTATGTGTCGCCGCCGCGCTTTGTATTCTGCTTTTGACAGGATGCACAGGCGTGGAGAGAACGCCCGTCCCGGGAAACGTGCTCGGGCTGATGTACCACGATCTCACGGCGGACGAGGCGAACACGTCCGCGTGGACAACCACGCCCGAGAAATTTTCGGCGGATCTGACCGCGCTTTTTGAGGCAGGGTATCAGCCGCTGTCATTGGAGGATTACGCGAAAGGGGACTACAGTGCCGAGGAGAATTACTTCGTCGTTACGTTTGATGACGGCTATACATCCAACCTTACGCTGGCACTGCCGATTCTCGAAGCACTTCACGTGCCTGCCTCCGTTTTTGTGATTACGGAGCTGACGGGCACGGACGGATACATGACGTGGGATCAGCTCCGCGAGCTCACCGCGTCGGGCGTGGTTACTGTCTATTCGCATACGGAAACGCACCTGAAGGCGAGCGAGAGCACGAAAGAGGCTTTTCTCGCCGACGAGCATACGGCATGGGCGAAGATCGAGGAGAACCTCTCCCCGTCCATGAAGGCACTGTCGTATCCGCACGGCGCGTTCACGCGCGAGACGATGGACGCGCTCACTGCGGAGGGATACGCCGTGTTCACCGTGCAGGACGTGCCGGAGTGGTACGTGGAGGATAACAAAGCAGGCGCGCGGATTCTTTTCAGGTACAACGTGGGATACGAGGATGACGTAACAGAGCTTTGCGAGCTGAACCGCACGCGCGCGGCGGCAGCGAACGGGGGAAAATGAGGGAACAGAAAACAGACAGCGGACGGGAAGGGAGTTGTCCTTATCGGAGAATTTGAAATAGGGGTATGGGCATAGCCCGACAGCATTTGTATTACAAATGCGAAACTTGCAACAAATGCAGAGGACGCTCTATAGCCTCCCTCCGAGAGGGAGGGGGACCACGAAGTGGTGGAAGGAGCCTGCGTGACTTAGGATTCAGTTTAGCTTTATTGTCGCGCACTCTCCCTCAGTCAGCCGCGGCAAGCCGCCGCTGACAGCTCCCTCTCTGAGGGAGCCTTCTTTCGCCCCTTCTTCTGCCTATATAAATAAACTTCCCACAAATCGTTTGATTGGTCTGTGGGAGCTTTTTGTTGTTGCATTTTCTCCGTTAAGGACATCACGCAGAATGATGTCCGCTGTTTTTTCTTGACAACGGGGGAGAAGTGTGGTATAATCGGTATGCTCAACAAAACTGAATAGTAAAATCAGCGGTATTTTTTCTTTAGGGATAATTATACCTTTTTTCGTCATAACTATTTTTGTGAGTTTGGAAAAAACGCAGACCTCACTAAATGGTTATGATGAATACCCTGATTTAGTTTTGTTGAGCGACAATCGGGGTTTGCGTTTTTCGGTGCGCTGACTTCGGTTGGCGCACTTTTTTATTTTATTTTTCATTTTCAGGAGGCAAAGGTATGTTTGAGAACATTGGCGGAAAGATCAAAGGATTGGCGAAAGTTATTTTTTGGATAGAAGCTATCGGATTGGGTTCGTGGGCGCTGTTTTTTGTGGAAAACATGGAGAATCCATTGTTTCCGCTCCTTTTGGCTGCGGCAGGAATACTTGTTGCATGGATTTCGTCCTGGTTTTTATACGGCTTCGGAGAAATTATCGATAAGCTGACGGAGATTGAAGAAAACACCCGACGCGGCAAAAAGAGACGTGCCGCAAACAGGCGGGCGGAAGAGGAAATGATGGAAGAGGAAATCGATTTTGTCGGCGAAGCAGTGGAGAATGAAGAGAATCCGGAACTGAATCGATTGCTTGTACAGGGCTTGATTACCCAGGAGGAGTATCAGAAAATTCTTGAGAAAGACAAAAGCGGTGGCGGAAAATGAAATGGAATCTGTCTGATACGAAAAATTTCCGCTGTAAAAAAGCGGTCACGGTACTGGCTCTTGTTGCGTTGGGATGTATAGCGCTTTCGGTTTTGCCTTATGAAATAGGGCGGTTTTTGTGGGATGCCATATATGAGTCAAGAATCTATTTCGGCATACTTCTTGTTCCGTTGATAATGGCACCATATGTCTTGCTGGTTTTGTATGTGCTGAAATTTCACGGAACGGAAAAAGAAGTTTTCTTTATACCTGCTGTTTTTGGAGTGTTGGCTGTTTATCAGCTGAATTCGCTTATATGGATTCTTACAGATGGTGGTTTTTCGTTCATTTATCTTTTGATGTTTGTTTTGTTTGCCCTTGCGACCGTTGGCGTGTTGACAGGCTTTGGCAAAAAAGCATTTCCGATAACGGCTGTATGTGTAGAGCTGATTCTTGTCCTGCGTTCTTTATATTTTACCGTGCGGTTTATCCGTTGGCAATTGCCGTATATGGGTAGACCTAACTTGTTCTCGAGCGAAATATGGACGTGGGGAAGTTACTCCGGAACAAATGATCTTTTAGACTGTATTGCGTATGGTTGCCTGTTGGCATCACTTCTGATTTTTATGTTGAAAAACAAATTCCGCAATCCGCCCGAGCAAAAAGTGGATTACGCACAAGCCCTTCGCACGTTGAAGGAAAATTACGAAAGCGGCGCCATCACCGAGGAAGAATACCAATCCCACCGTGCGGAGATTATCGGGAAGCTGTGATCTTGAACAAGTCTCAATTCCCCTGTCTGTTTTCGGCAGATATGCGGTCTGTTTTGTAGGGCGGTGCCTTGGTGCCGCCGTCTTAGAAAGCGGTGTTGTATAAAACGGCGGAAGTACCCCCGCCCTACGATGAAATTGCATGTGTTGGGAAAACAAAAGCGTCTACGGAATCCGTAAACGCTTTTTTGTATTCGTTTTATTCCGCCAGCATCTTCTCCGCCGCCACGTAGCGAACGCACGCGCACAGGATTTCCGTCGCGGCAAGAAGATCGTTCTCATCAATCTCGATGGGGAAGCTGTCGAGACGGGCAGCATTGATTTTTGAGCGAATGAGTTCATGAGTGGGATTCGAAAAATCCATCTGCGCGCTCGGCTCTTCGGGATAGTACCCACGGCGGGTGTTAAGAACCTTCGCTTTGATCCGTGCTTTTCTTTCCTCCCCGATCGCTTCGATCGCTTGTGCAAAGCACTCCCTCGCACACGCGCCGCATCGGATACATTTTTCCGTATGAAATGCCGCCCTCCCGTTTTCCGCGAAAGGACAAGCTGTCCCGCACGCACCGCGCCGATACCTTTGTGCGGATAATACGCGACCGTTTTTGCCCTCTCCTGCGATTCCGGATTGTGACACCAGAAGCAGCGAAGAGAGCATCCCTTCATAAACACCGTCGTGCGGATGCCGGGGCCGTCATGGACAGAGATGGGCTGTATGCTGCATATGTTTCCGATCATACCCGAAGCGTCCTTTGATGCTCAATTTTGTCTCTATTATAGTCAAGAAAAAAAGGTTTGTCAATAGTTATTTGATTTATTTCAGAACGGTCATTCTCCTCCGTCTTCCGTATACATCTTCTGCATTTTTTCAATCTCGCACCGCATCTCACGCACAAATTCGTCGGGAGAAACAACCTTCGCCCAGCTGCCCTGGCTGAGCAGCCACATTTTGATGCCGTCCCCGTACGTCTCCGCCTCGATGAGATAGCGGTTATTCCCTTGCCGCTCAATAATCTTTGCCGTCGGCAGCTTATCGAGCACCGCCTGCACGGACGGACCGCTGAATACAAACCGAATCGTCCGAAGCGGTCCAGGCCACATGAACAGACTGCGGCGGCGGAGTAGTCCCTCGTCAAATTCCGGCATCTCCTCTTTCGTGAGACAGCGGCGGTGCTCCGTGATGCGCTTGATGCGATCTATGCGGAAATAGCAAGGCTTATCGCTGCCGTCCGCCTTGAATGCGATCAGATAAAAATAATAATCCGTAAACATGACCGAGGCAGGACGCAAGCGGTGCGTCACCCAGCTTCTGTCCATGCGGTAATATTCAACCGAAATTTCCCGCCGCTCGCCGATACAGCCGACAAGCTGCCAGAGCCGCTCCTGCACACTCTCGCAGTCGTGCTTCACCTCGGGATAGCGGTAGATCTCCTTGCGGATCAAATCGCTGAGGCGCGGGCGATCCTCCACCGTCGTCATGCGCTTCAGCTTTTCTGTCAGCGCGAGCAGCTCCGTTTTTGAAAATGCACGCGAGCCGATCATGTCCTCCACGAGCGCGAACAGCTCCCTGTTCGTCAGAAATTCATCCATCTGCAATCGGTAGCACTTATCCTGATGCGAATACAAAAGCTCCGTATTGCCGACGAGGTCTCTGTGATCGGCCAAAAATGCCTTCAGCTCACCGACGGTACGCGACACGCTTTTTGTGGAAACACCGTATTCCCTCGCAAGCGCACGAACGGAAATATCCTCTCCCCTGAGACTGCGGAAGAAAATTTCCAGCGCACGGTACTGCTTTGTATTCTCCGTAAACGAATCTTTTTTCTCTGAACACCGTATATTCTCCGACATGATTATACCCTTCTGCCCGGACGAGGGGATGTCCCGTTCAAGCAAAGCCTGTCCCGGCGCTTTTTTGTCAAGTATAGCACAATTCGTGCACAATTGCAAGAATACGGTGCCCGTATGCATAAAATTGCATTGACTTTTCGGAGAAGAGATGGTATAATTTATTTTGTATCATGTCACCGCGGCAAAGCAAGAATCGAAAAGCGTGACAACGGAGGATATTATGGCATTCCGACGAAAAGCCGAGCAGAGCGGACAAAAATACTCGCTCTTTATCTTTGATGCAGCCCGGGCACCGCAGCTTGTGCAGGTGGAAATGGGAAAAAGCGCCACCCGTTCCTACGGCAGCAGCTCGTACAGTGACATAAGGCTGACATCCGAACACGTTTCTCCGTCGCACGGACAGCTGATCCTGAATGAAGGATACTGGCAGGTTCGCGACATCGGCGGCGGTACGCTCTACAATGATGCCGAGGTGCAGAACGCCATCGTCGATCTGGACGATTATATCCGTATCGGCGCAGACACGGACGGCGTACTGATCCTGTTTGCCTCGGAGGAATATTCCGACTCGTGGGTCAAAATCCCCGCCTCCGCGTGGGATAAGCTGAATACCGTTCTCGCCCCCGCCAATCTCCGACTCGACCGTGTCGGCGGTACATACAAGCTGTCCGCGCAGTCACCCGATATGTATTCTTCCGTCTACGTGAATAAAAAACAGCTTTTGGGCAGCGTGGATATGCACGAGAAGGACGTCATCTCCACAACACATTACCGTATCGTGTACACGTCCGCCGCGCTGTATATCAACAATCTTACCACCGCCCTGAAGCCGATCACCTATTCGCCCATGCCGCCGACTCCGAAGCCGACGCCTGCTCCCGCAAAGGAAGCGGCAAAACCGACAGATTCTGCGCCGACACCTGCACCGGCACCGGCTCCCAAGCCGACACCCGCACCGGCTCCCAAGCCGACACCCGCACCGGCTCCCAAGCCGACGCCGACCGCGGCGAAAGAAGCAGACAAGGAAGAAATGGATCCCGCGCTCGCCGCGCTTCAGTCCCAGATTCAGTCCATTCTCGATTCGGGCGAGACGTTCAGCGATGCATCCGACACAAAGCCGACACCGACACCTGCACCTGCACCGAAGCCTGCACCGGCACCGGCTCCCAAGCCTGCACCGGCACCGACGCCGAAGCCGACACCCGCACCGACACCCAAGCCGACGCCGACCGCGGTGAAAGAAGCAGACAAGGAAGAAATGGATCCCGCGCTCGCCGCGCTTCAGTCCCAGATTCAGTCCATTCTCGATTCGGGCGAGACGTTCAGCGATGCGTCCGACACAAAGCCGACACCCGCACCGGCACCGAAGCCGACACCCGCACCAGCTCCCAAGCCGACACCCGCACCGGCTCCGAAGCCGACGCCGAAGCCGGTCGAGGAGATTGACTTCGATGACATCTCCGACGTGACGTATAAGAGCGGCTTCCGCAAATTTCTCGCGTCCCGCGCCGGATACATCATCATGGCGATTCTGTTCTCCTTTATCATGGGCGGTCTCTTTTTGGGAGTCATCGGCATACTGGTAGGCATATTCGGAGAAACCGGTCTCATCATCGCCATGATCGGCTTCGCCATTCCCGGATGGATTCTGCTGGGAGATGTTCTCTCCGTTTCTGATTGCAGCAGCTGTATCGGTATGCTGATCGTGCTGAACCTGAAACTTGCGATCGCCGTCCCCCTCGGCTTCTTCGTAGCAGCGATCGGTGCCGGCAGAGCCATCGCCGAAAAGATCAACGACAACGCATAAATATCCGCATAAAAAGGCGACTTGCCTTCGGCAAGCCGCTTTTTTGTTTCGTTATCTTGCGGTCAGATCGGCGGTTTTTGCGCCGACAAAATCGATCAGCACGGAGGGCGGCAGAATCAGCTGGAGCCCGCGCTGCCCCGCGCTTACGTAGATTTTGTCGTACAGAAGCGCGCTTTCGTCGATGAAGGTCGGAAACTGCTTTTTCATCCCGATCGGCGAGCAGCCGCCGCGAATGTAGCCCGTCAGCGGCAGAAGATCCTTCACGGGGATCATCTCCACGCTCTTTTCGCCTGCGCAGACGGCGCACCGCTTCAGATCGAGCTCGTATTCCACAGGGATGCAGAACACGAAATATCCGCCGTGCGCGCCCTTCGTCACGAGCGTTTTGAACAAGCATCCGGCATCGGGGAGCGAGAGCACCTCGGCGATATGCGTACCGCTGAGATCGCTCTCGTCCACCTCGTAGGAGACCGTTTCATAAGGGATTTTCGCCGCATCGAGGCGGCGCATCGCGTTGGTTTTGACCTCTTTCGCCATCAGACGCCGGAGTAAGCGGCAAATCCGCCGTCAACCGGAACGACAACGCCGGTCACGAATGCGGATGCCTTCTTGTCGGCGAGCCACAGAAGCGTACCGGTCAGATCCTCGACCTCGCCGAAGCGGTTCATGGGGGTGCCTCTGAGAATTTTCGCAGAGCGTGCGGAGAGGGAGCCGTCCTCGTTGAAGAGGAGCGCGCGGTTCTGGTTCGTGCAGAAGAAGCCGGGGGCGATTGCGTTTACGCGGATGCCGACGGGTGCGAAGTGGACGGCGAGCCACTGCGTGAAGTTGGATACAGCCGCCTTCGCGCCGGAGTATGCCGGAATCTTCGTAAGCGGACAGAACGCGTTCATGGAGGAGACGTTGATGACGGTGCCGCCGGTTTTCGCCATCTCACGGGCAAAGACCTGTGTGGGGAGCAGCGTGCCGAGGAAGTTCAGATTGAACACGAAGGAGATGCCGTCGGGATCGAGGTCGAAGAAGGTCTTGACGCCTTCGATGGTGCCGTTTTTCTCAAGCTCGGCGATGTCCTCGGGCGTGCAGTATTCGCGGTCGGTGGTGCCCTTCGGGTTGTTGCCGCCTGCGCCGTTGAGAAGAATGGTGACGGCACCGAGCTTCTCGTGGATGAGCGTCTGTGCGTCGATGATGGACTGCTTATCGAGCACGTTCATGGCGACAGCGATTGCGGTGCCGCCTGCGGCGTTGATTTTATCGGCGACAGCCTGTGCGCCCTCGATTCGGAGGTCGCAGACGGCGACCTTCGCGCCGCACTCTGCGAGTGCCTCGGCAAAGCCGGAGCAGAGGACACCGCCTCCGCCTGTGACGACTGCGACTTCTTTTGTGAGATCAACTTTGAATGGTACCATGGGGGAACTCCTTTTATTTTAATGAAATTTTTTGTTGTGTTTTTTACGTAGGAGGACAATGTAGGAGGGGCGTGTCGCGCAGCCCCTCCTACGACCTCCTCCGCGGCAAGGGGAGAGGGGCATTCCCTCTCCCCTGCACCCCTTACCCTTAGGGTGCAGTCGTAATTGTACGCGAATCCACCACTTCCGCCAAAGCGAAATTGTGGCGTTTTAGAACCCTTCTGTTATCGCTGACGGAGAGACTGTAAGATCGCGGTAATGCTCATCTGTAACCAAACTGCCGTCCACGCGTACTGTTTCCGATTGGAAACTGTACGTCTAAATCTTGACGAAATTCGTACCCGCTATGTTTGCATAAACCCAGCGGCGTATGCCGCTTCTTTTACGAAGGCGTATATGCTATGTTTGCACTGCACGCCGATCATAACTCTCCTCTAAAGCTGAGGCTAAAGTGGTACGTTGGCATACAGTTACAGATGAGAGAACGCTATCGGGAAGAGGTGTTCCAAGAGGAGAGGGCACGCCCTCTCCTCTTTGGCGCGGAGGTGGTGCAGGAGGGTAGCGAAGCGGCGGTGCGGTAGTGAATAACACCGCGGGGCGGTGTTAGAGCCGCACCGTGTCCGAACCGCAGTGAGAAAGCGCGCCTTGCCCCTCCTGCGTCGTTCCCCTGCGTAAAGTTACTTTTCACGGGCACAGGGGCAGAGCCCCGACTTTCACAAAATCAGCCCTTTGTTCATGGCGTCAACCACGCCGGTCAGATCGCGCGGCTCGCCGCAGATCGCCGCCGCACCGTGGTGCTTCAGAAGCGTCACCGGGCGGTATCCCCAGCTCACGCCGAGCGGCACCATGCCCGCATTCACCGCCGTCATCATGTCAAATTCGGAATCTCCCACGAATACGCACCGCGGCGGACGCACGCCCAGCATTTTTGCCGCCGCGACCGCTACGGTCGGATCCGGCTTCGGCGGATATTCGCCCACGCCGAGCAAGACGGAAAACCGCCCCGGGAAGAGTGCCTCCGCGATCTGCACGACTAAGTGCTGCGCCTTGTTTGAAACAACGCCGAGACGGTATCCGTCCTCACGGAGCGTGTCGATCGCCTCCGTGATGCCGGCATACGGCACGATCAGATCGCACGTGTGCGCCGCGCAGTAGTCCACATAACAGCGGAAGATTTCCTCAAAGAACGATTCCCCGCGTGCGCGGAGCACGTTTTCGGCTATGGCACCGCGGAAAAAATCTCTTTCGCCCAACCCGATCAGGGAGAGAATGTCCGATTCATCCCGCGCAGGCAGTCCGTACTGCACAAGCGCATGATTCACACACGAAACGAGACTCGGGACGGTGTCCGCAAGCGTTCCGTCCAGGTCGAAAAGAACCGCATCCAGCATACTCATACCCTCCCGTGGGAGCCTTTCTCTATTTTACAGCAATTTTTGAAAAAAAGCAAGAAGATTTTGCAATCTTACATATCTTTTTCGACCTCGACCGTCGGATACTGCGCGTATCCCCAGATGTGCGGATACCACGGCTGCCCGTTGTTGTCGTCCTCGCTCTGTATGATGCGGAGCATGAACGCACTGTCAACGAAATCGTGCATCGGACCGTGCCCAAATTCGTCAACCGTCTGCGCCGCAACGCGGACGGAATACATGCCGGGGGCGAGCGTGTCAAGATGCAAGGTCAACGGAAGCTCGTTTTCACCGATACGGACGGGGATCCCCTTTTCCGTAGCGGCAAGACCGACCGGCGTGCCCGATTCTGTCTGCACAACCAAGCGGATCGCGACGTTTTCAAGTGCCTCCCCGACGGTAAAGCCGAGTGCGAGGCGGATCGGCTCTCCCGTTTTGAATACGGGCAAATCCTTCTCGGGGAAAGAGACGCGTGTGAAGCGGAGCTTTTCGTCCGTCTGCTTCGACGGGCGGATCGCTGCGGTCAGATCCGTCTCCTTTTTGAGAGAGGAACCCGTGCCTGCGTAGATGTCGATCGCCTTTTCCACATCTCCGTCGAAGATGACCTTGCCCTGATCGAGCACGATGCAGCGGTCGCACAGGCGGCGGATCGTGTTCATGTTGTGAGAGACGTACAAAACGGTGCGTCCCTCCACGGTAGCCGCCTCACGCATTTTGTCGAGACATTTTTTCTGGAATGCCACGTCGCCCACGGCGAGAATTTCGTCCATAATCATGATTTCCGCATCGAGATGCGCGGCAACGGAGAACGCCAGCTTTACGTACATGCCCGAGGAATACCTCTTTGCAGGCGTATCGATAAAGTCGCGGATCTCGGAAAATTCGATGATGTCCTCCATTTTCGCGTCGATCTCCGCCTTCGTCATGCCGAGGATTGCGCCGTTCAGGTATACGTTCTCCCGTCCGGTCATCTCGCCGTTGAAGCCCGTGCCGACCTCCAGCATCGAGGCAATCCGTCCGCAGATGTCAACCGTGCCTGCCGTCGGTGCCGTGATGCGCGACAGGATTTTCAGCATCGTCGATTTGCCGGCACCGTTTGTGCCGATGATGCCGATCGCCTCGCCCTTGCGGATCGTCAGATCGATCCCGTTCAGTGCCATGAATGTCTGTCCGGAGAGGCGCGCCTCCTGCCCGATTTTTACGTTCGGGTCCTCTTTTTTGCGGATTTTTGCCCACAGGCTCTGCAGATCCGCCTTGAGCGTGCCGCCGCCGATCTGACCGAGGCGGTACTGCTTTTTCAGCCCGCTTATTTGAATTGCAATCTGTTCGTTCATACCTGCCTCCTCAGACCGTATCCATAAAGGTTCGCTCGACGCGGCTGAACACGATCACACCGAGGGTGAGCGCGACAGCCATGACGGCGGCAGAGATGCCCCAGTACGGGAGACTGACCGCGCCCGTGCCGAGGAACATCCAGCGGAACGTTTCCACCGCACTCGTCACGGGATTCAGAAGAAGCGCCGTGCGGAAAACGGGATTTGTGACGGTGGAGACGGGATAGACAACAGGCGTGAGGTACATCCAGAGCTGGACGCCGAAGCCGACGAGCATGGAAAGATCGCGGTATTTGGTCGTAAGGGAGGAGATGATGATGCCCAGCCCCATGCCCAAAAGCCCGAGATAGATCAGAAGCACGGGCAGAAGGAGGATACCGATATAATTCGGCGCAATCGCGCCTTTTATGATATAGTACACCCAGAAGGCGGCGAACAGAAGAAACTGCACGCCGAAGTTAATCATGCCCGAAAGCACGGTGGATACAGGCATGACGAGGCGCGGAAAATAGACCTTGCCGAACACGCGCGCATTGGCGGTGAAGGTGGAGGACGTTTTCGTGAGTGACTGCGAAAAAAACGTCCAGAGGGCGGTGCCTGCCATGTAGAAAAGAATCTGCGGCACGCCGTCGGTGGAGATGCCTGCGATACCGCCGAACACGAACGTGTAGATGATCGTCGTGAGCATCGGCTGCAAAACAATCCATGCCGGTCCGAGGATCGTCTGCTTATATGTAAGAATGAAGTTTCGCTTGGTAAACAGTGCGATCAGATCGCGGTACTGCCACAGCTCCTTCAGATTGATGTCGAAGAGCCCCGTCTTTGCGGTGAGACGGACGTGGCGCGCGGAGTCGTTTTTCTCCATGAGAATCTCCTTTTTGGGGGGATGGGGATTTTCTTCCTATTCTATAATAGCACAATCCTGCGCGGATTGCAAGCGGAATTTCATTTGAAGGGGAAGTGCTCCCCTGCGATCCCGTAAAAAAGTTACATTGCGCCTGATGATGCAGGAGGGGCAAGTCGCGTAGCCCCTCCTGCCCCACCTCCGCGCCAAAGGGGGCGGGGAGGATTTTATCCCCGCCCCCTTGGATCCCCCACCCCTGTGGCTCAGCGGTAACTTCATCCTAACATACCACTTTTTCTGAAGCGAAACCGCTGCGTTTTGAATCTCCTTCCTGCTGTCGTTGACGGAGAGGCTGCAGAATTGCGCCACGTCCTCCCGTGCCAAACTTTATCTCCGCATATTGCTAACGATCGAAAACTATGCGTTAAACTTTCCGCCGATCCCTCGCTCCGAAGGAGCGTCATTAACAATAGCGTTTAGCTGTTGTTTGCACTGCACGTCGATCATAACTCTCCTCTAAAGCTGAGGTTAAAGTGGTATGTTATCTTATGTTTCGCTAAAAGAACGCTATGAGGTGGAGAGGGGTGCAGGGGAGAGCGCGGACTCTTCCGCCTCTCCCCTTGCCGCGGAGGTGGTGCAGGAGGGGCTGCGCGACTCGCCCCTCCTGCATCGTATCCCTTCTATACAAAATCCGCCCTTTCGATTTACAAAAAAAGCCCATGTTTCCACTTTTGGTTGCAGAGAATCTCATTTTATGGTATAATCAAACCGAAAAGCACCCCCAAAAAGCAAGATTCTCTCTCCCGGGCTTGAATTTTTACAGAAAAGAGGTTACCCACATGAAGAAAATCGTATGTCTCCTGCTCGCCATGCTGCTCGTGCTGCCTCTCGCAGTCGCCTGCGGCAATGACGAAAAGCCGCCGGTTGTCACCGGTGACGAAACCGATCCCGCAGATACCACCGTACCCGAAGAGGCAGATACCACCGCACCCGATACGACGCCTGTCCGCGCCCACGGCGTGCCCGTCGATGAGCTGAACTTCGAAAACGAGGAGTTCCGCACCGTTGCATTTGAGTGGCAGGGCTACCCCTACTACTTCCACGCAGATGAGGAATCCTCCGACCCGATGGAGGCCGCGCTCTACAGCCGCCGCCTCGAGATCGAGGACGAGCTCGGCGTCAAGATGACGTACTTCCTGTACGACGGCTACGCCAACCTGAACGCAGATATTGAGGCTGAGGTGCTCATGGGCTCGACGCAGATCGACCTCGCACTTATGCACTGCATCGTCGGACTGAATAAGTTCACCGGTCAGGGCTACCTGTACCCGATGGATCTGCTTCCCTACGTCGATCTCGAAGCAGATTGGTGGAACATGGAGCAGATGGAGGTTCTCCGTCTGAGCGACTACCACTACCTCGGCGTGTCCGATTACATGATCCCCTGCCCGTACGTTCTTTACTTCAACAAAGAGATGGTTGAGGATCTCGGCATGGACGATCCGTACCAGCTCGTAAAGGATCAGAAGTGGACGCTCGATGCGTTTGAGGAGATGGCACGCGCCGCTACGAAGGATGTCAACACCGACGGCGTATACGATTTTGAGAACGACTCGTTCGGTCTTGCCGTCAACGATACGTCGAACTACGTCAGCTTTGTCACCGCATTCGGTCAGAACTTCACGACGCGCGACGAGGACGATCACCTCGTTCTGGCTCTGAACACCGAGACGACGGTAGACGTCTTCGCTCGCTTTGCAGAGCTTACGAAGGATAACGTGTTCTATCCCGATCCGTATGAGGAGCCCAACCAGGTCACGCTGGATTCCGGACGCCTGCTCTTCTACGGCGCACCGATTTCCGCTTCCGAGGATCTCCGCGACGTAGAGGTTCCTTACGGTATTCTTCCGTTCCCCAAGTATAACGAGGAGCAGGAAGACTACCGCACCCTCGACTGGGGCGGTCTGATGGCTGTTCCGTCCGTTATTGCGGACGAAGATCTTGTCGGCGCAGTGCTTGAGCTGCTCGCTTTCAAGGCAGAGGAAGAGGTCATTCCCGCATACTACGATCTCGTTCTTGACGGTCAGCTTTCCCAGGATCCCGAGACGTCCGATATGCTTGATATTATCTTCGATACGATCTGCTACGACGCAGGTATGAACTACTGGGGTCTCTACAGCCCGTGCATGCAGCTCGTGTTCGCTCTGCCGAACCGTGCGATCCGCCAGCAGAACGGCAACTTCGCGTCCATCTACGCGGAGTTCGGCGATGCTACGCAGAAGCAGATCGACGACTACTACACGACGATCAAGCTGTACGAGGACTACAACGAGGCAATCAACTGATCCGGCGCACCCCGCGGAAATACCGCGGGGTGTTTTTTGGTAATAAAGAAAACCGTCGGCTAAGCCGGTGGGCAGAATCGCGGACGCAGGGGCATTCGGAAAACGGCAATTTTTTCCGAAACAAACGAAAAAACCGTCAAAATCCTATAAAAATACGCCCGAAAGCCCTTGACACTTTACCAAAAATACAGTATAATGATTGCGTACCCCTATTTTTTCTTCAATTACCAACATAAAGAGAGAGGAAAGTTATTATGAAGAAAATTCTTGCACTTGCGCTGAGCGTTCTGCTCGCCGTCTGCGGCATTCTGCCCGCATTCGTTGCGAACACCGCCGCAGCGGATACCTTGGAGCTGCCCGCAGCAGGTCGTACTCTGCCTTCTGAGTATACCGGCGGCAACAGCATCTATTTCAGAGACTGCGTAAGCGAAAACACAAATCTCACGGCTTCTGTCGACTACGTGGTCAACGCCGGTGCGTACGGCGATTCCGTCTCCGTATACGGCAGCGCGAAGTTTGCCGTTTCGTTTTACGCAGACGTTCCCGGCATCTACAACTTCTGCTTCCAGAACTGGATTCGTTCCGACGACACCTGGAACTACATCCAGGCAGACGGCACGAC
>JAZNHT010000051.1:0-43102 GCA_045577175.1 Eubacteriales bacterium | reverse complement strand
CGGCGTGGAAATCATTCCGTCCGCGATTGAGAACGCGAAGGCAAATGTAGCTTTGAACGGCATGGGAAACGCGGAATTTTTCTGCGGAGATGCAGGCGAGATCGCCAAAAAGCTGATCGAACGCGGCGAGACGCCGGACGTAATTATAGCCGATCCTGCACGGAAGGGATGCGACAGTTTGAGCATCGAAAGTATGCTGAAAATGGCACCGAAGCGCATCGTGATGATCTCGTGCAATCATGCCACGGCGGCACGCGACTGCGCCGAGCTGGTCAAAGGCGGCTACCGCATCGAAAAAGGCCGCGCGGTGGATCTTTTCCCGCGAACGACGCACGTGGAGTGCGCGATTTTGCTGACTCGGAAAGATTTCGGCGGGGTTTGATACAAATGACAAAAGCGGAGGGGGAATCTTCCGCTTTTCTATATTGGGCTGTTCGATGAGTTAAGCTTTATCGTTCCGACAAAAATTGTTCGAGGTTTCTTTCGTGATGATATTTAATTGAAGCCTTTTTGTCTTTCTCCAAAATAACATCATTCAGGTTGATTTGATTCAATGAAGCAATCGCAAAAGCGTAATGAATAACATCAACCAATTCGTTTGCCAACTGTGGCTTCAAATCTTCGCTGTCAGATGCTTTCCTTCCATCCCGTTTGTTTAGAACCTCGGCAACTTCACCCACCTCTTCAACCAGTTTCATAAACAAGCTGGTATCAATACCATGGTTTTTATAATGGTAATATAAGTAATCCTCATAATCTGTAATGCTGACTTTCATTATAGCACCTCGTCAAATTCAGTGTTCTCGAACTGTTTTCTTATTTTCAGTATACCATAAGTATGGGAAATTTTCAAGAAACAGGTCACAAAAAACTCCACTACGGCAACAAAAAAGAAATTTCGGTAGACAAATTCACATTTATGTGCTATAATGTCGATTAGATACGTATTATGAAATGCTGAAAAAGGAGGTGCACCCATGCCGAATACGCTGACTGCCGAAAAGCCGATCGGCACTGTCGATACAGTTTCCAAGCGCGATGTCCGCTACGATCTTCTCCGCATCACCGCAGCCTGCATGGTTGTGCTTCTCCACACGGCAAGCAGCAAATGGTATATAGCTCCGCACACCGGCTTTGCATGGCTCAGTATGCATCTATACAACAGCTTCTGCCGCAGTGCCGTGCCCTTGTTTTTCATGCTCAGCGGTGCGTTTCTTCTGCGGAAGGATATTCCGCTGAAAAAGCTGTATTTGCAAAAAATACTGCCGCTTGGCATCATTTACGTAGTCTGGTCGTGCTTTTATGCACTGAACACGATCGGTTGGACTTCCCTTTTTCAAACGTCCCCTCTCTCGCTGATCGGGCTGAGTGTCAAGAGTCACTACCACCTGTGGTATATCCCGACGCTTATCGGATTGTACATACTTCAGCCGGTTCTGTATGCGATCATACATTTTGAAAACGGAAAATTCACACGGTATTTTCTCGGCGCGTTTTTCGTTCTGCAAATTCTTCGCGCCACCGTAAAGATACTGTGCTACGATATAGGCATAGTGCAAACCGTTATGTCTACCCCGAAGGTGGAATTGACACAGTATGCCGGATACATGATCCTCGGATATTATTTGGCAAATATAAAGCCGCTCCGCATCAAGCGGAGCATCGCGCTACTCTGTTTTGTCGGTACCGTTTTGCTTGCAGCCGGAGTCGATACGCTTTTCGCATATCTGCGTGGGGATGCACAGGAAATGCTCTACAGCTTCTTCTCGTTGCCTGTCTTTGCGGAAGCAGTGCTTCTTTTCTCGCTCACACAAAGCATGAAGCCCGACCGCCTATCCTCTCCGAAAGCGTCCGCGCTCGTGGGAACGCTCGCTTCTCTGACGCTCGGCATCTATCTTATTCATCCGTTTATTCTGGACAAGCTGGAAACGCTCCTCAATCTGCATCCGCTGTCGTTTGCGCCGATTCTGTCCGTACCGGTGATTGCCGTAATCGCCATTCTGCTGTCGGGTGGGATCACGTTCATCATGCTGAAAATCCCCTTTGTAAACAGGCTGTGGAAGTTATAAAGAAAAGCGAGAAACCGAAGGGTTTCTCGCTTTTGATTTTATTTTACAATCCGTCTCGCTTCGATGTAGTAACGCTTACTGCGCGCCTCGCCCATGGAGAACGTCTTGCGCGGCAGTGTGCCGTGCGCCGACACATACGGGAACAGCTCCTCCTTCGCCATGCCGTCAAAGAGGAATCCGACGGAGCCTTTGCGCTTGGCTAAGGCGGCGAGCGATGCTTCGTCGTGGATGTAATCGCACTTCACGCCGGGATGTGCGGCGATGTAATCATCGATGAAAATCTGGAGCGTACCGACGGTGAGCGCGTGCGCAGGTGCGGTAAAGGATACCGTTTCATCCGAATCTGCGGTCAGCACGCGGACAGTCTGCTCTCCCTCGCCCGATTTCGTGATCGCACCGAGTGCTTTGAGAAAATCGGCGGTATCCTCTGCCTCCACAACACGGTAGATCGGCTCAAAATCAAGCGCTTCGTCCTCCAGCGCGACAAGCTCAACGAGCGCATACCGCGCAGGATGATCCGCGGCGGCGCTTCCCTCTTTTGCCTTGATATTCTCGTAGTGTGCCTTGGCGGCGGCGAGCGAGTGGTTACCGTCACCGACCGCGTACACAAATCCGTCCGCACGGGAGGATTCATAGGAAGCGATCTTTTTGAGAACGGCAGCAAGCGCGTCGCCCGTGATGCGGTAACCCTTGGCATGACCGCCATCGAGCATAAGATCAAAATCGTACAGGCAGGTGTATGTGGCGGAGCTCTCTGCCACAGATGCCATCAGCCCGTCCGTATCGTTCAGAAGGAGCATAACATGCGGCAGCTCCAGCGGTGCGGCGGAGCGGATCGCCACGCGCGGCGGGATTCTTTCAAGAACCGTTGCCTCCGTCGCACGGACGGCAGGCGTCGAGCCTTTTGCGTAATCGTACTTTTCCAGATCGATCTGACCGACAAGACCGCGGCGCACACGTCCGTCGGGAAGCGTGCGCTCCAGATACAGAATGCTGTCGGCGTACTCCTTCAGAAAGCCTTCCTTCATCCGTGCCATGGCGGTCTTGATTTCCGCATTGCGGAGGGCTTCCTTTTCCGTTTCCAGATACGCCTCGGGCAAGACGAGATGCAGCGCGCTCGGCGCATCCTTGGCAGTCGCTTCGGCAGCCTCCCAATAGGACGGCTCGGATGTAAACTGATCGACGGCGATTACCGCCCACTTTTCCCATGCGGGATCTTTTGCCTCATACGGCGGCAGGAGAAATTCCGCCGCGGAAAATATCGTTTTTGCAGACATAACAGCACCTCATTTCTGTGATACTCTATTATAATACAGAATCGGCTCCGTGTCAATTTTTGCGGCGAAAAAAGTGCGCAGAGAGTACAAATTGTGCAATCAAACGATATTTTTTCGCTGAGAAGGAATATTTTATCGAAAAGTGCCGTTGACAAACACCTGATTTATCCATATAATATATGGTGTAGATTTATAAATTCACGGAAACTGACAGGAGAATACTGCATTGGCTTCACAGAATCTTGCATCCGCCAAGGATGCCGTAAAAGTTGTAAAATTCGGCGGCTCCTCCCTTGCCGACGCCGAGCATTTCCGCATGGTTGCGGACATCGTGCGCGGTGAGGACTGCCGCCGCTACGTCATCCCCTCCGCACCGGGCAAGCGTTTTAAGGACGATGACAAGGTCACCGACCTCCTCTACAAATGCTATGAGGTATCCGCCGACCGCGCGGCACTGAAGGAAGTTTTTGCCCGTGTACGCGAGCGTTACGAGCTGATTATTGAGGGGCTCGGACTGGATCTCGATCTGTCCGCGGAGTACGAGATGATCGAAAGCTCGATCGCACACCATGCCGGACGTGACTATGCCGCTTCCCGCGGTGAGTATCTGAACGGTGTGATCCTCGCAAAATACCTCGGCTACGATTTCATTGATGCGGTCAGCGTCATCCGCTTCTCCGACAACGGCTCTTTTGACAGCGAGCTGACGAACACGATCATGGCCGAGACGCTGAAGCGTCACGAGCGCGCCGTCATCCCCGGCTTCTACGGCTCTATGCCGAACGGCACGGTCAAGACGTTCTCCCGCGGCGGCTCCGATATTACAGGATCGATCGTTGCCCGTGCGTGCGGTGCTGTTCTTTACGAGAACTGGACGGACGTTTCCGGCTTCCTTATGGCAGACCCGAGAATCATTGACAATCCGAGCGTCATCAACGTAATCACATACAAGGAGCTGCGCGAGCTTTCCTATATGGGTGCAACCGTCCTGCATCAGGACGCGATCTTCCCTGTCCGCTTCGCCGGTATTCCGATCAACATTAAAAATACAAACGCGCCCGAGGCCCCCGGCACGATGATCGTTCCGACGACGGACGATCTCTCCAGCGTCGTTACGGGTATCGCAGGAAAGGTCGGCTTCTCCGTTCTCAACATTGAAAAGGACATGATGAACGCCGAGCTCGGCTTCGGACGGCGCGTGCTTGAGGTGCTTGAGAGACTCGGGGTCTCCTTTGAGCATTTCCCCTCCGGCATTGATACGATGTCCATTATCGTAAACACGAACGACATTGCTTCCTGCCGTCAGCGCATCATTGACGAAATCTGCCGCGTATGCGAGCCTGAGGTCATCAATATCGAGGACGGTTTGGCACTGATTGCCGTCGTCGGCCGCGGTATGGTCAAGGCGAAGGGTACGGCTGCAAAGCTGTTCAAGGCGTGCGCCGAGGCGGACATCAACATCCGCATGATCGATCAGGGATCGAGCGAGTTCAACATCATCATCGGTGTGGACGCGAAGGATTTCGAGCGCGCACAGAAGGCAATCTACGCGGAACTCCAGAAATAAGAAAAAACGCCTCCTGCGGGAGGCGTTTTCTTGGATTCACTCAGACGATATGCGCAGGCAGCTCCTCGCCGCCGAGGATGTGGAAGTGCAGATGCGGCACGGACTGTGCGGCATCGGGACCGCAGTTGGAAATCACGCGGTAGCCGTCCGTCGCCCCTGCTTCCTTCGCGATCATGGGGATCTTTTCAAAAATGTGCGTGACATACGCGCTGTTCTCCGCCGTCACCGCATCCATCGACGGGATGTGGATCTTCGGAATCACAAGCACGTGCACCTTCGCTTCGGGATTGATGTCGCGGAAGGCGAGAATCTTCTCGTCCTCGTACACCTTGTTTGAGGGGATCTTCCCTTCGAGAATCATACAAAAAATGCAGTCCATAAAAAATCTCCTTATGAGAAAAATTTACCGTGAGCTGTCTGCCGGAATGTACCGTCCGGCAAACGCATCCGTTTTATCGCGCAGATATACCTCAACAATCTGCCCGTCCTCAATTTGTGCAACACACCTTGTTCGCAGGTAGTTCCCCTGCCATTCGGAGCAGACAATCGTGAAGGAATCCGTGTTTTCAAAAGCGC
The DNA here is from genome assembly GCA_045577175.1 of Eubacteriales bacterium. Classification (GTDB taxonomy): domain Bacteria; phylum Bacillota; class Clostridia; order Oscillospirales; family CAG-272; genus SIG701. Next base: position 37,613 of record JAZNHT010000051.1, on the reverse strand, counting down.
CTGACAGCGTATACGTCGGCACCGTATTGCCGCCGACGGTAGAATACGTGTCCCCTTCCACGGTGACCGTGCCGCTATGCGTGGGGGATCGCAGGAAATACCGCTGTACACGGACGTGCACGGTGACATCCACCGTTTGCCCGTACAGAGGGGATTCTTCCGCGCCCGATCGCACGAGCGAGGCGGTATACGTCCTCTCAAACGGCAGCTTGAACCAAAGAATCAAAAGGAGTCCGATCACGAACACGGCAAGAATCGTGATCTTCTTTCGCCGCGACACGACACGCCGCTCCTCCGGCGGAATTTCACGTTTCAAAGATTTGTCCCCCTTTCCTGACTGTAAAATCAGTATAACACAATATTTTTCAAAAATCAAGAGGCATCCCATGGACAAACAAAACATCCCAAAGAAAGTATTTGACATCCATACACACACGTATCCTGAGGCGATTGCGGAGAAAGCGGTCACCAACCTCGGTGCGTTTTACGATTTTGTGCCGGAGGGATTGGGCACGTATGCCGATCTTTCCAGGCAGGCACCCGAAAACAACGTGAAAGGATTTCTGCTTTTCTCCGTTGCGACGAACGCGCATCAGGTGCCAAAGGTCAATGACTGTATCGCCGCGCTTGCAGAAAAATCCCGCGCGGAGGGATTTCTGACCGTCGGCTTTGCCGGTATGCATCAGGATTTTCCCGATTTCGCCTCCGAGATCGACCGCGTGGAAAAGCTCGGTCTGTGCGGCGTGAAGATTCACCCCGATATTCAGGGGATCGACATTGACGATCCGAAAATGCTCCGCCTGTACGAGATCGTCGAGGGCAGAATGCCTGTCTATTTCCATATCGGCGATAACCGTCCGCAGTACCGCTTCTCCGAGCCGAAAAAGCTCCGCCGCGTGCTGGACATGTTCCCGAAGCTGGAGGTTGTCGCGGCACACCTCGGCGGATACAAGGCATCCGAGGAAGCGATTGAATACCTCGCCGGACATGAGCGCGTGTGGTATGACACGTCCTCCTCGCTCTGGTATCTTACCCCCGAGGAGGCATCGCGCACAATCGCCGCACTCGGCTATGACCGCGTGATGTTCGGCACGGATTATCCCGTGATGAATCCGGCATCGGAGCTCGCACTTTTTGACCGTCTTTCCATCCCCGAGGAGCACCGCGAGGATATTCTTTGGAGCAACGCGATCCGCTTTCTGCATCTTGAGGACAAGGCATGATCGGTATCCGACGGGAGGACACCTTATGGGAGCGTCTGCGTAACGATCCCCGTCCGATTATCCTGTACGGCACGGGCAACGGCGCGGACAAGATCATCGATCAGCTTGCGAGAATCGGGCGCACCCCCGACGGCGTTTTCGCCAGCAGCGGATTTGTAAGAAGCCGCACGTTCCGTGGGATGCCTGTGGAACCGTATGAAGATATTCTCGCCCGTTTCGGGGAGGATATTGTGATTCTCATCTCGTTCGGCTCGACCCTGCCCGATGTAATTGACCGAATGTACGCACTCGCCGCGCGTCATGATACCGTGCTCCCCGACGTACCGCTGATCGGCGGCGAGGTCTTTACCTATGATTATTATCTCGCGCATAAAAAAGAGATTGCGGACACGGTTGCCCTGCTTGCGGATGAACAGTCACGCCTTTTGTTTGCCGATATGCTTTTGTATCGGCTGACGGGCAAGCTCATCCATCTCACACGCACGGAGGAGGCAGGCGCGTCTCTGTCCGCGCTTGCAGATACGGCAAAAATCCGCACGGCACTCGACGGCGGCGCATTCAAGGGTGACACGGCGGAGATGATCCGCCGCGCGTGCCCGAACATTACAGAAATCATCGCCGTGGAGGCAGACGCACGCACGGTGAAAAAGCTGACCGACTACGCCGAAACAACAGGCGGAGTCGTGCGTCCCGTGCACGCCGCGCTTTGGGATACGCCCGATATGCTGACGTATTCCGCCTCGGCAAGCCGCGGTGCAGGCGCAGACGGCACGAATAAGCGCGCGAAAACAGTGGAGGTCCCTGCCGACACGGTCGATCGGATCGCGGGCGGGATGTCCGTGGATCTGATAAAGCTGGACGTGGAGGGCGCGGAGGCACGCGCACTTGCCGGTGCGCACGGGGTAATCTCGCGTGACAAGCCGGTTCTGGCTGTATCCCTCTATCACCGCACAGAGGATCTTTTCGCCCTGCCCTTGTCAATTTCAACAAAATATGACGGGTACAGATTCTATCTGCGCCGTGTTCCGTGCGTGCCTGCATGGGATCTGATGCTGTACGCCGTGCCCGATCGCTTTTGTAAAAACTGACGGAAACGGTGCGCGGAAATTTGCCCTTTTCGTCACCGACCGTCTTGACAAACCTCGTAAAATATTATATAATATATCGATTAAGCAAATCTTTAAGCGGTACAGAGAGACCGGCAAGGTTTGACAGGCATAAATCAGACGGCGCACCGCCGTCTTTGTAAGTGTGTCTTCCTTGCCCAGGCGAAGCATTTCACAGCGGAGGAAGTATGAAAGTTACATTTACAGACGGAACAGTCATCGGGAAAGAAAAAGTCTCTTTTCTCACCGACGGCACGTGTCCCTCTATACAAAATCCGAATACCGATCACGCTGCCCTCAACACAGCGTTCTGTTTTGTTTTTCCCAGCTTAACGGATGTCCATGTACATCTCCGTGAGCCGGGATTTTCTTATAAAGAGACGATTGCGACGGGCACTGCCGCCGCCGCACGCGGAGGATACGGCGCCGTATGCGCGATGCCGAATCTCTCCCCCGTGCCCGACTCGGACGAGCATCTTGCCGTACAGGAAAAGCTGATCCACGACGGAGCGAAGGTGGATGTGTACCCGTACGGGGCAATCACCGTCGGGGAGATGGGCAAGGAGCTTTCCGACATGGAAACGCTTTTCTCACGCGTCATCGCCTTTTCGGATGACGGACGGGGCGTGCAGAATGAGGAGATGATGCTCGCCGCGATGAAGAAAGCGAAATCGCTCGGAAAGATCATCGCCGCGCACTGCGAGGTGAACGATCTGCTCCGCGGAGGCTGCATCCACGACGGCGCGTATGCGAAAGCGCACGGCTTCCCCGGCATCTGCTCGGAGAGCGAATGGGGACAGATCAAACGCGATCTTGCGCTTGCCGCAAAAACGGGATGCGCATACCACGTCTGCCACATCTCCACAAAAGAGAGCGTCGCACTGATCCGCGAGGCAAAGGCTGCCGGTGTGGACGTAACGTGCGAGACCGCACCGCATTATCTGCTCATGCATGACGGAATGCTCAAGGATGAGGGACGCTTCAAAATGAATCCCCCGCTTCGATCCGAGGCAGATCGGGACGCACTTCTCGAGGGCATCTGCGACGGCACGATCGACATGATCGCGACCGACCACGCACCGCACTCGGCTGAGGAAAAATCGAAAGGTCTGCGCGGCTCAAACATGGGCATCGTCGGGCTTGAAACGGCTCTGCCGCTTCTGTACACATACCTCGTGAAAGAGGGCGTGATTACGATGGAAAAGCTGATCGCCTTGATGAGCGAAAATCCCGGAGCGCGCTTCGGCATCAAAGGCGGACTCACAAACGGATACTTCACCGTATTCGATCCGCGTGAGGCGTATGAGATCGATCCTGCCGATTTTGTCTCGATGGGCAAGAGCACGCCGTTTAGCGGATGGCAGGTGCAGGGACGGTGCAGACTGACCGCTGTCGGCGGCAAAATCGCGTACAGCGACGGCACAATCCTGCCCGAAGCATAACTTTGTTAAAAATTTGATGAATATAGATTGGGAGAAAACGTATGGCTAAGAGAACAGACATTAAGAAGATTATGATTATCGGCTCCGGTCCGATCGTGATCGGTCAGGCGGCTGAGTTTGACTATGCGGGCACGCAGGCGTGTCTCGCTTTGAAGGAGGAGGGGTACGAGGTCGTACTGCTCAACTCCAATCCGGCAACGATCATGACAGACACTTCGATTGCGGACAAGGTCTACATGGAGCCGCTTACGCTTGAATACGTCGCACGCATCATGCGCACGGAGCGCCCCGACGCCATCATCCCCGGCATCGGCGGTCAGACCGGTCTGAATCTTGCCATGCAGCTTGAGCAGAAGGGCATTCTCCGCGAGTGCCAGGTCGAACTGCTCGGCACGTCCAGCGAGAGCATCGAGAGAGCCGAGGACAGACAGATGTTCAAGGATCTCTGCGAGTCGATCGGCGAGCCCGTTATCCCCTCTGAGATCACATATTCCGTTGAGCAGGCGTGCGATGCGGCTGATAGAATCGGCTATCCCGTTGTGCTCCGCCCCGCGTTCACCCTCGGCGGTACGGGCGGCGGATTTGCGCACTCTAAAGAGGAGCTGATTCCCATGATGGAGAACGCACTCAAGCTCTCCCCCGTTCACGAGGTTCTGATTGAGAAGAGCGTGCGCGGCTACAAGGAGATTGAGTTTGAGGTTATGCGTGACGCCAACGATCACGCAATCACCATCTGCGGCATGGAAAACGTCGATCCCGTCGGTGTTCACACGGGCGACTCCATCGTGGTGGCACCCATCATGACCCTGACCGAAAAAGAACAGAAGATGCTCAACGACTCCGCCATCAAGCTCATCCGCGAGCTGAAGATCTCCGGCGGCTGTAACGTGCAGTTCGCCCTGCATCCCACCTCCGGCGAATACTACCTCATCGAGGTCAATCCCCGTGTATCCCGTTCCTCCGCACTCGCATCCAAGGCATCCGGTTACCCTATCGCACGCGTAACCGCAAAGATTGCTGTCGGCATGACGCTGGAGGAGATCAAGATCGCAAACACCACTGCGGCTTTCGAGCCCCGTCTGGACTACGTCATCTCCAAGTTCCCCCGCTTCCCGTTTGACAAGTTCACCTCCGCTTCCAATCTCCTCGGCACCCAGATGAAGGCCACGGGCGAGATCATGGGCATTGGCGAAACGCTGGAAGAGTCTCTTCTGAAGGGTATTCGTTCCCTCGAGATCGGTGTAAACCACATCTACCACGCCAAGTTCGACACTATGAGCAAGGACGAGATGATGGAATACATCCGCGAGTTCCACTCGGACAACATCTTTGCGATTGCCGAGCTGCTCTACCACGGCGCATCCATTGAGGAAATCCACGAAGCAACCAAGATCACCGCTTACTTCCTTGAGGCTATCAAAAACATCATCGACATGGAAGAAAAGCTGCGCGTGAACGTGTTTGATCTTGCCACCCTCACCGCCGCGAAGAAGATGGGCTTCAGCGACAAGTACGTCGCAAGACTGTGGAAGTGCACCGAAATCGAGGTCTACAATTTCCGCCTGGAAAATAACCTCACCCCCGCATTCCGCATGGTAGACACCTGCCATACAAACGCCTACATCCCCTACTTCTACTCCTCCTACACAGGTGAGAACACCTCCGTGCTTTCGAAGAAGGAAAAGATCGTCGTACTGGGCGCAGGTCCCATCCGTATCGGACAGGGTGTCGAATTCGACTACTCCACCGTACACGCCGTACAGACGATCAAGCGTGCCGGCTACGAGGCGATTATCATTAACAACAACCCCGAAACAGTCTCCACCGACTACACCACAGCGGATAAGCTCTACTTTGAGCCTCTCACCCCCGAAGACGTTATGAACGTCATCAACTTTGAAAAGCCCATTGGCGTAGTGGCTTCGCTCGGCGGTCAGACCGCTATCAATCTCGCCCAGCCTTTGATGGATCGCGGCGTGAAGATCATCGGTACCGACTGTGCCGCCATCGACAAGGCAGAAGACAGACGCGCTTTTGAAGCGATTCTCGAAAGTTTTGATATTCCGAGAGCGGAAGGCTGCGCTGTCACGAACATTGAGGACGGCGTACGCACGGCGGAGAGAATCGGCTATCCCGTACTTGTGCGCCCGAGCTTCGTCCTCGGCGGACGTGCCATGCAGATCGTTGCAAACGAGGTGCAGCTCCGCCAGTACCTCAAGACTGCCGTTGAGATCGACGAGGACAAACCCGTTCTCGTTGACCACTACATCCGCGGACGCGAGGTCGAAATCGATGCCATCTGCGACGGACGCGACGTATTCGTTCCCGGCATCATGGAGCTCGTTGAGCGCACCGGCGTTCACAGCGGCGACTCCATCAGCGTGTATCCGTCCTTCAGTATCTCCGACCGCGTGAAGGGCATCATCCTTGACTACGCGAAAAAGCTCGGTCTCGGCATCGGCATCGTCGGTCTGTACAACATCCAGTTCATCGTGGACGACAAGGATGATGTGTACATCATCGAGGTAAACCCGCGCTCCTCCCGTACCGTACCGTTCCTTTCCAAGGCAACGGGCTACAGTCTTGCTGACATCGCGACGAACGTCATCCTCGGCAAGACGCTGAAGGAACAGGGTATTTTCGATCTCTATCCCGCTGAGAAAAAGCGCTGGTACGTCAAGGTTCCCGTGTTCTCCTTCTCGAAGATCCGCGGTCTGGATGCGTACCTCTCCCCCGAAATGAAATCCACCGGTGAGGCAATCGGCTACGATGACCGCCTCAACCGCGCGGTATACAAGGCACTCCAGGCTTCCGGTATGCAGCTTCTGAATTACGGCACCGTCCTCGTTACGATCACCGACCGCGACAAGGAGGAGGCTCTGCCGCTGATCCGCCGTTTCTACGATCTCGGCTTCAATATCGAGGCAACGACCGGCACGGCGAAATTTCTCAAGGAGCACGGCATCCGCACGCGCGTCCGCCAAAAAATCTCTGACAACAGCGAGGACATCCCCGAGGCAATCCGCCAGGGACATATCTCCTACGTCATCAACACGCGCGACGTCGGCTCGCTGAATGAACAGGCGGACGGCTACGAAATCCGCCGCTGTGCGATCGAGAACAACGTGACGATGTTCACCTCACTCGATACCGTGCGCGTTCTGCTTGACGTTCTTGAGGAGACGACGCTCCGCATCTCCACCATCGACAGCAAGGGTGCAAACGAATGAAACAGGCTCTGTATACGGTCAAATCAAACCGCGCTCTGACGCGGGATATGTATGAAATGATCCTCGAAGGCGACACCTCGGACATGAGTGCACCCGGTCAGTTCGTAAATCTCCGTCTGGACGGATTTTTCCTTCGCCGCCCGATCTCTGTCTGCAATCAGGAGGGAGACACGTTCACGATTCTTTATAAGGTCGTGGGCAAGGGTACGGAGAAAATGGCACAGATGAAATCCGGCGAGGTCATCGACATCCTCACCGGTCTCGGCAACGGATACGACACAGAAAAAAGCGGTGACGCGCCCCTTCTCGTCGGAGGCGGTGCAGGCGTGCCGCCGATATATCTGCTCGCGCGCCGTCTGATTGCGGAGGGCAAGAAGGTCACCGTGATCCTCGGCTTCAACAAAGCAGAGGAAATCTTCTACCGCGAGGAATTTGAAAAGATCGGCGCGAAGGTGCTGGTCGCCACCGCAGACGGCTCTGTCGGTGTAAAGGGATTCGTCACGGACGCTCTCGCGGATGCAGGCAATTACACCTACACGTATGCGTGCGGTCCCGAGCCGATGCTGAAGGCGCTGTACAATGCGACCGAGGTATCGGGGCAGTACAGCTTTGAGGAGCGCATGGGCTGCGGCTTCGGCGCGTGCATGGGCTGCTCCTGCAAGACGAAATACGGAAACAAACGCATCTGCCGCGACGGTCCGGTGCTCACAAAGGAGGAGATCATCTGGTGAATACGAAGGTAACGCTCTCCGGCGTCACGCTGGACAATCCCGTGATCCCTGCCAGCGGCACGTTCGGCTACGGCTACGAATACGCGGAGCTTTATGACATCAACATACTCGGCTCGCTCTCTTTCAAGGGGACGACCAAGGACGCGCGCTTTGGCAATCCGACACCGCGCATCGCAGAATGCCCGTCAGGGATGATTAACGCGGTCGGTCTGCAAAACCCCGGCGTAGAAGCCGTCATTGCGGAGGAACTGCCGAAACTGCGCTCCGTTTTCAAAAAGCCGATCATCGCAAACATCGGCGGATTCTCGGTGGAGGAGTACGTCTACTCTTGCGAAAAGCTCGATAAAGAGGACGGCGTGGCAATCCTTGAGGTGAATATCAGCTGTCCGAACGTACACAGCGGCGGACGAAATTTCGGAAACGCGCCCGAAACGGCGGCGGAAATCACACGCGCTGTCAAGGCGGTGACGAAAAAGCCCGTGTACATCAAGCTCTCGCCGAACGTGACCGACATTGTTTCCATCGCCAAGGCGTGCGAGGAAGCCGGTGCGGACGGCATCAGCATGATTAACACCCTGCTCGGTATGCGGATCGATCTGAAACGCAGAAAACCGATCATCGCAAACAAAATGGGCGGCTTCTCGGGCGACGCGATCTTCCCCGTTGCCGTTCGCATGATTTATCAGGTATATGAAGCGGTCAAAATTCCGATTATCGGCATCGGCGGCGTTTCTTCTGCGGAGGATGTCATCGAAATGATGCTTGCCGGCGCGACCGCCGTACAGGTCGGTGCGGCAAATCTGGTCAATCCGTTTGCCTGCCGCGATATTATTCATGCTCTGCCCCACGCTATGGAAAAATACGGGATCGATGATCTCACATCTATTATCGGAGGTGCCCACTGATGGGAAAAGACGTAATTATTGCTTGTGACTTTGCATCTGCCGCGGAGACGTTCGCGTTTCTCGACAAATTTACCGGCAGAAAGCCGTTCGTGAAGATCGGCATGGAGCTGTTCTACGCGGAGGGACCGTCCATTGTGCGCGAAATCAAGGCGCGCGGACACAAGATTTTCCTCGATCTGAAGCTGCACGACATCCCGAACACGGTGAAAAAATCGATGGCTGTCCTCTCCCGTCTCGATGTGGATATGACAAATCTCCACGCCGCAGGCACGAAGGCAATGATGGAAGCAGCTATTGAGGGACTGACGAAGCCGGACGGCACCCGCCCGCTTCTGATCGCCGTCACCCAGCTGACCTCCACCGATCAGGAGAGAATGGAGAAGGATCTGCTGATTGAAAAACCGATCGCAGAGGTTGTCATGCACTACGCCAAGAACGCCAAGGAGTCCGGTCTGGACGGCGTTGTCTGCTCTCCGCTTGAGGCAGGCGTTGTACACGACACGTGCGGCAAGGGCTTTCTCACCGTTACCCCCGGCGTCCGTTTTGCTGATGGGGATGTTGGCGATCAGAAGCGCGTCATGACGCCTGCCGAGGCGAAGAAGATCGGCTCCGACTACATCGTTGTCGGTCGTCCGATCACTGCCGCCGCCGATCCTGTGGCTGCATACGAGCGCTGTGTCAGAGAATTTGTTGACTGAGAGGAGATACACAAATGGAAGGCTACAAGAGAGAATTTATTCAGTTTCTGGAGGGTGCTGGCGTTTTGAAATTCGGTGATTTCACCGCAAAGAGCGGCAGAAAGATCCCGTACTTCATCAATGCCGGCGATATTAAAACGGGCGAGCAGATCGCAAAGCTCGGTGAGTTCTACGCAAAGGCATATCTGGAGAAAATCGGCAATAAGAGATGCGTCCTCTACGGACCTGCCTACAAGGGCATCTCGATCGCCGTTTCCGCCGCTGTCGGTCTGTCCAAGGAGGGGCTGGATGTTCCCTTCTTCTTCAATCGCAAGGAAGCGAAGGATCACGGCGAGGGCGGCGTGTTCGTCGGCTACGTCCCGAAGGCAGGCGAGGAGATCGTCATCACCGAGGACGTTATCACCGCAGGCACCGCCATCCGCGAAAGCATGGCAATCCTGTCCTCCCTGGAGGGCGTAAAGGTTGCCGCTACGTTCGTTATGGTTGACCGCAAGGAAAAAGGCAAAGGCGAAAAATCCGCCATGGCTGAGGTTGAGGAGGAGTTCGGCTTCCCCGTGTACTCCGTCGTGGACGTATACGACATCATTGAATATCTCGAGGCGGATCCCGCAAATGAAGAAAACGTAACGCGCATCAAAAACTATCTCGCTGTGAACGGAGCAAAAGCATGAGAAGTCTGATTGATATTCAAGAGCTTTCTGTCAAGGAAATTGACGAGATGATGAACGTCGCGGACGACATCATTGCAAATCCGAAAAAGTACGAAAACGCCTGCCGCGGCAAGAAGCTCGCCACGCTGTTTTTTGAGCCGTCCACCCGTACTCGCTTGAGCTTTGAAGCGGCGATGTACGAGCTCGGCGGCAACGTGCTCGGCTTCTCCGAGGCGCAGAGCAGCTCCGCATCCAAGGGCGAAAGCGTAGCGGATACCGCAAAGGTCGTAAGCTGCTACGCGGACATCATCGCCATGCGCCATCCGAAGGAGGGTGCACCGCTCGTTGCATCGATGAATGCGACCGTGCCTGTCATCAACGCCGGCGACGGCGGTCACAACCATCCGACGCAGACGCTTGCGGATCTCCTCACGATCCGCCGCGAAAAGGGACGCGTGGACAATCTGACGGTCGGCTTCTGCGGCGACCTCAAGTTCGGACGCACCGTCCATTCGCTGATCTCCGCCCTCTCCCGTTACACGGGGATCAAAATTGTGCTCATCTCCCCGACCGAGCTTATGCTCCCCGACTATATCAAGAGCGACGTTATCGACAAAAACGGCATGGAATACGTCGAGACGACCGATCTGATGGAGGTTCTGCCGGAGCTCGACATCCTCTACATGACGCGCGTACAGGGCGAGCGCTTCTTCTCCGAGGAGGAGTATCTCCGCCTCCGTGACAGCTACATCCTCACGCCCGAGAAAATGGCGTCTGCCAAGTCCGATCTCGCCGTGCTGCATCCGCTGCCGCGTGTCAATGAGATCGCCGTCGGCGTCGATGCCGATCCGCGCGCGTGCTATTTCAAGCAGGTGCTCTGCGGCAAATACATGCGCATGGCGCTGATTCTGAAACTGTTGGAGGTGCAGGTATGAACGTAGATTCGATCAAAAACGGCTTTGTCCTCGACCACATCAAGGCGGGACGCGGTATGCAGATATACCACGATCTGCATCTGGATGAAATCGACTGCCCGGTGGCGATTATCAAAAACGTGCCGAGCAAGAAGATGGGCAAAAAGGACATCATCAAGATCGACGCTGATATTGAGCTGAATCTGGACATCCTCGGCTACATTGATCCCGGCATCACGGTAAACGTGATCCGCAACGATCAGAAGGTGGAGAAAAAACACCTCTCCCTCCCCGAGCAGCTGACGGGCATCCTCCGCTGCAAGAATCCGCGCTGTATCTCCTCAACAGAGCAGGAGCTGCCGCAGATTTTCAAGCTCGCAGACAAGGAAAAGCGAGTCTACCGCTGCCTCTACTGCGAAAGCGCATTCAAAGAATAAACGAAGCGGGCTGTTGTTTTTCGACAGCCCGCCTTAAGGATTTACGCATGATGAGAAACGCATCCCGCAAAAATTTCACGGAGCTTGTCCGCGGATTCCGTCACGGTATCCCGATCGCGCTCGGCTATTTCGCCGTCTCCCTCACGCTCGGGATCGCCGCCACAAAGGATGCCGGCATGACACCGGGGCAGGCGGCACTCATGAGCCTGCTTCTGCACGCCTCGGCAGGCGAGTTCGCCGGGATTACGATGATCGCCGCCTCGGCCTCCTACATAGAAACAGCGATCATGGAATTTGTCGCAAACGCGCGGTATCTTCTGATGTCCTGCGCGCTCAGCCAAAAGCTCTCCCCCGAGATGAAGACGCACCACCGCTTTATCATCGGCTATTTTGTGACGGACGAGCTTTTTGCCCTCGGCGTGAGTGCCAACGGAAAGCTGAATCCGTTTTACTACTACGGTGCCGCGCTCGCCGCCTCGCCTGCATGGGCACTCGGTACGTTTGTCGGAGCCGTGCTCGGAAATGCACTGCCCACCCGTGCCGTCAGTGCGCTCAGCGTCGGATTGTACGGAATGTTTTTAGCGACCATCATCCCACCTGCGAGAAAGAGCAAAATTCTCGCGGCACTGATTCTTCTTTCGTTTGCACTCAGCGGTGCCGCCTCCGTGCTTCCGATCGTATCCGCACTGCCCGAGGGAACACGGACAATTCTGCTCACAGTGATTCTCGCATCGCTGTTCGCGCTTCTCTTCCCCGTGAAGAACGGTGACGGAAAGGAGGCGGCGGCAGATGAAGGGTAACGTATACGTCTATCTTCTCGTTTTGGCGGCGGTTACGTACCTGATCCGCGTACTGCCCCTCACGCTCATCCGTCGGGAGATCAAAAACACATTTCTCCGCTCGTTTTTGTATTACGTCCCGTACGTCACCCTCGCCGTTATGACGTTCCCGTCGATTCTCCGGGCAACGGAGTCACCGATCGCAGGCGCGATTGCGCTTGCCGCCGGTATTGTGCTCGCGTGGTTCGGCGCGGGACTGTTTCCGGTATCGGTGCTCTGCTGTGTCGCGGTATTTGTGATCGAACTGTTTCTGATATAATGAAAACAGGAGTACGGCTGTACTCCTGTTTTGTTTTAATCGTTAAGGTTATGCGTATCCGACAGAAAATCGTACATATTGTCGTAGGTTTTCAAAATCAGATCGTGCCCGATTCCTCTTGACGGAGCGTAAAAACTCCAGTGATAGAACATATATACACTGCCGTCCGTTACCTTTACCTGCCGCGCATTGGATTCCACACTGTACAGAATACCGTCTTTGCCGCCAAACATCGTTTGGGCGGCAATTTTTACAACGTGCGTTCCGGGGGTTACTTCAAACGCACCGAACGGCTTTCGCGTTGTACCGTATTCAATCCCGTCGATATACACAGTAACCTGCCCGGGCTCGCTGTAAACATACGCGCTCTCCTTCGGAGATTTGCTGTTCGGATCAAACGATTCGCCCATATAGATACAGATGTGACCAGTTCCGTATTTCTTTTCAATCTCGAACAATTTCTGTTTCTTAATGATGGCAGAAACCGACTCCTCCATCTGCGCAATGGCAGTGTTTATCTGTGCCTCCGTCTTATCACAATCGGTAAGGTCAACGGAAAGCGTCTTCACAGCCGCCATGGGCTTGCTTCGCAATATAAACATTCCCACGCATCCGCCGATACCGACGACTGCAAGCAGGATTTTCAGTACCATATTCCCGAAAAACAGCAGCCCTATCACGCCGATTATGGCACACCAAATGCCAATCATCTGAAACGAATCGGCTCTTTTCTGATGCGCGGCACGTTCCTCCAGCTTCTCTTTGTTGGCTTCGAAAAGGGCTTTTTTCTCGTCTTCTTTTTTCTCTATCTGCGCTTGCAGGGATGCCTTTCGCTCCAACTGTTCTTTGATTTCGTTTTCGTTTACCATAGAGTACTCCTCCGAATATGTAGAATTTTGGATGTCCAAAACAAGTATATCATAAATTAATCCGCCTGTCAACTCAAAAGAGGTAACTTTTTCATCTCAAAATGGTTAGAATTATAAAAAACGACAAGAGGTTTTTATGAATATCGGAGAAGCGACAAGGCTCAGAATCGAAGAGCTTTGCCTGGAAAACGGAATTACCGTCAACAAACTGGCAACGATCAGCGGCATCACGCAATCCACGCTCAACAATATTGTCAGCGGCAGAAACAACAGTGCGACCGTTTCCACAATCAAAAAAATCTGCGACGGACTCAAAATCACGATACAGGATTTTTTCAATTCTTCTCTTTTTGACAATCTGGAGCAGGAAATCAAGTAAAAACAGGAGTACGGCTGTACTCCTGTTTTGTTTACGAATAGAAATCGTGTCCGCTGATCGTCATAACGTAAGGGCGGTTATTTGGCACCCAGAAATTCTCCGCAAGCGCGGCGTTGATGAAGTACAGAATCTCATAGGAAATCGAGTACCCCTCCAGGCAGATTTTTGCGGCGATTACGCTCTCCTCGCTCGGTGTGCAGTAGATCATCCCATTTGCAGTCGGCGTGAACTGAACGCCGTACTGACGGTCGAAAATGACGTCATAGATATTGGAGGGAAAAATCTCCGCGCGCACACGGTTGAGCACCACGTTGCCGACCGCGATCTGTCCGTCAAACGGCTCTGAGCCTGCCTCGGCGTAAATGATCCGCGAGAGCCAGTACAGCTCATTCTCCACATAAAAATCAGACGCGTGTGCAAGCGGTCCCTCTCCCGTTACGGTGACATACGCGGCAAATTCGTCCGCGTTCCATGCGACATCAGCACCGAGTGCTTTCGCGGCGACACGAAGCGGCACGAACAGATAATCTTCGTCCGTGAACACACCGTTCGGGCACCAGAGATAGCGATCGTTTACACAGATGTACGTATCGCCGTCCGTCGCGGTGAGCGCGATGCCCTCTCCCGTCAGATACGCCGTTTTCGTATCCGACGCATACGATGTACTGCACGGATAGACCGCACGGCTGAGCTCAAAGAGATCGACATACGTCGTATCGCGGTACAAAACGGCGCGTCCGCCATATGCGGCACCGTCGATGTACATGCCGACCGGCTCTGTCTGTACGGATACCGTCTGTGCCGACAGAGGCACGGAGGACGCCGCAAGCAGGCAAAGAACGACAGACAGAAGGATCGCAACTTTCAAAATCATCTTACATTCGGAAATCATACAGTGCATACTTTTTTCTCCTTTCAAGCCTAATTCTATCACAGAATGCCTCCGATTGCAACGCACAATATTTACCACACCCCTCTCGTTCACAATTGTTCACAAACTTGTCTTGAATAGGAAGTTGACTTATAGCCTATCCTTTAGTATAATACTTTTATACCATATTTATTTCGCTTTATACGGAGGATGCCCCGATGAACGCCTTGATCCGATCCGCCGCACTCTTTCTGATATTGACACTTATTTTAAGCGGATGCGGCACTTCTGCCGATACCGACACTCCGCCCGTACATACGGAGGGAGAGACAGACACAGATACGCCGCACACCTCCTCTCCCGAGCAGGTAACGGTAATCGACCGCACGGACGCATACAAAGCCGCCGCACAGACGTATCTCGACGCTCTGCCCGAGGCGGATTTCGAAAACGCTTCCTTTGTAATCGCCACGCCGCGCACGGACGTGCTCCGTCCCGAGGAAAACAGCACGGTATATTCTGCCGCCAAATACGAACGAAACAAGCAGATTGAGGAAAAATACAACATACTTCTCGTTCCGACCGCCGTAAACGAAGCGGACTATGCGGAAACTGTCCGCGTGAGCGTGCAGGCGGACGAATATTTTGCGGATCTTCTGATGCTTCCGCAGTATGCGATCGGTACGTTTGTCACAAACGATCTGCTTCTGAATGTAAACAGTATGCCGTTTTTCCGCGCGGATATGCCGTATTTTGACTACGGATCGGCCGATGCCGCCACGATCGGGGATGCCACATACGGAATCGCAGGTGCCGCCTCCTTTGAGGAAGCGATGCAAACCGCACTCTTCTTCAATCGGGATCTGTTCACCGATAACAATCTGACACTCCCCTATGAAGACGTATACAGCGGCAGCTGGACGTGGGATCGCTTCTTTGAAATCTGTGCATCCGTCCCCGGCATAAACGAAGCCACGGGCACAAATCTCGCCTCGTATTCATCGCAGTATGCGGCGGACACCCTGCCTGCCTCTGTCTTTTATTCGTGCGGAGAAACGATGATCCGCAAAGAGAGCGGCACACCTGTGCTTGCGCTTGCCGAGGACACCTCAGAGGCTTTGTCCGTGCTTCTCTCTTTGTACAGCGATGCTTCCGCGCATACGGATACGGACAGCGGCGTCAGCCGCTTCTATTCGGGAGAGTCTCTGTTCATGGTAGAACGAATGTACGTCATGGATTGGATGATTAACGGAAATGTAAGCTGGGGCATCCTCCCTCTGCCGAAAGCGGATGCCTCCCAAAGCGGCTACGTCACGCTTGCCTCTCCCGACACGCTGTTCTTCGGTGTGCAGAAAAACACCTCTGACGTAATGAAAACATCCGTCATCCTCTCCGCCCTCAACGCATCCTCCTACGGCGTGATCTCCGACGCTTACCTGACGCACACCGTGCATCATGTCCTGCGTGACAACGATTCCGCCAACATGATCGAAATCCTCGCGTCTGCGCGCACATATGATTTCGCTTATTCCTTCGGTCGGGCAGACGGCATCCTCTTCGAATCCACATACGGAGCACTGGAAGCTATCGCCTCCGGCGGAGATTTCGCAGAGCTGATTGACACGGATGCGGTAAACACGCATCTCGCTGACGCTTACCCCGCCGCAAACTGATCCAATTTACTATATGCCGGGCACGCAGCCTGTATGAAAGGAGGTACGCCGTGAGTATCAGCAGTATCGGAAACACAATCACGTTGCTCGGGCGCATTGCCGACACACAAAAGGTGCGCAAGCCGATTCTGCCCGATCCGGTACAAAAACCGCCGTGTCGGCTTTCCTCGCCACAAACGCCTCTGCCGCGCGTTCGCCCCGAGGAGGTCGGTCTTGACAGCGCAAAAATCGCCTCCTTTCTCTCGGTACTCTCCAGGGATGAAACGCTGAATATGCACAGCGTTCTCATTCTGCGGAATGGAAAAATCGCCGCCGAGGCAACGTTCGGCGAGCACTCTCTGCATACGTGGAAGCAGACGTACTCCGCCTCAAAAAGCATTACCTCCCTTGCCATCGGAATGCTTATCGGAGACGGAAAGCTCTCCCTTGACGAAAAGCTGACCGATCTTTTTGAGGGCAAATTGACGCCGCTCTCCCGTATCACGGCGAAGGAGCTGACGGTACGTCACCTGCTCACGATGACGACGGGTGCCTCGTTCAATGAGGCATCCATGCTCACCGAAAAGGACTGGATCAAGGGATATTTCGGCGGCTCGTTTGCCCCGGGCGCGTTTTCGTATAACAGTCTGAACTCGTATATTCTCTCCGCCATCGTCGGAATCAAAACAGGCAAGCGCCTGTCCGAATTTTTGCACGAGCGTCTCTTTCAGCCGCTCGGCATCACGGAGTATCATTGGGAGAGTTGTCCGCACGGCATCGATAAGGGCGGATGGGGGCTGTTTCTTTTACCGGAGGATATGGCAAAAATCGGTCTGCTCGTCATGCAGGGCGGTGAATGGATGGGCAAGCAGCTCGTCCGTCGCGAATGGATTGAGGACGCGACCACCGTGAAGGTTTCTGCCAAATCCGTATCCAAGCTGTACGATTACGGCTACCACATCTGGTGCGGACGGGAAACAAATTCGTTTCTGTTTAACGGAATGCTCGGGCAAAACGTGCTCGGATTCAAGGACAGCGGCGTTCTGCTCGTCACAAACGCAGGCAACGATGAGATTTTTCAGTCGAGCAGCTTCTTTCCTGCCGCCGCGCGGTATTTCGGAACGTCTCGTTCCACCGTTCTGCCGCCGAATGACGAAGCACATAAGCTGCTTCAAAATACGATCTTCTCGCTGAAAGAACATGCACCTAAAAAAACGGTGCCGAAAAAGCCGTTTTTGAAAAAGCTGTTCCCGATCAAAAAAGAAGCACCGGCTCCCGTCTTGCCGCCCGAATGCGACCGTCTGCACGGCGTTCGCTTTGCAAGCGACGATCCGAACGCGCCGTCCGTCAGTCTCATGCCGCTGATTTTGCAGGTGGCACAGAACAACTACGGAAGCGGATTTTCCTCCGTATCCTTTCTCAAAAATGAAAATTCGTTCTACATGACCTTCACCGAAGCGGAGGCAGGATACCTTCTGCCCGTCGGATTCGGTGTCTCAGCGGATGCCGATCTGTCCTTTTCCGGTGTTCCGTATCATGTGAAAACGCTCGGACAGTTTCTCAAGGACGAAGACGGACAACCGCTTCTGAAAATCCGTGTGACGTTTACGGAAACGCCGCTGACACGGTATTTCAAAATCTACTACACGGGCGTACATCCGTATCTGAAGGCATACGAGCAGCCCGGAAGCGAGTTTATTTTCTCCCGTTTGCTCTCGTTCCAGGAGAATTTTGCAGCCTCCCCTGTTTTAAGCGGCGCACTCGGAAAAATCGACCGCGACTACGTGCGCTACCGCGTCTACAAGGCCTTCTCCCCCGAAATCCGTATCAAAAAAGCAGCAGAACATGAAAAAGCATCGGCAGGCGGCACGTAAGCATCCCTTGCCGATGCTTTTTTGCTGTATTTTTTCGGCGAATCGTACAAAAAACGCTTACAGAGAAAAAATTTCACAAAAAAGCGTGACTTCTTCATGAAAACAGTATATAATAGTAGGTGATTGCGAAAAAATAAAAAATTTTCGGATTTTTTATTTTTTATGTGACCGATGCACATTTGTATGCGTGTATATTGCAAAGGAGTTGATCAGATGCAGGCAGACGGCCGCCATGATGCTTTCCGTCGTGTCTATGACACCTACGCCGATATGCTCTACCGTCTCGCTGTATCGATGCTGAGAAGCTCGTCCGATGCGGAGGATGCCGTGCAGAATGCGTTCTGCCGCTACCTCGACCGTGCGCCCGAGTTTTCCGACAGCGAGCATGAGAAGGCGTGGCTTCTCCGAGTTCTGATCAATCAGTGCAAGGATATGATGCGGCGGCGCAAAGTGCGCGCGTGGCTTCCGATTGAGGTGCTTACCGACATCGGCGTGCGCGAAAAGAGCACCCCTGCCCTCGACGCGGTGTACACACTGCCCGAGAAGTACAAAACCGCCATCATCCTCTACCATCTCGAAGAGATGAGCATTGACGAAATCGCACAGGCACTCTCCCTATCCCCCTCCGCCGTCAAAATGCGGCTGAGCCGCGGACGGGACATGCTGCGCGAGGCACTCCTGAAAAAGTAAATTTGCAAAAAGGAGGTTTCCCGTGCTGGACGAAGAATCCGTAAAAGCATACAAAAGCATCCGGCTCACGCGGGACTTGCGTGCGGATATTCTGAATCTCCATGCAAGCCGACAGGCTTCCCGCACATGGAGCACAGGAAAAATCATGCGCACGGCAGGTGCTCTATGCGCACTGGTACTGATCTGCACCGCGATACTCACGGGCACGCTGAACAGCCGTGCCGGCATCTACACGGCAAACGCACGTCTCAGCGAATCCCCGCGCACGGCGGCAACCGAAACGGTTTCATACACCGATCCGCGTATGCGCTTCCATCTGTTTGAGATCTCCGGTACGGACGATCTGACCGCAAGTGCGGAAAACTGCATCCCGCTTCGCGCAAACTTCGGCATAGATGCACATATCGAGATCACCGAAGGATTCCTTCTGTTGCCCGACGGCAGCGGAAATTACACCTACGCCGGCTTCTCCGGCGAGATCAAAAACGGCGACACCCTGTACTGGTCCCTCACAGACTGTGAGACGCGCTCCCCTTTGACGGCGCGCTTCACCGATGCGGACGGAAATCTGCTCGGCACCGTCACCCTTACTTATGTTAAATCGGATAAAAGCTGGAGCATCTCCGGCACATTGTCCGAAAAATAAAAAATTTTTTTAGAAAAGGAAATGTTCACTATGTTTAAGAAGATTCTGATCGCACTCCTCGCATTCGTAATGGTTTTCTCCATCGCAGCCTGCTCCAAGGATCCCGTTTCTGACGAAGGCACCCCCAATGCAGGCGAAAGCGACACCACGCCCGAGGATACCACGCCCGAAGCTCCCGTTATCACCGACTCCCTTGAGATTCTGAACACCATTTGGGCTCTCTACGACGCAGAGACCGAAAAGTTCCCCGCAGCAGGCGGTGACTCCTCCGAGGAGAACATGAACATGGAAGGTCCCGGCCGATACTCCCTCACCGAGTCTGAGGGCTTCATCGCAACGATGAACTTCCCTGCTTCCGAGATCGAGAAGATCGACGATGCCGCTAACCTCATCCACATGATGAACCTCAACACCTTCACCGCTGCGGCTGTCCGCGTTACCAACCCGGATGACCTCATCCCCGTTTTCTCCGCTGCTAAGGAGAACATCCTCGGCACGCAGTGGATGTGCGGCTTCCCGGAGAAGCTCGTGATGGTTTCCATCGATGACACCTACCTCATCTATGCATACGGCAACGGTGAGCTCATCGACAACTTCGAAGCAAAGCTCCTTGAGGCATACCCGAACGCTACGCCTCTCGCGGAGCAGGTTATCGAGTAATCTCTGATCCCACAAAACAGAATGCGCCTCTGTCCCCGTACAGGGGCGCGTTTTTTCGCCAAAAAGTTAACGTCATAAACTAATTTCACCGCAAGGAGAAACGTATGTTATTTTCCAGCATTCCGTTTTTGTTCTACTTTCTCCCCTTGGTGCTCGTGCTGTACTGCACCGCACCGAGGTTTATGAAAAACACCGTTCTTTTGGTTGTCAGCCTGTTTTTCTACTTCTGGGGTGAGCCGAAGTACACGCTTCTCATGCTCCTCACCATCACCATCTGCTACGAAGCCGGCATACAGATCGAAAATTTCCGCGGCAAACCGCTTGCCAAGGTCTTTTTGTGGATCGGTGTAGGCGCAAGCGTCCTTTTCCTTGCCTTCTTCAAATATGCGGATTTCTTTATTGAAAACGTGAATGCGCTTTTCGGCGTAAGTGTTCCGCTTCTGAAGCTCGCTCTGCCCGTCGGTATCAGCTTCTACACGTTCCAAAGCCTCAGCTACGTGATCGACGTGTACCGCGGTGACGTGCCTGCGCAGAAGAATTACATCAATCTCGCAACGTACGTTGTTCTTTTCCCGCAGCTGATTGCCGGTCCGATCGTCCGCTACTCGGATATTAATGAAGATTTGGAGACGCGCACCCATTCGATGGAGAAATTCTCCGCAGGCGCATTCCGCTTCACGGTCGGTCTCGCGAAAAAGATTCTCATCGCCGACCAGCTCGGTAAGCTCTGCGATATTTTCCGCGCAAGCGAATCTCCCTCCGTCCTCTTTTACTGGATGTACGCCATCGCCGCATCCTTGCAGATCTACTTCGATTTCTCCGGCTACAGCGATATGGCAATCGGACTGGGCAAAATCTTCGGATTCCGCTTCCTCGAAAACTTCAACTATCCCTATATTTCCAAAAGTATCACCGAATTCTGGCGCCGCTGGCATATGTCCCTCGGCTCGTGGTTCCGCGATTACGTCTATGTGCCCATGGGCGGCAACCGCTGCTCCACGCCGCGCTGGCTTTTCAACATCTTTGTCGTATGGATGTTTACCGGCTTCTGGCACGGTGCAAGCTGGAACTTTGTCCTCTGGGGCGTGTACTTCGCCATCTTCCTCATTCTTGAGAAGCTGTGGCTCGGTAAGATTCTGAAAAAGCTGCCTGCCGTTTTGTCCCACGTCTATCTCCTGTTTATGGTGCTTGTCAGCTTCGTCATCTTCGGCGCGCCCTCCCTCGGCGGCATTCTGACAGACCTCGGCGGTATGTTCGGCGCTTTGAATATCCCTGCCGTCAACAGTGAAACACTCTACTACCTGCGCAGCTATGCGGTGATCTTCGTCTTCGCGGTCATCGGTGCAACGCCGCTTGTGAAAAATACAGCCATCAAGTTTGCCGAAAGCGAAAAAACAAAAAAGATCGCAAACATCCTTGAGGCACCCGTGATGATCGCGCTCCTTCTGGTCGTTACCGCATACCTCGTGGACGGCTCGTTCAGCCCGTTCCTCTACTTCCGATTCTGAGAAAGGCAGGATTACGTTATGGAAAACAAAGCAAAAAATATTCTCGTAAGCGTTCTGTTCTGCCTCTTTATCGTAGGCGGAGGTCTGATTTGCCTGCTCAAACCGGCAGACGATTACTCCATGTCCGAACGGCGCGAGCTTGAAAAATTCCCCGTGCCCACAGAGAAATCTGTGTTCGATACATCGTGGATGTCCTCCTTTGAGTCTTACACGCTCGATCAGTTTCCTCTTCGTGACACGTTCCGTAAGCTGAAGGCGTTCACGCACTACTATGTGTTTGCACAGAAGGACAACAACAACATCTACCTCGTGGGCGATCAGGTTTCCAAGCTGGAAACGCCGCTGAAGGAGGATGAGGTGCTCCACGCGGCAAGCCGCTTTGAGGCGATGTACGACAAATTCTTCGCCGAGACGGATGCAAAGCTGTACTACTCGATCATCCCCGACAAGAACTACTTCCTCGCCGAGGCGAACGGTTATCCCGCGCTGGATTACGACAAAATGCTCGAAATCATGGCGGACAATCTTTCGCACTTCACGTATATCGATATTTTCGATCGGCTCACGATCGAAAATTACTACAAGACAGATACCCACTGGAAGCAGGAAACGCTCGGCGGTGTTGTGGAGGCACTCGGCTCCGGCATGGGCATCCTCGACTACATCGATGACAGCTACACTGCCAACACGCACACGCCCTTCTACGGTGTCTACACCGGTCAGGCAGCGCTGCCCGTCGATCCCGACACGCTGACATATCTCGACAGCGATCTGTTTGACGGATGCACCGTGACAAACTGGGAAACGGGCAAGACCATGCCGATGTACGATCTCGACAAACTGAACTCAGCCGATCCGTACGAGGCATATCTTGGCGGTCCGCTCTCCCTTGTCACGATTGAGAATCCGAACGCGCAAGCAGACCGCGAGCTGGTCATCTTCCGAGATTCGTTCGGTTCGAGCATCACGCCGCTTCTCGTCTCCGCTTACGCGAAGATCACGCTGGTCGACATCCGCTACATTCAGCCGGATTTCCTCAGCTATTTTGTGGATCTCACCACCGCCGACGACGTGCTTTTCCTCTACAGCACGCTCGTTCTGAACAACGCATCCACACTGAAATAATGCCGCGCAAAAAGACTGCCGAAAAAGGCAGTCTTTTTGCTTTTATCGGGCAAAAAAGGCTTGCATTTTTTACCGATATGCGGTATACTGTTATCAGATTCTTTTTCAGATTCTATTTCCGTATTTATACAATCGCACCCAGGAGGTACTAAAAATGGATTTCAAGCACATCCCCGTCACCGCCCATCCTTCCTACGTATGGCTTTGGAACGGCAAAGTTACGAAAGAAGGCATCCGAAAACAGCTCGACGAAATGTATGATGCCGGTATCCGTGCCGTCTATGTCATCGGTGAGTCGGAAAACTTCCGTCCGCTGACAAGACGCACGCATCTCTCTCCGGATTACCTTTCCGAGGAGTACATCGATCTCGTCTACTACGCCTTCACATACGCCGAGGAAAAAGGAATGTACACCTGGCTCTATAACGAGGGCGGCTTCCCCTCCGGCATGGCGTGCGGAATCATCCGCAAGGAGCGCCCCGATCTGGCACAGAAACAGCTTCGCTCGATAACCGTCACTCTGCCGGCAAAAACACCCTACACGCCCGATGAGGCACATCTCGGTGCATTTGTCGGTGAGGATCGCGTGCACCCGGGCGACACATTCGATACGGATACGGAAATCACCTGCTACGTTATCGGTGTGACGGACGGTCCGAACATGGTGCAGACGGACAACGCTAAGATCGAGAACACGGAATTGTTCCTCAAATACACGCACGAGGCATTCAAGAAGAGATTCGGCGAGCACATGGGCAAAGAGGTCACGCTGATGTTCGATGACGAGGCGCTCATGGGCACGTGGACGGACGGGATGGAGATTCTGTTCAAGGAACGCTACGGATACGATCTCACCGACTACCTCCCCGTGATTGCAAAAACGGTGGTACCTCATACGGACGATCAGTTCCGTGCATACAGCGATTACAATATGCTCGGCGGTGAGCTCGTTCTCAACAATTACTTTATCCCGATGCGCAAATGGCTGAACGATAACAGCATGAAATCGGTCGGTCACGTCGATCTCGACAGCAAAACGGAGGGACCCGGGCTTCGCCGCTACGGCAACGTGATGCAGATACTCCGCGCATACGATGTTCCCGGCGTGGACGTCATCTGGAGTCAGATCACCTACCCGACAAACGGAAAATCCTGCAAGGACGGAAACGAATTTTTCCCCCGCCTTGCCTCCTCCGCCGCCCGTCAGCAGGGACACAATCTCTCCCTCTCGGAAAGCTGCTCCGTATACGGCGCGCACGTCACGCCCGAGGAGATGCGCTACGTTGTGAACTACCAGGCGGTGCACGGCATCAGTCTGTACAATTTCCTGGCGATCTCCTATACGAGAGAGGGTATTCTCCCGTATCAGTTCCGTCCGAGCTTCATCAAGGAAAATCCCGGCACGGACTGCCTGACGGAGATCAACGAATACATCGCGCGCCTGTCTCATATCCTGCAATCGGGTAAGGCGGACATACATACCGCGCTATACTATCCCCTGCGCACGATCTGTGCGGGCGGTGCTCTGTGCGCCGAGGCGAAAGCATCTTACGAGGCACTCGGCGAGCAGCTGGAAACCGCAGGCATCGATTTCGACATCATCGACGAGGATTTCGTTAAAAACGCTTCGCTTGACGGCAGTACGCTGGTCGGCGAGCACGTCCGGTACGAAAACGTATTCGTGCCAATCGGTGGCTTGGAGCCGCCTGCGGTCATCGAAAAAATGAACCGCACGGGTAAGGCGAAGGTGCCTTGCATCGGACGCACGAATCCGAAAATTCTCGCAAGCAAGCTGCTTCTCCCCGAGGGTGAGGAGGCGTACTTTATCGCCAACACGGACGGATGCACGGTTGAAGATACTGTAACGATTTCCAGCGAAAAGGCGGTGTACGCCGTCAATCTGTCAAGCGGTGAGTTGTATATTCCCGATCACACACGCGAAAACGGCGAAATCCGCCTGCCGCTTTGCCTCACGAAGGGTGATGGCGTGATGCTCTGTCTGACGGATGCGCCCGTACAGGCGGAAAAGCTGCCTGTGCTCACGCCCGTTTGCGAGATCACGGATTTCACCTCGTTTGTCAGCCGCAAATACTCGATCAAAAACGGTCCGCACAACGAATTTTTCACGGACGGCGAAAAGACAATCGGTCTCGCACCGTGGGCAGAGAATTTCTCGGGCGAGGTGACGTATACGGCAACACTTCCGGCTCTCACAGATGGCGAATACGTGCTCGATCTCGGCGAGGTGCGCCACGTTGCAAAGGTATACGTGGACGGTGAAAAAATCGGTGAAGCAGTGATGCCGCCGTACCGTCTGCCGATTCCTGCAAACGGCGGTGCGCTGAAAGTCGTCGTGGCAAACACGGTCGCAAACGTGACGAGAGACGATCCGTTCTTTGCCGAAAGCGATCCTGCGGATGTCGGTCCGTATCACGGATTTATGAGCAAGGATGAGCACAAGGCTCCTGCCGGCGGTCTCATCGGTCCCGTTATGATTTACAAAAAATAAGCCGAAAGGCGACTATGAAAGGAATATCACTATGAAAACGATCAAGAACAAGCAGCTTCTCGTCGGCGCAGATTTCGCCGGATTCCCGCTGAAGGAAGCGGTCGTTGAGCATCTGAAGGCAAAAGGCTGGGAGATCACGGATGTCGGCGTTAAGGTTGATTCCGACCCGAACGACACCGATCTGATGTTCCACCGCGTCGGTCTCCGCGCCGGTGCGATGATCTCCGAGGGTGAGTTTGAGAGAGCTCTCCTTTTCTGCGGTACCGGTATGGGTATCCACATCGCGGCAAGCAAATGTCCGCACGTTCATGCAGGCGTTGTTGAGAGCGTTCCCGCCGCACGCCGCGCAATCACGGGCAACGGCGTAAACGTCCTCGCTATGGGTGCGTTCTACGTCGCTCCGAAGATGGGCTGTGACATCGCAGATGCGTACCTCAGCGCAGAGCTCGGCACGGACTACGAGTGGTGGCACAACTTCTACGAGTTCCACAAGCTCTCCATCGATGAGCTGGAAGCATTCGACTACGAGGAGTACAAAAAGAACGGCTTCAAGGTCAACAAGCTCGGCGATTTCGATCTGAAGCTCGAAACAAAGCCGGAAGACTGATTGCAAACAGAAACGGAGCTGCCCGAAACGGCGGCTCCGCTTTTTTATCTGCACTTGACATTCGTCTGTTTTTCCGATATAATGAATCTGTATTCCGTATTCGGAGGTGCAGGTATGTTTCCGATTCTCAATGTGAAGATTCCCTTTTCAAACGGCAGCTTGTCCGTCGTTTTTCAAGACTGGCTTATAGGCAATGCGCTTTCCCATAATCCGTATATGCATTCACATTCGCGCTTTGAGCTTCAATATGTGCGCAAAGGCACACTCCGCTTTGTTACCGAAGATGAGGATTTCCTCTGCCCTGCCGGAAGCATACTGCTGATCCCGCCGTCATTACGTCATGTGGCGATTTCTGCCGATGAAAATGTGAAAACGGAAACGGAAGCCTTTCTCTACGAGCCAAGCGACGCCCCGGAGCGCGATCCGATTTTTGCTGCGCTTTGCGTGCATGCGCCGACACTTCTCACCGGTGTACCGAATTGCAGAGAGCGGTTTATCCGCATCCGCGAATATCTTTATTCCCATTCTCTCACCCACGTTGAAAAAATCCGCGGTGAGACAATCCTGCTTCTTTTGGACATCGTCGAAGCGATTCTGCCGCACGCACCGACAGCCAAGCTGTCACAGGATGATAACCGTTCGGAACAAATCCAGGCGTTTCTGGCTGAAAACTGCTATTCAGCCGACTGCACCTGTGCCTCTTTAGCGGAGAGGCTGCATATTTCTCCGAGACAGCTCCACCGTTTGTGTATCCAGTACTACGGCTCACCGTTTCGCGATCTTTTGCATCGGATGCGCATGGAAATTGCCGCCCACCGTCTGCAAAACGGCGAAACGTCTATCACTGCTATGGCGGAACAGATGGGGTATTCCTCCGTTTCCTCCTTCTCCGCAGCATACAAACGCTTCTTCGGTCATGCACCGACGAAAAAACCGTAAAGAAAAAGACCTCCTCGGAGGTCTTTTTCTCATGTTAGGTATTCACACGGCGGCAAACGAGACGGTTACCTTAAACAGATCGCCGTCTACGGTGATCTCAAACGTGCCGCTTTGCAGCTCTGTCAGACTGCGCGCAATCGACAGCCCGAGTCCGCTTCCCTCCGTATGTCTGGATGCGTCTCCCCGTACAAATCGCTCGGTCAGCTCCTCGCCCGAGACAGGCAACTCCACCGCGGAAATATTGCGGAATGTGATCTCAACACGACCGTCACGGATGGCAGAAGCGAAATAGGCACGCGTCCCCCTCTGCCCGTATTTGCGGATGTTTGAAAACAGATTATCAAACACACGCCACAAAAGCCTGCCGTCTGCAAGGATGATGGGCGTGTCCTCACACAGTCGGAGAAGCGGTTCGATGCCTGCCGCACGCAAAGCTTCCTCATGCTCGCCGAGTGCCTGCGAGAGAAGAACGTTCACGTCCGTTTTCTCGGCGTTCACCGTGACGCACCCCGACGATGCCTTCGACGCCTCAATCAGATCCTCCGTCAGCTTTTTCAGCCGTGCGGACTGCTGCTCCAAAACCTCCAGATACTGCGGTGCGTCGGGCGAGTCCAGTCCGCCCGTTTTCAGAAGATCGACATAGCTGACAATCGACGTCAGCGGCGTTTTTATATCGTGCGATACGTTCGTAATCAGCTCCGCCTTCATCCGTTCGGATTTCATCCGTTCCTCCACGGCGTGATTGAGTCCGTCGCTCAGATTGTTCAGATTCTCCCCGTGCCGTCTGAAATCGGGAAGCATGTACCCTGTATCGACCTTGTAGTCCGTATTCCCTTCTGCAAGCTGCTCCCCTGCCCTCTGCAAACGGCGCAGCATCAAAACGGCATAGACGAGAAACGCGATCAGAAGCGGACGTGTAAGCACCCAGAAGAGCGTAATCTGCCTGTATCCGACCGCAAGCGCAAGAAATTCAAAGAATGAAAAAGCGGTAAACCCAAGCGCCGTTTTCCAATACAGCGGCAATTTTGCAAGAATACGTCCGAACAGGCGCACGCCGCGCCAAAGCAGCTTCAAAAGCCGCCACGTGAGCGTGTTTTTGAGAAGTGTGTGCGATTTTATCCGAACGGCGAGGGTGAGCAGCGCGAAGATGGCAAGCACCACCCAAAGAATCACAGACAGAATAATGGCGACTGCCATCCCAAGATCGTCGTAGCGGAAAGAATCGATCCACTGCACGGTTACCGCAAGAAAAAAGAGGTATGCGATCGCAGTGATCTCAAGCGGCAGGCGGTCAAACCACGTGCGGTAAATCCCTTCCGTGCCGCGGCGGTGACCTGCGGCGCACAAGAGGAAAATAAGCGACGCAAGAGCGACAACGGCGCACGCGATGACGATCCAAATCATCGAATGGCGCATTTCGATGAAGAAATCGACAATCGGCATCACGTATGCAAAGGAATCCTTGGCGGAGAGCTCCTCTTGCAGATATGCTTTGAGGAACAGCCCCCTGTCATCATACTGGCTGTACGATTCAAATTCGTACAGAAACGGTCCGCTTTCGTAATTTTTCACGATTACATCAAGACCGTTTTCGGTGGTAATCTCAATGGCGAGATTCGTATTCGCGCGCGACAGGCGCGCCTCATAGCTCGCTCTCTGCGTGTCCGAAATTTGATTTTTAATCAGACGGAATGCATACGTCCACGCCGTTGTCATCTCCCGCTGAAACAATTCCTCGGCAACCTCTTCCCGAAGATATATCCCGCCATCCTCATACACGCCGTTTGTTTCCATGGCAAGACCTGCACAGGCGGCAAGTGTCCCGACAAGAAGCGATACGCCCAAAAGAACAGCCGCTAAAACCTTCCAAATCCGTTTTTTCATTTCTTCCCCTCCATTTTATAGCCTTGTCCCCACACAACCTTGATATAGCGCGGCTCGGCAGGGTTGATCTCCATTTTTTCGCGCAGGTGGCGGATATGCACCGCTACCGCGCCCTCCGCGCCATATGGCTCCTCGCCCCACACGCGGCGGTAAATCTCCTTCGGTGAGAACACCGTTCCGACATTCTGCATGAGGAAGCGGAGAATCTCATACTCCCTCGGCGTAAGCGTGATCGGCTCGCCGTCTACGGTGACGGATTTTGCATCATCGTCAAGCGTAACGCCGCCGACCGCAATCTGCGACGGCTTGACCGCCGATCCGCCGAGATTCAGATACCGCCTGAGCTGGGAGCGCACACGGGCAAGCAGCTCCACCGGATTGAACGGCTTCGTCACGTAATCGTCCGCGCCGACGTTCAGACCGAGCACCTTATCCGTATCCTCCGATTTCGCCGTCAAAAGAATAATCGGCACGTTTGAAATCTCGCGCAGTTTCGTCATGGCAGTGATCCCGTCCATCACGGGCATCATTATATCGAGAAGCACGAGATGTATTTCCTCTTTTGCGGCGATTTCCAGCGCCTCGGCGCCGTTTTCCGCTTCAAATACGGTATAGCCCTCGCTCGTGAGATAGATACGCAGTGCGTGGCGGATCGTTTTTTCGTCATCACAAATCAGTATGTTGTACACGGAATGCACCGTCCTTTCTGCATCTATTATACCGCAAAAATCCTTAAAAAGAAAGGCGGTGCTTTCTTAATATTTGATTAAGGTAACACCGCACAATTCTGATGGTGCAAATGCGCCGGCAGATTTTTTGTCAGTCTAAACAAAAATTCGAAGGCAGGGTGCCCCCCTGTCAAGAATTTTTGTGACGAATGGCGGAAAAGATGCCAACAGTTGTGCCATCAAGGCGGCAGCCGTGAATTGTGCGATGTTGCCTTAAAAAAACGCATCCCCCGAAAAGAGGATGCGTTTGTTTATTCTGTTAGCCGATCGGCTCGAGCATAAATTCCGCCTCGGCGTTCACCGATCCGTCGGAGAGGACGGAACGGACGTAGCACATGCCGTCGTACTCGCCGCAGTAGATTTTGATTGTCTCCCCGAGCGGGGCCTCCTTGACGAAGCTGAGCATAGCGGTAATGACACGGCTTCTCGTGATCTCGGGAAAGAACGAGCAAAACAAATCGGGATAGCGTGTGTTGTTCAGATGCTTGTTCTGATCGACGTCGGGATAGAGTATCGTTCGCTCTCCGCGCAGCGAAAGCTCTACCTCGGCAGGAATTTTGAACCGCGCCGGCAGATCAAGCTCCAGAGGCTCATCTTCCCAATAATTGAGCGGCACTTCCCCGACGCGGTGGAGCTTTTTATCCTCCACGCCTACAAGTGCCCACGCCGTCGTCGCCTCCGCGACGAGCTCGCCGTCACGGAGCACGCGGTAGCAGCGGTTGTAAATGACGCCGCGGCTTGGCACCGCCCACGTCTCAACCGTAATCTGCTCATACGCATGAATCTGCGCGTACACGCTTATGCCGATGCGGCTGAGCACAAACGCATATCCCGCCGCAAGAAGCTCCTCGTATGACGGCTTCTGCGCCATCATCTGCCGGTTGCTCGCGTCCTGCATATAGCGGAGAATGCCGCTGGTGCTGACGATTCCGTTCAGATCCGCGTCGTGTATATTGACGGTGTAGGTCTCGATCCACTTCATACTGTTTCACTCCAGACAATTATTAACTTGGTAATTGTACCATACGGAAAAGACCAAACTATCACGATTTTGCAAACATTTTGTGAAGATGAGCTTAGGACATCCTTTTGTAAAAAACATGAAAAAACAGTTGCAATCGGCGCAGGTCTATGTTATAATGTATACAGCAATTTTATGCTTGTTCAGCGTAATTCTGTTAATTTTGAAGCTCTTGCTTCTATAATACGGAGGAAATCTTATGGCAAAAAACAGATATGTAGGTGACTATCCGGTCATCGGTATTCGCCCCATCGTCGACGGCCGCCGCGGTCCGATGATGCTGCGCGAATCCTTGGATCCCCTGGTTTGGGCTATGGCTGAAGCTGCAAAAAAGCTGTTTGAGGAGAATCTTTTCTACTCCAACGGCGAGCCTGTAAAGGTTGTTATGGCTGACACCACCATCGGACGCGTTCCCGAGGCTGCTGCCTGCGCAGATAAATTCAAAAAGGAAGGCGTTTCCATTACCCTCTCCGTCACTCCCTGCTGGTGCTACGGCTCTGAGACGATGGATATGGATCCCCACACCATCAAGGGCGTATGGGGCTTCAACGGCACCGAGCGTCCCGGTGCGGTGTATCTCGCCGCCGTTCTTGCAGGTCACGCACAAAAGGGTCTGCCCGCATTCGGCATCTACGGTCATGAGGTACAGGATCGTGATCAGATTACCGAGATTCCCGAGGACGTAAAGGAAAAGCTGCTCCGCTTCGGACGTGCGGCTGTCGCAGTCGCTACGATGCGCGGCAAGTCCTACCTCCAGATCGGCTCTCAGTGCATGGGTATCGCCGGCTCCATCATGGATCAGGATATGCTGGAGTCCTACTTCGGTATGCGTGTTGAATCCGTGGACGAGGTCGAGATCCTCCGCCGCATGGAAGAGGGCATCTACAACGAAGAAGAGTATCAGAAGGCACTTGCATGGACGAAAGAGCACTGCAAGGAAGGACGCGACGATAACCCCGAAACGGTTCCCTTCATGGGTAAGGATCACAAGATCAAATTTACCGATGAAGAAAAGGAAAAGCAGTGGGAGTTCACCGTCAAGATGTACTGCATCATCAAGGATCTGATGGCAGGCAACGACAAGCTCCCCGATCAGTTCGTGGAAGAAAAGGTCGGTCACAATGCGATCGCAGGCGGCTTCCAGGGACAGAGACAGTGGACGGATCACTGGCCGAACTGTGACTATCCCGAAGCACTCCTCTCCTCCACGTTCGACTATGAAGGCGCACGCGAGCCGTACACGCTCGCCACCGAGAACGACATTCTCAACGGCATGGGTATGCTGATGATGCGTCTGCTCACCCACCGCGCACAGATTTTCGCCGATGTCCGTACATACTGGTCCGGCGAGGCTACCGAGCGCGTTACGGGCTACAAACTTGAGGGCAAGGCGGCTGAATCCAACGGTATCATCCACCTCTTGAACTCCGGCGCGGCTTGTCTCGATGCATCCGGTGTCTGCACCGACGAGAACGGCAACGCTACGATGAAGAAGTGGTGGGAAGTCACCGACGAGGATATTAAGAAGATGACCGACGCCACCGTATGGTGCGAGGCAGGCTTCGACAACTTCCGCGGCGGCGGATTCTCCAGCCATTACACCACGAAGGCAGAGATGCCCTGCACGATGATCCGTATGAATCTCGTGAAGGGACTCGGTCCGGTTCTGCAGATCGCAGAGGGCTGGACGGTCAATCTCCCCGATGAGGTTTCAGACACGCTGATGGAGAGAACGAACCCGACCTGGCCGTGCACCTGGTTTGCTCCTCGCTGTGACGGCAAGGACGGCAGCCCGTTCAAGAGCGCATACGAGGTCATGATGAACTGGGGTGCCAACCACGGTGCGATCTCCTACGGTCACATCGGTGCCGATCTCATCACCATGTGCTCCATGCTCCGCATCCCCGTTTGCATGCACAACGTTCCCGAGGACGATATTTACCGTCCGGCTTGCTGGAATGCATTCGGTATGGACAAAGAGGGACAGGACTACCGTGCCTGTGCCACCTACGGTCCGCTGTACAAGTAATCCAACAAATGAAGGACGGATTCCTCAAAGGAATCCGTCCTTTTTCCATGCTTGAATCGCTTCTTCGGCAAGCGCTTCTGCGCTTTTCAAAGGCAGCCCGTCTGCGTCGGGATAGAGCCACAAAGCATCCGTGTACCGTCTGAACCACGTCAGCTGCCGCTTGGCATACCGTCTTGACGAAAGGCGCACCTGATCGGCGGCATCCGCAAGCGTGCACGCCCCCGTCAGATACGGGAGAAATTCTTTATACCCGATCGCCTGTGCGGCGATATATCGGCTGTCTAAAAGTCCGTCCGCATACAGAGCACGCACCTCCGCCTCAAGCCCGTCCCGAAGCATCAGATCAACACGGCGGTCGATCCGCCCGTACAGCGTATCACGATCGTGAAAATCAAGCACGGCGATTTTGGCATCGTATTTCGGTGCAATCGCCAAAGATCGGCGGTCCCACTCCGTTTTCGTCACACCGGTGGATTCGTAAATCTCCAGCGCACGGATCACCCGACGCACGTTGTTCGGATGAATCGCCTCCGCCGCTTCGGGATCGACCGCGGACAAGCGGTTGTGCAAAGCCTCTGCCCCTTCCGCCTCGGCAAACGCCTGAAGCGACGCACGAATCTCCGCACTTCCCTCCGCCTCCGAAAACGCGCTCACGCGCAGAAGCGAATCGAGGTACAGACCCGTCCCTCCGCAAAGAATCGGCAACTTTCCGCGTGCGGTAATATCGCGTATGCACGCCTCCGCGCGCTCCGTGTAATCGGCACACGAAAACGGCTCGCTCGGCTCGACAATGCCGATCATGTGATGCACAACGCCTTCCATCTCCTCCGCCGTCGGCGCGGCGGTACCGATCTGCATACGGCGGTAAATCTGCATGGAATCCATGGAGATTACTTCTCCGCCAAGCATCCGGGCAAGCCGAATGGCAAATGATGTTTTCCCCGATGCGGTCGGTCCGCAGACCGCAATCAATTTTTCAGCCATGCGCCCTCCTCATCGGATCATATTTAGCGAAAGGACGATGCCGGAAAAGCCCAGTGCTTCGGCATCCGCCTTCATCGTATCCAGTCCCGTCTCGGCGAAGCTCGGAATCTCCGTCCAAAGCTCACACCGTGGCTTAAACGGAGCAAGTTGCTCCTCTGTATATGCAGCAGGCTCTCGTCCGTAGAGACACAAAACAGACGCCCCCGCGCGCATCATGACCTCGGCGGCGCGTAAGTGCGACGCAAAGCCGACCGTTCGGTTCTGCGGATAGGCCATGGAAATCACGCCGAGCTGCTCAGCACTGTCCGTCGCAAAAAAGAAGCGCGGATCACGCACGATACGGCTGACGATATTCGCATTGGGACGAAATCCCCGAAAATGAAGGACGAGCGGCGTCTCCTGTTGATAGGATGAAAACAGCGCATCCAGCGTAATTACACGCATATCGCAAAGGCGCAAAAGTGCATCGATTTCCGAAAAGCGAAGATCGGAAACCTTCTCCTCGCACAGGCAGAGTCGAGCAAGCGTTGATTCCCGACAAATGAAAGGAATACCGTCCTTGGACTGGCGCACGCGGCAGACAATCGCGTCCGTACTGACGGAAGCGAGCTCGTGCAAGGCGGGCATGGCGTTCTCGCGCCCGCTGATATCGTAATCAAAATACGGAATCAATTTCATGCCGGGTACTCCTTTCTGTTTTGTCGATTGCGGCTGTAAAATTGCCGTATCTATAATATCATAACACAATTTGTCCGATTTGTAAAGGTGATTTTCTGTCTTTCGTAAAGCTGACAGAAAATATTCTGAAAAAGGGCTTGACATGCGCGCTGTCATGTGCTATAATATATAGGCACTCAAGAGAACGGACGGCGGGCGCAATGCCGGAATGGCGGAATTGGCAGACGCCCGGGACTTAAAATCCTGTGTGATGAAAATCGCGTACCGGTTCGAGCCCGGTTTCCGGCACCAATCTCTTGATTGAATCGAATATCGCGGGATAGAGCAGTTGGTAGCTCGTCGGGCTCATAACCCGGAGGTCGTGAGGTTCAAGTCCCACTCCCGCAACCAAACAAAAGAAACAGTCACCGTAAGGTGGCTGTTTTCTTTTGTTTCGACTGTGAGCTTGGTCTTCCCTTCCACGACCGACGGAGGAGGGAGTGGGGGAACGAGAAAAAACGCCGCGGTGCGGCGTTTTTTTGAAGTGATTCACGAAAATAAGAAACATGGCGAGCCGAGTGTACCGAGGCGAGTCAGGCGACTATATTTTCGGAAGGGCCTTTCAAGTCCCACTCCCGCAACCAAATTTACACCCGAAATCGTAGGATTTCGGGTGTTTTTCTTTGCTTTTTGTGAAAACATGCACAAAAACCCCGTGGAGTTTTTGACATTCTACCCCATCGTTACCCCTAAGAGTTTCACAAACTCAAATTCAGTATCATTTGGTTCTGTTCCAACACCGGCGAAATCACACTCTGTGCAGGCACACAATTCCCTTCCGTCAGCGATTTCTCATGCAAGCTTTCTTTTATCAGTTGTAAGCCTTCCGCCATATTACCGCCAGCATAATGCAAATCCGGATAATTCAAACTGACAATCTCCACAGAATAATCATCAAACGTGGTGACGAGAACTGGATAAGATACTGTCTCCGGGGCTGTTAACTGCATTTCAAACAGATCTCCCATCAGCGCCATTCCAACCTGTTTATGATCATCAAGAACGTGCGCATATGTATCCAGCGTGAAGCTGACCGAATAGTGCCCCATGATTGCGGATAGTGTTTTAGAATCCATTCCCTGCTCCAAGGCTCGGGAGGCAAATGTGTGGCGGAGCGCATGAAACTTGAAGTGACGCAGTCCGGATGCGGCAAGGATCTGAAGATAATAATCTCGGAATGTACGCGGCTCCACATATCCGCCGAATTCGTTTGTGACGAGATAACCGCTTTCTTGATACAAATCTCCTGCCGCTGTCTTATCCTGCCCTTGAACATTTCTCCACATACGCAGATCCTCCAGTACAGCGGGCAGCAAAGGAATGCTTCTTATGGAATTCTGCGATTTGGGCGTTTGGATAACAATCTCAGTAGAAGCCTCACCGGGAACGGTGGGCTTTTTTGTTTTGTTCAACCGATTCAGTGTCCGTCGGATATACATACGTCCGGCGATGAAATCAATGTCTTCCCACCGAAGTCCGAGAAGTTCACCCAATCGAACGCCCGTAAAAAGCGTCAAGCGGATAAATACACCGTATCGGTGAGCATAACTGCCATGCATAAGACGTGCCTGCTCATCTCTTGTAAGTATCTCCGTCTCCGGCTTCTGCCCTCTCGAAAGATTCAGAGCCTCTGCCGGATTCGTTTGTATGTATCCCTCGTTTACTGCAAAGGTCAATGCCTTATGTTTTCTTCATACTCTTCAAACGACGTGTATAACGTAAAAAAAGTAATCTTCTACGGAACAAGCATAACAAAGATTGGCAACAGGGCTTTCGCCGAATGCGGTAACACCCTCACTCGAGCGATATATTGCGGTACCTCCACACAATGGAATACAATAACCATCGGTAATTATAACACTTCTCTGACAAACGTATTATATTATCATACTTATCATAGTTGGAGTAACAAAACAACGATAACAGCATCGACCTGTACAGGCTCGGGTAAGTGCCGTGAAACTTGTTCGATGTGTGATTTGGAGCAAATCGTAATCACCCCCCCACTCGGACATTACTGTTCTTCTTGGACTGTAACTAAGCCTGCAACCTGTGAAGGCATTGGAACAAAAGTGGGCAAATGCGTTCGTTGCGATATTTCTATGGAAAGTTCAATTGATGCAACGGGACATTCTCCAAGTGCTGATTGGACCTATGATACCAAAAAGGAATTTTGGTACAGAAAAAGAGTTCCGTAATCGGTGGACGGAGAATTTTCCTGACGAAAATGAGCTACCACCGACGGCAAGGGTATCTGCCGAAGCTCGTGATGAAAATGAATGAGGTGCCCACGATGTTTGAGAGTTCCGTCGTTAAATAAAATTGCTCAGACGGCCCGCGACCGTCTCCTTTATGGGAATTTCGCGCAGCGAATTGTTTCCGGGATTTAATCGCTAAACTGCAGAATGAAAATCCCCGCCGTACGGCTTTCGTTTAGGGCCGGATTGGTTGAAATACCAACACACGGCGTAGCGTCACAGAGATATGGTTGACCACCGTATTACTGTACTCTTGAATGCAAGAGGATACGCACGGTAAGTCGGAGATGATAATCCTTTCAAAATCTCTGATGAAGCCAAGTACTAACCTCTGTTCACAACCGAATATCGCCACCCCAAACTCTCTTTTTGATATGACAAATAATTCTCTCTTCGAAATGAATATGACCATCCATTCGAAATGAGGATTTGCACCTGCGTGATACCGTTATTCGGCTCTCTGCAAGTTGTCATTCGCTTTAGTGAATGACAAGCTGCAGGAAGCCGAATACGACAAGCACTGACTTCCGGTAGCAGGTGCCAGAACTATCCTTTTGAGATGATAAATGCCTGTCACTTTGAAATGATTTATGACTCTCTTTTCGAGAGCCGAGCCGTTTCTATAGGACGAAGTCAGATAGACCCGGCTCGGAGACGAGGTCGGAGAGCCGTGATTAGCAGGGCATAATTCCCCGCGTCAAAATAGAATCAGCAAGAAACGAGAGTAAACCTACCCCTTTTGACAGTGGGTGAATTATGCCCTGCGGACAATCCTTTAAAAATGATAAATGATTATCCCTTCGAAATGAGTTATTTTGAAATGATGCTCCCTTTGAAATGATATATGACTGTCATTTCGAAAGGAGCGACAGCGCCCTCAATCCTTTTGAAATGATATATGTACTATCACTTCGAAATGACAAATGACTATCCTTTCGAAATGAGCAATACGATTCTGTGTTCATTTCGATATGATATATGACTGTCATTTCGAAATGACCGCGCAAAATTTTCGTACAGAGAATCCCTTTCGTCAGCGAGGGTGGCTTAAAACCTCGTGACGAAAATGACTCCTAAACCCCATATTTTCGTACACAGATTTTTTCGCAGCGCCTGTCCCTTAGCTGCGTGAAAATATAAATCTTAAAGAAAGGAGAACAATTCCTATGTCAGACGTTAATAAAACAAACACCTTGGAACAGGCAAATGCACCGCCCGGCACAGAGCTT
>JAZNHT010000050.1:0-8718 GCA_045577175.1 Eubacteriales bacterium | reverse complement strand
CGTCACAGCAAAGTAGCTGCATGTGTGGCGGTAGAGCGAGTTTGCAAGTGTCAAATGTTTCAGAGGGCTTTCAGCCCTGCCGGTAACAGGCCCTTATAGGGCTGAGCAAACCACCGGCTAAGCCGGTGGTTATGATTTCTTCGGTGCTTTTCCAACGGAATCGCGCTGGACCAGCGTGCCGGATACGCGGATTTTTTTCGGTGGGGTGCTGTCGCCTAAGCGGATGCGGTCAAACAGCGTGTCCACCACGATCTGACAAAGATCCTCGTTGTATACGGTGATTGACGTCAGCGGTACGTTCATGTACGAGCTTGTGACGGCATCATCTATGGAAATTACGGAGAAATCCTCAGGCACGCAGTATCCGTGATCCGTGATGCATTTCATTGCGCCGAACGCCATGTTATCGTACGCGGCGAATACGGCAGACGGACGCATCTGTGAGGCGAACAGCTTTTCCATCGCGTCGTATCCGCCCTCCTCAAAGCGAAGGTTGGTTTCAAAAATCAGCTTCTCGTCGGCAGCCAGTCCGTTTTCCGCCATGGCGCGAAGAAAGTGCTGCATGGTAATCTCCGTTCGCTTTTCCGTCAGGCACGCAATCGACGTATGTCCGTTCTCCTTCAGATGGCGGATTGCTTCCGCAAACGCAGCCGTTTTCGAGACACATACGCAGTCCATACCCTCGCTTTCGCCGATCGTCACGATCGGGGTGGCGAGCTTTTTTGTGTCCAGCCTGCGGCAAACGATGATGCCGTCCGGCTTCATACATTCGGTGAAATATGCGAGCAGCTCCTCACAGCCTTGTACGCTGAATCCGTCCGCAGCCGCTACCATGATGCCGCCCCGTGCCGCGATTTCCTTTTGCAGCCAGACGAGCCACTGCGGATACAGACCGCCTTCAAATTCCGGGCAGATCACGCCGATGACCGGCTTTTTGGAGGTGCGCTTGCAGTATTTGTCATAGACTCCGTGCTCCCGCGCCAGCGCAAAAATGCGAGCGCGTGTCTCATCGGAGATTTCCGAACTGCCGGAGAACGCTTTGGATACGGTGGAACGCGTGACACCCGCAAGGCGGGCAAGGGATTCCATTGTCATAGCTGTCTCCTACTGTTTCAAAATCGGTTGTTTTGCAATTGTTTTTCTCAAAAAAACGATCGCCGCAAGCGTGAGTGCAAACGAGATTACGGAGAGAAGCTGCTGTGCGTTGACGGCGATGCCGCCGATGCGGTTGCCGTTTGCCTGGATCAGCGAAAGAATTTTGCCGCCGAGGAGGGACGCGCCGAATCCGCACAGACCGCCGATGCACCGCTGGAGGGACATCGCCTGCGTGATGTTTTTCCGGTCGACATAGCTGTAGACGATGTTGAATGAGTTCTGATTCGTGCCCGCACTGCTGCAATTGAAGAGGATCGTATATACAATCACGAAAAACCACGTCGTGCGCGTGGTGAAAATATTGATAAAGAACGCGCCGGCGAGCAGTACCAGACCGAGGCAGTATCCGTTTGCAAAGGATGTCTTGTCCGAATATTTCCCGATCGGGCGGGAGACTGCCATGCGCGCGAAGCTGCCGGCGATGTTGATGATCTGCACGAGAAAGACGGACAGCATCAGATCCTTCGTTTTGTAGATGCCCATAAAGCCGATCGTGAAGTACCGTGCCACGTCATAAAGCACCGTGAGGATTACTACGTTACGGAAGGGCTTGTGTCCGAGCGTATTTTTGAGAACGACGGAGAGGGGCATACGGTCGCCCTCGTGCTCCGAGGCGTCCTCTCTCTGCATGAGGTAGAGGGAGAGAAAATTCAAAACGGTGAGCGCAAGAATCGCCGCAGCGATAAAGAGGAACGCACCGCTTTGGTTGCCTGCCGCTTCGTAATGATCGACGGCATACCCGACACCTGCCGTGTAAAACATACCCAAAAAGAGGGAGATGATCTCCTTCGTCGCGGAGAAGCGCGCGCGCTTTTCCGGATGAACGAACGAGCTGCCCCATTTGAACAAAAGCGACTGCACCAGATACTTCGCCAGATACGCAAAGAGAATGCTGAGCATGGCGAGTACCGTTTTACCTGTCTTGCCGATCGGTAAAAACGGGATCAGATACATAAACAGGAAAAAGACCGCGCTGACTGTCTCAAAAAACGTAACGAGCGTTTTCGTGCTCAGCCGCACGCGCACAAGCAGAATCGTGGCGAGCTGGAACACAAACGCCAGCGACACAAAGGAAGAAATAATGCCGACCAAGGCATCGTCAATGCCCATTGACGAGAGCAGTGTCGCGAGATACGCATCCGCAATGAGCAGGCTGATGAAATACTCCGCCGTGCACTGCGTTATGTAGGCGGCACGCGACCGCTTATACTGTGGGGTGTCAAATTTATCCATAAGGGGCTCCTGTATACAGATTACAGAAGCATTATAAAAGAAACGGGCGGAAAAGTCAACGGGACGTGAGCGAAACTGTTTCGCAGTCGCTTACCGCTTCACGCTTCGGTATTCCCTGGGGGATACGCCCATGTGTTTTTTGAAAATACGGGAGAAGTACTGCGGCGAGTCAAATTGCAGCCGTGCGGAAATTTCGGCAATACTGCCCTCGCCGCAAAGGATCGCCTGTCCCGCCGCTTCGATTCTCTGCACGAGATACCAATGCATCACGCTGTCACCGTAGGCGCGGCGGAATATCTCGCTCAATCGGCTCTTTCCGTAGTGGAATTTCTCGCACAAAAACTTCATATCCACGGGATCGTACAGATGCTCCTCCAGATACGCGCGGACTTCGGCAGCGAGCTTGGCATCGAGCTCCTCGCGTGTCGTGTACAGAATGGTTTGGGATTCCTTTTCCTGCATACGAAGAATACCGATCAGAAGCTGCTCCAGATACAGTCCGAGCATCTGTTGGGCACCGAGCGGTGCATCATGCAGAGTGGTCAGCGGCATAAATATGTCCGCATAGCTCATTTTGCGTTCTTCAATGAGCTGTTCGACCACATTTTGCAAGACCTCCGGCAGGTGGATTTTTTTGCCGCCGAGCGCAGTCATCGCCGGTGAGTTACAGACAAACGTGATAATGAAAAACGAAAACGGGTCTTCGCCGTTGCCGGATAGCGAATGCGGCACATTCGGGGCGTGAAAAATCACGTCTCCCGGCTGCATCTCCCCCTGCCGATCTTCCTCGCAGTAGAGCATATGTCCGTCTCGCAGATAGACCATTTCCCAAAAATCGTGGCAGTCCGTCGTTCCGCAGAAATCGGCAGACTTAGACTGCGTAAAGCATGTAATCAGCTGTCTTACGCGCAAAAGATCCTCAAGTCGGACGAATATGTATTCCATACGGTGTTCCTTTCGGAAAAATATCGGACAAAAATACAATTGAACCGCAAAAAAAGATATGTTTTTTTGTCTGGATTTATTGTATCATTATTATAACAGATTTGCAATACCCAATTTCAATATAAGGAGCGGAAATTATGAAGGAAAACAGAGTTGCCATTCTCGGCTACGGCGGTATCGCGCGCTCGCACAGAAGCGCATACGAGCGGCTGATGGCAGAGGGCGCACCGGTCAAGCTCGTTGCACTGTGCGATATTGATGAGAATCAGTTTCATAAGGCTGTAACGATCAACACAGGCGCATCGTCCGGGGAGAATCTCTCCGCGTATCACCTCTACACTGATTTTGAGGATATGCTCGCCAAAGAGGAGTTTGATACGGTCGATATTTGCTTGCCGACGTATCTTCATAAGGAGTACACAATTCGTGCACTGAAGGCAGGGAAGCACGTGCAGTGCGAAAAGCCGATGGCACTCACCTCCGCGGATTGCGAGGAGATGATCGCGGTCGCCCGTGAAAGCGGGAAAAAGCTCATGATCGGGCAGTGCTTGCGCTTTGATTCCGCCTATCTGGCGATCAAGGATTTTCTGGACAGCGGCAAGGCGGGAAAAATTCTGAGCGTGCGCTGTGAAAGATACAGCTCTATGCCGCGCTGGGCGTTTGAGGGCTGGTTCCATGATTACAACCGTTCGGGCGGTGAGATGCATGACATGAGCATCCATGACTACGACATGATCCGCTTTTTGTTCGGCGAGCCGGAGAAGGTATCCGGCTTTGCGGTGGATCACGAGATGAAGGGGCAGATCACGCACGCCGTTATGCAGTACGCGGACGGTATGCTCGTGTCCGTCGGCGGAAGCTGGGCGGAGAGCAAGACGTTCTCCTTCACCTACGCAATCCACGTGACGGCTGAGAAAGCGACA
This sequence comes from Eubacteriales bacterium, assembly GCA_045577175.1. GTDB lineage: Bacteria > Bacillota > Clostridia > Oscillospirales > CAG-272 > SIG701. Next base: position 4,462 of record JAZNHT010000050.1, on the reverse strand, counting down.
ATCATTCGCTCGTCGTCCATGCCGAAGCCGCGCGTGTTCCCAAGTGAGGGCGAGCCGTATGATCTGGAGTGTCCCGCACCGAACTATATGGCGGAGCAGGCACGGTATTTTGCAAGCGTAGTGCTCGGCGAGACGGAGAATACGACAAATCCGCCCGAGAGTGCGATGCAGTCGGTGGCTCTTGTGGAAAAGCTGAAAGAGAGTGTCGCAAAAGGCGGCGCTGTCGTAGATATTTAAGGAGGATAGTAGTATGAAAAAACTCGGTGCATGTGTCATATGGAGAGACAATACGCTGGACTTCGAAGAGAAGTTTGCGGAACTGAAGGAGATCGGGCTGGACTGCTGTCAGATCACCGTGTGGGATCCGACGCTCTATACGGACGAAAACGCAAAGAAGATCAATGACGCATCCGCTAAGGTCGGCTTTGAGGTCACCTGCCTGTGGACGGGCTGGACCGGTCCGTGCGAGTGGAACTTTACCGCCGGTCCCGATACGATCGGTCTTGTGCCCCGTGCATACCGTGCGCACCGTCTGAAGGAGCTTATCGAGGGCTCGCTGTTTGCGGAGAAAATCGGTGTCAAGGACATCGCCACGCACGTCGGCTTTATTCCGGAAAATCCGAGCGATACCAACTATAAGGAGCTTGTCGCCGCGATCCGCTGGCTTTGTAAGGATCTCGGGAAGAGAGGGCAGAACTTCCTCTTTGAGACCGGTCAGGAGACGCCGGTTACGATGCTCCGCACGATTGAGGATCTCGGCGTGGACAACGCCTTCATCAACTTCGATACGGCGAACATCATGCTTTACGGCAAGGGCAATCCGACCGATTCCGTCCGCATCTTCGGCAAGTACGTCCGCAACACGCACATCAAGGACGGCTTCTATCCGACGGACGGCAAGGAGCTCGGTGCGCAGGTTCGCATCGGTGAGGGAATCGTCGATTTCGGATCGATTTTCCGTGCGCTGGAGGACTACAATTATCCCGGACCGTACATCATCGAGCGCGAGATTTCCGGTCCCCAGCAGAAGATCGATATTATGGACGCAATCGCATACATCCGCAAGATTATGCGCGTAGTCTGATTCAAAAGGCACCCTACGGGGTGCCTTTTTGCACAATCGTAAGTTTATTTTGCATGATGTAAAATTGTGCTTGACATCCGTTTGGGGATGTGTTACCATGGTGAAAACGGAGCAAATTTTTCCGTTTTCAAACGTATTCAGTGTCCGAAAGGAGTTTGTTTATGGCAAGCATCATTCTGGAAAACGAGCAGTTTCGGCTCACCCTGCGCGAGGACTGCGTGGCGACAAGCCTGATCTGCAAGAAAAACGGGCAGGAGTGCCTTGATAACTACGAGGAGATGCCGTTTTTCACGCTTACCGAGCCGCGTCCGTTCAATAACGAGATCAAGCTCGCGTATCCGAACAAGCGCACGACTTTCTGTGCAAACCGCGTCCGCATGGATGGCGATAAGCTGATCGTCGGTTTTGAAATCATCGGCTGGGAGGCGGTCGTTTCGGTCAAAATCGCGCCGATGTACATCGCATTTGAACTTGTCGATTTCATTTACGATCACGATGTCCATTTTGAATCACTGTCGATGACACCGCCGCCGGTCACTGAGTTCCGACTCATCCAGCTGCCTGTCAAGCACCGCGAGAATTTCGGCGCATGGCTGAACGTCATGTGGGATGACGAGGTTGCCGTCAACGTCCTTGCCGCGCATCCGTTCGCACGGATTGATTCCGAAAAACGCAAGGATTACCGTGTGCTGACCGCGGATACGCTCGCTGAGGTGCAGCTGAAGAACGTCCCCGCTGCGCTGATTGTGTGCCCGAAGGACGATCTGCTCGATGCCATTGATTCGCTGGAGGAGGATTTTGACCTGCCGCGCGGTGTCAAGTCCCGCCGTGGGGAGAAGATCAACCGCTCCATGTATTGGGTGCCGAACTGCTATCCCGAGACGGTAGATGAATATATCAAGTACGCTAAAAAGATGGGTCTTACAATGATGACGCTGTATTACCCATCTTTGTGGCAGTCGTGGCGCAATTACGGAAAGACCGGTGACTATACGTACAACGAGCATTACCCGAACGGTGCCGCGGACGTGAAGGTCATGCTTGACAAGATCAAAGCGGCAGGCATTACCCCCGGGCTTCACGTGCTTCCGACGCATATCGGCATCAATTCCTATCACGTCACGCCGAAAATCGACCACCGCATCCGCCTGACGCGCCATTTTACGCTGGCAAAGCCCCTTTCCAAGGATGACACGACGGTGTACGTCGAGCAGAATCCGATCGGCTGTGTGATGGATGAAAAATGCCGCGTGCTCAACTTTGAGGGCGAGGGTATTTATTACGAATCCTACACGACGGAGCCGCCGTACTGCTTTACGGGATGCGTGCGCGGTCACTATGAAACGGAGATTCAGGAGCATAAGCTCGGCACGATCGGCGGACTGCTTGACGTGAGCGAGTACTGCGCGTGCAGCCTGTATCTCGATCAGAACTCCTCCTTTATGGACGAGCTTGCAGAGCAGATCGCGGAAGGGTATGCAGCAGGATTTGAGTATCTGTACCTCGACGGTGCGGAGGGTGCGAATGTGCCGTATGAGATATACATCCCGCTGGCGCAGTACCGCGTGTATCAGAAATGCAAGCCGTTACCGCTGTTTGTCGAGGGTGCGGCAAAGGCACATTTCAGCTGGCACGTCATGAGCGGCGCAAACGCGTTCGACTATTTCCAGATGCCCGTATTCAAGGAGAAGATCGCCGAATTTCCGTGCGCCGAGGCACCCGAGATCGCGAAGGATTTCACCCGTCTGAACTTCGGATGGTGGCTGTTCAATACGGAGACGATGCCCGATATGTACGAGTACGGTACGAGCCGTGCTGCTGCATGGGATTGCCCGACGACGGTCATGTTCCGCGGCTGGCAGATGTATACGGATAATCCGCGCACGGAGGACTGCTTTGAGGTCATGCGCCGCTGGGAGGATGTCCGCCGTAAGAATTGGCTGACGGCAGAGCAGAAGGAGATGCTCAAGGACACCGCGCAGGAGCACACGCTGCTTGTGAACGAGCAGGGTGAGTACGAGCTCGTCCCGTACAATTGCGTGCAGGGCGCGGCGGATGCCGTATCCGTGTTTGTGTTTGAGAGAGCAGGCAAGTCTTACGCCGTGCTCTGGCACAAAACGGGCGAGGGCAGGCTGTCCGTGCCGTTTGACGGCGAGTTCACCTACAAAACGGAGATCGCCGGTGAGGATATGCCGGTTGAAAAAGACGGCGGCGCGGTGATTCTGCCCGTCGGAGACAAGCACTATTTCAGCGCGGACGTGCCGAAGGAGATGCTGGCTGCGGCGTTTGCCAAAGCGAAACTGCTGTAATAAAGGAAAACTGCCGCGAAAACGGCAGTTTTTTCATTATAACAAATCCCTCCTGCATTTGCAAGAGGGATTTACGTATTCAGCCGATATGTACAAGACGGGGCGCGTGCGGATCAGTCGATTTTATAGAAGGTTGCGAGAATTTCTTCCGTCGTGTCTTCTACATAGGAGGTGACGGCGATGTTGGCAAGATAGCCGTTGCATTTCAAGGTGAGCACGAGCTGGTACATGCGGATGCCGCTGATCTGTGCCGAAATCTGCATGGCGGGGACGCTCTTTCCGTCCAGTCGTACATTCACAATCTTGTAAGTGAAATCCGTGTACCCCATGTTTTCGTACATTTCGCGCATATAGACGGCGGATGTTTTGTAATTTTCCTTGATGTTGAGCGCGGCAATTTGCAGGGCATTCAGCTTTTCCAGATTGATATTGATGTTGTTCAGCCCGTCGCCGTCCACGGCAAGCATGTCGTAGAAAATCGTTGCATTTTCCATAAGCGCGCGGTAGGTGTCGCCGGCAAGCTCCGCGGTCGCGTTGTTCATCAGACGGATCTGCTCCTCGGAATAATAGCTCCAGCCGCTTGGGAGCAGACAGCCTATGCCGATGAGGGCGTTTTCGTACCGTCTGCCGGCAACTGTGCCGAGAACATCCGCGCTGTCATCGATCGGGCTGTCCGGTGTCGGCTCCTCCGGCTCGGTCACGGGCTCGGTCTCCGGCTCGGTCTCCGGCTCGGTCACGGGCCCGGTTTCGGGCTCCGTCTCGGGCTCGGTCTCAGGCTCGGTTTCGGGCTCGGTTTCGGGCTCGGTTTCGGGCTCGGTTTCGGGCTCGGTTTCGGGCTCGGTTTCGGGCTCGGTTTCGGGCTCGGTTTCGGTTTCGGGTTCGGTCACGGGCTCGGTTTCGGGTTCGGTTTCGGGTTCGGTATCCGGCTCAGTCTCCGGCTCCGTTTCCGTGATTTCATCCGAGGTGTCGGTGTCGGGCGTGTCCGCATTCGGCTCACACGCGCACAGAGTGAATGCGAGAAGGGCGGCAAGGACGAGTGCGAGGATTTTTGTTGTAACTTTCATGATTC
>JAZNHT010000049.1:0-5845 GCA_045577175.1 Eubacteriales bacterium | reverse complement strand
CAAGATCACGCAGTTCGCCGTGATAGTCCCCCGCACCAAAAATACAGCATTTCACTCTTCATCCCTCACTTTGGCAAACCGATCCCACACCGCACCCGCGGGAAGCGGCAGAGAAACGGTCATAGATTCACCCTTTGTCGGATGGCAAAACCCGATCGACGCCGAAAACAGCATCACGTTTTTGCACGCTACCGTTGAGCCGTAGCGTTTGTCTCCCACAAGCGGGTGCTTTCTTGAAGCAAACTGCACGCGAATCTGGTGCGTGCGCCCTGTCTCCAGCCGCACCTTCACGAGAGAGCGATCCCCCTCCGTGCGGATCACCTCATAGGTGAGGATCGCCTCGCGCACACCGCGCCGCGCACGGGTAACGACGAACGATTTGTTCCGCCTCGGATCGTGATACAGAAGATCGCGCATCTCCCCCGACGGGGCAGGTGTGCCCGTCACCATCGCAAGGTATTCCTTCTCCATCTTTCCGTTTGAGATGGCGGCGGAGAGTGCGGCGGCCGCCGATTTCGTTTTCGCGTACACCATCACGCCCGACGCTTCCTTATCGAGTCTGTGCACGGGATACACCGTCTCCGCGCCGATCTCGGCGGCAAGACGCTCGGGCATCCCGGGCGACTGCGACGCGATGCCGCAAGGCTTCAAAGCGAACAGCATTTCGCCGTCCTCCCACAGAATCGGAATCCGCTTTTCTTCCATGATTTCCTCCGTAAAATGCACGCGCCCTGCATAAAGCAAGGCGCGTTTTCGTTTGTCAGTCTTTTGCGTAGGCGTCCACGTCCAGATCGTTTAAGACCTTGTTCGCATCGGACGCAATTTTCTTCGCCAGATCGGTCTCGACGTAGAACTCACCGCTTCCGTTCACCGTGAGCAGTGCGCGCCGTCCCGTGGATGAATAGGGATAGAACTTATACACCGTCTCCACGCCTGCAAGCGTTTTCAGCCGCACGGTGACAATGCAGTTTTCCTCCACTGCAAGGGCGGCGATCTCCTCCTCCGTCAGCGGAACTACATCCTTGATCTCCATCGTGAGCATCGTCTTGTAGAACTGGCGGAAGTTGTTGACCTCCGCGTTCGGGATCACCTTGCCGGTGCTGGAAACAACGTCAAGCGTAGCGTTGCCGTCCTCCCCCACGCCGTGCGTGAGCGTGAAGCACACATCCGCACCCGCGCCGACGACCTCGATCTCGGCAAGGGTGATGATCCAGTCATTGAACGGTGCCTTCTTCACCCATGAAAGGAGATCCGTTTTCACAAACGGCACAGACGCGGCATCCACCGCAACGATCATGTGCGGAAAGAGCGTGGACTGGACATTATACGTATCGTTCTCCTGCAATTCGCTGAAGAAGATCAGCACGGGCACGTTCATATACGTGAATCCGACCGTAAAGGCAGGCTCGGAAAGGCCGTATGCCGCGGCATCCTCCGCCGTGGGGCCGAGCTTCAGAACAGACGTACCCGTGACGGACGTAAACGTATAGAGCATCTCCGAAATGAGAGCTTCGTTCGGGGTATACCCCTCGGGATACACCATTTTATACTCCACGAGCGCCTGTGCATTCTTCTGCTCTGCCGCATCCTTCACGCCGATTTTGCAAAGCTCCTCGCCGTAGGCAAGCAGGCTGATATTATCTATGGTGTAATAATCGTTCTGGCTGATTCCGGCAACAAAGACCGGGGAACAAAGCGACTCAATCGGTGCAAATATCGTCTGCGCGATCTCCGAGCTGAGGACGTAGATGCCGCCGTCCCCCTCCATCATGCAATAATAGCCGCCGCCCGTGAGCAGATCGTATCCGACATAGACCGTATAGGATTCGCCCGTCACGGTTGTGATCGTCCACGTCGCCTGCGGATTGTCGAGACCGTATTCGATCAGGTTTTCATCCGTCGCGTTATCCACAACCTTCGTTTTCGCAATCGTGTAGCCCGCAGAGGTCACGAGGCTGGAAAACAGCGTCGCATCGTACGGCGTGCCCTCAAAATCGCGGATCTGGAAATTCCCGTCCGCATCGCGGTAAAATTCATACGTGCCGTGCTCGTTTGTGACCGTCACCGACTGCATCGATGCACGGGGGATATGCGGATACATAAAGGTTTGTCCGTTCACAGAGGTCGAGGAATCGCCCGAGTCGTTCACAAGCGGACGGACGAAAGCGAAATACACCGCCAGAAGCAAAACAAAAACGGCGGCAAAAATGACAAACAGCTTCTTCTGTTTTTCCATCATGAATGCTTTCTCCTAACCCAGACCACAATGCCGGCGACAGCGATCATCAGCGGCAGGACAACAACAAACGAGATCGTCCAGTTATTCGCCTGTGCCGTGGTAATCGTAAGCTCCGTATTGTCAAAGACCTTGAACGGAATATCCGCCAGAATCTTATCGCGTCCGGCACCGAGCATGATCGCGGAGAGAATATCGTTGTTCGCATAGGCGTTGCTGAAAAGGTACTCCGCCGCGGCGAAATCCGCCGATCCGATTGCAATCACGTAGGACGGATAGTAATCGTTGTTCATCAGACGAAGCTCCTGCGAAACGGTGATGAGATTGTACTCACCCGTGCCGACCTCCTGACCGTCCTTGACGGTGACGGCGGTATCATAGGACTTCAGAACTGCGGAAACCGAGCGCGAGTCGGAAAGATCGCCGCCCTCCTCCCAAAGAATCTGAATCGGGGTGGTATAGCGGGAAATCGTCTTCGGCGGCGTGACAAGATTGCTTGTAATATCCTTGTAGAGAGACGCGCCGAGCGTATCCGCATCGTATGCGGCAACAACAGAGGTGCCGTCGGTGGACACGGAATGCGCCATATCCTTCACATACGTATCGGGGGTGAAGGCGATGCCCCACTCCTCAAGAAATTCGGAGAGATTCGTAAGTCTGCCGGCGTTATCGGGGCTGGAGAACACGATCAGGCAGCCGAGGCGATCCAGAAACGCGTCCAGCTTGGCGATCTCGTTGGAAAATTCGCTGTCCGCCTCCGCGCCGATGAAATCGTACACGGGATCGTTGACGACAATGATACGCGCGTCGTCATCGATCTCCTCCTGGGCGAGGTTGATCGTGCGCACGTCAAAGCCGTTATCCTTAAACAGTGCGTGGATCGCATTGGCATCCGCGCCGAGATCCTCGCCGTGCTCCGTCGTGAAGTACACAATCGGCAATTCCGCACTCGTGACCTGCAAAATACCGGAGACGAGCTTGTACTCACCGTTGTATGCCCAAAGCTGATCTGTCGTTTCGTCGTAGGTAAAGAACGCATTGTACGTATACACGCGCACCTCGCCGCCCGACTCCACGATAACGGAGGTCGTCTGAATATTCGTAGCCGCCGTGGTGCGGAACGGCTCAAAGAACGCGCGGTGCTTGACGACATCCTTGCACTCGACATTGATGTTTTCAAACTCGTTCTGAAGCTGGAGTGCGGTCGTATAGATGTACTTCATGTACGGGCTGTACGTACCCTCCATCAGCTCGTCCGGCTCACTGGCAAAGTAGATATTGACCGGATCATCGACGTCGGCAAGAAGATCCTTTGCTGCCTCGCTGAGGGTAAAGACCTCCTCCTTCGTCATATCGATGTACCACATATATTTGGAGGCAATCGCCGTAAATGCGACGTTGAAAATAATCACAACCGCGATAAACGCGCAGGTGAACGCGGTCGCGGCACTTCCGTAGCGGAAGCGTTTTGCTGTATAAAATTTGTTCATGTCGGGACTCCTTCTTTCACACTGAGATCATCCCGTCACGCCCAGCGTCTCTTCTCGAAGACGCGAACGGAAAGGAACAAAAACACGACACAGATCGAAACGTAGTACACCACGGCGGCAACGTCAAAAATGCCGTAGGTGAAATACCCGTAGCGGCTGTAGATGGAAATCCAGCTGAGGACGACGCGCACCGCATACGAATCAATCAGCGAATTGACGGCGGCAACGATCAGAAGCGCAAACAAAATACCGATCGTACCGAGGGACGCGCCGAACTGATTCTCCGTCAGAGAGGAGACAAAAATGCCGATCGCAATAAACGTCATACCGATGAGGAACATCGCAAGCAGCGAGCCGAGCGCACGCGGCCAGTTCATCTCACCGTACTGCGCGAGGGGGATAAAATACACCGTGCTGACGAGAAGCGTTGCGGCAAACATAGTCAGCGCAGAGAGGAATTTCGCCATCACCATGCCCGTAAGGGAGACCGGCGCGGTGAGCAGAAGCTGCTCGGTGCGGGTGCGTCTCTCCTCGCAGAACGTCTTCATCGTAAGAAGCGGAATGATGACAATGTACGCAAACATGAGAATCTGATAATAGGAGGAAACGTCCGACGTCTGGCTCTGCAGGGTAGTGATACCGAAAAGGAAGCCGGACACCGCCAGAAACACGGCTACGAAGATATAGCCGATCGGCGTGGTAAAGTACGCGCGCATCTCGCGCTTATAGATTGCAAGCATGAATTACTGTCTTCCTTTCGTGTTTTTCTTGCGGATGTTTTCGTCCATGAGCTTCATGAACACATCCTCCAGAGACATACCGACCGCCTCAAGCCCGAGGATCGCCCAACCGCGCTGTGCGAGTGCATAGAACAGCGGTTTTCTGACATCGACGCCGGGTTCGCTTTCGATATGATACGTAAAGCTGTCAAGCTCTCTTTCACCGACCGCCTCGGCGCGCTTGACGCCGGGGATTTCCTTGAGGGCGGAGAGCACCTCTCTCTGCGGTCCGCAGATCTTCACGCTGAACAAGCGACCGTCCTCCACCACGCGGGTGATGTCCTCCGTCTTTTCGTCCGCAACGATCTTGCCCTGATTGATGATGACGATGCGATCCGCCACCGCCTGCACCTCGGAAAGAATGTGCGAGGAAAGGATGACGGTATGATCCTGTCCGAGCGTGCGGATGAGGTTTCTGATTTCGATGATCTGCTTCGGATCAAGACCGACCGTCGGCTCGTCAAAGATGAGCACCTTCGGATTGCCGACGAGTGCCTGCGCGATGCCGACACGCTGCTTGTATCCCTTAGACAGATTTTTGATGAGGCGTTCCTTCACGTCGGCGATCTTCGTGACCTCCATAACCTCGGCGAGATGACGCTCGCGGTTTAAGGTGCATTTCTTCAGATCGTAGACGAAATTGAGGTACTCCCCCACCTTCATATCGACGTAAAGCGGCGGCTGCTCGGGAAGAAATCCGATCAGTTTTTTTGCTTCGTACGGTGCCTCGAGAATATCGATGCCGCCGACCTTTGCCTCCCCCGAGGTAGAGGAAAGGTAGCCGGTGAGGATATTCATCGTCGTGCTTTTTCCCGCGCCGTTCGGACCGAGGAAGCCGACGATCTCGCCGCGTCCGACCGAAAAACTGATGTCGTCCAAGGCGAATTTTGTGCCGTACCGTTTTACCAGATGGCTGATTTCAATCATATGTACGCTCCTGCATTGAGATTTTGAGAAAAGAGATCGCAATTATAGTCATTATAGCATGTATTTATAAATAAATCTTGAACATTTGCGCACATTGTAAGGTTTTCTGTAAAATTTACAATTGGGGGGGAGGATAACGCAGGAGGTGTGTAGCGCGGAGTGCACACCTTGCAAAAATGCGGGGCGTTGCCCCTGCACCCATAGTTACTTTTCGCGAAGTTTCTTTCGTGGAGGCGCTTAACGCGGAGCGCCTCCACACCACCTGCCACGTCGAGGTGGACAAGTCCACCTCGGTTGAGCTTTCCTTTGCGCCATAAGGCAGGCGCAATTTCCGCTTCGCGGAAAACGGAAATCTCCCGCACTCCCCACCTCATAGCGTTCTCTTATCTGTAATTGCACGCCAACATACCACT
>JAZNHT010000048.1:0-19112 GCA_045577175.1 Eubacteriales bacterium | reverse complement strand
GGAGGGAGCCGGCGCCGTAGGCGACTGAGGGAGAATGCGTTAGAATAAAGTCAGCACAAGCCTAAAGTCACGCGGGCTCCTTCCGTCACGCTATCGCGTGCCACCTTCCTCCCGGAGGAAGGCTTTTTTACTTTCCGCGCTATATACAAGGAGGATAGCGAACGCAAAGCATCCTCTGTCCTCCTGTCGGTAGGTTCACATATTTTGCTAACTTTCAAAAACTGTCCTTAAGAGCACGAAGCATTCGTCCCTGCCTTTTTGTATTTTTTGCCGGTCAGTCAAAAAAGTCGTTTATATTACACGAGAGAAGTCTTGCAATATCCGGCAGAAAGGTGATGTCGGGATAACATTCGCACCGCTCCCATTTGGAGACTGCCTGCGGCGAGACGCCCAAAATCTCTCCAAACTCCTTCTGCGTCAGATGATGCTCACGGCGGTAGCACTGTATCTTTTCCGAAATTGTGATCCGTTTCACGTTTTATATCACCCAATACGTTTCTTTCTCCCGCGCCATCAGTCCGCAGGCGATCATCTCGCGGCGGACGGTGCAGTGATCGTCATGGAACGCGTGGATGATCTCGTTGACCTCCGTCTCGCTGTATCCCCGACCGCGCTCAAACTGTCCTGCAATCTCGGAAAGAACGATCTCCCGTTTTTTTCTCTGCGTGGGCAGATGCGTCAGTTTTCCATATTTGAAGAAGTGCGAGAGCACTTCTTTTCTGTATTTCGCCTCTGTATCCACGATGGGATCGTCCTTTTTGATGAGCTCGTACAGCGGCTTGTCAAAAATCGCCCGATTCAGAGAATAAATCATATAAAACTGCGAGCGCGCACAGTTGACCACGCCTGCCGACTCCATTTTTTTGAGGTGGTAGCAGATCGTCGCAGGTGTGAGAGAAAGCTCGCAGGCGATCTTTTCGACATAGGAATCCTCGCGCAAAAGGATGTTCAGAATTTCCAGCCTCGTTTCATCGGCGAGGAGCTTCAGCAGAGCGAGTTTTTCCTTCATCCGATCCCATCCTTCCGTCTTTTCCACGCCTCATCCAGACATTCCTTCGCAAAGCGGAGTCCGCCGAGCCGTTCCTCAAGCTCGATTTTCTCCCAGTCGGTGGCAAGGGAGAGCTTGCCCGAAAGATCCGCGATCTTCTCCTCTGCAAGAGCCGATGCACCGTAGTACAGCGCATAGTCCGGCTTTTCGTCATCGGGCGCGTTCTCATACAGCAAAACGTATGCGGAATTGCGCACAAACACTGCATCCACCCACTTGGGCAGATAATGGGTAGCGGCAGTCCGCGCTCTTATTCTGTATGCGTTGTAAACCGCGTACCAAAGATTCGTCACCCCGGCATATCTGTATTTGGCGCGTTTGTACTCGGCGATCTGCTGTTTCTTCTCCGCAGGATTCTTATCCAGTGCCTCACAAAAGGCGTCAAGCCGTGCCGTCTCCGCGTTTATCTTTTGAATAGCCGTCATATAAAATCCAGAATCGCTCATGCTTCCCCCTCCTCAACCGGATGCGGATACACACCGTTTTCGCACCGCCACGCTTCCCACGCGGCGAACATATTTTGCACCGCACCGATTTTGATTTTCAGTTCAAATACGCTTTTCGCATCCCCTACCGTCTCGGCATCGGCAAGATCGGTGAGCTGCGCACCCAGCCACTGATCGCGGATGAACAGCTCCGCCTGCCAAGCGGCAAGAAGCCGCATTTTTTCTTCCTCGTCAAGGCGTTCGTGTATACTGCGCAGCCGCGGATATTTTGGCAGTACATTCTGAAAAAACACACGTCTCTTTTTCAGTCCGCCCTCCCTTTCGCCTACGGTGTTAAACAGCACGCCCGCGTTGCCGCAGAACGTGTACATCCCGTATTCCAGCTGCACCGCTTTCCGCTCGGTCGTGTTCTCCTTTGGGATCCCGTCCAGCCTGTCTTTGCACTCCGCGCACATCCGGCGCGTAATATCCACAATCGCTTTATCGATTTCCAAATACGTCATTTCCGTCTCCTTTCAGCCACGGTATTGATTTGTGATCACACTTATATGATACACATCGAATCACTCCCTGTCAAGACTGATTCGACAGATTTCTAATCATTCTACCGATGGTAGAGAGAAAGGGGCGGCTTTGTAAAGAGTCCCTTTACCTCCGCAACAACGGATTTATCATTGATTTGCATGCGGATTATGATATAATAAAACCGTAAGCTTACAAAATTCATTTTTGGAGGTACGGTATGATTATCAAAATCGGCGCGATTATCAAAAAATTGCGTTTGGAAAACAGTATTACGCAGGAAACACTTGCCGCAGCCCTCGGCGTAACACCGCAGGCGATCTCCCGTTGGGAATCGGAAAACGGATACCCCGACATCGAGCTGCTTTTCGCCCTTGCCGATTTCTTTTCCGTCAGCACGGATGAGCTGCTCGGATACAAGCTCTCCGAAAGAGAAAAAGAGCTTTCAAATATCAAAAAAGAGATGGCACGCCTTTCGGAAGTCGGCACCGCGGAGGAACAGGTATCCTTTGCCAGAAATGCCCATGCACGCTTTCCCAATGATGCGGAAATCAAAGCGGATCTCGCCACGTCTCTCTACATTTTGTGGGAGGAAACGAAAGACGATGCACTCCTTACGGAGGCGGAGACACTCTGCCGTTCGGTGATCGGCGATTGCAGTGACGAGAGCATCCGCTATGATGTGATCACAACGTTGATTGCAATTTACAGCAAAACGAACCGCGCGGACAAAGCACGCGAAGCAGCGAACCTTCTCACGCCGATGAAATACCGCCGGGAACTTGCGCTGTCCAGCGGCATCGGGGACGGAAAAACACAGTGGTACATTCAGGATGAAATCGATAAGCTGACAGATTCTCTGGGCACGGCGATAGAGCGGTTGGCGCTGCATGAGGATCTCCCGAATGATCGTTCCACATGGGAGAGAAAGATTGAAATTCTCAAAACAGCCGGCGCGCTGTACCGCATGATATACGGAGAAGATCTTTTGTTTCATCACTGTCGGCTTTCGGATAACCACTGGCTCATCTCCACATACGAAATCTCTCTCGGCAGAGAGGAGGACGCCCTTGCCTCCCTGGAAAAAATGTGTGTGCATACCCTCGCATACGACAAAGCGTATACCGAGGATCGCGGCAAGCACTACACCTCGATCTTAGTTGATCAGCTTGTCTATCCCGAAATCAGCAAGGATTTTCACGAGCTGACGGAGCATACGCAGAGCTTTTATATGCTGGAGCATTTGAAGCACAAGCGGTATGACAGCATCCGAAGCACCGATCGCTTCCGGGATATTGTCCGAAAGCTCTCCGAAACAGCCAAATAACACCAAAGGCAGGGACATCCGTCTCTGCCTTTTCCCGGTGAATCGCTTTTCTGCGGAGGGATAGAAGTGTATCTCCCACCGTAGGGACGGATTCGTTTTCGCTATCCTTAAAAGGTCATCGCCCGTACAAATGCGCCGTTTTTTCGGCGATCGCCAAACACCGTGCCGTCCTCTCACACAAATCCCCTCTCCGCATATACTGCACAGGAGGGGATTTTTCTTTTCGGCAAACGCCTTAAATCCGCACAAAAAAGGAGACGTGCTTTCGCACATCTCCTCTGTTCTTATGCGTTTGCAGCTTCGGCTGCCGCAGCCTCAGCCGCTGCCGCCTCCAGTCTTGCCTTGCGATCCGCCTCAACGCGTGCGAGCTTCTCGTAGTGCGCCTTGGTGCGGATGTCGATGATACGGTTGATGTCGGAGCAAGCCTTATCAATATCTGCGCCGTAATCAACGGAAATGTTAAAGACCTCATTGCCGTCCTTGCCGATCAGCACGAAGTGATAGTCGGTGAACTTATACAGACGGTTACCGATCTGACGCTCAAACGGGAAGGACTGCACCTCCGCATGGTCGAGCTCGATATACTTGTACTTTCCGCCGAGCTCCTCATCGACTGCCTCATCCACGAAAGAGAAGCGCTTGTGGTGAATGTCAATGCGCTCACCGGTGAAGAAGAGCACTGCCGCGGAATACACGCTTGTACGGTTTCTGCCGTCGGAGCCTTTTTTGTAATAGACCTCGTCGTTGAACTCATATCCGCGAAGCGTCAGCGGCTGGAGATACTTGAGGTGCTTTTCAAACAGCTCAAAGCGCTTCATACCGTATTCAATCATATCCTTGACCTTTTCGCCTGCCTGATATTCAATATCGTCGCCGCTTGCCTTGCCGCTGCCGGCGAAAATCAGCATACCGATACCGACAATAATGCCGAGAATCGAGTAAAGGCGCAGACTGCGTCCGCCGATCGCCATAAGTACAACGCCAAGCACGATTACAACCCAACCGGCAATCGTAAGAGGCGACAGTCCTTTCGATGTAAAGTATTTGAGATTTCTCTTGGTTTCCATTCTGCACACTCCGTTATGTAAGATTTGTGACTGCACATTCGCGCATACTACTCACAATACTATTATATAATAGCACAAACTTCCTCGGATGTCAAGACAGAATCCGCGCACAAAGCACAATTATTTCGAACGGATTTCGCTTGTATCCGATTTTTTGAGGGGGAGCCGCCATGAATCTTTCCGAACTCTTCTCTAAGACGCTGCACGCACGGTACGTTCACGTTGAAAATGACGCCAGTTTTGCTTTTCACCGACAAAACGGCACGCTCTACATCCTCTTTCAGGCGAGCAGCGGTACGACCGACTGGGAAAACAATCTCGATTTCCCTGCCTTTCCCTACCGCGATATGCCGCACCGCTGGATGTGCCACCGCGGATTTTTGCGCGTATGGAAAAGCGCGGAGCCGTATATTGCACAAGTCCTCGCAGAAGCAAAGGAGACGCGCATCACCGTCTCGGGATACAGCCACGGCGGCGCGCTCGCCGTCCTCTGCCACGAATACATATGGTTCAATTTTCCCGAACGGCGGAAAAATCTGCTCGGCTTCGGCTTCGGTGCACCGAGGGTGCTGTGGCGGCTGCCGGGCACGCTCTGGCCGAAGGAGAGATGGCAGACGTTTACTGTCGTGCGCAATATCGATGATGCCGTGACGCATCTGCCGCCTGCCCTTTTCGGCTACACGCACGTCGGCACGGTGCTTGAAATCGGAGAAAAGGGGCGGCACACGTCCATTGACGCACACCGTCCCGAATCATATGAAAAATCTCTTGCGGAGCTCGTCAGCGCGTCTGCCGATCCATGGCGCGTTTGATCTCCTGCATCTCCGCATCCACCTCGGAAATCGCCATCGCGCAGATCTTCAGCCGGTAACGAAGCTCTTCGGGAATTTCCCCCGCCGCTTTGTATCTGAGATGGTGTTCAAGACTCGCCCAGCAGTCCATGGCAATCGTGCGGATCTGCACCTCGACGGGGACTCGCTCCGTCCGCTCGGAAAGATACACCGGCACGCTGACGACAAGGTGCAAAGACCGGTATCCGCTTTCCTTCGGCTGGGTGATGTAGTTCGATTTGCGGATCAGCTCGACGTCGTCCTGCTTGAGAAGCAGCTGCGCGACCGTCTCCGTATCGCTTATGTAATTGCAGATGACGCGCACGCCTGCGATGTCGGTGAGCGATTTTTTCATCTCCTCAATCGTGGCGGAGATACCGAGGCGGTTCATTTTATCGAAAATGGACCTAGGCTCCTTCAGGCGGGATTCGATATGGTGGATCGGGTTATAGTCGTATTTGGCGTGAAATTCCTCATCAAGCGTCTCCAGCTTCATGACAACGGTGCGGATGCCTGCCGCGTACAGGTGCATCTGCGTGCGAAATTCCTTCATCACATCCGACAGCGGTGAAGGATGCCCCGATACGGTCAAATTCATCTCTCCAAGCGTCGGCATTTCCGTTTTCTGCATACGTATCGCCCCCTTTTTAGTATTTACAGTATACACGATCTTTTTGACGTGGGTATAAACGATTTGCAAATCGTTAAAGAATTTTTCATCCGCCCTCGCCGCGCTCCTCCGAAAGAGAGGCGACAACCGCTTTCGCGCCGTAAAGGAGGATCGGTGCGATAATCAGTCCCCAGACGCCGAACAAAGACAGTCCGGCAAAAAAAGCGAACAGCGTAAAGAGCGGATGGATGCCGATCGTGGAGCCGAGCAGGCGCGGCTCCACAAACTGGCGGACGACATACATCACACCGAACAGGACAAGAAGTCCCACGCCGCGGAACACGTCTCCGCCGAGGAAGGCGAAAATACTCCACGGAACAAGGACGGTACCGACGCCGAACACGGGCAGAAAATCGACAACCGCGACGATGGCGGCGATGACGGCAGGACGGGCAATATTCAAAAGAAGAAATCCCGCAAGCAGCTCCGCATACGTCAGAAACATAAGCGCAAGATACGCCCGTGCACAGCCTCCCACAGCGGCACGCATCCTTGCAAAAAATCCGCCGAGCTTTGCAAGCGTCTTTTCGCTGAGAAAGAAGCGCAGCTGTCGGCGGATCGCCGCACGGTCGAAAAAGAGGTAAAACAGCGCGATCACACCGACGACTACGGAGAGGATCACGTGCGGCAGGCGCATAATGACCGCCGTTGCGCCCGAAGTAAGCGCGGTGCTTGCCTCGCCGATCGCATTCTCAATCATGCCGGAGAGCATCCCGTACAGCGCTTCGAGATCGCCCGCATTTTCCCTCGTACCGCCGATTTTTTCAATGAGATCCGTAAGCCGTCTGAGCGGATTGTCCGCATCGTTGAGCATATCGGGGAGCGCGGCGATCAGATCTCTTGCCGCCCCGTACAAAAATTTCCCAAGCGCAACAATCCCCCACGAAAGCGCAGTGACCGCACCGAGGATGAGCACCGTGCCGCCGAGCTTCTCGGGCAGGCGGAAGCGCTTTTGCAAAAAGGCGGCGGCAGGCCGCAATACGGACGCAACAAGTGCCGCAAGCCCAAACGGCAGTAAAATCCCCAAAAAAGAACGGATCACGACATACACCGCCGCCGCCGCAAATGCGGTGCAGATTCCGATTGCCGCAAGCCTCACCCATGTTTCCGTTTTCATCCGTCGCCTCCCGTTTTTTTCTGTTCACAGTATATGCAAAGCGGCGTTTTTTCAAACGGAATCCGCCGAAATTCAAAAATCATTTGACATACGGCGCGGAATGAGGTATAATGATAAAAGCGAAAATCGCTGAGATTCAAGAATTTCAAGAAAGGAAGTTTATTTCCGCATGAAGAGAATCATTACCCTTCTTCTGTCCCTTGTCATGGTTAGTATCTGCTTTGCAGGCTGCACAGGCGGCAGCGGAGATAACGGGGAACCTGTTGTGGTTGAAATCACTATGGAAAACGGCGGTGTTATCCGCCTCGAGCTGTATCCCGACGTGGCACCGATCACGGTGGAGAACTTTACAAAGCTGGCCGACGAAGGCTTTTACGACGGTCTTATTTTCCATCGCGTTATTGAGAACTTCATGATCCAGGGCGGCGATCCGACCGGCACGTGCATGGGCGGTTCCGGCAAAAATATTAAGGGAGAATTTCTCGTGAACGGCGTACAGAACAACATCTCGCACGTGCGCGGTGTCATCTCCATGGCGCGCTCCCGCAGCTATGACAGCGCAAGCTCGCAGTTCTTCATCGTGCATGCCGATTCAACGTATCTGGACGGTCAGTACGCCGCCTTCGGCCGCGTAGTGGAGGGCATGGAGGTTGTGGATGCCATCGCATCGACGAAAACGAACTCCGATGACAGACCGCTTGTCAATCAGGTCATCAAAACGATCCGCACCGTAGAGGAATAAAAAACGAAAGACTGCCGGAAACGGCAGTCTTTTTGTGTTCTCTGCCGCAAAATGGGCACAGTGCAAAAAACAGTTGATTTTTTCTCTCAAATGTGGTATAATAAAGAGGAATGTGGACTTCTTTCCGCATTCGCTCTCGGGCAACTCACCCGATTACTTATTTTTCAGGAGCGTACTTTCACATGCGAAAACTGCACTCTGCCGTCTGTATGCTGCTTATCGCGCTTTTCCTCATACAGCCGGTCACTGCCGCAGATGCACTGCTTGCGGGAAACACCGCCAAAGCTGCATCCGTTGACTCTGTACTGAAAGTCAACCCCGATATTACGGAAGAACAGGCCGCCGAAAGGCTCTACTACCTCGGCCTCATGAGCGGCGTCGGCACCGTGGACGGTGTCATCAATTTCGCGCTGGAGCGTCCTCTCACCAATCTGGAATGCATCATCATGGTCATAAGACTTCTCGGTGAGGAATCCGAGGCTCTGCAAAACAACTATCCGCATCCATTTACCGACGTTCCCGATTGGGGAAGCCCGTATGTCGGCTACTTTGTACACAAGGGCATCATCACCGCGGACGGAGAGCTGTTCTCGCCCGACGACTCTCTGCCCACAGCCGTGTTCATGAAATATATGCTGAATGCACTCGGCTACATCTCCGAGGTCAACAGCTATTCTTTGGCGGACACCATTCTGATCGGTCAAAATATCGGCATCTGCACCGTTCCCACAAGCAAAGTAACCCGCGGTCAGGCAGCTTTGATGATGTACCGAACGCTGGATACCACATGTAAGGGCTCCGCACAGACGCTTTCCTTCGACCTCGTGCAGGAGGGTCTGCTCAACTACCGCGACGTGCAGTTCCTTCTCTGGAACGAAAACACGAAGGAAGTGGATGCCTACATCAAATCGCAGGAATACACCACGATCAAATCTCTGCCCGACGGCAAGTACACCATCACCGTATCCGGCGAAAAACGCTGCCTCAACGTATTCGTGGACGGCGCGAATCAGGATTACGAGGGTGTAAAGGTCACGACGTGGGCGCGCACCGACGATATTTCGCAGAAATTCCGCGTCGAACAGACGGAGAACGGCACATACCGCCTCTATTCCTCCGCATCGAAGGGCGGCTACGGTCGTCTGCTCGGCTTCAATTATCTGAAAAATGCGGCACTGTTCAGCGCAAATTCTTACTACGCCGGCGAGTTTATTCTGCAATACGCCGGTACTGCCGACAAAGGCTGGTATCTGCTGTACGCAAAGGATCCTACCCTGGCTCTTTCCAATGAAGAAGGCAAAGACGGCACCGCCATTACCCTCCGTCCCCTCGGCGAGGAAGGCTATGAGCAGCTCTGGTCGTTCGAATTTGACGAGGTCGTAAACGAGGAAGGCTATGAGTTCGCCATCTATCCTGCGGAGGATATGAACATCACGCAGGGATACTACGATACCTTCTCCCACCAGAGACAGAACGCCATCGATCTCACAACACGCTCCGGTGCGGTATTCGCTCCGTTCACGGGCGAAATCGTCCGTGTTGACCGCGGTTATTCCCGCTACAACACGGTATGGCTCGAAAGCAAGGAGCCGGTCGTCTACGCCGACGGCACCATTGATTATATGACCGTCGTGTTCATGCACGACAACAACGTCAGCGATCTCTACATCGGGCAGACCGTCGCGCAGGGTGAGTATTTCTACCACGCAGGCGTCGCAGGCGGCGCAACCGGCTCGCATGTCCATCTTGCCGTAATCCGCGGCAAATACCAGACCTCCATGGCACTGACGGGCAGCGGGGACGTGCATCCCGAGGATGCCCTGTTCGTCCGTTCGCAAACGGTAATCTATTCCACCTACGGACTGCCCTGGACGTATCTGAACTAAGTTTTGCACCGCCGCCTCCACGGAGCACGGCGGTGTTTTTCCCTTGAAACGAATTTTTCCAAAGGGAGGCTATACCATGTCTTTCGATAAACAAAGCATAATCGGCAGAATCGAATACCTGCGCGCGGAGATCAACCGACACCGCACGCTGTACTATGAAAATGAGGCACCCGAAATCTCGGACTACGCCTTTGACGCGCTGTTTGAGGAGCTCAAGGCACTGGAAGAACAGTATCCGCATCTCGACACGCCCGATTCTCCCACGCACCGCGTCGGCGGTACGGCATCCGAAAAATTTGCGAAGGTGCCGCACACCGCGCGCATGGGCAGTCTGACGGACGTGTTCGATTTTGAAAGTCTCCGCGCTTTCGTGGAGTCCTCAAAAAAGACGCTTGCCGAAAATGGGGTTCCGCAGGACGAAATCCGCTTTACGGTAGAACCGAAGATCGACGGGCTGTCCGTCGCGCTGACGTATGAAAACGGACGTTTTGTCCTCGGAGCAACGCGCGGAGACGGACTTGTGGGCGAGAACGTGACGGAAAATCTGGCGACCATCCCCGTGATTCCTCAAAGAATTGATAAAGAAATCCCCTCCCTCACCGTGCGCGGCGAGGTGTATATGCCCAGGGCGAGCTTTGAAGCACTCTTGCGCCAAAGCGAAGCGGAAGGCGGCAAGATATTTGCCAATCCGAGAAACGCCGCTTCGGGATCGCTCCGTCAGCTTGATTCCGCCGTGACCGCAAGCCGCGGACTGTCCATATTCGTTTTCAATCAGCAAAGCGGATCGCTGTACGCGGACGGGCACCCCTGCACGCACCACAGCGAGACGATTGCGCGTATGCACGACCTCGGCTTCCCGACCGTTTCCCTGCTCACCGTAACGGGGGACGCGGAGGAGATCATCCGCACCATCGAAGCGCTCGGCAAGGATAGAGATTCCCTGCCCTACGACATCGACGGTGCCGTTGTGAAAATCGATTCGCTCGTCCAGCGCGAAATCCTCGGCGAGGGAACGAGCACGCCGAAATGGGCGGTCGCGTACAAATATCCGCCCGAGCAGAAGGAGACGAAGCTCTTGGGCATCACGTTCCAGATCGGGCGCACCGGCGTTCTGACACCAAACGCGGAGCTTTCCCCCGTGCATCTTGCCGGAACGACTGTATCCCGTGCGACCCTCCACAATCTCGACATTATCCGCGATCGCGATCTGAAGATCGGTGACACCGTAATCGTCCAGAAGGCAGGGGACATCATCCCCGAAATCGTCGGCAGTGTATCCGCCAAGCGAGACGGGACAGAAACCCCCGTAACCGTGCCGACAGCGTGCCCGTCCTGCGGCGGAACACTGATTTTTGACGGGCTGGACGAAACGGATGATGAGTTTTCCGCAGACGGCGCACGCGGTGCGCTCCGCTGTGTATGTCCCTCCTGCCCTGCCCAGCTGGAAAGACGGCTGATCCATTTTGCCTCCAAGGGCGCGATGAATATCGACGGCATGGGACCGCGCATCATCGCTCTGCTTCTGGACGAGGGGCTGATCCGCGATGCGGCGGATCTCTACACACTGACGGCAGAGCAGATCGCCGCCCTGCCTCGACTCGGCGAAAAATCGGCGGAAAACCTGACCGCCGCGATTGAATCCTCTAAAAAAGCAGGCGCGGCACGGCTCCTCTACGCGCTCGGCATCCGTCATATCGGTGAGATCGCCGCCGCCTCGATCATGCAAAGATTCCCGTCCGTGGAATCGCTGTTTGACGCAAGTGCCGAGCAGCTCAGCGCCATCGACGACATAGGCGCTGTCATGGCTGCATCCGTGGTCGATTTCTTCGCCGCGGAGGCAAACCGTGGTTTGATCGAACGTCTGCGCGCCGCAGGCGTGGAGACAGCATCGCTCACGCCGACGGAGACAGCGGAGCCGATCTTTGAAGGAATGACGTTTGTCCTCACGGGCACGCTTCCGACACTCACGCGCGACGAAGCGGAGGAAATGATCCGCCTGCGCGGCGGCAAGGCATCCGGCTCCGTATCGAAAAAAACGACCGTTGTCCTCGCCGGTGAGAACGCAGGATCAAAGCTGACGAAAGCCGCCGACCTCGGCGTTCCCGTAATCGATGAGGAGCGCTTTCGCGCCATGATCGAAACGGGGGAGGTATCCCTGCCGTGACGCTCGTTTGGATACTCATCGGCGTGCTTGCCGTTCTGCTCGCCGCCATCGTCACGATCACGGTCTTTCTCTACCGATTCGGACTTTTCTCGCCACGTGACAAGCGAAAGGATATTTGGGCAACGCCGCCCACCGTCCGTACAGATAAAAACGGCACTCCGTACGATCCTTACGGCTGGAAGGATCAGATTTACGAAGCGGATCAGCGGTTGTTCGCACGGGCAAGCACCGCCGAGCGTCTGACGATCCGATCCCATGACGGGCTGACGCTCGCCGCACGGTACATTCCGCCCGAGGAAGGCGATCCCCGTGCCATCGTTCTGATGGTGCACGGCTACCGCTCCGACCCTATCAACGATTTCTCCTGCGGTGCCCGTGATATGCTCGCGATGGGGCTCGGCTGTCTTTTGATTGAGCACCGCGCGCATCTGACGAGCGAGGGCGATACGATCACCTTCGGCGTCATGGAGCGTTACGACGTTCTCGCATGGACGCGGTATCTTGCGGAGCGATTTCCCGACACGCCCGTGATCCTCGACGGCATCTCCATGGGCGCGACTACAGTAATGATGGCGTCCGCACTGGATCTGCCCGACAACGTGCGCGGCATCGTCGCAGACTGCGGATTTACGTCGATGGACGATATGTTTCGCGGCATCATCGGAAAGTGGTTTCACCTGCCGGCGTGGCCGTTTATTCCGCTGGCAAGCCTCTACTGCCGGATGAAAAACGGATTCGGCTTTGCGGATGTGACCGCGCAGGATTCGCTTCTTAAGGCGAAGGTGCCCGTACTGATCGCGCACGGCACGGACGACACGTTCGTTCCGTTTGAGATGGGCGAGCGCATCTATGCGGCGGTGCGCGAAAAAATCGACGTAACATTCATCCGCGCGGACGGCGCCAATCACGGACTGTCCTACCTGTGCGCGTATGACGAATACCGCCGCGAATTTGCACAGCTTGTCGAGAAGGCAACGAAATAGGGAGACGACGGGGGGGAGATGCTGCCAAAAGGCAGGCAGCATCTGCGTCGAGGCTGCTTTGCAGCCTCGCGGACGCTTTTGCGAAAATATTCACCGTACCCACTCAAATACCTTTATACTAAAAAACAAATCCCGTTTAACTAAAAACCACTTTTGCCCAAAAGTTTTTTGAAGAGGGGTTTGGGGAGGGACTTTTTGCAAAAAGTCCCTCCCCATCGTTCTCCTCCCCCCACGCAAAAAGGCACCTCCCGTTTGGGAGATGCCTTTATTTTTGCTTTCAGCCGACGTACAGCTTATTTTGCTGCCTCGTCTGCCTTTGCTTCTTCGAGATCCACGAACTTGATAAGTGCCATCTCAGCGCCGTCGCCGCGACGGGGACCAAGCTTATAGATCTGGGTGTAACCGCCGTTTACTGCTGCATACTTCGGAGCGATAACGCTGAACAGCTTGGATACAGCGTCCTCCTTCGTGATGTAAGCAAGGGCGGCACGGCGGCTTGCAAGCGTGTTTGTCTTGCCAAGCGTAACCATCTTCTCTGCAACTGCGCGAACTTCCTTCGCACGGGTGAGCGTCGTCTCGATGGAGCCGTTTTCTATCAGATAAGTGACAAGACCGCGAAGCATCGCATTTCTGTGAGCGGTCGGTCTGCCGAGTTTTCTGGTACCGGGCATGTTACATGTCCTCCTTTGCGTTTAGATGTGTTGCGCGTTCGCGCGTCACTCTTCCTCTTTCTTCAAATCAAGACCGAGGGAGTGCAGTTTGAGAATAACTTCCTCAAGCGACTTCTTGCCCAGGTTTCTGACCTTAATCATATCCTCTTCGGTACGGTTGGTCAGATCCTCAACGGTATCAATGCCTGCGCGCTTCAAGCAGTTGAAGCTGCGGACAGACATGTCAAGCTCCTCAATGGTCATCTCAAGAACTTTTTCCTTAACGGTTTCTTTGCTCTCAACCATGATTTCCGCGTTCTTTGCCTCGTCGGACAGATCGACGAACAAATTGAGATGCTCGTTGAGTATCTTGGCGCCAAGAGAAATCGCTTCTTTGGCAGAAATGGTGCCGTTTGTGAGAATGTCCAAAGTCAGCTTGTCATAATCCGTACTGCTGCCGACACGCGTGTTCTCAACCGTATAGTTGACGTTGTACACGGGCGTGTAGATCGAGTCGGTAAAGATCGTGCCGAGCGGGATCGAAACATTCTGACCTGCGGCGGTGAAAATCTGCTTGTTCTTTTCCTGGGAGATGTACCCGCGACCGTGGTCGAAGGTAAGCTCCATATAGAAGCGAACGTTATCGCCGATGGTTGCAATGTGAAGATCCGGATTCAGAATCTCAATATCGGGATCCGGCTTGATGTCTCCGGCGGTTACCACGCACGGACCGGTCACATCGATGACCGCCATCTTTGCGTGATCGCTGTACAGCTTCGCGGTGATGCCCTTCACGTTGAGAACGATCTCGCAGACGTCTTCCTTGACGCCCGTGATCGTGGAAATCTCGTGAAGCACGCCGTCGATCTTGATGTTCGTAACAGCGACGCCGGGGAGGGAACTCAGAAGAACACGGCGGAGCGAGTTACCGAGCGTTACGCCGTAACCTCTCTCCAAAGGTTCTACAATGAACTTTCCGTTTCTGCCGTCTTCTGACAGGTTCACAGTTGTTATATTCGGCTTTTCAATTTCTATCATGAATAATAACCCTCCGTTAATCTTTAGTGCAAATCCACAAATTTGCCGGGTGACGGATCTCTTGCCGAGTTTTGCCTTCTGCGCGGCGAGCTATGCTGCCTGCAGCGGCGCAGAACGAAACACCGGCAGGTTATTACTTGGAATAGAGCTCGATGATGAGCTGCTCCTCGAACGGGAAGTCAACATCGTCTCTCTGCGGGATCGCGATGACCTTGCAGGAGAAGTTATCCTTGTCAACCTCAAGCCACTTCGGGGTGATGACAGCTGCCATCTGTTCTGCGAGAACCTTGAACTTCTCGGAAGAACGGGACTTATCCTTCAGCGCGATTACATCGCCGACCTTCAGAATGATGGACGGAATGTCTACCTTCTTGCCGTTCAGCGTGAAGTGCGCGTGACGGATGAGCTGACGAGACTCTTTACGGCTGCTTGCGAGACCGATTCTGTACACTACGTTGTCAAGACGGCGCTCCAGAAGGCTCAGAAGGTTTGCACCTGCAACGCCCTCCTGCTTGTCGGCCTGGACATAGTAGGACTTGAACTGGTTCTCGAGGACACCGTAGTAGCGGCGTGCCGTCATCTTCTCTCTGTGCTGCAGACCGTACTCCTTGACGTTCTTGCGAGCCTGTGCATGCGGGCCCGGAACGGTGGGACGGCGGGAGATAGAGCACTTATCGCTGAGGCAGCGATCGCCCTTCAGAAACAACTTCTTTCCTTCTCTGCGGCAAAGTTTGCAGGAAGGTCCGGTATATCTTGCCATTATGGTTTCTCCTCTCTTCGATTATACACGACGACGCTTCGGCGGGCGGCAGCCGTTATGCGGGATCGGGGTGACGTCACGGATCAGCGTGATGTCGAGACCGGCAGTCTGCAGTGCGCGGATTGCGGACTCACGTCCCGGACCGGGGCCCTTGACGAAAACTTCGACGGTTCTCATGCCGTGATCTACGGCAATCTTAGCAGCGGTCTCAGCGGCAGTCTGTGCTGCGAACGGGGTGGACTTACGGGAGCCCTTGAAGCCCATTTCGCCTGCGGATGCCCAGCTGATTGCGTTGCCGGCAGCGTCGGTGATCGTTACGATCGTGTTATTGAAGGTGGAGCTGATATGTGCTGTGCCCTTCTCAACGTTTTTGCGCTCGCGGCGCTTCTTGATTACTTTCTTGCCGTTGTTAGCAGTAGCCATGAAACTTGCTCACTCCTTTTACTTCTTCTTGTTTGCGATCGTCTTCGCGGGACCTTTTCTGGTTCTCGCGTTGGTCTTGGTGCGCTGTCCGCGTACCGGCAGACCCTTTCTGTGACGGATACCGCGGTAGCAGTTCGTCTCAATGAGGCGCTTGATGTTCATCGCAACCTCACGGCGGAGTTCACCCTCTACCGTGTAGTTGTTTTCGATCTCATCACGGAGCTTTGCGATATCGTCCTCAGTCAGATCCTTCGCACGGGTATCGGGATTGATACCGGTTTTTGCGAGGATGTCCTTGGAGCTCTTCAGACCGATTCCGTAGATGTAGGTCAGTGCGATCTCAACACGCTTGGAATTCGGAATATCAACACCGGATATACGAGCCATTGATTATTTCACCTCTTTCGGTAATTTAGGGGGCCAAATCAGCCCTGTCTCTGCTTGTGCTTCGGGTTCTCGCAGATGACCATGATGTGGCCGTGACGCTTGATAACCTTGCACTTATCGCAGATTTTCTTTACGGAAGGCTTTACTTTCAAAGTTTCTACCACCTTTCAGAAATATGCGCGTCAGCTTATTTGCTGCGCCAAGTGATTCTTCCCTTCGTCGGGTCGTAGATCGATACCTCGACCGTGACCTTGTCGCCGAGCAGAATCTTGATATAGTTCATGCGGAGTTTGCCGGAGATATGGGCGGTTACGATCATATCGTTCGGCAATTTGACCTTGAAGGTTGCGTTGGGGAGCACCTCAACGACTGTACCTTCAAACTCCATTACGTCATCTTTCGGCATAAAAATCTCCTTCTCATCCGTGACGGATGCGAAATCAGCAGACCTTCGTCAGCAGAATCACGCCGTCGGCGGTCAGTGCCACCGTATGCTCGTAGTGAGCGGAAAGCGTTCCGTCTGCTGTTTTGACCGTCCAGCCGTCGGCAAGCTCCTTCACGCCGGATCCGCCGATGTTGACCATCGGCTCGATGGCGATCGTCATGCCTTGGCACAGACGGACACCGCGACCTGCGGTTCCGTAGTTCGGGACGTTCGGATCCTCGTGAAGATCGTGACCGATTCCGTGTCCGACGTACTTTTTCACCGTCGAGAAGCCGTTTGCGGTAACGTGACCGTCGATTGCCGCGCCGATGTCGCCGAGGCGAGCACCTTCTTTGGCAGCCGCTTCCACGCCGCGGTAAAAGCTCTCTTTCGTGACTTCGATCAGGCGGAGTGCCTCCTCAGACACGCGCCCTACGGGGAACGTGTTTGCGGAATCTCCGTGGAAGCCGCCGATAAACGCGCCGACATCGATCTTGACTATATCGCCCTCCCTCAGTATCCGCTTTGCGGACGGGATACCGTGGATGACTTCGTCATTGATACTGATGCAGGCACTGCCGGGAAAGCCGCCGTATCCGAGGAAGGAAGGCCTTGCGCCGCACTTTTCGATATGCTTGCGGATGCAATCATCGAGCTGCTTGGTGCTGACACCCTCGCGTACCATCTCACCGGCGAGGGCGAGTGCCTCACCTGTGATACGACCTGCTTCTTTCATCAGCCGGATCTGGTCCGGATTCTTCACAAAAATCATAATACGCCTTGGATTCTTCGTAGAATTTTCAGTTCAGTCCGAGGGCTTCAAACGTCAGAGCCGTTGTGTCCTCGAGCTTTTCCTGACCCTCAACGATCTTCAGAATGCCCTTCTTGGCATAGAAGTCCTTCAGGGGTTCCGTCTGCTCATGGTAGACGGTGAGACGGCTTTGCACCACAGCCGGATCGTCATCTTTGCGGATCGTGAGATCCTCACCGCAGATGCCGCACTTGTCGCCGGCAGGGGAGGGATTGGACTCCACGTGATAGGTTGCACCGCACGCCTTGCAGACGCGGCGGCCGCCCATACGGGAGACAATTCTCTCATCGCTGACCTCGATGCTGAGGACGTCGGTAATTTCGACACCCATCTGATCGAGCGCTTCTGCCTGCGGCACGGTACGCGGAAATCCGTCCAGGATAAATCCGTCCTTGCAGTCGTCCGCCTGAAGACGGTCACGGATGATTCCGATCACGACTTCGTCGGGAACGAGTGCGCCGCGTTCAATATAGGATTTCGCCTGGGTGCCCATCTCCGTGCCGGTCGCGATCGCCTCGCGGATGATCGCACCGGTAGAGATTGCGGGAATGTTTGCCGCGGCGGAGATTTTCTCAGCCTGCGTGCCTTTGCCCGCGCCGGGGGCACCGAGGAGAATAAGCCTTACAGAATGCTTCATGTTTCCACACCTCGTTTGAATAATTTCACTGCGGGATGGGTTCGTGTCCTATCACTCAAGGAAGCCCTTATAGTGACGAACGGACATCTGGGACTCGATCTCGCGGGTGGTCTCAAGGATGACACCAACAACGATGATAATGGAGTTTCCGCTGAAGGCAAGCGTACCCATCTGATTGCCGGAGATCATGTTCGCAATCATCGGAACGACAGCGATGATGCCGAGCATCAAAGCACCGATGAGGATGATGCGGTTGGTGACCTTCGTGATGTAATCGGAGGTAGGTCTGCCGGGGCGGATGCCGGGGATAAAGCCGCCGTTCTTCTTCAGATTGTTTGCGATCTCGATCGGATTGAAGGAGATTGCCGCATAGAAGTATGCGAACGCGATGATGAGCAGGAACGTGAGCAGAGCGTAGAACCAGTGATCGGTATTAAACAGGTTCAAAAAGCCTGCCCAGAAGCTGCCCTCAGCGGGCGTATCAAAGAAGAGTGCGACCGTTGCGGGAATGGTGATGATCGAGTTTGCGAAGATAACCGGCATAACGCCTGTCATAGTCAGCTTGATCGGCAGATTGGAGTTCTGACCGCCGTACTGCTTACGACCGACGACTTTCTTTGCATACTGGATCGGGAGGCGGCGCTCACTGTCATGCATGAAAGTGATAAATACGATCATACCGAGCATAAGCAGCAGGGAAACGATTGCGATAATAATACCGGCAGCCGTGCCGCTGACAAGCTGATCCCACATGGTGGAAACCATGCCGGGAAGGCTCGAGATGATGTTTGCGAGAAGGATCATGGAGATACCGTTGCCGATACCGTTCTCATTGATCTTCTCGCCAAGCCACATGATAAGAGAAGAACCTGCACAGTAAACTGCGATGATAACAATGGCACCGAACCATGTTTCACCTCTCTCGGTAAGGATACCGGAGGTGTTCTTCATAAACTGATAATAACCAAAGCTCATGATAAGAGCAAGAGCAACGGTTATATAACGGGTAAGCTGGTTTATCTTCTTACGGCCCTCTTCACCGCTCTTCTGAAGTCTCTCAAGTGCGGGGATCGCAATAGTGAGAAGCTGAATAACGATGGAGGAGGTGATGTAGGGAGATATGGAGAGTGCAAACAAAGTTGCCTTTGAGAATGCCTCACCGGAAAGAATGTTAAGATAC
>JAZNHT010000047.1:0-45860 GCA_045577175.1 Eubacteriales bacterium | reverse complement strand
AAACGATCCGACGGATGCTCCTGCATCGCTCAGAAAAAGAATGAGCCGCACAAAAAGGGCTGCCCGAATGCTTCGTCCTCTTAAGGACAGTTTTTGAAAGTTAGCAAAATATGTGAACCTACCGACAGGAGGACAGAGGAGGCTTTGCGTTCTCTGTCCTGTTTGTATACAGCGCGGAAAGTAAAAAAAGCCTTCCTCCGGGAGGAAGGTGGCACGCGATAGCGTGACGGAAGGAGCCCGCGTGACTTTAGCTTTGTGCTGACTTTATTCTAACGCATTCTCCCTCAGTCGCCCACGGCGCCGGCTCCCTCCCGGAGGGAGCCACGTTCATCTATGCCTTGTCATTTTTCCTGACAAGCCAAAATACGGCATACCTCTTTCGAGATATACCGTATTCCTCAAAACTGTCCTTTAGAGAACTGCTCTAAAGCAGCCCTTTTTCTTATGAGTAGATTCGATCAAAGCTCAAATTCGTAGATCAGCTTGAACTTCACGCCGGATTTTGCGTTGTAAAACTCGCGTATATACTCGTCTTCTCTCTTCTGATAGAAGGTTCCGGTGGGGGTTCTGTATACATTGTATACATCGCTGTCGATCTTCTTTTTCTCGCCGCCTTTCTTGCTTGCGTACAACTCACCGCAGTCGGTATCATCGTCCACATCCGCAAGGAACAGCGCATGTCCGTCATAAGTCATGTACAGATAATCCACATCATCGGCAATCTTTTTTGCCTTCTTGGTGCCCTTTTGTGCATACAGGGTATCATCCTCATCCACATAGTACACCCATGCGCCGTCCGGAGAAACCTCAAAATCAATTACGTCCTTGGCGATTTCCTTCGCCTTGTTGACTTTGTTGTTCTTAACCATGTACAGCTTACCGCTGTCCTTCAGATAATACAGCGTTTTGCCGTCTGCACTCAGCCAAGCGTCCGAAACACTGCCGGAAACCTTCTCGGCTACCCACTTCTTGTTTACGAAGTACAGATCGTCATCCTCAGACAGATAGTACTTATTGGCAAGCGTATCCTTGACCGAAGCGAATCGAGGCTCGATAACATACTCCAGCTCGGTGTTTTTGACCTTGATCTTCTCGCCGCCTTTTACGGATACATACGTATCTCCGTCGGAGATAAACATAATCTCCGTGTAATCCGCGTTGTTGCCGACAATATAATCAACATCCGAGCAGAGCTTTTCTTTGTTGTCCTTCAGATCCGTCACGTAAAGATTTCCGTCCTTTACAAAGTAGATCTGCTTCGCACCGTTCGATACGGCACCGCCGGTAACATCATTCTCAATCTCATACGTCTTGCCCTTGGTGTAAACATACAGTGCAACATCGTCGTCATCGTCATAAGCACCGTAAGCGACACTCTGTCCGTCGGGAGACAAACCGAAATTTGCAACGTCCTCCGCGATTTCCTTGCTTTTGTCCTTTTTAATATCATAGAGGTACAAAACGTCGTCCTCATCCGTATAGGCGATGACGGTATCATCTTCGTTGATGGAATACGACTCAACATCGTCCGCAACGCTCTTCACGCCTTTGGCGGTAACGAGCACCAGTTCAGCGTCATCCGTCAGCAGCAAGCGGTATTTGGATGCATTGACACCGGTGTACGAGCTGCCCTCATACTCCCCATCGACAAGTTTGTTATCGTATACAAATTTGTATACATCCTCATCGCCGTCATAGATCGTTAAGATTCCGTTCTCGGAAAACACATAATCTCCCTTGCCGCCGCCGGCAAAGAGTGCGATCAGACCGATCACCAGCGCAAGCGCAACAACACCGGCGACAATCTTCAGGGCATGCTCCTTCAAAAGATCAAGTACGCCCGATTTTTTAGGCTTTACAGGCTCAAAAGCAGGCTCACTCTGAACCTCTGTGTTCTCTTCCGTCTGCTCCATCTTTCCACCGCAAACCTCGCAAAAAACAGCGCCATCCGGATTTTCACTGCCGCAAAACAAACATTTCATAGTCCTATTTCCTTTCTGTTTTTCATTTATTGCCGCAATACGGTATCAGAAAAAGTGCTCATACGTGTCAATAATCAACTGCTGAACCCACGCGATATTGACACAACACATGACAATCAGGATAAGGGCGTAGATGACAACACCTTTTCTCCACATCCGTCTCTTTTTCGCAATTTCCGCTTTTCCGTCGCTGACGTAGTACGCGCTCAAAAACTGGAAATGCTTGGAGTTGTAGAGGTTGGAGATTTTATCCATGATGCTCTGAAAATCAAATTCCATGATAGACAGATACTGCTTTCTCACAGACGGAGCATTGTCACACATTTCATCGGTGATGAGGTGCTGTCTGGAGAGCTGCGGAATCACAGATTTGAAGTACTCGCGGAGTGCTTCCAGCTTCGTAGATTCAAACTGCTCGATGGAACGGTTCGCTGCCGCCACGCGCCCACGGATGATGAAAAGGTTGATGTAATAGATCAACGTTTTCACTGCCTTAATCAGGCGGGGGATAAGCAGAAGCAAAACCACCACGTTCACAGCGATGTGAGGAGCATACTTTTCAAAGTAAGCGTCTATACCGGCGTTTTTGCCGAGCACCGACTTCAAAAAGCCGTTGAGAACCGCGTAGTTCTCGCCCTTAATCAGCGCGATGATGTTATCGATTACCTTATACTCGCTAAAGAAGTACAGGCAGACGATAAGCGTTGCGACCGTGAAGAGAATCTTGAGAATATTCGTAATATGGAAGGAAAATCTGGTGCGGAACACGCACGGCTTTTTATCCTCAAGATCGCTGATTTTCTTGCCTTTTTCAAGGAGATTCTCCTGGCACTTGATCGCAAAAATCTCCTCCTGCCCCTTGACGACGGACTCGATATAGCGGTCGATCTCCATCTGCGTTTCGTAGTCATCCTCAAAGAAATCCTTGATAAAGCCGATCGGGAGAATGACGCCGTTGTACTTGACGAAGAAGTTTTCGATTTTATCCGTCATGATGAACTTCTGATTGCGGGGCTTGCTTCCCTGCACGATACGGTCGAAGGGGTTGAAAATGACGCACGACGTGAAGCGCGAATATGTATCCGGGGTTACGCATCCGTCCTTTTTGATTTGCAAAATCAGTCTCTGGACGTCGCGGTTAGAACCTGCATCGTATTCGTCTCTTTTGATTTTATCAAACAGCCACTTGCGTGCTTCCTGCTGAACAAACGATGTGATTCTTCTCGTATTGGAATTCAAAGAATACATGCCTTGGCATACCTCTCATATTTATTTTTTCTATTGGTTCTCTTGCTTTTGCGAAGGTGGACGGTAAGATTACTCTCCTGCCACACCGGAATCTGCGGGTTCATCACCGCTGTCTGCGGGTTCGTCACTGCTGTCCGCGGGTTCGTCACCGCTGTCCGCGGGTTCGTCACCGCTGTCTGCGGGTTCGTCACCGCTGTCTGCAGGTTCGTCACCGCTGCCACCGGCATTGCCGTTATCGGGCACATCCGGCTCCGTTTCACCGTCGGTGTCCTTCTCGCCCTCATCCTCGTCGGATTTCTTATCGTCGTCATCATCGTCGTCATCGTCTTCGTCGTCAAATGCGTCCGTCGTATCGGGACGCAGATCGAACAACGGATCGATCAAACCAACAGCAAAGAGACCTGCCAGTGCGATGGCGATCGCCGCAACCAGCGTAACAGCACCCAGCATCATCTCATTCTTCTTGCCGCCATTGCCGCCCGCATCCTTGGATGCGCCGTTTTTGCTCACGTGCAGCACCGACTCCAGAATCTGATGCGTATTGCTCTTCTTATCGCAGCTGTCCATCGCCTTCCGGAAGCTCGGCACGACACGCTCTGCCTGCGATGCGTTCTGCCCAATATACCGCTGCAAAGCGGCACCCACGACATCCGCAAACGCTTTGATGGCACTCGGCGTCATCTTGCTGTTTTCTGCCTCGTTCTTCATAATGGCGGTCAGAACCTTTCCGAGCGCCTTATCGGCATTGACCGGCACATCCAGCGTAAATGCCAGTGCCGTTGCCAGATCGTACTGCTTGACTTTCGTGATAACCTCGTCCACGCGCGTCTCATCGCAGTTTGCTTTGAAGAATCCGCATATACCGCGAATTTCGCCTTTGCGATACGCTCTGATCACAAACTGTGCGAGCAGGTCGTTCATCATGAAGCGGTAATTATCCTGGAAACGAAGCGCTTCCGTGAACATCGGCACCAAATCATTGGACGGCGTACCGGCGGCAATCGCCTCCTCAATCTGCGCAAGTTTGGCAACAACAATTTCATTCGGGTATTTGACTACCCCCTTTGCCCCTGACATGAACTCCTCGTTATGTGTATTCATAGTTTCCTCGATCTTACCGTCGATAAACGACGTAATGTTGATATTTTTATCGGGGTGCTTTTCAATATCCGCAACCGCCTCATTGAGAAGCTGTGCCTTCAGCTCCGCCCACTCGGACGGCTCGATCGGCTCCATCGGAGCGATCACGTTCATGATCGCCTCCACAAGTCCCTTCCTGAGCTGCTTATAGCCGAGCAAACGCGGCTGCACATCCCCAAGATAAACCGCACCCGCGATCTGTTTATAGAAATAGGCATCCTGTACCTTAGCGGATTCGTCCTTTATAGCCACATCCACCGTTTTCAGCGCACGGATCAGCGTCTCGTAATTCTCCTCGGAGATCACCGTATCGGCGCAGGCTTTGCGGATGTACTTATCGAGAAACGCCTTGCCTATATCGGAGAAAAGCATCGCTTTGTAGATGAACAGGTTGTTATTTGCGAGAATCTGCTCGGGTGCGAGCACATCCTTTGCTTCAAACACGAACCGTTTTTCCAGCTCGCTCTCTTTATTGTACGGCGTTCTGAGCGTTTCTGCGAGCTTGGTGATCTCCGCGCTCCGCGTAACGGAATGCTTGAGGAGGTACCCGTCCACGATTTTTTCCAGCTTCACCAGATCGCCGTCCGCGATCGTGATATACAGCTCCTCCGCGTTCTGCTTTTTATACACGGAATCACTGCCGGAATACAAGACCTCATAATTTTCGAAGAACACGGCTTTCCACTGCGGCATCGAGGCATCCATCAGCGCATCGGTGAGCTTGTGGAACACGTCCTCGGCTCCGGGGACAAAATCGCTGCCGTCTACGTTCATATACGGCGTTCGCACCTCGGCAAGCATGGATTTCGGCACGATGCGGATCATCACCTCCGCGTTGCCGGTATCCACGATCGCGCTCAAAAACGAGGTCGCTTTGCGCAAGCAGGGAGTCAGGTATGTATAAATCCGCTTCAGGATGGCGCACACGGCGGCATCGCTGTATTTGTCGTCATCAATCGCCAGAAGAACGGGATTCTTCTGATACAGATTGGCGACTGCCTCGCGCAAAACGCGCGGATCGATGACAGATGCCTGATCCGCCTGTGCGCACAGGGTGCTGTCCGCACGCATCTCAAATCCGCCCTCCGCGCCGTCGCGGATGACGTCAAACTTCTCCTGTGTGATAAACTGCGCGAAAATATCCTCCAAAAACTGCGCAGACCCGTAATACGACGGATCCCCCTCACGGCTGAAGCCGTGCGTAAAGTAGCAGCTTCTCGGGATGGTTCTGTCCTTTTTGATTTCGAAAAACAGGGCACAGCAGCCATTCGTGCCGTAGCTCAGAAATCCGCGCGAATTGTATTTTTCATTCGGGACGATCGGAAACCGCAGAAGTCCGTTTAATTTCTGCGCATCCGCATCCGTTCCGTCTGTATAGATCATTGCATAGCTGGATCGGTTATCGCCGAATATATACTGCATACGTTGCCTCCTTATTTCACTCTTTTTCTAAGGAACGCGGAATCCACCTGAAGAATTTTCAGAAGCGGCAAGCCGGAGAGGCATCCTCTGTGCACGACTACGCCGTTGGTTACGTTATCGGAAGCACCGTACGGCGCCACCGGCATGAACATCGTCTGGACATGCTTCGACGTCGTTACTTTGGACAAACTCATCTTCAGCGCAGGCTTCTGCATACCCACATAACCGTCTCTGATCGTATGCTCAAGAGCCTCAAACTGTTCGTTCTGCCACTTGTTGTTGTTATAGAAATCCGTCTCGGGGCGACCGCGGAACTGCTCATAGATACCGCGGGTAACTTCGTTCTGCTCCAGCATATCCGCCTTATTCACAATAAAGAGAAGGCTGCGCAGTCTCTCGCCGCCGTTTGCGAGATACATAAGATGCTGGCTCAGATTCTGCGCAAGTCTGGCAGGATCGAAGCGGACATGCTCCTCACCGGTCTGAAGGGTATCATCCACCTGCGACGGCTCAATGAAAAACAGGATATGTCTTGCATACGCAATCACGCGGCGCTGATCGAGGATGAAATCCTCATTGCTGCGGCTGGATTCGTCGATGAATTTCTCACCCGGCCAGTCGATGAAGGAATAGATAATATCGTTGACGCGCAAGTTCAGAATCGGCACGTCCACGAAGTCCGTCTTGACGGGCGGCTGTCCCTGCTCGAATCTCTTGATATTTTTCTCGAACGCTTCGAGGTTTATATCGTTCGTCAGGCAGGTTGTGTTCATAGGTCCTTCCGACGTGAACGGCTCGTAGTTCATCGTGGTGTGATACATAGCGAGCAGGAAGGAGGTCTTACCGGCAAAGTGCGAGCCGAGGAGGATAACGGGCATCATTTTATAGTAGCCGAACTCCGTCGGGAACTTGATACCGCAGGAACGGCAGCACTTGCGGATCGGAACAGGCATTCCGATACCGTCCTGTACAAACAGAATATCCGGCACATGATAGCCGTTTCTCTCCTCGCTGTAGCAACGCAGTCTCAACGTAATTTTGTTATCGGAGCCGCGGGTATTGAAAATATGAAGCAGAATTTTGATTGCGGTATTTACGTTGCTGTCACTGAGATCGAAGTGACCTGCCGATTTCTTGGCTGCACCGAAGAAAGCGGCATACATCTCGCGCAGCACCTTGGCCTGATTCGCATTGCAAACGAAGCGACCGCTGCTGTTGCCGCGGTTGGCAGCATCGATATTGGCAAAGAAAATATCCATCTCGTCCTGCTTTTTGCCGATTCTTTCGCAAATGTAGGCATACAGAGCATCTGCGGTGACAACATAGGGATACAAAGGATCGTTGATACCGGGGCCGATCGGCGTTTCCCACGCAAGCGGAACATCGTTATCACGGTCGGGGGAGCGCAAAATGCCGTCCTCATCCGCATAGAACTTGAACTGTACGGCAAGAACGTCCTCCTCTTCCTCCGGGGATTCGTGCAGAAGCGGCGTTATGTACGAGGACAAATCAAACGCAACGTCACTCGCCAAAAAGCGGTCGCCGCAATCGGGACAAATAATATCATGCATATCTGTGTTCTCCTTTTGTTTCGTTTTCCCGATCTCAGATGAAATCGGTCAAATATTTGATCTGTATATCTCCGCCGTCCGCAAGTTCTTTGGAAATATAAAATTCATCATACCCCTTCGGGATCATGGAATACGTTGTTTTGCCGCCGCGCTTGACGATCAGAACCTTGCGGCGGGAATCGCCTTCGATCTCTTTCAGCGTCGGCGTATCGTCACCGATCAGTCCGAAGAGCTTTTTCGGCGTTTCAATCTTGTAAGAAAGCTCTGCGGCATTATTGACCGCCACGACCTCCTGTTCGATTTTTTCGCCGTCGTACACGCAGATCAAGAAAATTTTGTTCTTCGCCTCATAGGAAAAGCTGAGCGGACGCTGGCACGTAACGGAATCTCCGTTGCGGAAGCTGACCTTATTGTAGTAGCAGTTTCCCATATTCGACGGATTCTGGTAATACAGCTTGAAAATATTATCATGATTCGGCGAGGTGAAATTGACCACCTCTTTATCGAACCACTTCAGTATCTCATTCTTGCGGAAGAGATACTGATTGAGCAGCCGATCCTGATCCACGCCGCAACAGAACACATAGCACGACGGTGCCTCTGTCGTTCCCGGCTTAATCACCCAGGACCAGTTCACATAGATTGTACAGGTTTGTTTTTCTTCATCGACACCTGCTTTTACGCTTACCTTATCAAACATGTCATCCTCACATTATTTCTGATTAAAGTGCAGATATTTACCGAGTGTTTGTTTCACATACGCCGTATATCCGCCGTTACCGGTAATCATTTCGTAATTCATCTCCGTACTGAAACCGGGCGGGCTGGAAAGCGTCGTGAGGTAAGACATATCCACGGTCTCCGTGCCCATATCCTTACGGGCAGGCTCCTTATATGTTGCCGCGATTTCACCGCAGATTTTGGCATTTCCGCATGCGGAAAGAATATCGGCAACGGGATAGCAGCAAACAACCTCGTCCTCCACATAGACATCTTTGCGGAACTGGAGCTCCTTTTTGAGCTGCACCAGCTCCATGTACAGCTCTCTCGCTTTACGGCAGAAAGGCTCGAAGAACGGTTTGTTATTCAGCACATAATTCTCTACGTTGATCCAGAAATCAGTATATTTCTGAGCCCCGTAATACTGGATATATTCATTGATATAGTTGTCCAGATCCTCCCGGAAGCTGTCGTTTCCGGCACTCTGGATCCGGCGGATTCTGCCGGAGTCCTTTGTCATACCCTCACAAAAGTCGTGCAGAAACGCACAAATTTCCGCATAGAGATCCTCACTGTGATACTGCGCCGCCCTTTCAAAGAGCGTGTTTGCGACATTGACGATCACCGTTTCGTTCATCTCGTTCGGCATCATGGACAGCGTAACCTTGAAAGACAGCTCGATCGTTTTCTGACCGTCACTGCCGTACAGCTGTGCGAAATAATCCTGCAGCGTGTAGCCCTCGTACTTGGGCTCCGTTTTGATGACACGCGGCACACGGCTGACAACATCGGCAAGAAGTGCATGCACATTTCTGGCGTCACGGTTCATATCCGGCACCATGTTTTTATACAGCTCACGGCAGAAGTTTTTGTAATCCTCCGTTGTGAGCTTCTGCGCCTTCTCACACATAGCGGCAACGTAGCTGCGCAGGTAATCCATTTTCGGATTGCTGAACGCGCAACCCAGCGTAGACCAGAGCACCGGCGGCTTTGCTTTGATAGCGGCAGCACCCTCTGCCGGCAGACTGGCAAGCGCACCGTTCAGCATCTGCGGCAGGTGAATACTCTCCTGCTTGCGAAATTCGGCATAATGCCGCTTGGAGCTGTGCATCAAAATCGTTCCGCACAGTGCCTCCGCGAGATACCGATCACGGTACGGCATTTTTGTATAGAGGTAGAGCACCTCGTTTTCGCGGATCTGCGTCCCGAGCTCTGTCAGAAGCGCGTTTCTTTTTTCCGCATCCTCCGGCAAAAGCACGATCACGGCGACCGTATCGTTCGGTTGCATGTGTTCACGCACAATTTGGAGATACTCGGCACTGAACGGCTTCACAGTCAGATCGTACAGAAAAACAAACGCCGTATTTACTTTAATGGCAAACGTACGGTCGAGGCCCATAACCTCCGTCCGAAACGATTCGGGTTCAATCTCCCCGAGATCGAACTCCCGATAGAAGGAATCACCCATATGGATCCGGCGATGGTTTTCGAACTCCGTATAGTACGAATCCTTTCCCGCGCCGTTCACAAACACCGTATAGAAATTATCACTCGGATCAAACATCGGATCCGTTATGGCATATACTTTTTTGAACAGGTCGTTAAAATCAAACATACAGTCTCCACATAGCATTCTGCCGTTGCATCAATGCGAAATATATGAGCAGACATAGCCGAACAGCAAATTGCGGTTCGGCCATGGCTCACACAATTATTTTTTCTCAAAAACAGAGATAATATTTACCAAGTCCCACGGGGACAAAGAGCAGAAGAAGCGGAAAATAAACGATCCTTCCGCCAAAGATGCCGTTACTGCACCGGCTTCACCGAGGAAGCCGAGCTCCACAGCGGCACTGACTGCCACGCAGAGCACCCACGTATAGATGAACGCGCAGACGACACCGACAGCAAATCCGAGGATTCTGTCCGCCTGTTTCAGAACAGGCAGCTTCATCAGCGGCAGAATCAGTCCCTTCAGCAGGCGCATAATCAGTGCCACGATAATGAAGATAAGCACCACGCCCACCGATTTGGATATGTATTCCACAATCGGTTCTGCGATCTGTGCGGCAAGTGCCTGCAAATCGGATTCTTTTGCCGGAGTGAGGGAGAATTTCTCCACCAACGCATTGAGATCAACGCCAAGGCGCTCCATCAATGCTGTCATCGCCTCCGGAATACCGTCAATCATCGCCTCGATGTTGATTGCGCCCTCCGCTGCTTTCGCCGCTTTATAGAGCGTACCGTACACCGCACCTTCCACGCCGTCCAGAAGCGGCGCGATCCACATCAGACCGGCCGCCGGACCGAGAAGGAATGCGGCTATAGCGGCAACCGCGGTAGAAATCAATCCGTACAGAGACTTTACCGCCCCCCGTTTTGTATACAGGAAAACCACAAGGAGAATCAACACACACAGTATCGCATCCATTAAATAAGCCACATTCAATCCCTCCCGGAAATTTTTTTACATACAGATCAGTTTGCGAATACGTCGATGAACTCGTCGATGCACTTGATGAAGTACGAGTAGAACCACTTGACTGCCTTCTCATTCTCATCGAGAATATCGCCGTTGTTCTCTTTTATATCGATTGCGTTCACATAGCCCTCGGCCTTTGCCTTGAGCGCAGCACTCTTCTCCTTCAGCTCCGTGAAGGTCTCCATGGAGCCATTGTAGATCTTGTCATTGATGGCAGTGACCTTCTTCTCGAGAAGCGGATAATGTGCACCGAAGTACTCCAGTGCATGGAATGCCGTGCAGGCTGCCATTTCCATGTACTTCGTCTGCCACGGGTTCGCGCCGTTTACGACCTCTGCCTTGTTGACGATCTTGAATACGTTATCACCGAGAGTATACGACCATACACCGATCTCGTTCGGTCCGAGCAAGCCGTACAGCATATACTTAGCCAGATCACGGATCTGCGGCTTCAGGCTTTCCTGACCGATAATGGCTTTCAGGCTGGAATTGTCCAGAATATTGGTTTTGAAGAACTCGACCTCTTCCAGAAGTTTGACGCAGAGCTTCATCTGATGACGGATGAGCTCCACGGAGTTTTCGTCATCGACAGGACGGACGGACTTGGACGCAACGATCTGCGTTCCCTTCGCGCCGAAGTGTGCGGCAAACTTGACATACAAAAGGCTCGGATCGAGGACGCCGTTCTTCTTGTTTGTCGGATCCTGCATAAACTTATCGATGAAAGTAAGAATGGCATCGGACTCAGGCTTATCCTTCGTAAAGTTGACGTAATACTCACCGCCGGAGTTCTGCGAGACGATGCCGTACTCCTTCGCAAACGCAAATGCGTCGGCGATCTTGGCATAGAACGCGATTTCGTCTTCGTTGGTGTATTCAATCATGCCTTCCTTGGCGCGGAACCACTGATTTCTGACCATCAGAGACGGGAAATCCTTCATCATCGGCTGCACGGTCTCGTTCTCGTTGATGTGCAGACCGGGTTCCTTGTAGGTGTAGTAGTCCTTCTCGTACTTCACGATCGTGCCGTGGAGCCAGATCGGCATACAAGCGTACATGGTATAGCTGTAAATCGCGTTGTTATCGCTGCTGCGGAAGATGTTGCGTGCCATCTTGTTTGCCGCGGAATCGGATTTGAACGCGGAATCAAACAGCGGACCCCATACGGTATCCTTCGTAGCCGTGAACGCGCTCGGAATAACGAGGTAGCGGTAGCACAGTCTCTGGAGCTGCGGCCAGCTTACGCTCTCCCAAACGTTGAACATCGGCTCTGCCAGTGCATTGATATGATGTACCAGCGCGGCAACAACCTGTGCCTTCTTGTTCTGCGGCTCAAGACCGTATGCCTGGTCAAGATAATCCGCCATAGAGCGCTTGGTGACGTTGTCAAATGCCTTGTAGGTATTGATAAACGAACGGAAGCTCTTGACGCACTCGGTTCTCTCCGTGCTGAGCTGCCAATTCTGACGATCCTCAAGCATTGCTCTGGTGAGGGCACTGATGAAGTTGTTCACACCGCTGTCACCGAGGCGGATAAGCTCCTCGTCCACCGTAGAAATAACGGCCTTCTTCAGGGGCTCGAACACAGGATCGGTCAGTGCGAAAATGCTGCCCTGCGGCGGGAGCGTTCCCTCCGGAGGCGTAAGCGCACCCTTGGCGGCTGCGGCATTGCGGATGGTGATCTCACCGATCTGCTCGAAAATGTCAACAAACGCGAGATAGTGCTCGTTCAGGCTGCTCTTGATCTTGTAAGCAATACCGTTAATACCCTCGCCGAGGTAATAGTTCTGTGCAAGACGCTCGCAAAGCTGCACCTTGAACTGCGCGATGAACAGATCGATCATAGCGCTCTTATAATCGGGCAGATGCTTGCTCTTGAAGAGCATACCGCCAACAATATTCTGGCGAATATCGTTTCTGGTGGTCTGGAGCGTTCCCATGCTTCCCTTAATGTTATCCGCATAAGCGGTCAGTGCTCTGGAATATCCCTCCAGTCTCTGATAGAAGCCACTCACGGCAGCACCGTCGCTGGCAACGGATTTCAGAAGTTTGCCGAGGAAGTACGGACCCTTTGCGGGATCGGTAAAGAGCGCGCCGGCCTTATCATTGGCAGCGGCAACGGCATTTGCAATCAGCTTGCCGTCCTTGTCGAAGTCGGCAAGTGCTTTGGTGATGATGTTCTGCATAGCGACATCAAACGTGCTTGCCTTGACCGTCTCCTTGTTCCACGTATGCTGATCGCTGTCGAGGTACGTAGCGAGCTGATTCTTAACCGCATTTGAAACATTGTTCACGACATAGATCGGATCGGCAATACCCTTCTCGAATGCATCGACATCTTCCTTCGTCAGTCTGTCGGCATTCTGCTGGAGCGATTCATTTGCCTTGCTGTATACGGAACCGATAAAGGATTCCACGATCAGATCGTTCGGGAACTTGATGGAGGAAGAGCCGATGATCTGATACTTATAGTTGCCGTTCTGCGGGAAATTGATGCTGGGATCCAAAAGCGTAGCGTTCAGTGCAGCACCTACGTTGGTATAGAATGCGCCGCTGGTGAAGAAATCGGAAATGGAGGACTCCTTCGTATCTTCGCCGCTGCTGACAACGCGCGTGATCTGGTTAATCAGATTGTCGATACAAGCAGCGATCGCCGTAGTCTTGGGATTCTCCGCAATGATGTTGGCAGAGCTCATACCGCCGATCAGCGTGCACTGATCGAAAATATTCTTGGTAAAGGAGCACTTGCCGAACGGCTGCGGATACTCTGCTTCAAACGTCTCGCCGATCTGCTCGAGGCTCATGAAGTAATCGATTTCCTTGAGTGCGGCATAGCCGTTACGGTAAGCGCAGTCGATGTTGGTCGGGCTCTTATCGTATACGTTCGGAAGATAG
Organism: Eubacteriales bacterium; assembly: GCA_045577175.1. Classification (GTDB taxonomy): domain Bacteria; phylum Bacillota; class Clostridia; order Oscillospirales; family CAG-272; genus SIG701. The sequence goes on along the minus strand of JAZNHT010000047.1, from coordinate 32,400 downwards.
ACGTGACCGAGAACGCGGATGCGGGTATCGGAAATACCGAGATCTCTTGCAATCTTTCTGACGATAAACGGAATATCGGTAATCAGACCGCTTCCCGTACCGCCGCCCGTACCGCCGACGATGTGCAGATCGAGCGTCTTGTTCGTGAAGTCGGCGAGCTGAGAAATCGCGGTGCTGATCGCGCCGGTGATTGCCTGGAACATGCTGATTTCCATGAGAGACAGGCGTCCTGCCATACGGATCTGGTTAGCGCCCGTACCGGTAAGCTCGGGGCAAAAGTCAACAGGAATCATTGCATTGACTGCACTGGGACGGTACTGCGGCTCCTGCTTGAGCATTGCCGTTACAGCAGAGTTATCAAACAGAGGCAGCTCTTCGGGCTTGAAAAGGTCATCCTCACGGTAGTGCATGATCTCGTCCTTCGACGTATCGATCGCAAGGAAACGAATCTTCGTATCATCGATTGCGCCGACGCGCTCACGGAGCTCCTTCTTCAGACCGGTGACAGTCAGAAGACCCACACCGCCGAGACCGATAACAACACTGCGGGAGGTTTCGCTCATTGCGGTATCACCGGATTTTACTGCGATACCAAGTTTGCTGGACTTCAGATTGTCAAGTTTTTTGAAATCACTTTCACCATAAAAGTATGCCATAATTTCCTCCAAAATTTTTATTTCGTATTATGATAATAAAAGATTTTCCCGTTTATGCCGGAGATGCGCTCAATAGCCGTAGAAATCGTCCGAGGAGTTAAAATCGTTGACGGAGCCGAAGATCACGGTGAGATTGCTGCCGGGGATGGAAACTCTCACCTGCGACTTGGTAAACGTGCCTTTCTTCTTGCCCTTCAGAGCGATATTGAATGCTCTCTTGAACGGCTGACCGGTCACGGTGATGCAGTCGCACTGTGCCGCAAGGGCATCCAGCTCTCCCTCCTCAAACTCGGTAGCGAGAAGCTGGGAGAACGTATTATGCGAGGACAGAAGCGTGCTGAGCGCCATTGTCGGCTTCGCGTGCTTATTGGAAGCGAGGCGATTCACGTTGAACACTGCCGACGTATACTGCTCCTCTTCGTTGCGCTCGAGCTTCACGCGGAAGCCGAAGCGGATCACCTTGCGCTTGTTTACAATGATAAGGAAAATAACCACCGCAACGATCAGAACGGCAGCGACAATCGCCAAAGCGACCACCAGTCCGACCGTGGATTTGATAACCACGTCGATATTGCAGGTGTACTCCGCGCCCTTGCCGTCGGTGACACGGATCGACACCGTGCTCTCACCGAAATCCTTGACGCTGATGGTCAGACGGTCCTTCTTATCGATTTCGACATCGAGCAGATCATCATCCGCCGCAACGATTTCATAGATGAGCTCATCGCCGTCGGAGTCCTCAAAATATTCGTTCAGATCGAACGTTTCCTCATACTCTGCGGACATACCGCTTTTTTCGATACGGGAGGTAAGCTCCTCTTTCATCGAAATCTCGGAGGCGTTCACCGTAATGGAGACGGCACCGGAAGAAATCGTGGTATCATAGCCGGAAAGCGTTGCCTCCGCGGTGTACACGCCTGCCGTTTCCGGATCAAACGGGAACACACACGAGCCGTTCTGCATATCCGTCACCGCAAATGTCTGCTCGGCAACGACTGTCTCCCCGGAGAGGATTTTGAGCGTACCCTCCATACCGTTCATAAACGCAGGCACATTGGAAACGCTCTCGCCGGTGATCGGATTCACGAGCTGCAAAACAACCTCTCCGTCCGCAGCGGCAAGTGTGATTGCCGGACCGACAACCTCAACCGTGGCGACGTCCTCGAGCTCGAACTGCGAGTGCGTAATCATCATTTTCAGATCGTATGTACCGGGCTTGTCGAACGAGACCGTGAAATCGTATCCGTTCTTTGCCGCATTCAGCGTGCCGTTGTACAGCGTGCCGCGACCGCTCTGCGTATTCACAACATCAACCACCGCCAGCGAACCGGTTTCGCCTTCGTACAGACCGGAGGAGGTAACGTGCGTATTCGTTTCCTTATTAAATATGGTAGCATCGAACTGCATACCGTCTTCTACATATACCTTCTGTCCGGCGGCAACATCGTGGTGCACCTTCAAATCAAACAGGTACAGCTTACTCACCAAAACAGTGCTTTCGTCACCGGTGAACACGATCTTCCAGTCACCGTCCATCGGATTCAGCAGCTTGATCGTTGCCGTACAGGTACTCGGCGTCACCTTAATCAAGCAATAAGTCTCATTCACATTTTCTTTTCCGGCAACGAGATCCACATCCGCCACGACCGTGCCTTTCGGCGTTGTTACGGTAAAGGAATGCAAAGCTGCGTCACTGGCAATCGTAATGTTCGCCTCGCGGACTGCATCGCCGTACATGCGGAATGCCTTCTCCACCGGCACATCGGGCGGCAGCGGAATAGGCGGCTCCGACTCACCCATATGGGCATCCTCGAACAGGTATGTATGGATTCTGCGGAACACATCACCGAGCTCCGACGCTTTAGTGACAACAGCCGTCTCGCCGGGCGTAGCATCGGAATCGGACAGTCCCTTCAAAAACTCAACGTCTACGCTACTGTCCTTGTTCAGACCGATGCAGAAAATCGGCACGCCCATCTCATTGAGCGCGGTCTTGCTCTCCGCCGCCTTCCGGTGAGACGTAACCTCATCGGAATCGGTTATCAGCTCAATACGACCGTCCGTGAACAGGATAACGGCTTTTTTGTCCGCCGTAGATGCGGTGAGCGTTTGGGTAGCGGCCTCAAGCGCGGCACCAATATCCGTAGTGAATCTCCAGCAGGAGATGCCGTCGATCGTTTCGTTCGCACGCAGATCGTCCAGAACCATCTGCATATTCTGCTCATATTTTGCCAGACCCTTCTCCGTACTGACGTTGACGGACTCAAAGCCCGTGTACACCTGCGAATTGTAAGGGATGACCTTAATGTACATCGACTTTTCGGTCGGATAGTTGTACACAAAATTCAGTGCCGCCTCCGTCGATACACGCTTAGCGACATCATTGACCGTCATCTGCGGATCCGCCATGTTCATAGACGCGCTGACGTCCAGAAGAAGGACGATCTCCACGCTTTCGACAGGCGCCTCGTCCTCATCGGCAGCCATGCCGAAGGGCACGGTGCAGAACAGGCAAGCAATGACCAAAAGCAAAGCCAATACTTTTTTCATCGTTTCTCACCCGACCGGCATCTCGCCGGTCCACTCCTGATTATATATTTTGTCCGCCGCACCGCACACCGCGAAAAACCGAATAAAGATTCACACGGAACGAAAAGCACGGACATTTGCCGCAAAACGTCCGAAATCGGTGCGTTTTATGCGGCGATCTCAAATTGTTTATCTTCAAATTAGGATATAATACCCCCATTTGAAGATACTAAGTATAATTATACACGTCATTAACAGTTTTGTCAACGAAAATACAGAAATTTGTCAAAATAATGTCGCTTTCTGCGGCGGTGAACACTGCGTTTTTTTCGCGCACCTGCGCGGCGTCTCAAATGAGACAAAAAATACGTTTGCAGAAGGCGTGCACAAGAAAAGGTGCCGTCATTTCCGAGCGACACCTTTTCACGTAAACCGTCTTGGTTTTTATCTTATCTGTATGTTTGCGGCAGTCTGTTTTATGCATCCGACGGCATCCGCCGAAACGGAAGTGCCTCCCCTGCCTTCACAGCGCGGACGAAATCCGCCGCACTCGCAATCGGGGCGGCAAGGCGCATACCGCCGAGCTTCACCTGACGCGGTCCGACATGATTATCCGATCCTGCAAACGGGATCAGTCCGTAATTTTTCACATACGCCTCCGCCATTTCGTTTTCGAAATCGGTACGGTTGGCGTTATACATCTCCGCGCCGTGTGTGCAGCGTGGGAACAGGCGGATGTGATCGATTCCGTTGGATTCGCGGCACGGGTGCGCCTGCATGACGAGCGCGCCCGCATCCCGCAGAAGCTGAAGCTCGCGGCTTGTCGGCATATCCAATATTTCCGGATGGGCAAGATACCACGCCTCATCAAGCCCGTACACAAGAAAATGCGTACCGTTGTACCCGAGCTCCACCCCGGGGAACACGTCGATGCCGATCCCGTCGCCGACGCGCTTTGCCTCCTCGTACCCCGAGAAGAAATAGCGCAGCTTCTCCGCAAACGGGAGATTCGGATCGACGTCCTGCGGACTGTCGATGAAATGATTCGTGATGAACACGCCCGCGTACCCGAGCTTTTTATAAAATTCAACCGTCTCGCGCGCGGACACCTTCGCGCATTTGCTCACGGGCAGGGTGTGGCAGTGCGTCTCGTACAGATACGGAAAATCCGCCTCCTCCGCCATCGTCTCAAGGAGAAAGCTGACGGGACGGAAGCCGTCGTTGCACAAAATCATCGCGCTTTTCGGATTTTTCATCCATCCGTCATAGAAATTGCCGCCGCCCGCGCCGAGCGTGCGGACGAAATCCTTGACGGAATCCCACGCGCTGTCGCAAAAGCCCTCCGGCTTGCTTATGCCGTCGGAAATCCACGTGTCGCCCTCGCGCACAAAGCACGCGTGCTCGATCACGTTCTCGTACACAGCTTGCAGATCGGTATAATCCGCCGCACGGACGGCGGTGATTTTTACGTTCATTCTCCGCCTCTCACAGATCGGACATCCGCGGCACCTTGCCGAGGAAGCGCTTGATATTGAGTCTGAACATCTCCTCACGCATCTGCGCGGGAACCTCGAGCTTATCCATCAGCTCACGCTCGCGGTCAAGCAGCTTACCGACGTTTTCGACCGAATAGTTATCGACATAATGATCCGTGCCGAAGAACACGCGGCGGTTATTCGGGCACCACGAAAGAAGATTGCGGAAAAGTGCCTCACGGAACGTGCCCGACGGTCCGGGCGTCGTATCGAGATACAGCTCGGGCATCATATAATCGGTTCCGTTCTCCGTTTCGATCAGGTGCTCAAGCACCCACGGATAATTCGCATACACCGGCTCCGTTCCCAGTACGGTACGCTGAACCTTCCGACCGTTATAGTAAAATTTGCTGTACAGATGGAGCGCGACGTCGCACCACGGGAAGCCCGCATGGGCAAGAGATACGCGGATATTTTTGTATTTGACGAAGCACTCCCACTCCACCGGATTGCAGTACTGTGCGGACTCGTGGAAATCGTAGCAGATACCCGTGTGGAAGAAGATCGGCAGACCGAGCTCTTCAATCAGGCGGAAGACCTCCGTTGGCTTTTCCTCGCGGATGCTGTACGTATCGGGGATAAACTTGAACGCGGCAACACCGCGCGCGGCGGCATCCTTCACCTTATCGAGCACATCCGCCTCATACGGATGGAGCCACGCGACGGGAATCAGGGTATCGTCATACCCCTGTGTCCACGCAAAAAGATTTTCCATCCGCTGCTCGTAGGTAAATTGGGTATTCTCGGGATCGATGGAAAAGAGGCACGCGCCCTCCACGCCGACCTTGTCAAACTTCTCAAGAAGTACGTCGGGATGCGGCTCGGCACTTCCGCTGATATGCATATGCGCGTCGAAAATTTTCATGGGATGTCCTCCTGAATAAGGAATTTCGTGTAAGACAATCATATCAAAAAAAACAACACTTGTCAATAGAAAAAGGACACCGATCTGCATCGGCGTCCTCCCCGAGAAAGGATCAAAGAAGCGAGCGGGCCTCTTTTCTGTATCCAACCGCTTTTTCTGCTTCCGCACGCCATGCGGCATATGCGGCATTGTACGCATCGGCGCACTGCTTTTTCTTCGTAAATTTCCATGCAAGATACGCAACGCCCGGCACCACATACAGAACCAGACCGATAATGGCAATCAGCCAGCTGATCGACACGTACTCCGCTGTCGGCTCGCTGTTCATGATACGGTGGTATTCGCCCTCGAGATTCCTCACTCTGTCATACGACTCCATCTTCGTGTCTCTGTCGAACACGAGCTTGACGTAATTCTGCTTCGTGGTGACGTTGTAGATCTCGTCGCCCCGTCTTTCCAAATGGGAATCGGTGTTGTTGATTTCCTGGCTCGATTTCAGTGTCCAGCCGAAATCCTGCATCAGATTGATGGTTCCCTGCTCCTCATCGGGGGATACTGTAAGAGATTTCGTTTCTAACATGATTGTCTCCTTGTACTAATATTTTGGTATGACAAAATTATACATGAAAATATTTGGTATGTCAAAAGGTTTGTAGAAATTTTATAGTAAAATGATAAAAAGTGCAGAAACGCGGAGAAAAACATGAACAGAATCAAAGAGCTCAGAGAGGACAGGGATCTGCGGCAGATCGACGTTGCAGAGAAAACGGGCATCGATCAGCGCACGCTTTCCAATTACGAAACGGGGAAAACAAACCCGGACAGCTATGCCATCATTCGTCTGGCACAGTTTTACGGGGTAAGCTGCGACTATCTGCTCGGGGTAAGCGACTTAAAATTCTCAGGCGCAGACGAAATTGCGGACGAACTGGAAAAGATCAAAAAACGGCTCGATATACTCCAGCGTTACATCCGCGAACAAAAATAAAAACAGCCGCCGCGGCGGTTGTTTTACGGTAACAGAGTCAAAGATAAAAATCGCTCCGCGATGGCATTTTTGACAAAATATATGTTGACTTTTGGACTTTTTGTGATACAATATAGATAATACCCCGGCAAAAAACAACAAATTCAAGGAGACAAGCTATGGAAAAATTGACCCGAAAATACGGTCTGATCACCGCGATCTGCATGGTCGTCGGCACGGTTATCGGATCGGGCGTCTTTTTCAAGGCGCAGAACGTCCTCGCCGCCACGGGCGGAAATATGCCCCTCGGCATCGCCGCATGGGCGATTACCGGTCTCGTCATGATTATCTGCTCCGCACAGTTTGCCGTGATGGCAACGAAATACGAAAAGGTCAGCGGCATCGTTGACTACGCCGAGGCAACCTGCGGCAAAACGTATGCCTACTACACCGCGTGGTTCATGGTCAATCTGTACTACCCGGGCATGACCTCCGTTCTCGCGTGGGTTTCCGCACGCTATTTCGGCGTCATCGTCGGCTGGAATATGGTCGGTCCGCGCGTCATGCTGCTCGCAGGATTCTTCCTCATCATGTCGTACACGATCAACGCCCTCTCCCCGAAGCTCGCCGGAAAATTTCAGATCAGTGCCACGGTCATCAAGCTGATTCCGATCACGCTGATGGCAGTCGTCGGCTCTGTCGTCGGACTTTTGAACGGCACGCTTTCGCAGAATTTCACCACCGTCGTCACCGAAGCTGTCGGCGGCACAGGCGGCGGACTGTTTGCCGCCATTGTCGCAACCGTCTTTGCATATGAGGGATGGATCGTCGCCACCTCCATCAACGCCGAGCTGAAGGATCCGAAGAAGAATCTGCCGCTGGCGCTCGTATTCGGTGCCGTAATCGTTGTCGCCGCATACATCCTGTACTACATCGGCGTAGCGGGCGGTGCCACGAACGAGGTGCTCATCAACGAGGGTGCCACCACAGCGTTTACAAACATCTTCGGCACTGTCGGCGGTACGCTTCTGAATATCTGCATCGTGATCTCCTGCCTCGGTACGCTGAACGGACTGATGCTCGGCGTCACGCGCGGCATGTACGCACTCGCCGCACGCGGAGAAGGTCCGAAGCCGCAGATGTTTGTCCAGCTCGACAAGGCGAGCAACATGGCGACCAACTCCTCCGTCTGGGGACTCTTCATCAGCGCGGCGTGGCTGCTCTATTTCTACGGTGCAAACCTTGTGGGGGAAACCGGCAAATACCTTGTGGAAAATCTTGGTGCTCTTCAAAGTTCGGTTGAAAATGCAAATCTTACCGGCGGCTGGTTCGGTCTGTTCAATTTTGACTCCTCCGAGCTTCCGATCGTCACGATCTACGCGATGTACATTCCGATGTTCATCATGTGGATAATTAAGGAAAAAGAGCTCGGCGCATTCAAGCGGTTTGTCCTGCCGTCCATCTCCATTGCCGCGTGTGCGTTCATGGTGTTCGCCGCCGTTTACGCGCACGGCATTACGCCGTACAATGCGGCAAAGGAAAACGGCACGTTCTCCTTCCCCGTTCTCTTCTATCTCATCCTGTTCGCCGTGATTATGCTGATCGCGTTCTTCTTCTCGCCCACGTTCAAGCGACTGTGCGGCAAGGACACGGACAAGCCCGAAAGCGATGAATAAAGAAAAAACGCCCACCGATCGGTGGGCGTTTTTTGTATGATTGCACGCAGCCAATTTTCACAAACGACGATCAGTCAACCTTCTCAAGCGTCATCGGGAAGAGAAGCTCTGCGGCTTCCTCAGCCTCCTCGTCGTCGGTCACTACCTTCTTCAGAAGGAGCTCATCACCGTCAAACTCATACGTGATGTACTCGTCTTCATCCAGCTCTTCGCCCTCGTCGTAGGTGTACAGCTTGCCGTCCTTGACCTCGTACTCGCCCTCGGTAACAAACTCATCAACCATATCGTCAAGCATATCCGACGTGAACGCTTCCTCAAGCAGTGCATCCATATCGATGCCTGCCGCCTCAAACGCCTCATCCACAGTCATGTCAAGACCGTTTGCTTCGATAATATCTTCCATGTACGAAACAAGACCGGCGCTGAGCTGATCCTTCAGTGCATCAAAGGCATCCTCTACGGAATCCTCGTCCACCGCCATCTCATATGTACCGTCTTTTTCAAACGTAAAGCGCAGCACGATGGCGAAATCCTCGATGTTCATGTAATCGGCGAGCTCCTCGCCTGCAAGCTCGTCTGTCAGTGCATCGCTCAGATCCACCGTTGCCTCCCACGTGCCGACGAATTTGCTCTGCTCGCTGCTGCATCCGACTGCCGTGAAAAGCACGCCGCAGATCAGCATACAGCAAAGGAAAGCGGAAAAAATCTTTTTCATATCAGTATCCTCCGAATGTAATAAAATATGGAATATCCGTCCGAAAGCACGCGTTCGTTGGCTGTCCCGAGCCGCATCCTCTCAATCAGTATTATAAAGCGTTTTCCCTGTTTTGTCAAGTCCGATTTCGTCTTGACAAAACGGCACCGAAGGGATATAATAAGCGAAGAAAACCGCAAACGGAGGAACTATGCAGAAATACAGGCTCATATCCGTCGATCTGGACGGCACGCTTCTCGACAGCGAAAAGCACGTCAGTGCCGAAAACCGGCTCTTCATTCAAAAATTCACGGAGGACGGCGGCTTTGTCGTGCCGAACACGGGACGCAGTTATCTGGAGATGCCGGAGGAAATCCGTGAGCTTTCGGGCGTGCGCTATTTCATCTGCTCGGACGGCTCGGACATTTACGATAAGGAGACGGACACGCACATCTCTCTCGGCATGAATCGGGAGGAAGCCAATACGGTCTACCGCGAGATCGCCGCATATGACACGTTCATCATGCTCCACTACGGGGATAATACGTACGTGGATCTCGACCGCACGGATGACGAAACGATGACGCACCACGGGATGGATCAATTCTTCCACGCACAGGCGCACGGCTGTCCGCACGTTGCCGATTTCGACAACTTCTGTAAAACGAGAGAGGATACGGGGATGATCTGCATCTTTTTCGCCGATCTCGCCGCGAGACAGGCGTGCCGCGAAAAGCTCCTCGGCATGGGATACTCCGTCGTATCGACCGCCTCGCACAATCTGGAGGTATTCTCGCCGAAGGCAGGCAAGGGTAACGCGATCACGGCACTGGCAGAGCATCTCGGGATTCCGAAAGAGGATCTGATTGCGGTCGGCGACGGCGAGAACGATGTCACGATGTTTGAAGCGGTGGGGCTTGCGCTCGCCACGGCAAACGGACGTGATTTCGTAAAGGAGGCGGCGGATGCCGTAATCTGCACGAATGACGAGCACATTATACCGTATATTTTGGAGAAGTACGTGAAGTAAAAAATGCAAAACTTGCGATAAAACCGATTCGTAAATCGAAATTTGCAAGTTACATACAGAGGTGATAACATGTCGGCAACAAGTATAAAGATATTCGGAAACGATATGGCACTTGATGTTAAATCGGATTTTATTGCACTTTGCGGTGTTGGTAAATCAGTGGATGAAATAAATGAATACATTCTTGGTTATCAACCTGATGACGATGATGAAGAAGCATGTGCATTTTGGAGCGCATTAGCACTCATTGAGTGGGAATATGGTGTATTAACAGATTATATAAGGAATAAGGCTCAATACATTATCAAAAACCATAGTGACGCTTCGCTTTTCTTAAAAAAGAAGGACGAAGAAGCAAGAGCGATTGAATTACAGAAACTCTATGAGCAGATAAACACCATAAATCCGACCCCTAAAAAGAGGAAGAAAACCTTTGTCTATCATACCGAATGGAAAGAGGGAGATGTGTTTGCAATACCTCTTTATAACAAATATGTTTATATTCATGTTTGTGCCATTATCAGACCGAGTAAAAAGATAAAGGAACTTGAAGAAGACCGTGTGTTTGTAAAAGTGTTCGATGTTGTAAGTGACCATTTGTTGGAGATTAAAAACTTCAAACCAAAGTTATTTCATAAAATCAATTATATGAATTTAGATGTTTTCAGAGAATGTACTGCCAAATGGTTATGGTGTTCTGGCGTCAGAGAGAAGACAACTTTAGAAAACAAGGTGATATACATTGGCAATTTGCCGACGGAACGAGAAACAACCGAAAGCGTATATGCAGATTTTCAGTTTTCTAAACTTGAAAATACTTTATGCGAAATGTTTGGTTTACAATAACCCCCATTTGTCGAACAGAAGCAACCCCCGACAGACTGTAAAATCTGTCGGGGGTGTTATTCTTCCATACACATACTATCAAAGCGCCACCGGATTGGGTTGTCGCAAATGTATAGTATATGTTTCCCGTAGTCCTCGCGGTCACGGATGATATGATCGTTATAAGACCTTTGCCATATATTACAGCCGTATTCTTTATTGCAAAAACGTTTGAACGTCGACACAAACTGCGCCACGGATGCGTGTTGTTTTGTAGGGGGCGACGTCCTCGACGCCCCGTTATCCAACACAAACAGCATAATATGAATATGATTGGGCATGATGACGTATCGGTCAATCTTTATGTTATCATAAAAATTGTTTAATTGGTTTACATATTTATCGGCGATTTTTCCACACGGTAATAATTCCACATCAAACGGGGCGTCGTGGACGTCGCCCCCTACCATGCGAGACAAAATTTGTCGTCTGCTTTCCGTACATATCGTTATAAAATATGCACCCGACGTATTATAATCAAAGCCTTGCAAACGCGTATTTTTTCGCTTCGGCAAATCTTTTCCCATAGGTAAACTAAAGTCTTTACCCCTCCGCTGCACGGATCGCGTCAAGCGTATACTGTGCATTGAGCCGCGGCTGATCGATGTATTTGTCAAACATGCCGACGAGCACGCCGTCGCCCTTTTTCATGCATTTGAACGCCTCAAAGAACGATGCGCGCACCTGATCCTGCGTTTCGCATCTGCGTCCCGCGCCGAGGATTTTGAGTGCAAACGTCGGTGCGGACAGCTTTCGGATCACCTCGTACATCTTCGGAATGTCGCTCGCTTCAAATCGCTCCCCCGTCGGGTTCACGTCGTGCGACCGATCGGGATTCGTGAGATTGTACAAGGACGCCATGTAGTAATCGGGACGGAGATTTTTCTCCTCCGCGTAGGCAAGCACCTCGGGGAAATGCGCGCAGATGCCGCACGGGATTCCCTTTGCACGGACCTTATCAAGTAATCCGCCGAGCAGATCAAGCCGCCCGTTCAGATACAGCGCATCCGCAAGCTCGCCGTGGATGCACACCGCGGACGGGTTGTGCTTCATCATTTCGTAAAGCTCAAGATCGAACGTATCGAGACTCTTGCCCGTCTGCGCAAGCCAGAGGAGCTTTCCGCCCGATGCACGGTAGCGGCTGAGCAGTCCCATCACAGGCTGACTTCCGCGCGACTGCACGGCGTTGATGCCTGCCTCCTCGCATTTTCTGAGCATGGCAAACGCGGTCTCCTCGTCAAAATACGCGCGCATATCGGCGTCCGTCGCCGCATTCATGTGCGATTTTCCCGTAAACGGATTACTTCCGACGATCAGCCGTGTGACGGCAAGATCGCCGATTTTCATAGTTGGGAGCATTCTGTCCTCCTGATTCATTCCGCATACGCGGACGTAATGCCGAAAAACTCTTCTAAACACAGTCCGCTTTCATACACCTCGGTTGCCAATTCCACGCCGAGATAGCGCACGTGCCACGGCTCGTACATATACCCCGTCAGGTGCTCTTTCCCCTCGGGATAGCGGATAATGAAGCCGTATTTGTGGCAGTTTTCCGCAAGCCAGATGCCGGCAGGCGTCTCGCCGAACGACTGCAAAAGCGCTTTGGAGTCGGGATTGTCCACGTCATAGGCAAGACCGCTCTGGTGCTCGGAATGTCCCGGGCGTGCGGAGAAGCGGTCTGCCGCCGCCTGTCCGTTTGCGGCAACGTATCCGTTGTAGATATACCGCTGATCGTAATAGCTTCTGTAGCCGGATGCAACCTTCAGGGGAACGCCTGCCGCACTTGCGTCCGAGAACATCCGGCAGAGCGCGTTGAACGCATCCTCGTCCCGTCCGGGCGCATACGTCTCGGGGAGTGCATACGTTTTATTGACGATCAGCACGCCGCCGATGTACGTAATTCCGTCAACCACGGTAATCTGTGCAGACGGGGATACGGGCGCAGGTTCCGGCTCGGTTTCGGGTTCCGTCTCAGGCTCGGTCACAGGCTCCGTCTCCGATTCCGTCTGAGGTTCCGTCTCGGGTTCAGTCTGAGGTTCAGTCTCGGGTTCGGTTTCAGATGCCGTTGTCTCCGCTTCCGTTTCGGCGGATGTATCGGGGGCGGTCTCCGCCGCTGTGTCCGCAGACGTATCGGGCGTGACGGACGGCGCATCCGTATCGGGGCGCAGACATCCCGTAAGTGCCGCACCGATCAGCACGGCGGCAAGGAACAACGAAAGGATCGATTTCATACTTTTCCACTCTCCTTCAAAAGACGCAAGCAATACAAAAACACACCTGCGCTCCAGCCCATCATGGTCGGCGTATGGCTCTGCGCCTCCGTTGTTTCGGATACCGCACCCGTCTCCATGTTGTATTTCTCCCACAGATTGTGCGTATCGGCAAAATTGCGCGTGACCGTTCGGAGATATTTTTCCGCAATACGGAGCGCGTCGTCCTTTTTGCCGTAATTCAGCAGACCGCGCACGGCGATATAGTGCAGGCACGCCCACCCGTGCGGATAATCCCACTGCAAATGCAAAAGATCCTCGCGCGGCTCGCAGGACGCGATACCGTGCTCTGTTTCAAGCAGAGACAGTGCGCAAACGGCACGCTCCGCCTGCTCCTCGGTGGCAAAGCTTGCAAACAACGGATAAAACGCGGCGGCGGAAACGAGGTCTGCCTGCTTTCCGTTTACGTAATTCCGATCACAGAACGCACCGCGCTCCTCATTCCAAAGGAGGGCGTTTATTTTCTCGCGGTGCGCCTCCGCACGCGATCTCCACTCTGCCTCCTCATCGGATTTGCCGAGAACGTCGGCGAAATACGCGCCGTTTGTTTCCATTGTATAAATGAGGCTCGCAAGGCAGACGGGGCTGACATGATGCGCCTGCCGTCCGAATCGGGTCGAGCAGTCCCATCCGCATTCAAACAAAGCAAGAATGCTTCTGCCGCGCTCCAGCGTAGTCTCACGGTCGTCGGACGGCTGCACACCGAAGCGCTTGGCGAAGGTGTCGCCGTACTCGGTGAGAAGTCCCTCATCCGTTACGTTGGACGAATAGAAGTTAAGTCCGTTGGGGGCGAGCCGTTTTGTCTGCCAGAATCCGTACTCTTTGACGAGGGCGGGATAGATACGGTTCTCCAGCCATGCCGTATCGCCCGCGGCATCGAACACCTCGCGCGCCATCAAGGCGAAAAACGGCGGCTGGCTTCTCGTGAGGGATCGCTTGACACTTGCGTTGGGGATCATGCCGTAGGTGTTCAGAAAATGCACCATATTATCGACATTGTTCTTCGCCTGTGCGGTCATGTCTGAGAGGATCAGTCCGACGTTGGTGAAGTATGTATCCCAATAGAACATTTCGGTAAATGTATCGTCCACGCAGGGCACGGAATAGGGATACGGAATAGCGAGATGCGTGTCGCTCCCGCCGCGTGCGGGCTTGACGGTATTCTGCCAGTTATTGAGGATAAAGGATTCGATTTTCGTATACATGGCGATAATCCTTTGAGAGAGAAGTTTTGGTTTTCTTCATTATAGCACAGGGGCGAAAGAATTGTCAAGAAACCCGGGAAGGAAGGTGTTTACAAAAGCACAGCACGGTGCTGTCTGCGTGTTTTTACAGAAAAGCATTGACAAACAGCCCAAAAATGTGATATAATATTGGCAACCTATAAAGAGTGCGCGAGGGACAAGCCCTATGACCGCCGACAACCTACCGAAAGGCAAGGTGCCAATGCTTGAACGATGGGGTTATATGTTTGTTCTGCAATCCCGTCGTAACGATGGGATTGCTTTTTTGCGCTCTTGATTTATAGGAAGAAAACATAAGGAGCGTACATAAAATGCGCACAATCAAACGATTCACCAGCAAAGTCAACAAGATTTACTTCTTTTTGAAGAACACGGATGTCTGCCAAAAATTCTATCAGGCGGCAGAAGCCGAAGGACTCTCTTTCGCAGGGATTCCGCCCACTCAGATGCATACCACCGATATTATTGCTTTGTTGTCAAGCAAAGAAATCTCTTATGTCGGCTGGGCAGGAAGAATGTGCTATCACAACTGCAAAACCGGTGTGATTCGTATTGACTATGATAAATACGCATCAGAAGATGAAGATTATTTAATCTAACAGAAGAGATTTGAAGCAGAGCCCTCCACCGCCGCATGGTCGCGCGGCTCACCTCGACGCTTCGCTTACACTCGGCGCGGCGCGCTCCCTGCGCCGTGTGGTTTCATTCGCCGAAAACGATTCTCAATCGTTTTCGGCTTCACTACCCTTGCCGGTACCCGTCGCTCGAGTTCAAATCTTTCATCATGAAACAATAAGACCACCCATATGGGTGGTCTTATTGTTTGTCTATGGGCTACGAAAAAGATATTTTTGCCGGCTTTGCTTATGACTTCGAACTCTTACAGTTTTCGTCGTAATGAATACCATTGAAAGTATTAATCAGTTTATCCATCAACTCAATACTCATACCCTTTAATGATGGAATATGAATGAAAACTGTATTTGGATTTTTCTTTATCATATGATAGTACGCCGCATTACATAGATAACTCGTCGGTTTATCTGATATGGTGTAAGAGATGCCTGCACTTCTTAGCATTATTTTTAAATGATGTATATCAAACTCTGTAAACACTGTTTCATCATTGTACTTTGCACACATTTCGATTCTGACCTTACCTATCAGTTTCTTATCGACACCAAACATATACACTATACTATAATGGCCGCTGACAAAGGAAATGTCTTTTTCCAAGCCTTGAAAACTATTGGTTAATAAAATATAATTCGCAGTCACTTGATCTACTAACTGAAAAGAAGTGTTATGAATGCCTTTGAAGGCAGTAAAAAGAATCTTCATTTGTTTTCCTTTGCGGTATTAAGTGAAGCAATAAGCATTCGCTTGATTTCTTCTGCAAGAGAAAGGATTTCATCGAAGTTATATTCTATAAGATTTGTTCTTTTCAAAAGTGTGAGCCAATATATACTTTCACCGGTTTCCTTAAGTGAAATATGAAGCTTTGATATAAAATCCGCTTTGCTGTTACCATAAACTGCTTCGTTTATGTTTGCGCCTATGCTTGTTGCAGAGCGAAGCAACTGTTTTGCAATTGTTGTATCTTTTTTTGTTTTAGAAAACTCCTCGTAAAACAATACAATTTGTGTTGCAAAGTCAAGAGATTTATCGAGCAAAGGACTGTTCATTTATCATCACCTCTGATTGAATTATACCACATACTATTATATAATTCAACGCTTTGCGGAGCAAAGATACCTTTTCTCTTCTCTTTTCTCTCTTATCTTTTCCCTGGAAACGACAATTTTAGAGAAGAAAGAAGAACGAATAGAGAAAAGTGAAGAGAACAAAAAGAAACGACAATCTTCTGTCGAAAATTGTCGTTTCTTTCTGGCGGAGAAGGAGAGATTTGAATTTTAGACTGCACATTTCATCCAAAATAATCCAGCACCGAAAAGCACTGGTTTTATTGACTTTTTCGCACATCCCTCTCCGCTGTTGTGCAATCTGATTTCATCAAATCCAATCCTATCTGGGGTAAAAACTGGGGTAAAATGGGGTAGAGAATCACAGACGTCCGGCAATTCGCGCGCGGGCGCGGGCGCGCTTGCGGGGGAAATAATCGCCGCGCCCCTATTCACCGCCGTCACAACTCACCGCGTGGTAACGCTGACCGAGCGCAGGGCACACTTCACCACGCAGGCAGACCAACGGGGCACGTACAACGTGAACGCCGCTCTGCGAGGCTCTACGGCGGCGAGAGCGAGACAGCGCATCTCGCCCTCTCTTGACAACTTCACCGTATTATGCTAAAATCAGAGTGCTGTTTATCATTTAACCGGCTCTCGGAAGTAAGCCGCCCACTATTCGGGCTGTACTGAAAACGGGAGTTTTTATTTTGCAAAAAACAAAAGAGGGAGCGCACGGCACTCCCTCTCTTTTTTCAAATTTCCTCCCCGGTGTCCTCCATGGTAAAAGACGCTTTATACGTGCATCGTAAAACGGACGCAATTTCATAAAGCTCTTTTTCGGAAAAATTATCGCGGCTCATCTTGTTAGAAAGATTCTGCCGAGACTGGCCGAGTGCTTCGGCGAGTTGTGCCAGCGTCATATTCCGGCGACTCAGAATGATTTTGATTTTTTCTCCCATGGTAAGCGGCATATCATCCCTCTCCCTCGCTTTCGTTGGTATATTCAAGAATATCGCCCGGCTGACAGTTCAGCAGCTCGCACAGCTTCTCCAAACAGGCGGTGGAAACGATCTCCCCCTCGCGTATCTGCTGGAGATACGATTGCCCGATTAGTTTTTCTTCACGTATACGTGTAGAACTGTATCCGGCGGCTTTCAGTGCAGCAAGCACATTGATTTTATATCGAATCGGCATATCAATGCTCCTTTCTCTAATCTTCCACGCAATCATTATAACATAACAAAACACTAATTTCAAGTGCAAACATGCACAATTCACGCACTAAAAATTCGTGCACTTTGCCATGTTGACAGCACTAAAAATTAGTGCTATAATAGTATCACAGGGACGGAAACCCGATGACCAAACCCGGCAACTTGCGACACCGATATGTGCAGGGGGATCAAGGCACGCATGGCAAGCACCCCCAAAACTTTTTATAACGGAGGGACGAAACAATGTCCGAACTTTTTTCGCAAAAGGTATTGACTTTTCGGAACTCACAATGTATAATGTGATTGTGGAACTCAAAAAGTGAGGTGATACAGTGGCTCCACGAATGGGAAGACCAAAGGCAGAAAGCCCTCTCCGAAATGACATCAAAGTACGACTTGATGACGCAACTGCTGCGGAACTGGACAAGTATTGTCAAAGCAATACTGTCACAAGAGCCGAGGCAATCCGCAGAGGTATTCGTTTGCTTTTGGGAAAATAAAAGAATAGCCGGATAAAGTTTGGCGACCGCATCCGACTATTCAACCCACCAACAATCCCCGAAACCTTGCGGAACCGGTTTTTGCGGTAAATCTATTATACCACAAGAAACCGACCTCCTGCAAGTGTTTCAACAAAATTTTATGCAGGAGATATTTTTATGTCTGAGAACGAAATCTACACCAAAATCCGCACGCTCAAGGAGCTTGAGATGCTGATCGAAGAAGCCGAAGAAGAAGCGGAGGAAATCCGCAAGGCTCTGAAGGAGCACATGAAAGAAAAAGGCACGGAGGAGATCCGTGTCGGTGCATACAAAGTGCGATACCAAACCGTGACAAGCAGCCGCTTCGATTCCGCTGCGTTCAAGAAGACGCACGCCGATCTGTACGCTCAGTACACGAAACGTACCTCAACCCACCGCCTCACCGTGGCATAAATCAACTGACAGGAGAACAAAAAAATGACTGATACAGAATTTTACGACAACGGCACGGTGCTCGCGTTCAAGCTCCGCCGCGCCGTGAACGCACTCCGCGCCATCGACAACTTCACCGCAGAAGCGTATGCACGCAACGCAGGGCGAAAAGCATGAGCGCAAAGGAGGAGCTGCTTGATTACATCCTGCGTCTGACGCCGGAACAGGTGGAGAAGATCACCCGAAAACTCTCAAGCCCGAAAGAGGACTTTATACAGTTTCTCCGCTTTTCCGCCGAGCAGCTGAACAGCGGCCGCACCGTTCAAGAGATTTGGAGCGATTATCAAGACGGTGCCACAGAAAACAGTGACACATAACAAATCACACACCGGAGAGGGATTGCCGCCCTCTCCGCTTTTTTACACAGACGTTTGGTAATTGAGCAACTATTCGGTATTTTCGAACAGTTCGCACCGCCTCGATCCTCGCGCATGTTCATCCCTCTCCGTCACCGGCGCGAGAATGCGCATCCTCTGATCCTCGCTCCAGCTCGGCGATCCCCGCCGCAATAATCTTGGACACCATGCTCTCCGACACGCCCATATCACACGCCGTCTTCACACGGCTCCATCCAAGGATATACCGGCAATACAGCACGTGCCGCTGTCGGGAATTATGTAAAGCGGAGATCTCCGCCTCGATTCTCGCCTGTTCCTTTGCGACCGCTTCCGCCATGCGTTCATAACGCGCCGCCCTCTCGCGTGCGCGCCGTTCGTCGCCGCTTCTGCCGCCGCCCGTGCGCGCGTCCAACTCTGCCTGCCGAATCATCGCACGGAGAGCCTGAAGCTCTTTCTTCCAGAATCTGAACTCTCTGATCTGTTTCCTCGTTACCATGCACCTACCCCCTGTACCTCGTGAGAATATGTTCTCGCCAAAGCAGCGGCGAAAAATTCATCCGTGTCAAACGAGCTGCTGTCTCCGTCCTCTCTCTCGTACGAATCAAACTCCCCGCCGAGCACCCGATCCGCATTCACAAGCAGCCATCCGAGAGAGGCACGCCATCCCTTTGCGCCCTCTCCACGCAAAAACGGCGTTTCCTCCGCCTTGGTAAACAGCACCCGAAGATCCTCCGGGGATCTGACTGCCAACGCCTCGGAGATCTGTGCACGTTGCTTTTCGCTCATTCCGCTGGTCTGTGCAAGAGAGGGACACAGCTCACCGTATAGCCGAAACACGTGCTCCGCCTCCTCGTCGCTTTCTTCATCGCTCTCTGACGACGACCTCTCGCGCGCGTGCGCGCCACGCGCGGGCGCATCGTGCGGGCGCGCGTTGTCTTCGTCTATGTCTATGTCTTTGTCTTTGTCTTTGTCTTTGTCTTGTGCTATCGTTTTGTTATTAACATCGTTATTAACACCAACAAAAGGGGGAGAAGCAGCATTCTCTTTCCAGCGTTTTTGCATTCCCGCCTTGCCTGCCTTTGAACACAATTTCCGTCGTTCAAGCTGCGGAAAAACAAAGGCGGAAATAATGCCGAGCGCGCCAGAGAACGACGGCGGCGGAACGTCGTTCTCTTGATAATCAATCATGGCGTAGAATATTGTCTTAAATTCTTCCGCCGGCAGTTGCCGCATAGGTTCGTACCAATCGCGGAAGAACAAAAATCCCTTATCAGCCACGACTTACCCACCGATCCCCTCACTGTTCAGCCAGCGATTCAAAGCATCCACGGGGATGATGATGCGGCGTGCCGTTACGCGGATTGCGGGGAAGCCCTTGCGCCGTGTCAATTCGTATGCACTTTGAATGTTGATGCCGAGCATCTGCGACATCTCTTTTACGCTTACAGCGACCTTTTCCGTCGTCTGTGTGTTCGTTCCTGTCATGTTCAAAATCCTTTCTCCTCTGTGTTGTTTGTGTTTCCGTATCCGATCAGAGCGAGTGCGTCACTCACCGAGTAACATACACCTGCCAACGCGCCCTCTGCGCGCCGTGCCTCAAGGTATGCGAGCTGCTCCGGCGTCGGTTTGTTTGGTCTGATCTTCGCCTCGATGTATACCGCCCGTCCATTCCCCCGAAGATTCCCCGATAAATCCGGGTATCCTTTCGGCGGTCCTGCATAGACCGCGCGACCGTCGGCGGTGTAGAATTTTCCGACGTTATGCCTCTCAAGTCGGCAGTGCGGGTACAGTGCGCGGATAATATCGTTCACGAGATAGCTTTCCGCTTTACTCCGCATCCGCGCCCTCCTTGACCGTTTCCCTGTTGTAATCCTCGCCCGTCACTGCGTCCCCGCTTACTGCGGATTTGATGCCGGAGGCGAACATCGTAACGACCGTCCGCGCCTCCTCGCTCACACGTCCAAGCAGTTTCGGCTTCACCACGCTGTACTTGATTCCCGCCGCATTCGTCGCCGGGGAGAGGGAAAACTCCGTCACCACGTCCGAAGCCTTGAGCCTGCGCGGCGCAAGCGTTGCCAGGCGGTAATTCTGCCAGTTTTTCAGCGACGTCGGCGGCAGAGCAAGCAGCAGCGGAAGCGGTGCGCCCTCCGTGAGAATATACAGACGGATCATGTCTTTGCACGCCTTTCCTCCGCCCTTTTCTGCCGATCCAAATTCATGACGGGGACAATCTGCGCAGCGGCGCACGTCGCCGCTTTCCCTCTCCATGCCATACGTCCAGTCCATAGACGAGCACAGCGGCGGAGAATTGCCCTCTCCCTCGAAGTATGCGCTGCACTTCTGTTCGTGTATCACCACGCCAACGATCGACTGCACCGCCGTGTCCGCCGCCTCATCCCCTGTAAGGATCTCAAACATCTTCCCACCGCCTGCCGCTACCTTGGCGCGATACGTGACCGTGCCGCCGACCTCCTCCTGCGCGGAAAGAATTTCGCCGTAAATCTCCCGAACGGTCGAAAGATCAAGGCTGTGCTCCGCAAGCGGCTGTGCGCCTGCAAACAATGATTTACCGAGTGTCAGTTCCATTCTCAAACCTCCCAAATATTTTCGCGCTTACACACGAGATTCCAAAATTCCGCTTCAGATTCACGCAGCACGCCGATCAGATCCTCGTCCCGCGCCACTTCGTACCGACAGAAGCGATTGTTCAGTACGATGACGGCAAGATGCCACTTGTTCCACCCTGTCACGGAAAGATAGTGCTGCACTTGCATGTACCATTCCGGCTTGTAGGTGAAAACCGTCTCCGCGTCGCCGCTCTCAAAAATGTCGATCCACCGGCTTTCCCCCGTTTCGGGATCCTCGATCTTCCGCCGCGCGGAAAACTGCCCGACGCACTTACATTCCAGTCCCTCCGACACGCCGCATAGTTTTCGGTCAATATCGGCGATCATGTACGGGTGTTCACGAGATACGAGCATCTGATTCATGCGGCGCACCGTGCGCCCCGTTTCCCTCTCAAAGAGCCGCGCGCATAATCCCTCCAGCGCGTGTCCGATCATGCACGGCAAAGATTCCTCCTCCGCAGAGAGGGCATCCGTCTTTTCGCGGAAGATCTTTGCAGGATCTGCATATCGGAATTGCTCCGGCGAGAGAACGACGTGCGCTGCGTCCGATCCGCCGATCCCTCTCTGCCGCAGCCGCCGCCATTCGTCCGTGGATAACTGTGCCGTTGGAATTGTGGTGTATGGTTTCATTCCATCTGCCTCCATTCACAAGTTTGTGTGTTGCGAGATCATTATAGCACACATTCTTGCGTTTGTCAACATTTCACAGCACAGCATTGTGTCAAATTGAATTTGTTTGTGTTGACAATCGTGTGAATCTGTGTTATACTGCCTTATGAGGTGATAAACATGAGCATATTCGGAGAACGTTTGAAACAGCTAAGAAACGAACGAGATCTTTCACAAGGGGAACTCGCTGAACAGTTGGGCATAGCCCGGAACAGTATTTTTTCCTACGAAACAGACAGACGTGTGCCCGATATTGGAGTGCTTGCCAAACTGAGCCGATATTTCGGCGTAACCAGCGACTTCCTGCTCGGGCTCGCGGATTACCGTTCGCATGATGCGGTATCCGTCGGGGATGCAACAGGACTGAGCGACAAAGCAGTGCAGATGCTTTTGAAACACAAAGACGAGAAAAATGTTTGCTCCCTCTCCGCGATCAGCGAAGTGTGCGAAAACAAAGAGCTCGCAAGTAGCCTGGCACTCTATTTTTACTGCGATCAGAAGCATTCAAAAATGACACTTGCACAGATGCACGATACATTTTCCGGCACACCGTCACAAGGGAAAAAGCATTCATACAACATCTGCGAAACCTTTTCCATCGCCGATTCCACCGTATCTGTAACGGAGGCAGTGCACTATCACATTTTGGAAACAGCATTAAAAGACGCGAAGAAGAAGCTCGGCGCAGAGGACCACACCCATGCCGACGAAGAATAACGGTACCGTTCGGCAACGCCCGGACGGACGCTGGGAAGCGCGCGCCACAATCAGCGGCAAGCGTGTATCATTCTACGCCGACCGTCAGAGCGACGCACTCCGCGCCATGCGTGCCGCACAGAAAGCCGCAGACGACGGCGTGTATTTCGAGCCGAAGCGCGTCACCGTCGCCGTATGGCTGGATACATGGCTCACCGAGTACATTCAGCCGTCCGTCAAGCCCCTCTCCTATTCCACGTATCAGAGCCGCGTGAATACGCATATCAAGCCCGCCATCGGGCACGTGCGCCTGCAAGAACTGAACCCGACACAGATACAGACGTTTTATAACTCCCTCTCCCGGAAAAAGAAACTCTCCCCGAAGACCATCAAGAACGTGCACGGCATTCTGCACAAGTGTCTCGCGCAGGCGGTAAAACTGCGGTATATCGGTTTCAACCCCTGCGACTCCTGCGAGCTGCCGCGCATGGAACGACGAGAGATAAAGCCGCTCACCGAGACGGAGATCAGAGCATTCCTCACCGAGATCAGAGAGGGAGAGCAGCTGCGCGATCTGTTTACCGTCGCCCTGTTCACCGGCATGAGAGAGGGCGAGATTTGCGGTCTGCCGTGGGAGGCGGTCAACTTCCATGCCGGGACGATCACCGTCAAGCAGCAACTCCAACGGCAAAAAGAAAAAGGCGGCTGCCATTACATAGCAACCACCAAAAACGACCGCACACGGACGATCACCGCCGCCCCGTATGTCATGGGGATCCTCAAAGAGATCTTCACAGAGCAGAAACGTCAATACCTCACAGCAGGACGTGCATGGGAAAACGACTGGAATCTTGTGTTTGTCCGCCCGGACGGCAGTTTTATTCCGCCGCAAACCGTGCTGAAGCATTTCAAAAAGATCGCCGGGCGTATCGGTCGCCCGGATGCTCGTTTCCATGATCTGCGCCACACCTACGCCGTCACGGCTCTCCAAGAGGGCGACAGCGTGAAGACGGTGCAGGAAAACCTCGGTCACGCCACTGCGTCCTTTACGCTTGACGTGTACGGTCACGTGTCCGAAAAAATGAAAGCGGAGAGCGCCGCCCGAATGGAGAATTTCATCGCAAAAATCAAGTGATAAAATTCTATCTGGGGTAAAAATTGGGGTAAAATCGCAAAAAACAAAACAAAAAAGCCCGAAAACGCTTTGTTTTACGGGCTTTTTCTATGGCGGAGAAGGAGAGATTTGAACTCTCGCGCCGGTAAACCCGGCCTACACCCTTAGCAGGGGCGCCTCTTCGGCCTCTTGAGTACTTCTCCGTAGCAAGGTGGCTCTCTCAATGCCTTGCCCAACTATTATATAAAAATCAAACGCGTTTGTCAAGTCTTTTGGCATACTTTTTTTGTTTTTATCACCAAAACCGTGCGAAACGGGCGCAAAAATTGCATCAATTCGAAAAATTTCGCATAAATTGTGCCTGTGAGCAAAAAAGCAATTGACATTTTGCCAAAAAACGAGTACAATAGTATGAAAAGAATTTTTCAAAATTTTTCAACTTCTGTTGGAGGTATATAATGGACAAGCAGAGAAAAACCGAGCTTGCCGAGATTGCCCGCCGCGTTCGCGTCGGTATCATCGAGGCAGTTTACTCCGCACAGAGCGGCCATCCCGGCGGCTCCCTTTCCATCGCGGACGTTCTTACCTATCTCTATTTTGAAGAGATGAACGTCGATCCCGCAAAGCAGGACGATCCGAACCGCGACCGTTTCGTTCTTTCGAAAGGTCACTGCGCACCCGGTCTGTACTCCGTGCTCGCACAGCGCGGCTACATCCCGGTGGAGGATCTGAAGACCTTCCGCAAGACGACGAGCTATTTGCAGGGTCACCCCGATCGCAAGCACACCCCCGGCGTTGAGATGACCTCCGGTTCTCTCGGTCAGGGCGTATCCGTTGCCGCAGGTATGGCACTCGCTGCCAAGATCGACAACACTGACAGACGCGTTTACGCGATCCTCGGCGACGGCGAGAGCGAAGAGGGTCAGGTCTGGGAGGCAGCCATGTTCGCAGGTCACTACCACCTCGACAATCTGTGCTTCATTCTCGACCTCAACGGTCTCCAGATCGACGGCTCGCTCGATCAGGTTATGGATCCCCGTCCGCACGATGAGAAGTTCCGCGCATTCGGCTGGAACGTCATCACTGTCAATGCACATGACTTTGACGAACTTGAGAGCGCGTTCAAGGCTGCACGTGCATGCAAGGGCAAGCCGACCGTCATCATCCAGAACAGCGTAAAGGGCAAGGGCGTCTCCTTCATGGAGAACGACTGCGGCTGGCACGGTAAGGCTCCGAACACCGAACAGTACGAGATCGCTATGAAGGATCTCGGCGAGAGATAATCGAAAGGACGAATGAACAATGGCTGATAAGATTGCTACACGCGAATCCTACGGTAAAGCACTTGCCGAGTTCGGCGCAAAGTATGAGAATCTCGTCGTCCTCGACGCAGACCTCGCCGCCGCTACCAAGACCGGCACCTTCAAAAAGGCTTTCCCGGATCGCTTCTTCAACTGCGGTATCGCAGAAAACAACATGATCGACGTCGCTGTCGGTCTCGCACTCTCCGGCAAAATCCCGTTTGCATCCTCCTTTGCAATGTTCGCGGCAGGACGCTCCTATGAGCAGGTTCGTAACTCCATCGGTTACGCACACACGAACGTAAAGATCGGTGCAACGCACGCAGGCATCACCGTCGGTGAGGACGGTGCTACCCACCAGTGCAACGAGGACATCGCGCTCATGCGCACGATCCCCGGCATGACGATTCTGAATCCGGCTGACGATACCGAGGCTCGCCTCGCTGTCGAAGCCGCTATCAAGATGGACGGTCCCTGCTACCTCCGCTTCGGTCGTATGGCTGTTCCGGTGCTGTTCGGCGCGGACTACCGCTTCGAGATCGGCAAGGGCGTGAAGCTTGCTGAGGGTACGGACGTTTCCCTCATCGCTACCGGTATCGAGGTAGAGCAGGCACTCGCCGCACGCGAGCTGCTTGCTGCAGAGGGCATCTCCGCTTCCGTTGTGAACATCCACACCATCAAGCCGCTTGACGAGGATCTCGTTGTCGCTGAGGCGCAGAAGACCGGCTGTGTAGTCACGTGCGAGGAGCACTCCATCATCGGCGGTCTCGGCGGCGCAGTTGCCGAGTGCCTGTCCGAGAAGTGCCCCGTTCCCGTTCTCCGCGTCGGCGTGCAGGACGTGTTCGGTCGCTCCGGCCCCGCAAAGGAGCTCGTCTCCTACTTCGGTCTGGATGCCGCTGCCATCGCCGCAAAGGCAAAGGCCGCTGTTGCACTGAAGAAATAAGATTTCAACCTACAACAAGTGCGGGCAAAGGCTCGCACTTGTTTTATATACGCACTTATAACCGTTGAAAACAATATGTGGCAGTATCGGAGGAAGATATGGAAAAGGAATTTCTCGCGGAAATCCGCGCCGAATGCGAAAGTGCCGCACGTGAGCTGATCGAAGCGGCACGGCTGAAGGCAGGTGACCGCGTGATCGTCGGCTGCTCTACCAGTGAGGTGGTAGGCGGCGTGATCGGCAAAGCATCCGTTCCCGAGGTGGGGGAGGCGATTTTTTCCGCCCTGCACGCGGTGTTCTCCGCAGAGGGAATTTGCCTCGCGGCGCAGTGCTGTGAGCATCTGAACCGTGCGATCGTGATCGACCGCAGGGCACTTCGCGGAGAGGAAATCGTAAACGCACTGCCGCAGCCGAAAGCGGGCGGATCGTTTGCGACGGCGGCGTACAAAAATTTTGCCGATCCGATTGTCATCATGGAAATCCGCGCGGATGCGGGGCTTGACATCGGCGGCACCATGATCGGTATGCATCTCAGACGCGTTGCCGTACCGCTGCGGCTTAGCGTCAAACAAATCGGTGCGGCATCTCTTGCCGCGGCACGTGTGCGTCCCCCGTTCGTAGGCGGAGAGCGCGCCGTATACGATTCGGAGCTGTTGTGAACATTCACAATTTTCATAATTTGTTCAAAATCCATTGACAAGTTATACGGTTTTTGGTATAATTAATCGTCCGACAAATTCGGACAAATATTGCAAGGTGCTCACACATAAGCGATTCCCACACAGAAAGGAACCATCAAATGAAGCAGTATAAAGCCGTATCCGGTCCCCAGAGCGTAAGCGTCAGCAAAGGTCAGACGCAGGCCGCTTTCAACCTTTTTGCAGACATCATCAACCGCGAAGCACAGGGCGGTTGGACCTACCACTCCATGGAGACGATTACCGTCGTCGAGAAGCCCGGCTGTCCGATCGGTCAGCAGCCCGTTCCGCTGAACTACTACATGCTCATTTTCGAGAGAGACATCTGATTTTTCACAAATTTCGCTTATGTGTGGGTTTCTGTAATTATGGAAGAAAAAACGAAAAGCATCGAATTTTCCGAGGCGGATCTTGCGAACCTGCAAAGCATCGGACAAGCTCTTTTCCAGGATGAAAACGATCCGCGCAGCATGAATTACGTCCGCAAGCTGAACCGCCCGAGGATTGTCTGGTGGAGAATCTGCCTGTGGACGCTTTTGCCGCCGGTTTTGCTCACGGCACTCGCGTTTTTGCTGTATCACGGGGGCACGCCCCTTCTGTATGCCGTTTTGATTCCGTGTGCGCTGTGGGCAGTGTTCGTCCTCGCTTTTATCAAGCGTGCTACGATCTGCTTAGTGAAAATTTACCAGCGGTATGCGCCGGATTCCATCCGCATCCGATGCCGCTTTGAGCCGTCCTGCTCCGAGTACATGATCCTCGCCATTGAAAAATACGGGTTTTTCAATGGCGTCAAAAAAGGGATTCACCGTCTGAAGCGGTGCAACGTGCACGGCGGCGGCTACGATTACCCGTAATATGAAAAGTCCGACGGCTGAGCCGTCGGGCTTTTTTGCGTAACCTCCTCGGATTTCTTATGTAAAAAATCACGATTTCTATTGACAAAATCATATTATCCTGTATAATAAAGGCAGACACGTTTTCTGTCTCATACCGATACAATCAAGGAGAATCTTTTATGAACCGTCACGGAATCTGGATCTGGGAAAACAATGCCCAAAAGAACGATGAGTATGCCGATTTCACCGAAGCATTCACGCTTGAAAAGGAGGGCGCACCCGTCTCCTTGCGCATCAGCGCCGACTCCAACTACGCCGTTTTTGTAAACGGCACGCTTGCCGCGTTCGGGCAGTACGGTGATTTTCACCACTGCAAGGTCGCCGACACGCACGATCTGACGCCGTTTTGCAAAATCGGCAAAAACGAGGTGCTCATCACCGTTTGGTTCATGGGCGTTTCGTCCAGCTGCTACAGGCGCGGACTGCCGGGGCTGTTTTTTGAAATCTCCTCAAACGATACGATGCTTGCCGTCTCGGGGGAGCACACGCTGTGTCGGTTGAATCCGTACTACGTCCCGTACCGCGAGAAAATCATCACGGGCGAGATCGGTATCAGTTTTTTCTATAATGCCGCAGGTGCGGAGACGGAATATCACCCTGCCGTGGCGACCGGATACGCGCCCGAGCTCCACGAGCGTCCCGTGCACACGCTGACGCTTGAGCCGCGCCGCACCGGTGTGCGTGTCGGCGGAAACGGGGAGACCAAATTCATCCTCGATCTCGGCATGGAGGAGGTCGGATTTCTCGATCTTTCCTTCGAAAGCGACTGCGAGCAGACCGTGACCGTCTGCTTCTCCGAGCATCTGTGGGAGGGCGAGGTGCGCCGCTTTATCGGCGGACGAGATTTCAGCGTGGAATACGGCGCAAGGATCGGCGAAAACACGTACATGAACCCGTTCCGCCGCCTCGGATGCCGCTATCTCTCCGTACAGTCCGAGCAGCCGATCCGCCTTCACTACGCCGGACTCTGCCCGACGATGTATCCCGTAACGGAGATTCCGTTTGACGCAGGCTCCCCCCTCCGTCAGCGGATTTACGAGGTAAGCAAGCGCACGCTCCGTCTCTGTATGCACGAGCATTACGAAGACGGTCCGTGGCGTGAGCAGTCCCTCTGGGCGATGGACAGCCGCAATCAGATGCTGTGCGGATACTACGCCTTCGGCGAGACGAGATTCCCCCGTGCCAGCCTTTGGCTGTTCGGGCAGGATACCAGAGAGGACGGCTTCCTCTCCTCCTGCGCTCCGTGCCGCGATGAGCCGCCGCTTCCCTCCTTCGGACTGCACTGGTATCAGGCGATTCTCGAATACACCGAATACGCAAACGACACCTCCCTCGTAAAAGAAATCTGGGGCAAAATGAACTCCGTTCTGGATGCATATCTGCAGTATTTCGATCACGGACGCTGTCTGCTCCGCCGTATGCCCGACGGAAAGTACTGGAATTTTTACGAATGGGCAGGCTCCATCCTGATGGGCGGCAGTGCGCTCAATCAGTACGGAGACGTGGACTTGATCCTCAACTGCCTGCTTCTGCGCGTGATCGACACAATGACGTATCTTTCCGAAAAGGTCTCTCTCCCGTTTGCGCACGCGCATCTCTCCGCACCGCTTCGTGCATCGATCCGTAAAACATTCCGCCGCCCGTTCGGTCTGTACGAAACGGCAGTCGGCTCCAATCACTTCTGCGGACTGGGCAACTCGCTTGCCATCCTCACCGGCGTTGCGGATGACGCGGATACGGCGGTGATCTGCCGCGTTCTGACGGGCACGGAGACGGATTTGCCAATCCGCTACGCCGTGCTGGATGATACCTACGTCACGAAAATCGAGGAAGCCATCGGCGATACGGAGGGCGTGATCCCGTTTGTACCGTCCACTTTGAGCATGGTGGCGTTCACCTACGATGCCCTGCTCAAAACGGATCGCGAGAAGTACAGGGAATACGTGCTGAACGACATCGACGAGACGTACCAAGCCATGCTCGACGCCGGTGCAACGACGTTCTGGGAGACGAAAACGGGCGCGAAGGCATTCCATACCGCAGGCAGTCTGTGCCACGGCTGGAGCACGCTCTCCGTGTATTATTACCATACACTTCTGTAACACCTCGCCACCGTTTCAAAGCGGTGGCTTTTTTTGCAAAAATTGCGTTTTTCCATTGACTTTTTGCCAAAATCATGTATACTATTTACAGCAACATCCAAAAAAGCAAGAATATACTGCAAGTAAGGAGATTCTTATGAATAAGCACGGCATCTGGATCTGGGAGAATACAGCTCCCCAAAAGGACGAATACGCCGATTTTACCGACAAAATCACAACCGATGAGGACGGCACCCCCGTCTCTCTGCGCATTTCCGCCGATTCCAACTACGCCGTATATGTAAACGGTGTCCTCGCGGCATTCGGTCAGTATGCGGATTTCCCGTACTGCAAGGTCGTAAACACGCACGATCTCACCGCCTACTGCAAGAAGGGCGAAAACGATCTGCTCATCACCGTATGGTACTACGGCATCGAATGCTCCACCTACGCACGCGGCGAGGCAGGACTGTTCTTTGAGGTATCCGTAAACGGCACTGCGACCGCCGTATCGGGCACGCACACGTTTTGCCGTGCGAATCCGTACTACGTCCCCCACAGAGGAAAGTGCATTACCCCCACGGACATCGGTCTGAGCTATTTCTACAATGCCGCAGGCAAGGAGCAGCCGTATCACGAGGCTGTCGCTACCGGCTACGCACCCGAGCTGCACGAGAGACCGATTCTGCCGCTTGTTTTGGATGAAATCCGCCCGGGCGTCGTCATCGGCGGCGACGGAGAGAAGCATTTTCTTCTGGACATCGGTCGGGAGGACTGCGGATTTCTGGAGCTTGACCTCGAAAGCGAGACGGAGCAGACGCTCCTCATCGCCTACGGCGAGCACGTAGAGGACGGTCATGTATCCCGTATCCTCGGCGCACGCGATTTTAGCGTGGAATACGGCACCGTCATCGGCGACAACCATTTTCTGAACGGCTTCCGCCGTCTCGGCTGCCGCTATCTGGAAATTTCCGCGGAAAATCCGATCAAGCTGCGCCTGGCGGGCATCCGTCCGACCTCCTATCCGCTTACGGAGATCCCGTTTGATCCGGGCACGCCGTTGCGCCGCCAGATCTACGAGACAGCAAAGCGGACGCTCCGCCTTTGTATGCACGAGCACTACGAGGACTGCCCGTGGCGTGAGCAGTCTCTCTTCGGCGGCGACGGCAGAAACGAAATGATGGCTGCCTACTATCTGTTCGGCGAGACGAAATTCACCCGTGCAAGCCTTTGGCTTCTCGCCCAGGACAACCGCGAGGATAAATTCTTCCCCATCTGCGCGCCTGCCATCTTCCCGACAACGATTCCGTCCTTCGGTCTGCACTGGAACCAGGCACTCCGCGAGTACGTGGAGCACACGGACGACGTTGCGTTTGCCAAGGAGCTGTGGGGCAGAGCGTGCGATCAGCTCGATGCCTTCCTCCGCTACTACAATGAGGAAGAAACGCTCCTCTACTGCCCGTGGGAAAAACAGTACTGGAACTTCTACGAATGGTCGGGCGCACACCTGCGCGGAGCCGGCGTTGCTGCACAGAAACTCGGAAAGAGAACGGATCTCATTCTGAACTGTCTCTTCGTGCGCGCACTGGATGCGATGGCATACCTCGGTGAAAGAATCGGCATGACCTACGAGCCGGTCAAGATGGCGGATGCACTCCGCGCCTCGATCCGCAAGCATTTCCGCCGCGAGGACGGTCTGTACGACACCTTTACCGCCGCATATCACGAAATCGATCCCGTACCGCACATCTCTGAGCTCGGCAATGCGCTCGTAATTCTTACCGGTGTTGCCGATACGGCGGACGCCGCCGCCATCTGCCGTATGCTTTCCAATACGGAAACAGAGCAGACGATCCGCAAGGTGGAGCTCGGTTCCCTGATTAACGATGTAACGGAAGTACTCCCCGACATGACGGGCATTCTTCCCGTTGTCTCCGTTTCCCTCGGCATGTGCTCCTTTGTGTACGATGCACTGCTGATGACAGATACGGAGAAGTACAGAGAGTTCGTTCTGAACGACGTGGACACCCGCTGCAAATACATGCTGGATCGCGGTGCCACCACCTTCTGGGAGACGCTGGAGGGATGGAAAGGCTTTGCCAACGCAGGCAGTCTCTGCCACGGCTGGTCGGCACTGCCGGCTTGCTACTACAGAAAGCTGCTCTGATCCGAAAACGACAAAAATCGACAAAACAAAACATACGCGGAGGGATCCCCTTCGCGTATGTATTTTTTATAAAGCTCAGCGTGCGCCGCCGTCCGTGCGATCACTGCCGCCGGGCGGCGAAAGTCCGAAGCTGACGCCGAGCGCGTCGTTGACGGCGCCCATCATCTCGTCGTCGAGATGTCCCATCTTCTCTCTGAGCCTCGTTTTATCAAGCGTGCGGATCTGCTCAAGCAGCACGACCGAATCGCGCGAAAGCCCCACCCGATCCGCATGGATGTCGATATGCGTCGGCAGCTTTGTTTTCCCCATCCGGCTCGTAATGGCGGCGGCGATCACGGTCGGACTGTATCGGTTCCCCACATCGTTCTGCACGATGAGAACCGGTCTCAAGCCGCCCTGCTCACTGCCCACGACCGGGCTGAGATCCGCATAATAAATATCTCCCCGTTTGATGCTCACACTATCACACTCCGTTATCCTGTACTTCCCGCGAAAACGCTTCCCTGTGGAATTAGTATTTTCCGTCTGTGCGCGCTTTAATCGCCCGTGCGGAAATTTTCACAAAGGATACATACCGCACTGTCAGTATATTCGACAAGGAGAACGTGCGTGCATCAAAAAAGCCGCTGCCATACGGCAGCGGCTT
>JAZNHT010000046.1:0-21557 GCA_045577175.1 Eubacteriales bacterium | reverse complement strand
GAGGGCGATCCGCTTGAAATCTACACCGACCGTGAGGGCGAGGTCATCTTCAAAAAGTATTCCCCCATCGGGGAGATGGCGATGTTCGCCGCGCAGTACGCGGAGACGCTCTACAAGACGTGCGGCATGTCCGTCGTGATCTGCGACCGTGATGCCGTGATCGCCTGTGCGGGGATCCCGAAAAAGGAGTACACCGACCGCAAGCTCTCCGCGGAGCTGGAAAAGATCATCGAGGGGCGAACGCTGTACACCGCCGACGGGCAGGAGGATGTCCCTGTGGTGGACGGCGCGCCGTGCCTCGTAAGCTGTGCGATGCCGATCATTACGGAGGGCGACATCACGGGGTGCGTGGCGTCCGTGTTTACCAAGTCGGGCGATGCGGCACAGCTCATGAATGCGGAATTGGAAACGAAGCTGATCCAGACGGCGGCAGGATTTCTCGGCAGACAGCTGGAGGGGTAAAAAAGAAGCGCACGGGCGAGCGTCCGTGCGCTTTTTTACCGGGATCTTCTTGACGAAACG
The DNA here is from genome assembly GCA_045577175.1 of Eubacteriales bacterium. Taxonomy (GTDB): domain Bacteria; phylum Bacillota; class Clostridia; order Oscillospirales; family CAG-272; genus SIG701. The sequence goes on along the minus strand of JAZNHT010000046.1, from coordinate 21,035 downwards.
GCGAGTGTATGATATAATGAACAAACGCGGGTATGGCGGAATTGGCAGACGCGCCGGATTTAGGATCCGGTGGGCAACCGTGCAGGTTCGACCCCTGTTACCCGTACCATAAGAGAAACAGTCAGAGCTTTAGGTTTGACTGTTTCTTTGTATATCACCGCAAAGACAGGGGTCGAAGGGCGCGTGTTTTCAATTGTGAACAAAAGGTAAAACCGATTAAGTTTTTCTTAAATTGTGCCTGACTTCATTTTTCGTTCACAAAACAGTGCTACAATAGTTATATCGTGCTTGTCACGGATTTATCGCTCATCTACGGAGGCGCATGGATTGAAAACTTCGCAAAAAAATCCGAATACGTCGCGCATTGCGGCGATCGTGTTTGTGTTTCTCGGAAATCTGTTTTTGTTTCTGACTTTGTGGTTGCACAACCATTATGATGAAGTCAGTTTGGAAAATATGCTTTTTCAGCTCAAAACCTCATCGGAGGGAGTGTATGCGTCGCTTACCTCCAGTTGGATTTTCAGTGTCGGGCTGCTTTCGGTGCTTTGCACGCTGGCTTTTGTCTTTTTGTACCGACTTTTATTCGGAAAATACATCCCCCTGCTGAAAAATGCCGATTGGCATACGTCCTTCAGTAAAACGGCCGTTTATCGGTTCCTGAAGGAACGGATCGTGCTGCCGGCTCTCTGTGTGTTTTTTGCATTTCTGATGATTTTCATCGGTCAGTTTCAGGTGATCGCACGCGTCAGCGCGAGTGTGACGGATTCTTCGTTTATCGAAGAGCATTATGTCGATCCGGCTTCCACGAAAATCACATTCCCGGAAACAAAGCGCAATCTGATCTATATTTATCTTGAATCCATGGAAAGCACGTTCGGAGACGCGAGCGTTTCCATGAATGCCATCCCCGAGCTGACGGCACTGGCGGAGGAGAACATCAATTTCTCGCCTACCGAAGGTCTCGGCGGCGCGAGGACGTACACCGGATCGACGTGGACCGCGGCGGCGATGGTTTCGCACACGGCAGGCGTGCCGGTGAAGGTTTCCCTCAGTGCCGATTCCTACGGCGGTGCGGAGGACGAATTTTTGCCCGGCATCGTTACGCTTGGCGAGATTCTGGAGAGGGAAGGCTACCGCCAGGTGCTTCTGCTCGGCTCGCTTGCGGAGTTCCACGGGCGGGAGCCGTATTTTACCGGGCACGGAAATTATGAAATCATCGATACGGAAGCACTGAAGGAGACAGGGCGACTCCCCGAGGATTACCGCGTTTGGTGGGGGTATGAGGACGAAAAGCTCTTCCGCTTTGCCAAAGAGGAGCTTTTGCGCCTTGCCGCGTCCGATGAGCCGTTTAATTTTACCATGCTCACGGCGGATACGCATTTTCCCGACGGTTATCACTGCGCACTTTGCGAGGAGAAATACGAGGAGCCGTATGCGAACGTTCTGTCCTGCTCGTCGAAGCAGGTGTATTCCTTCGTTTCGTGGATCATGGAGCAGCCGTTCTATGAGAATACCACGATCATCATTACGGGCGATCATCTGACAATGGATCCCGATTTCGTAAAGGATCTCGACGAAGAATACGTCCGTACCGTTTACAACTGCTTCATCAATGCGCCGCTTCAGCCCGTGCGGGAGAAGGGGCGGCAGTTTGCCACGGTCGATATGTTCCCGACGACGCTTGCCGCACTCGGCGCGCATATCGAGGGAGATCGTCTGGGCCTCGGCGTGAATCTTTTCTCCGACGAGAATACGCTTGCGGAGATGTATGGCTATGAAACGGTGGATGCGGAAATTCAGAAATATTCCGCGTTTTATGTGGATGCGTTTCTGGAAACGGAGAAATCCACATAATAAAGTAATGAAAGATGCCGCAAACTGCGGCGTCTTTTTTTACTCTTGTGGCGGTTTTGAGAATATTTTACACGTTCGCGTGAACTTTTTTTGCAATCACTATTGACAAACGAGGAAAAATGTAGTATACTGTAAGAGCAGTGGATCGTACATTGCAGAAAGGAAGGCTACGTATGAACAGCCAATTTACAACAATGGGCGGCAGTAAAGTGCCGCGAAGCACCAAAAAATTACCGTGGAAGAAAATCCTTCCGACCGCGATTGCGGTGATTGCCGTCCTTCTGATCGTCAGCACTTGCTGGTACACGGTCAACGAAAAACAGCAGGCAGTCATCACCACGTTCGGACGGGTAACGGGAACGGCGGGTGCCGGTATGCATTTCAAGCTGCCGTTCGGCATTCAAAAGGTCGAGCTGGTTGACGTCAACGTCTATCAGAAAATCGAGATCGGATACCGCACGAATCCGGGCAGCGATATTTCGGAAGTTATCATCAAGGAAAGCAAGATGATTACGGGCGACTACAACATCGTAAACGTGGACTTCTTTGTGGAATTTAAGATTTCCGATCCCGTGAAATATCTGTACAATTCAGCCGATCCGGAGCTGATTCTCAAAAATCTCGTGCAGAGCCAGATCCGTAACGTTGTCGGCTCCTCCACGGTCGATTCCGTTTTGACGGACGGCAAGGCGGAGATCCAGCAGCAGATCAAAACGCTCATTGCCAGTGAGCTTGTCGAGTACGACATCGGACTGACGCTTACCGATATAAAGATTCAGGACAGTGAGCCGCCGACCACGTCTGTTATCGAGGCGTTCAAAAACGTAGAAACGGCAAAACAGACCGCGGAGACAGTCATCAACCAGGCGAAGGCATATCAAAATTCCGAGATTCCGAAAGCGCAGGCAACCGCCGATCAGCTGATTCAGAATGCGGAATATCTGAAACAGAACCGAATCAATGAAGCGACGCAGCAGATTGCCATGTTTGATGCTATGTATGCGCAGTATGCGCTGAATCCGGATATGACCAAGGTAAGAATGTATTACGAAGCGCTGACCGAGGCTTTGCCGGGCGTAAAGCTCTACATCAATACGGCGACGGACGGATCGAACACGGAGCTGCTTTTGCCTTTGGAAAGTTTTGTAACGGGCGGGGAGGGTAACTGAGATGAAAAAATCGATTGTAATTATTATCGCTGCCGTTCTTCTCCTGGTGGTAGTCGGCGCAAATTCCATGTATACCGTGCGAGAGAACGAGTACGTCTGTGTGGCGCGCTTCAATAAGATTGAGACAGTGCGCGCGGAAGCGGGACTGTATTTCAAGGTTCCGTTCATCGATACGACGATGTCGTTCCCGAAAACGGTGCTTCTGTACGATATTCCCGAATCCGAGGTGCTGACTGCCGATAAGAAAAACATGACGGTGGACAGCTACATCACGTGGGAGATTTCCGATCCGCTGACGTTCTATCAGACGCTTGGCACGATCACGGAGGCGGAGAGCCGTCTGGATGCGCTGACCTATACCTCTCTGAAAAATCTGATGGGTACGCTCAATCAGAACGATATAATCAATGAAGAGGATGCGGCAGAGCGAAACGACATCTACTCCGGTATTACCGCGGAGGTGCAGACTCTCGCGCAGACGTACGGCATCCGCGTGCTGGACGTGAAGGTTAAGCGGCTTGATCTGCCGGCGGATAACGAGCAGGCGGTCTACGCACGCATGATTTCCGATCGCAATCAGATCGCGGAGAAGTACACGGCAGACGGCGAATATGAGGCATCCATCATCCGCAACGATGTCGATAAGCAGGTGAATATCCTGATCTCCAACGCACAGGCGCAGGCTGCCGAGCTTGTTGCCGAGGGCGAGGCGGAATATATGCGTATGCTTGCTGAGGCGTATGATACCGAGGATAAGAGAGAGTTTTACGAGTTTATGCTCGGACTGGAAGCGCTTCAGGCCTCGCTTGATACCTCTTCAAATACGAAAACCGTCATCATTGACGGAAACTCCCTGCTCGGACAGCTTCTGCTCGGTCCGCAGGATACAGCCGAATAACTACATACAACCGAAACCGCCGCAGATGTTCTGCGGCGGTTTTTTCGTGACAGCGGACAGCCTCCGTGCATACGATAATGAGCAGAGAGCCGACATCCGCGGCAAAACAGGGGATTTGCGCGGAAATTTTTATCGGAAGGACGGATTTCAGTCGATGAAGCATCTCTACTCGCATATGATACCGCTGTCGGGGGCGTATACGGAGACGTATTTTGCGGGGGCAAATACGGCACGCGGATTTGTGAGCGCGTATCCCTCCATGATCCGTGAGGGGGAGTTCTCCCGCGTCTACATACTGAAGGGCGGCAGCGGTACGGGCAAAAGCTCGTTTATGAAGGCGTGTGCCGCACGCGCGGAGGCGGCAGGGGCATCCGTGACGCTGCTTTTGTGCTCCTCCGATCCTGCGTCGGCGGATGCCGTGATTCTCACGGGAAAGGACGGCAGCCGCATTGCGATTTTAGACGGAACGGCACCGCATACGGCGGATCCCGCACTGCCGGGCGCGATCGGTGAGATTCTGAATCTCGGGCAGTTTTGGCGGACGGAGGTGCTGATCGGGGCGCGGTCGGACATCGCGCACGGGAATGCGAAAAAGAGCGCGGCGTATGCCCGTGCGTATCGGTATCTCGCCGCATACGGAGAGATCACTGCGGCGGCGCGTGCTCTCCTTGCCGAATGTTTGCTCACGGAAAAAATGCAGTCGGCGGCAAACCGTCTGCTTGCCGCATTCCCGCGCGGCGGCGGATACCGTGAGGAGATCCGCTATACCGCCGCTGTTTCGATGAAGGGAATGTATCGTCTCGGCACGTTTGCGCGGATGGCGCACAACCGATTCGCCGTGACGGATGCTTACGGGTGCGCCCCGTTTTTCCTCGAAGCGGTGCGCCGTGCGGCGGCGGATCGGCACTGCCCGATTTGGCTCTCGCCCGCGCCGGGGGAGACGGAGATGCCGCTTGAGTTGTACCTGCCCGACGCGCACGCGGCTATCTGTGCCGTTTCGGCAGAGCCGGAGGAGACTGCGGGGGGAGCGCACACCGTGAATATGCAGCGGTTTATCGACCGCCGTGCGCTTGCCGCCCGCCGTGTCCGTCTCCGCTTTGCGGACAGATGCCGCGAGATGCTCATGGAGGGCGCACTCGACGCGCTTGCCGAGGCGGATGCCGCGCATTTTTCGCTTGAGGAAATCTACAAATCCGCGATGGATTTTGACGCGGTCTGTGATTTGAAAGAGGAGATTGCCGCGCAGATCGTGCGGACGCTGTAAGAGGTTAATTAAGGGGGAGACGCGCAATTCAGGGCGCATCTCTCTCCTTTTTTGTGAAAATTTTTCGAAATTTTCCTTTTTCTATTGCAAATTCGCGGAAAGCGTTTATAATATAGTAAAGATAAGATTAAACTGTGTCAACAGGAGCGAATACTATGAATACAAACGGGCGGAAGATCGGGTATGCCGTCGCCGGACTCGGTATCGGAAAAGCACACGCGGATGCGGCGGCGGTGTCGGAAAACGCGCGTCTTGTCGCGGTCTGCGATCTGATTGAAGAAAAGATGGATGCCATCGTCAAAAAGTATCCGGGAACGAAAAAGTATCTCGATTTTGACGAGATGATAAAGGATCCCGAAATCGATATTGTCAGCATTTGTCTGCCGTCTGCCATGCACGCGGAGTACGCGGAGCGCGCTATGCGTGCCGGTAAGCACGTCCTCATTGAGAAGCCGATCGACATCACGCCGGAGGCGGCGGAGAGAATCGAAAAGGTGCGGCTGGAGACGGGCATGAAGGCAGGCGTCGTGCATCAAAACCGTAACAACGTGGACATGCTCCCGATCAAGCAGGCGATCGAGTCGGGTCATCTCGGACGGGTATTTCTCGGCACATTTGCCGTCAAATGGTACCGCAAGCAGGATTACTACAACGGCTGGCACGGCACGTGGGAAATGGACGGCGGCGGCTCCTTGATGAACCAGTCCGTGCATACGGTCGATCTGATGCAGTGGCTCATGGGTGAGGTCGAAAGCGTCTCGTCCCAGATGGATATTTACAATCACGATATGGATACGGAGGATACGACCGTGTCCACGATCCGCTTCAGAAGCGGTGCGCTTGCTTCCTTTGTGACAACGACGTGCGCGTATCCCGGGATCTCCACCGATATTCAGGTGTACGGAACGAACGGCTCGGTTGAGGCGGATCAGGACGTGCTCAAAACGTGGAAGATTAAGGAGTTCTCCGACGATTTCGCCGAGCTGCTCGGGCTGGACGCGTGCGATGAGGAAGAGGAAGAGGAAGAAATGCTCGCGCGGTACGGCAGAGGCAATCCGGGCTATCTTGAGGAAAATCCCGGGCACATTGTCGGACATCAGTCTGTCGTGGAGGACATGATCGACGCGGTTTTAAGCGACCGCGATCCGCAGATTATGCCTGCCGAGGCGATCAAGAGCGTGCGCATCGTGCGCGCGGTCTACGAATCCGCACAGACGGACAAGACCGTATATTTCAGCTGAGAGGGTACCGATGAGAATTGCCGTCATTACGGGCGCGTCCTCCGGCATGGGACGTGAATTTGTCCGCAGGATCGATCTGTCCGAAACGCTCGATGAAATCTGGGTGATCGCCCGCCGCCGTGAACGGCTGGAGACGCTTGCCAAGGAGACGCGTGCGCCCTTGCGGATTCTTCCTTTGGATCTGACGAAGGACGAAAGCATTGATGCGTACAAATCCCTGCTTGAGTCGGAAAAGCCGGACGTGGCGATCCTTGTCAATGCGGGCGGCTCGGGAAAGTTCTGCGCGTTTCGGGATTCGTCGCTTGACGATTATCGGGAGATGATTGATCTGAATACAAAGGCGCTCATGGCGATGACGTATGTGACGCTTCCGTTTATGAAGGCGGGCGGGTGTATCTATCAGATAGGCTCGCTCTCCGCGTTTCAGCCGGTGCCGTATATCGGCGTGTACGGCGCGACGAAGGCGTTCGTACTTTCGTTCTCCCGTGCGCTGAATGCGGAGCTTCGCCATGCCGGCATCCGCGTCATGGCGGTTTGCCCGGGCTGGGTACGTACCGAGTTTTTCGATCACGCCGTCAAGGACGATACGATCTGTTACTACAACCGCTTCTACGATGCGGATCAGGTCGTAAAGACCGCGATGAAGGACATGAAGCGCGGCAAGGACGTGTCTGTGTGCGGATTTCCCGTGAAGGCGCAGGTGCTTGCCACAAAACTGCTTCCGCATAAGATTGTTATGCGCATCTGGCTGAAGCAGCAGAAAAAACGATAATACTACAGCTCCGCCCGTTTTTTGACGGGCGGAGCTGCTTTTGCTGCGGCTGAAAATACAATGCAAAAAAATTTTTTGAAAAATTTAGCAAAAAACATTGACAAATGGGTTTTGATGTGTTACAGTTAAGGCACGGAAAAACAGGTTGCATGAAACAAATGTGATTTGCCGTTTACAAAGGGGCGGCGGACTCATATGCGAAATAATACCGATCCGCAAGGCTCGGTACGTGCGCTGCCGTACAGGTTGATTTTCAGGGAGTGAGCAGCGCGCTCACTCCTTTTCAGTTTTCGAGCTTGCGCCAGTATTTGTAGTACGCGATCACACTGCGCACCTCGCCGCCGTGCTCAATATCCGGCGCGGTGATGACAACGCCCTCAAGGGAAAGAAGCTCCCACGCAGAAAGATTTGCGATTTTCGTGCGAAGAATGACGTCCATGCTTGCATAGACGAGCAGCTCGTCATCCTTCACAAGGATGGCACCGTCGTGACCGATGTCCTCCTCAATGCCGTCCTCCTTCTTTTCGAGAACGCATTTGAGGGCACGTCCGTCAAGATGCTTTGCCATATCGCGCTTGTAGCGGATGCTGTCGGGATTCTTGCTTTTGAAAAGTTTCTGAAAAATGTTCATGTGTGCCTCCTTGTGAGGTGATCTGTACCATTATACCATATTGTTTTGCCGCCGAAAAGCGGTAGAGCAAAATTTTTACAAACAAATTTACCGTTTGAGTGGGAGGGATAGTATGCTGCCGCTGGATTCGCTGAGTACAGCCGCCGCGCGTGCGATTACGGACGCGGGCTATCTGCTTGAGGATGCCGTCCTTGCCGTTCGTCTCGATCTCGATTTTGACGGGCGGTACGGGGAGAGCTGGCTTGTGTACGATAAGAGCCGCCGCGCAATCCTCCGCCTGCTCGGAGACGCCGATACGATTCGGAGTGATCTGAGCGCCGAGGAGGAGAAAAAGTACAAAAAATCCGTAAGCTCGATTCTGAATCCGACCGCGCATCTGCGTGCGACGACTGTCACGTTTGCGGATGCACTCGATTTGGAAATCTACACGGATTCCGTTGTCGATAATTTTGCGTCGTCCAACCGAATTGTGTATCAGAAGCACGACGATCCCCGTCCCGACACGGAGGGGATGGAGGACGAGGAGAAGGACGAAATCCTCGAAAAATGGAACGAGGGCAAAACGGCGTTTGTCGCCGGATTCTGCACAAATTCCGTCAAGCAGCGTCTGTTCGCCTTTCTCGGGATCGTTGACCGCCTTCAGCGCGGCGACGAGATCACCGAGGATGATCAGGTTTTCGATCAGTTTAACAAAAAGTGCCCGAAGTGCGGCAAGGTCTATGAGGATCAGCACCGGAAAATCTGCTCGGACTGCATTGACCGCGGCGCTTTGATGAAACGGCTGCTCGGATATTTCGGACCGTTTAAGGTACAGCTCGGTGCGGTGCTTCTTTGCATGGTCGCCGCATCCGGAATCTCACTCATCAACCCGATTCTCAGCGGTAAGATTCTGTACGACCGCGTCATTGATTCCGACGGCATCTGGCACACGGTGGAAAAGCTCGCCATCGTGCTCGGTGTAATTTTCGGCATGGCACTCGTTTCGCTCGGTATCAATATTCTGCAAAACCGCAGCATGGCGCGGATGTCCACATGGGTGACGCGCACGATGAAGGTGGATGTGTTCACTGCGATGCAGCACCTCTCCCTCGGGTATTTCAACAACAACCCCACGGGACGGCTCATCAACCGCGTCAATTACGATGCCGACCGCATCCGCGCGTTTTACATCGACGGCGTGCCGAACCTTATCATCAACGGACTGAACTTCATCGGACTGACGATCTTCCTCTTCATCATGAACTGGAAGCTCACGCTGATTGTGTTCATTCCCGTGCCGATCATTGTCTGCATTTTCAAATTCACCCTGCCGCGCTTCTGGCGCATGTATACAAGGCAGTGGCGAGCCTCCTCCGCGATGACGTCCATGCTCGGCGATTCCTTGAACGGCGTGCGTGTCGTCAAGGCGTTTGCGAAGGAGGCGGAGGAGACGCACCGCTTCTACGGCTACTCCGAGCGTTTGTATAAGGCAAATCTGAAAACGAATCTCACATGGCTTACGATTTTTCCCGTGGTCAGCCTCCTGATCGGTATGTCCTCGCAGGCGATCTGGGGCTTCGGCGGTATCTCCGTCATGGGCGAGAGCATGACCTACGGCGAATTTTCCGCGTATCTCGGCTACATAGGCATGATCTTCGGTCCTTTGCAGTTTTTCACAAACTTCACGAATATGCTGACCGATACGATCAACGCCGCCCAGCGTATGTTTGAAATTCTCGACGCGACGCCCGACATCGCCGACGCGCACGATGCAGTCGATCTTGAGACCATCCGCGGCGAAATTGAGTTCAAGGATGTCTGCTTCCACTACAACCCGAACAGACCGATCCTCAAAAACGTGAATATCAAAATCCACGCGGGAGACAACATCGGTCTTGTCGGACATACGGGTAGCGGCAAGAGCACAATTGCCAATCTCATCACGCGCATGTACGATACCGTGTCGGGATCGATCACAATCGACGGCGTGGATGTGCGCAATATCAAGAGCGAGTGCCTCAGACGGAATATCGCTATCGTTTCGCAGGAGATTTTCCTCTTCCGCGGCACGATTGCGGAGAATATTCGCTACGCACGCCCCGACGCAACGATGGAGGAAGTGATCGCCGCCGCCCGTGCGGCAAACGCGCACGATTTCATCGAGCAGCTGCCGCAGGGGTATGAAACGGAGGTCGGTACGGGTAGCCGTGCGCTCTCCGGCGGTGAAAAACAGCGTGTCTCCATCGCCCGTGCGCTTTTGCTCTCGCCCTCCATTTTGATTCTGGACGAGGCGACCGCCGCGATGGATACGGAGACGGAAAGGCTGATCGGCGACGCACTTGCGAAGCTGATTGAGGGACGCACCACGATCACGATTGCGCACAGACTCTCCACGCTCAAGGATTGCAACTACTTGTTCGCCATCGAAAACGGAGAGATCGCCGAGGAGGGAACTCCCGACGAGCTTCTGGAGAAAAAAGGCGTTTACTACAAGCTCTATACACTCCAAAGTCAGGCGATGAAAAAGGTGCTCAGCGGTATGTGAGCGAATTGCTTGACGGAAAGGAAGGTACGATTATGGAAGAAAAGAAGAAGGCTACGGCTTTGACCGAGGAAAAATCGGAAGCCAAAACCGAGGAAAAGAAGGAAGAAAAGAAGGAAGCGGTAAAAGAGACGGCGGCGGAAAAGCCGGCGGAATCTCCAGCTTCGGAGGCGGAGGATGACGAGGACGACGTGGACGCGTCGGATCTGTTCAAGCGGCGGCAGTCCATCGATCTGACACCGGAAAACGCTCGGTTTACGAGATCGAAGGGCGGTATGATCTCTTTGGAGATCGACGGTCCCGAGGGAGTCGAAGCGTTTGAGCGCGTGATTGTTCTCCGTTCGTTTCCCGTATCTGCGCCGAATGAGTTTCTCTCCGTGCGTGAGCCGAGCACGAAAAAGAAGGGACGCGGTGCCGAAATCGGCATGATCCGCCGCCTCTCCGATTTCGATGCGGAGACGCAGACTTTAATCAATGAAGAAATGGCGCTTCGCTACTTCACCCCCGAGATCAAGAAAATCCTCTCCGTGAAGGAGAAATTCGGCTATTCGTACTGGGAAGCGGAGACGACTGCGGGGAAGGTATCGTTCATTCTGAATAACCCGTTCGGCAGCATCCGCGTGCTGGAGGATAAGCGCGTCTATATCGCCGATATGGACGGAAACAGCTTTGTGATTCCGAATCCCGAAGCCCTCGACCGTGCCAGCTACCGCCGTATCGAGATCTATATGTGATGCCTTTCTGCGGAGAAATTTTCCGCTTTGAGGGGAGGACAATTTTTATGAAACTGATGTATGAGCTTCCCGCGGAGGATCAGGCGGCGTTTGATGCCACGCTGATCGAAGGGGAAAGGTTGATGTACTGCGTTCCGTTCAACATTTACGGAGAATCGTTTGTGAACGGATATATAGCGATCACGGATAAAAAAATCGTGTGCCTTCTGCACGGGCGTGTCGTCGGCTCCTACGAGCTTGCGCGGTGCGGCGAGTTTTCGACCGAGGTCATGTACGGCAACTGCGCGTTTTATACCGTCTATGACGGATCGACGACGCTGATCTGCCGCTTTATCTCCGGACGGAATCTGCCGCGGTATACGCTGCTTGTCAATGCGTGTACGCTCCTTGCCGAGCGTGCCGCCGCCAAGGAAGCACCGGGGGAGCCGCTGACGAACAGCGAGCCTGAGAAATTCTGTCCGAAATGCGGCAGGCCGTTTGTGCGCGGCACGTCGCTCTGCCCATTCTGCCGCAGTAAAAAAGAGGTTTATCTGAAGCTGTGGGGACTGACGAAGGGACTTCGTCTGATGCTTATGTTCCCCTTGCTTGTCGCGGTGTTCTCGGTCGCGTTTCAGTTTATCGTGCCCGCGATTCAGCGAGTTGCCGTCAACGATTTCATCACAAATGAATCGATCCGCCCCGTGAAAGCGGGCAGCGAGACGATGTTCGGCTTCATTCTCATTATTATTGCGATCGTCAGCATCGATCTGTTCCAGCGGATTCTGTCCGTCATCCAAACGCGCATGAACGCCTTATCGGGCAACAAATTTACGCTGATGCTCCGCACGCTTCTGTATGAAAAGATTCAGAATCTGTCCCTTTCGTCCATCTCGAACAAATCGACGGGCGATCTCATGGGGCGTATCAGCGGCGACGTCGGCACCGTGCAGGGATTCATGACGGGACAGCTGCCGAGCCTGTTTGTGCAGATTGTGTCCTTCGTGCTCGCGATCGTTCTTCTGCTCGGCATGAATCCGCTGATGAGTGCGTTCGTGTTCGTGCCGATTCCGCTTGTTGTGTTCCTGATTAAGAAGTTCTGGGATACGATGCAGTACCGCAATCGCAAAAACTGGATGCTCAACCGCCGCGTCAATCAGCTTTTGCAGGATACGCTGAACGGTATCCGTGTCGTCAAGACGTTCGGCTCGGAGGAGAGAGAAATCAAGCGCTTCTCCGACGCAACGGAGAGGGCGGCAAAGCAAAGCGAATCAAATGCGAAGCTGTTTGATACGATTTTTCCTTTGCTTGGCTTCGCTGTCCGTTTCGGCTCGTATCTGATTCTGTTTTACGGAAACTATATGCTTTTCCGCGGCGATATGACGGTCGGCGAACTGCACCAGTTCAACTCCTACGCGAATATCATCTACGGACCGCTTATGTATATCACGTTTATTCCGCGTAATATCTCCAACTTCCTTACCTCCCTCGGCAAGGTGCTTGAGATTCTGGAGGAGGAGCCGGAGGTTGCGGACATCAGTATGCCGATCGACATCCGCTTTGAGGGCGATATCCGCTTTGAAAACGTGACGTTCGGCTACGAATCGTACAATCCCGTTCTCGAACACATCAATCTCGATGTGAAAAAGGGCGAGATGATCGGCATCGTCGGACATTCGGGCTCGGGTAAAACAACGCTCGTCAATCTGCTCATGCGACTGTATGACGTGACTGAGGGCGCGATTTACGTGGATGACGTCAACATCAAGGATATTTCGCAGAATGCGCTTCGTTCGCAGATCGGTGTCGTTTTGCAGGAGACGCACCTGTTTTCCGGCTCCATCCGGGATAATATCCGCTATTCCAAGCCGCTTGCAACGGATGATGAGGTCGTGGCGGCGGCAAAGCTCGCCAACGCGCACGATTTTATCGTGAATCTTCCCGAGGGATATAACACCATGGTCGGTGAGAAGGGATACTCCCTCTCGGGCGGCGAGAGACAGCGCGTGGCGATCGCCCGTGCGCTCATTCACGATCCGCAGATTCTGATTTTGGACGAAGCGACGGCGGCATTGGATACGGAGACGGAGAAGCTGATCCAGGACGCGATCAACAAGCTGACGAAAAACCGTACCACGTTTGCGATTGCGCACAGACTGTCCACGCTCCGCAACGCGGACAGACTGATCGTGCTTGAGCGCGGAAAGCTCGTCGAGTGCGGCACGCACAAGGAATTGCTCGCACAGAAGGGGCTGTACTGGCGGCTCGTCATGGCGCAGAGACAGGATTCGGGTATGCTGAAAAAGAAAGCGTAACGGTAGTACAAACCAAAGGACAGAGACTTTTCGCCTCTGTCCTTGGTTCTGTTATTTTTTGTTGTCGAATTTTCGCACATAGGGAACTTTTTTGTCCGTGTGCGGTCTAATAAAATGATTTTTTGCTGTTTTTGAGAAGAGGTGTGCTTTTTTTGTTGAAACGTGGTGTGTGTTTCATTTTTGCTGTTCTTTTGTGCATCGGTTTGCTTGTCGGATGCGACGATACGGTTCCTGTCGTGGCTCCGGCGGATGATACGACCGACACGCCTCCTGTAACGGATGCCCTAGGCACGGAGCCTCCCGTATCGGAGACGGAGCCTGAGACGGAGCCTGTAACCGAGCCTGTCACGGAGCCTGTAACCGAACCCGTTACGGAGCCGCCCGTCATCCGCTTGGAGGTGCCGTCCCCGATCGGAAAACATATTGATGAGCTTGCCGAGCTTCCGTTTCCGAGCGAGCAGATTTTGCTTGTTCCGGCAAATTATTCCTTGCCGATCGGTACCGTTTACGACGTGACGTTTGTCGGAGAGCAAGAAGGGGACACGCTCTATATCGCGCCGGAATCCTTGCTCGTTTTGCATGTCAGCGAGGGCATCGATCCGCACAATGTTACGGTTTCTCCCGACGATAAAACGATGTATCTCACGTTCGATGACGGTCCGTCTCCGGCGAACACCCTGCGTGTGCTCGACATTCTCGATACTTACGGTGTGAAAGCGACGTTTTTCCTTGTCGGCGAAGCCGTGGAGCGACATCCCGAAATTGTGCGTGAGATATATGATCGCGGTCACAAAATCGGATGCCATTCCTTTATGCATGAGTATGCGTGGATTTATGCAAGTGTAGAAAATATGGAGGCGGAAATCGCACGCTGGGAAGCGGCGGTAGAAGCGGCGCTCGGTTTTTTGCCGGAGGAGAGGCTGTTCCGTTTCCCCGGCGGATCGCTGACGTGCGGCGAGAGCGGTATCCGCAAAATGCTTGCCGAGCAGGGGTGGCGATCCTTTGACTGGAACGCGGTCAATAACGACTGTATGCTGCATACACGTCCTGCCGGTATGTCGGAGGAAGCGTATCTGAAGGACAACGTAATTTCTACAGTTGCCTATAGCTTCGGTATGCAGACAAGTCCGCACATCATGCTTATGCACGATACGTACGCACAGACGGCGGATCTGCTGCCTTGGATGATTGAGTACCTGTTGGAGCAGGGCTGTACGTTCGGCACGCTGGACGAGCTTGCAAGCGGATGGCACCACCGCGGCTGAAAAGAATACGCAAACGGCACCGTCAATACGGTGCCGTTTGCTTTTATACATATTCCGGTTTCAGATCGCGTGCCATGAAATACTTGATTGCGTCGGATGCCGCAATTTTGCCACTCAGTACGCTGTGTACCATCTCGCAGATGGGCAATTCCACGCCGTACTGTTTTGCGAGCGCCATCGCCGCAGGCAGCGCATTGATGCCCTCGACGACCATGCCGATCTCGCGGACGGCATCCTCGGGCGATACTCCCTGACCGATCATCACACCGGTGCGGTTGTTGCGGCTGTGCTCGCTCGTGCACGTCACGATCAGGTCCCCGATGCCCGCAAGGCTTGTGAACGTCTCTTTCCGTCCGCCCATCGCCGTGCCGAGTCGGGTGATCTCCATCATGCCGCGCGTGATGAGTGCCGCCTTCGCGTTGTCGCCGAAGCCGAGACCGTCGGAAACGCCTGCGGCAAGCGCGATGATGTTCTTCATTGCGCCGCAGATTTCCACGCCTTTGATGTCGGTGTTCGTGTAAACGCGCAAAACCTCGTTTGAGAAAGTCTGCTGGATGTATTCCGCCACGCGGATGTCCGCCGATGCGGCGACGATCGTCGTCGGCATTTCGAGCGCGACCTCCTCGGCGTGTGTCGGACCGGACAGCGCGACCAGCGCAATCTGCGGCATACCGAGCGCGTCCGCGATCACCTCGGTGAGCGTCATGTGCGTTGTCGGCTCGAGCCCCTTCGCCACGTCCACGATGATCTGATCCTCTTTGATGAACGGGGATGCCGCTTCTGCCGTCTTGCGTGTATACGGGGATGCCACGGCGAACACAACGACATCCATGCCCGTGATGGCAGTGCCGATCTCCGTTGTCAGACGAAGCTCTGTGGGGACCGCCATGCCCGGGAGATTCGGATGCACTCTGTATTTGTCGAGCGATTCGATCTCTGCGGGCAGGGCAGACCACAGCGTGACTTCGTTATGGGAGACGAGCGTTTTGGCCAGTGCGGTGCCCCAGGTGCCTGCACCCAGAATCCCGATTTTTGCCATAGGATTACCTCGCTTGTTTTCGGAAAATTACAGATCGTAGTATGCGGAAAATTCAGCCGGGTGCGGGATCTGGTTGATCTTCTTCGCCTCGGCGCGCTTTCTCTGAATCCATACCTTGAGAAGTCTCTCGGGGAATACGCCGCCGGCGGTCAGATAATCGTGATCTGCCTCCAGTGCGTTCAGAGCCTCATCGAGAGAACGGGGCAGAGACTGGATCTTTGCCTTCTCCTCCTCGGAGAGGTTGTAGAGATTGAAGTCGAACGGACCCCAGCCGCACTTGGCGGGATCGATCTTCTTCTGAATACCGTCGATACCTGCCATGAGGATTGCGGCATACGCGTAGTACGGGTTGCAGGTTGCATCGGGAGAACGCAGCTCAAAGCGGCGCTTGTCGGGCGTCTTTGCGTAGTCCGGGATACGGATGACGGCGCTGCGGTTGGACGTAGCGTAGCCGATTGTTACCGGTGCTTCAAATCCGGGGACAAGACGCTTGAAGGAGTTCGTGGACGGGTTCGTGATCGCGCACAGAGACGCGGCGTGCGTAAGCAGACCGCCGATGAAGTTGAGCGCGGTCTCGGACAGCTGAGAATATCCGGCCGGATCGTGGAACAGCGGCTGACCGTCCTTAAACAGCATCATATGGACGTGCATACCGTTGCCTGCCTCGCCGTAGATCGGCTTGGGCATAAACGTAGCGGTGCGTCCGTCCTGCAAAGCGGCGTTTTTAACCATGTATTTGATAATCATGGTGTTGTCCGCCATCTTCGTCATCTCGCCGAGCTCGACCTCGATCTCCACCTGACCGGAGCCGCCGACCTCGTGATGGTGATACTTCACCTTCACGCCGCGATCTTCCAGCATGAGGCAGATGCGGCTGCGCAGATCGTAGGTAATATCGTGCGGCAGATCGGCATGGTAGCCGCGGTGACCGGGCGTGGTGTAGCCGCCGTTGTTTCTCTCGGCATCGTTTGCGCTCCAGACAGCCTGGCGCGTGCTCATGTTGAAGGAGAGATCGTCCGGCTTTTCGCTGTAGGCGACCTTGTCGAAAATGTGGAACTCAAACTCGGGACCGATAATCATTTCGTCGGCGATGCCGGTCTCCTTCAGATAAGCGGCGGCGTGCTTGGCGACGTTTCTCGGATCCTGATCGAAGCGGTAGTTGGGGGACGCGATAACGTACACGTCACCGATCATGGAAAGCGTGGTGACCTCGGCAAACGGGTCGAGTGCCGCGCTTGAAAGATCGGGGATAAAGACCATGTCGCTCTTCTCGACGGGAGCGAATCCGTAGTTGGAGCCGTCAAAGCCGATGCCGGACTCCATGAGCTCCTCGGTGAAACGGGTTTCGGGGATGGCGATGTGACGCCAGCGTCCGTCAATATCGACCATTTTGAAATCGAGCATACGAACGCCGTTGTCGGCACAGAACTTTTTAGCTTCCGCAAATGTCTTGAACATAAAAATCGTACTCCTCTTTTTGATAAATCCGTGTAGTCGGCGATGCCGCTGTGATTATTATACAACAGTTTTCAGAAAAAATAAAGAGGTTTGGAAAATATTGTGTGGGATGAAGCGAAATTTACAAAAACAACACAAAGATGGGGAAAAGAAAAAGCACCTCGGAGGAGGTGCTTGATGAAGTTATTTTTGAATTGTGTCTTTCCCTATCAGTTTCAGTAAATTCGAAAAAATATCAGCGTTGTTGAGTTCATTCCATGAAGCCGAAAAAATATCATTTGAATAGTCATCATTTTGTGCGGCTATCCAAATTTTTTCTTTAGATGCGATAACAGAATATTTTGCGGATAGCAGCTTTGCATAACTTCTTGCTTGGGTCTTAACCTCTTCGAGATATGCAAGATTCGGAATACTTAATTTGGCTTCAATCAAGAACGGGGCAGAATAATGTCCTTTTGTTTTGTTTGGTAAGATGACAAAATCCGGAATAAGTGCATAGTTGTGATTTCCGATTTCGATGTATAACTGTTGTGCATATTCGAAGTCATTGTAACCGAGTTTTGATAAAAGCGGTTTTATAAGTTTGTTCTCTACATCTTTTTCTATTGTAAAAATATCATCGTTGTTTTCGGTAGAGAACTCCAGCCTTGGTAAATCGGATTTTGCCATGTCAAGCAGGTGGTTGTATACCGAGGGGTACAATTCTACGCCGTTGATTCCTTGCATGTTTTTTCTGACAATCGGCAGTTTTTTGAATACAGAATCCCGTTCAAGCGTTTTTTGCGTTGTCTTTTTTATTTTTGTTGGTTTTGCTATATAAGTACATCTGTAGTAGTAGAAAAAGGGATCGTTAAATCCGACAGAAACACTTCTCCAGACTGAGTTGATGGCACTGATGGGGGAACGTAGGTACATCACGATCATATCCCCGGCACGTGTGTCCGGGTTGCACTGCCAAGGTGTAACTATATCGGGTTCATTTGACAGAAAGGCGTCATCTTTGTGTCCCCCTATGAAAAATGCACTTTTAGGTTCAGGAAGATCATTGATGATATAACTATCTATGCCGCCAATGTACTTTGGTGCGAAATCATAAAGAAATGCACACAGTTCATACGGAGACATGTTGTGTTCCGTTCGGAACTGATAAAGCGTCTCGCACAATGTTCCGTAGTAGAAGAGACGTTCTTTATAGTCCTTTTTATGAGGAATGGGCGGAAGTTGAATTTCAAATTCTTGCGCAATTTTTTCGAGGACGTTGAAATTATACTTAAAATAGTAGGGGAGAAGTGTTTCCGGGAACAGTGCATAAAGGAGTGTGGAATAGTAGGCTAAGTAATAGGAGAATTCTTCGAATATTTGGGTATCATCGAGAGCATTTTCAGTGTTAATTCCATTGTATAATGCACGTAAGATGGCTTCATTGGTAAGATTTGGCGCATCTAATAATTCTAACACAAGATCACAAGAGTAGTCTATGTTTCCCGCTGGGATGTCTTCGCATAACGAAGAAAGTTCTTCTTGTATTTTTTTGGTTATATTTTCGGTTGGACAATAACACTTGTGGAGTCTGCAGATTGTATCGGAGTAGTTTTGCATATCTGCATCTTCAATAAAATTTTTGAAAACATCGACAGTTTTTTGACCGCCGGCGTTTAGATATGTATCCCACATGTATTTGTTGAACATAGTGCCAAGTCCTCTCTGTTGTTTAATATAGACTGCGATGAACAGAACTTTTCCGAATTTGATGGGTGGTTGTTCAAAGATAACTATTTGAATCTGAGACTATTATACCATAACTATTGGTGAAGTAAAGAGTGAAAAAGTAAATTTCTGAGTAAAATACCGTGGAAATTTATCTGATCCGGACGGGAATCGGTCTCGCGCGACCTACGCGCTCGGTCCGGAACGGCTCTGACAGTCCACCGGACTGTCATTCACTACCGTTCCGCTTCGATTCCCATCCGAACAGATGAAAAAAGCAATACACCCAAAAGGATGTATTGCTTTTTTGGTGAAGCCGTCGGTGCGATGTCCGAACTATTAGCCATATATTCAATTTCATCGGATGTTGGGATGGTTATCGGTGAATCGTCAAAGGTGAGAAACACTTTTATGTAATCATCGTAAACAAATATTGCTTTGACGAGTCCGTCGATGAGCCGTTCCTTGTTTTTCTCGATTTTCAAATCCAGAGTACGGAACTTGTTAAGCGTAAAGAGAATAAAATCCTTTGTGATTGTCGGTATTTTGGATTCCTCAATCTTGATGCTTTGTACGATTTTCTCTTCCTCTGCTTCCAATTCCTCAAGGCGTGATTTTGTCGTACGAGTGATTACACCTTTTTCGATCGCTTTCATGATATTATCAATGGAAGCTTGCACATCCTTCAGTTGGGCCTCGAGCGCCGGTAACATCTCGTTGCCCTCATTCAGGAGCACCATTACGTCATCCGCCATATCGCTGATCATTTTATCATCCTGCAGCCAGGATGTGATCTTCTGAATGATAAGGTCTTCAATCCATTCCTTGCGGATTGCCTTGCGGTCACATACGTGACGTTTTGCACTCGCGCATTTGTAATAACGGTAAATCACGCCGTTCGATTTGTTTGCGCTGTCGCCAACAAACATCGAATTGCATGTACCGCAGAATAACTTGGTAGTCAACAAATAGCGCTCAGGTGCTTTTGCTTTGCCTGTCGCGTGTTTGTTCTGCGACATTCGCACGGCGACTCTATCGAATATATCCTTCGTAACGATAGCGGGAATCGCATCGGGAAACACCACGTCGTTATAACTGTATTCTCCGATATATTTGCGGTTGGAGAAGATACGTGCAAGGGAGTTTTTGTTGAAGCGATTTCCTTTGGACGTGCGGATACCGCGAGCGTTCAGGTCTTCGATAATCTCGGTGATCGATTCTCCTCCAGCGTATCTGCGGAACATGTCAATCACAAGCGGAGCCTGCGCCGGATTGATCTGATAGTTTTGATCTTCATCAATCCTATAACCGAAAGGAACTGTACCGCCGTTAAAACGGCATTTGAGCGCATTCTCGGTCATGCCGCGAGATACCTTCTCTGCAAGATCGGCAGAATAGTATTCCGCCATACCTTCAAGTAAAGATTCAAGAAGGATTCCGGCTGTACCTTCCGCGATGACTTCCGTTGCAGACACCACACGAACGCCGCTCTTTTTCAGCATCATCTTGTATTTAGCCGAATCGTAACGGTTACGGGAGAATCGGTCAAGCTTCCACACGATGACAACATCGAAATTCTTCTTTGCGCTGTCCTTGATCATTCGCTGAAATTCGGGGCGGTTGTCGGTCTTGGCAGAGAGTGCTCTGTCTATGTATGTACCTACGATCTCAATGCCGTTTTTGTCTGCGAATGCTGTGTTTTCGCGAATTTGTCCTTCGATTGACTCCTCGCGCTGGTTGTCCGAGGAATATCGTGCGTAAATTACGCCTCGCATTGATTTGACTCCTTTCTTGCAAAATCATAATTTAAATTCTTGAGAACGATCTGTCAACGCCTCCCTAATCTCGTTGTCTGTGATAAACGATTTGTTTAGTTCAATAGCGTTGTAAATATCCGGTTGTTGCATAGCGCGCACATAACAGTTTTTCTCGAAGCGAAGATAAAGATAATTGTCTTCAAAGTACAAAGATGTACCTGGAATGTCGTTACTGCTCCATTGGTCAAACGGGGTGCTCATATGAATAACTAACCGTATTTCTTTTTCGTTTTTGTAGAAATCACTTTTGTAACAAAAAGCACATTGCGACAAATATGATTTTATAATCTTAATGACCATCGATTGTTTTGCTTTCTTCGTCAAGGTGTCATCTTTCATAAAACAATCAAACAATTTTTTGATGACTTCCTCCA
>JAZNHT010000045.1:0-26139 GCA_045577175.1 Eubacteriales bacterium | reverse complement strand
GCAGCAATCGCAGGGGCAATCTTGTTAATCAAATGGATAGTCGGTAAAATAAAAAACAAGTGAACAAATTCCAATCTGTCGGGGCTATCTATTTGTTTACTGCGTATTAACTAAAGTAAATTGATTCGATATTTCTCCGCTAAGAACATCGCCCTTTTTGTTCGTACTCCTTTTCACCTTTTAGGTGTAATGTCGGGCGATAATGAGCCTCCCTTGTGTTCATCTATGACTTGTCAATTTTCCTGACAAGCACTGCTTTTGTAGACACAAAAGCAAAAACGGCATACCTCTTTCGAGATATGCCGTATTTTGAAAAACTGTCCTTAAGAGTACCGCTCTATTGGGCATGGGGTTTTTTTGGAGCTGCTTCCACTCCCGTCGCAACGACTTGGCGAAGCCAAGTCGCGTCGCCGCGCCTCGCTCGCAAGCTCACTCCTTCGGCTCCTTGCTTTAGGGAGACAGACTTCGCAAAAACACCGTCCTACGGTGTTTTTTAGCTTGTCTGCCCAGATTCTGAACTGGCGTTGGCGGTTTAGCAAAAACTGTACCCGTCGTGCCGTGCCCGCCAACGTAAACCTTTTTCGCTGGCACAAAAAGGTACCGGGTCGAATTGCATATAAAAAACCAAAAACCCCACGCCCGAATAGGCATGGGGTTATTCTGGAGCTGCTACCCAGATTCGAACTGGGGACCTCATCCTTACCAAGGATGTGCTCTACCAACTGAGCCATAGCAGCATCACAGCGAATAATATTATAGCAGGCTCTTTCGGATTTGTCAAGAGTGTTTTTGAAATTCTTTTCGAAAATGCGCGAATTTCTTCAAAAATCCGATGGCGTGCGGAATAAATAAAAGAGAGCAGGTCTGTAAGCCGGGTTCTGTCGTGAACTGTCATCTATCTTCGCTTTACGTTGCCGCAAAACTTTAGCCACCCGCGCGCACGGTGATCGGGCCGATCGGGCGCACATACGGTGTTGCATCGGATAGGGTTTACAGCGCCCCCATGTTACCATGAGGCCGGGTGAGCTCTTACCTCGCCTTTCCACCCTTACCGATCGAGTAAACTCGCTCGGCGGTATATCTCTGTTGCACTATCCCGGGAGTCACCTCCGGCGGACGTTATCCGTTATCCTGCCCTATGATGCCCGGACTTTCCTCATGCCGCGACCTTTCGGCATAACGGCACGCGACAGTTTAACCTGCTCGCAAATATTATACCGCGGAATCCTGTTTTTTGTCAATAGGAAAATATGCCGGGCAACACGGTGTACCTTCCGAACTCCTTTT
Source organism: Eubacteriales bacterium (assembly GCA_045577175.1). Lineage (GTDB taxonomy): Bacteria > Bacillota > Clostridia > Oscillospirales > CAG-272 > SIG701. The sequence goes on along the minus strand of JAZNHT010000045.1, from coordinate 24,852 downwards.
TCAAAACTTACGGGCATAGAATAGTTTTTGTGCGAATTTGGAAAAAACAACCCGGAGTTGGATTTTTTCATACATCTGAATGGTGGACTTTCGTGCAGATTTTCGGTATACTATATGCAACGGTACCGGAATTCTTTATTTAAGGGGAATTTTTATGACAGCCACCATTGGTCAGACAATCAAAAAACTACGCAAGGCAAATGGATGGACGCAGGAAGAATTAGCATCAAAACTTAATATTTCCGCACAATCCGTTTCGAAATGGGAAACCGACCTTTGTTCGCCGGACATTTCTCAGATCGTTCCGCTGACGACATTGTTCGGTGTTTCTGCCGATGTTTTCTTCGGTATCGCTCCGGATGCCATGGAGCGTGACATTGAGGAAGCCGTAAAGTTCTGCGAACTCCCCGAAACAACCAGCGAACAAGCTCTTTCCGTATGGGAGAAACTGTATCACCGTTATCCGCACAACAATCACATCCGTTTTGAACTTGCTCAAACACACGAATACATTGCTCACCCCGATGAACCGCGGGAAGTTTTTCTGGAACACTACCGTAATGCGGCGGCATATTACGAAAAAATCCTCGATGACTCCACCGATAACGAACTCCGAAGTAAAACAATCTATTCTCTCCACAGTGTTTACAATATTCTTGGGGAGCGTGAAAATGTACTCCGTATTGCCAATATGGGTGGTGATTGGGGGACGCTAAGAGCAGAGATGCTCTCAAAAATCGACGGATACGAAGAAAAAACACTCTGGTGTCAGCAGATATTCCGGTATTACGGCGAAGGAGCTGCATGGGCACTCATGGGAATGTCTTTTCCGGATCAAAACACAAAAATTTTCGCATATGAAACAGCGGTAAAGATTCTTGATCTTGTTTATTGCGACGGCAGCAAGACGTGGATTCACTATGCTTATGCTGCACTTTACAACGAACTTGCACAAATGTATGCGCGAGCAGAAAACCGTGAAGCAATGTATGCAACAATCGAAAAATGGTACGATTCATCGCTTTTTGCTGACAATTTACCCCTTGGCGAACACCGTTATTCCGCCAATCCTTTCATGAATCAAATCACCTACGATCACTCCTTTGCCACCTCCCACCGGGAACGTGACTGTATGCTCTTGCATCTTGATCATTCTGCTTTTGATGGTGTCCGCAACGATGAACGCTTTGTCGAACTACTCGAAAAAATCAACTCTATGCCCGGAATTGAATATCCGTAAAGTCAAAAACGGTGAGTCGCAAACTCACCGTTTTTTTCTTGATCTTTGTTGTTGGGCGGGGATTTTTGCCCACACTGTTTCCATAAATACTTTGCACAAGGCTTGTTTTTGACTCCCTATCAGCAGAGGTGTGAGTGGCTTTTGCCTTGCAAGGTTTCCGCTTTTGCCCCTCCTAATCTCGTTCCTTTCTGTAAATTTTTCCAAATCCGCATCCGCCGTGCGCGGCATAAATGTGCATTTGCCTGCGCACACTACGGTTGTGACTGTATAGCCGCACGGCGGCAGTATAGCAAAATCGGAGGAAAAATAAATGAAAAAACGGATATCTTTTCTTTTGGCGATCGCGTGCCTTTTGGGTACGCTCACCTTTTCCGGCTGCGGAAAGGACAAAAATAACAACACCGATAACGGCACCGATACGGGCGACGGCACAAGCGCGCAGAAAACGACCGTCAGCCTGAAAATCTGGAGCGCGCAGGACGACCAGCAGATGACAAAACAGATGTGCGAGGCGTACGCCGCCGCCAATACCGATAAGATTTACAACTTCAGCTACGGCGTTGTCGGCATCGGCGAGGCAAAGACGATGATCCTCGACGATCCGGATGCGGCGGCAGACGTGTTCCACTTCTCCAACGACCAGATCGCGGATCTCGTCGCGGCAGGCGCACTCGCACAGATCGGCGGATCGTATAAGGAGACGGTGATTGCCGAAAACGGCGAAGGCTCCGTCGATGCCGCCACCGTGGACGGCAAGCTGTACGCGTTCCCCGCGACGGCGGACAACGGATATTTTCTCTATTATAACAAAGAGGTATTCCCCGAAGCACCCGATACGCTCGAGGAAATTCTCGCCGCCTGTACGGACGGTAAGCGCTTCGCCATGAAGATGTCCGACTCGTGGTACGTCGCATCGTTCTTCCTCACGGCGGGATGCTCCTTTTCCGAGGATAAAACGATCGACTTCAACACCGAGGCAGGTCTTGCCGCCGCCCGCGCCATGAATACGCTCGCCAAGGATGTGCGATTCGTTAATTTCGGTACGGATTACGATTCCGCCGTCGTTTCCGCGTTCGGGGACGGCTCCGTGATCGCGTGTGTCTCCGGCACATGGCTCGCCGATAAAATCGCAAGCGAGATCGGCGAGGAGAATCTCGGCGCGGCAAAGCTGCCGAAAATCGTCATAGACGGCGAGGAGATGCAGATGCGCGGCTTTGCGGGGTACAAGCTCGTCGGCGTAAATGCGTCCAGTGAGGCGCAGTCCGAGGCGGTGAAGCTGGCGGCATGGCTGACGAACGAGACGAATCAGATGAAGCGATTTACCGACCGCGGCATGGGCCCGTCCAATACCAAAGTCGCGCAGTCGGATGCTGTCAGAGAAAACGAGGTGCTTGCCGCGCTGGCGGAGCAGCTTCAGTATTCCGTCTCGCAGAATAACGTGCCCGGCATCTACTGGACGGCGGCGGAGGGCTTCGGCACGGATATTGTCTCCGGCACCGTTTCCGACGATGCCCTTCAGGGGATGCTCGATACCCTCGTAGCCACGGTGAATAACCCGATCACGTAACGGGCGGAGGTCGTATGGCTGATCTCGACTACCGTTCCGCTTCCCTTCCGCGCCGCTTTGCTGCGGCGGTGGGGGCATTTTTCCGAATCTTTATAAGCGGAGACTTTTTTACAAAGCTGTCCTTTTTCATCATGGGCGCGGGCTGTCTCCGCCGCCGCCGTTTTTTCACGGGGGCAATCTATCTTCTCGCGCAGATTTTCTTTTGGATATTTTTCGCCGCATTCGGCATAGTCTATATTGGGAAGCTATCCACGCTCGGCACAGTGACACAGGTCGAAATCTTTAATGAGGAGCTCGGCATCTTTGAATACACGAAGGGCGACAACTCCATGCTCGTCCTTCTGTACGGGATCGTTTCGGTCATCGTGTGCGCGCTGTATGTCTGCGTGTATGTTTCCTCCGTGCGTGCATCGTACCGCGCGGAGATTGACGCAAAGGAGGGTCGCCGTCCTCCCACCGTCAGAGAGGGGCTTTCCTCCCTTGCCAACGAAAATTTCCACAAGGTGCTTTTGTTTCTGCCCACCGTCGCCGTCGTGATCTTCACCGTTTTGCCGCTTGTGTTTATGATTGCGATCTCCTGCACGAATTACGACCGCTTTCATATGCCGCCGGGCAATCTGTTTACGTGGGTGGGACTGGAGAACTTCCGCGCGATTTTCGGTCTTTCCGACACGCCGCTTCTCGGCAAGACGTTCGGCGGAATTTTGTCGTGGACGCTGATCTGGGCGTTCTTCGCCACGGTCACAAACTACGTGCTCGGGATGCTTCTGGCGATTCTCATCAATAAAAAGGGCATCCGTCCGAAGAAGCTGTTCCGCACCGTGTTCGTGCTCACGATCGCCGTGCCGCAGTTTGTGTCGCTCATGTTCATGCGCAATCTTTTGGCGGATCACGGGCTGGTCAACGTCCTGCTTCAGCAGATCGGGCTGATAAGCGAGCCGATCCGCTTCCTCACCGACGGCACACTTGCGAAGATCACGGTGCTTTTCGTCAATATGTGGGTGGGTATCCCGTACTCCATGCTCATCACAACGGGTATTCTCATGAATATCCCCGAGGATCTGTACGAAGCGTCGCGCATTGACGGCGCGTCCCCGTTTATGCAGTTTCGCAAAATCACCCTGCCTTACGTTTTGTTTATCACCACGCCGTATCTGATCACACAGTTTGTCGGCAACATCAACAATTTCAACGTGATCTGGCTACTGTCGGGCGGCGGTCCGATGACGGGCGATTACTATCAGGCAGGGCGGACGGATCTGCTCATTACGTGGCTGTACCGCATCACGACGGGCGAGCAGAATTACAAGCTCGCGTCCGTCATCGGTATCATCACGTTTGTGATCTGCGCGTCGATGTCTTTGATTGTGTACAGCAAAAGCCTGTCGGGGAAGGAGGGGGATTTCCGATGAAAAGGCGCAAAATTGCCGCAAACGTGCTGATTTATGCGATCCTTATCCTCCTCGCCGTGATCTGGGTGACGCCGATTTTCTTTCTTGTGCTCCATTCGTTTCGCGCGGAGCCGGGCGCGACGGTGCAGTATCTGATCCCGAAATCGTTCACGCTTGACAATTACACGCGATTGTTTACGGAGACGGAGCTTTTCAACTTTCCGCGGTGGTACAGAAATACGCTGATTGTGTCGGTGGCATCGTGTCTGCTTTCGACCATGTACGTGCTTATGATTTCCTACGCGTTCTCGCGCATCCGGTTCCGCGGACGCGGCGGCATGATGAAGGCAGGACTGATTCTGAATATGTTTCCCGGATTTATGTCTATGATTGCGGTGTATTTCATTCTGAAGGCGGTGGGGCTTACGCAGTCGCTGCTTGCGCTGATTCTCGTGTATTCGGGCTCGTCGGCGCTGACGTATTATATTGCGAAGGGATTTTTTGACACGATCCCGACGGCACTGGATGAGGCGGCGCACATCGACGGCGCGTCCCGTGCGACGATTTTTTGGAAAATCACTCTGCCTTTATCGAAGCCGATCATTGTGTACACGGTTTTGATGTCGTTTATGGCACCGTGGATGGATTATATTTTCGCCTCGGTGATTATGAAGGACAATTACGACAACTACACGGTGGCGCTCGGGCTGTTCCAGCTGATCTCAAGGGAGAATATCTACTATTATTTCACGAGATTCTGTGCGGGGGCGGTACTCGTTGCCGTGCCGATCGCAGCACTCTTCCTCTTTATGCAGAAGTATTATGTGGAGGGTGTGACAGGAGGAGCAGTGAAGGGGTGATACCCCCTTTGGCAATCCCCGAGGTTTTATGCAGGAGGGGCAAGCCGCGTAGCCCACACCTCTATGCAGGAGGCGTTTAATGCGGAACGCCTCCTGCACCACCGCCACACCAAAGAGGGGAGGGTGCTCCCTCCCCTCTTGGAACTCCCCTTCCCGGGAGCAGCTGTAACTGTCCCACACCTACCACTTTCACCGAAGCGGTATCGTTGCGTTGTGTATCCCTTCTGCACTGACAGCGGGAGAGTTTGCAAGATTGCGCTACGTCATCCCATATCAAACTACATCTCCGCATATTGCTTGCGATCCGAGTTTGTATGTGCAATCCGCACGCGATTCGTACCCATCAATATTGCTGTTCGCCCGCGCGAAGCGCGTCTTGTACGATGACGTTTAGCTGTTGTTTGCACTGAAGATCGTTGCGAGGTTCCCGGTTTTCCGCGTCAGCGGAAACGACTGCTTAGGCAGTCGAAGGAATCCTCGACGCAAATGCCGCGCCTCAGCGTGGCATTTGCACTTGACTCTCCTCAAAGATGAAGAAAGAGTGGTATGTTGTCTCTCCTCTTCCGCTGAGGGAGCGCTATGAGGTGGGTATGGAGGTATCGGAGGAAAGGGCGGATTCTTCCGTCCCTTTCCTCTGATCGCGGAGGTGGTGGTAGGAGGGGCTGCGCGCCTCGCCCCTCCTACATCGCGTCCTCTGCACGAACAGTTCGTGCATCCAAACCGTCTGTTTGCAGACAGTAGTTTCAAGAAAGAAATCCCCCCGAAAGGAGTCCCCCCGTATGCGCCGAAGCGGAATCCTCCTCCCCGTCTCCTCCTTGCCTAGCCGATTCGGAATCGGCGGCATGGGAAAAAGTGCCCGTGATTTTGCAGATACCCTCGCCGCCGCCGGTCAGTCCGTGTGGCAGGTCCTTCCCTTGAATATCCCCGATTTCGTCCATTCACCGTATGCGTCCCCGTCCGCGTTTGCCGGAAATCCCATGCTTATCGATCCCGCGGAACTTGTAAGCGACGGGCTCCTTTCGGAAGGCGAGGTCGAAGCCTTCGCCGGTATCCCGACCGGCAAGGCGGATTACGTTCGCGCCGATGCTGTCAAAGGAGAGCTTCTCCGCCGCGCCTATGCGCGGTTTTCGGAGGACGGCACACCGCGCCTCAGAGAGGATTTCTCCGCGTTTTTGGAGAGGGAAGCATCGTGGCTTGCCGATTTCGCGCTGTTTGACGCGATCAAGGAGCGTGAGGGCGGCAAACCGTTCTGGGAGTGGCAGGACGATCTCAAAAACCGCCGTCCCGAGGCGATGGAGGCGGCGCGCTCCCGTCTCAGCGAGGAGATCCGATGCCGCTGCTTCTGGCAGTTTCTCTTTCAAAGACAGCTGAATGCACTCCGTGCCTATCTCGCCGCGCGCGGCATCTCTCTTCTCGGCGATATTCCGTTCTACGTCGCAAGCGACAGCGCGGATGTCTGGGCGCATTCCGAGCTGTTTTCCGCGGAGGAGGTCGCCGGCGTGCCGCCCGATTTCTTCACTGCGGACGGTCAGCTTTGGGGCAATCCGATCTACAATTGGGAAAGAATGCGCGGAGACGGCTACGCGTGGTGGATGCGCCGCCTCGCCCGATGCACACAGATGTACGACGAGACGCGGCTCGACCACTTCCGCGCCTTTGATTCGTATTACGTGATCCCGAAAGGGGCGAAGGACGCGCGCTCGGGCACGTGGCGGTCGGGGGATGGGAGAGCGTTTTTTGATACCCTCCGCAAGTCTCTGCCCGAGCTTGTCCTCATCGCGGAGGATTTAGGCGACATTCCGCCGTCCGTCGGTGCGCTCCGTGAGTACGCCGCCGTCCCGGGGATGCGGATTTTGCAGTTCGCGTTCGGCTCGGATGGGGGGAATCCGTTTCTGCCGCACAATTACGGGAGGGATACGGTCGTGTATCTCGGTACGCACGACAACGATACGACGGCGGGATTTTTTGCCTCCGCCGAGCCCGGTGAGCGCGCCCGTGCGGCTTCGTATCTCGGGCTCCCCGACGGGGCGGATATTCCCACGTTCGTCCGCGGCATGATGCGCGCTGCCTCCGCGTCCGTGGCGGATACGGTGATCTTCACCGTGCAGGATCTTCTTTCCGAGGGGAGTGCGGGGCGCATCAATACACCGGGGAAAATCGGCGGCTGCTGGGAGTACGCGCTGTCCGCACCGCTTACCCGGTCGGATACGGCGTATCTTTGTGAGATCACCGCCCTGTACGGTCGAACCAATCTGAAAACAAGCGAGGAGAAAGCATATGGATGATCTGAAAACGCGTCTTGCCGCAGCCGCCAAGGAGGCGGATATTGCCCGGATGGATACGGCGGACGCTTACAATTTTACCGTGCGGTTTGTGAAGGATACCGTCCGTCCGTATACGCAAACGGAGGGCAGACGTGCGTACTATCTCTCCTCCGAATTTCTGGTGGGACGGCTGACGGAGACGAATCTATATAATCTCGGCATACGGGAGAGCGTGTACGGCGCACTCCGCGAGGCGGGATTTGATCCCGAACGATTTGCCGAAATCCCCGATGCCGCGCTCGGCAACGGCGGACTCGGGCGGCTCGCCGCGTGCTTTTTGGAGGCGGCGGCAACGCACCGCATCCCTCTGTCCGGCTACGGACTCCGCTACCGCTACGGGCTTTTCAAGCAGGATCTCAGCGAAGGATACCAGCGCGAGGAGGCGGATGACTGGACGAGATACGGCGATCCGTGGTCGACGAGGCGCGAAAGCGATGCCGTGGAGGTGACAATCGGCGGTGAGCGCGTGCGCGCCGTCCCGTATGATATGCCCGTGTACGGCTATGAGGGGGATGTCGGCAATCTCCGTCTGTGGCAGGCGGAGGCGGTGCGCCCGTTTGATTTCGCCGCCTTTGATGCAGGTCGGTACGCGGAGGCGACCGCGGAGGCGGAACGCGCCTCCCGCCTGACGGCGGTGCTGTATCCGAACGATAACACCCCCGAGGGCAAGCAGCTTCGTCTGAGCCAGCAGATTTTTCTCACCGCGGCAACGGTGGAGGATGTGCTCCGCACGTACGAAAGAGCGCACGAAAGCCTCACGTCGCTGCCCGATTTCGCCGTGCTCCAGCTGAACGATACGCATCCCGTTTTAGCCATTCCGATGCTGATTACGGCACTGGAGAGGCGCGGCGTACCGTTTGCGGAGGCGATCGGTATCGCGCGGCGCACGTTTGCGTATACGAATCACACCGTCATGACGGAAGCACTGGAGGTGTGGGATGCCGCGCTTCTGCAAAGGCTCGCGCCGGAGGCGATGGGGGCGATCTCCCTTATTCAGCGTGCGCTTGAGGCAGAGTATCCCGACCGTGCGGCGGATATGAACATCATCGACGGCGGACGGGTGCACATGGCGCGTCTGGCGACGTATGTCTCCTTCGCCGTCAACGGGGTCGCACCTTTGCATACGGAGATTCTCACCCGCCGCGTGCTCGCACCGTGGTATGAACGCACGCCCGGGAAATTTTCAAACAAGACGAACGGTGTCACCCAGCGGCGATTCCTTGCCGTGGCAAATCCGCCGCTTTCTTCGTTCATCACGGAGCGGATCGGCGACGGCTGGGTGAAGGATTTCTCCGAGGTGGAGAAGCTGCGGCCGTATCTGGCGGATGATTCGTCTCTGCGCGAGCTTGCCGCTGTGAAAAGAGAGAACAAGCAAAGGCTCTGCCGTGTGATCGCCGAGCGATTGGGCGAGAAGCTCGACGCGGATTTCTTTTTCGACATCCACGTGAAGCGTCTGCACGAGTACAAGCGGCAGCTTCTGAACGCGCTTTCGATTGTGTACTTCTATCAGGGACTCAGAGACGGATCGATGCCCGATTTCACGCCGACGGCGTTTCTGTTCGGCGCAAAAAGTGCACCCGGTTACCACCGCGCGAAGGGGATCATCCGCTATATTCTTAAGATTGCGGAGAAGATCAACCGCGATCCGCTCTGCGAGGGCAGAATGCGCGTGATTTTCGTGCCCGATTACAACGTATCGTGGGCGGAGGTGCTGATTCCGGCAGGAGATCTCTCCGAGCAGATCTCCATGGCAGGGACGGAGGCAAGCGGCACGGGCAACATGAAATTCATGATGAACGGTGCGCCGACGCTCGGCACCTATGACGGCGCGAATCTGGAAATACTCCGCGCGGCGGGGGAGGAGAACAACTATTTCTTCGGCGCCCGCGCGGAGGAGATCACCGCCGAGCGTGCGGCGGATGCGTACAATCCGCGAAGGCTGTACGGGGAGGATGCCGCGCTCCGCCGTGCCGTGGATACGCTGATCGACGGCACGTTTGACGACGGCGGTACGGGTGCGTTTCGCGATCTGTACACGTCTTTGCTCGACGGCGCGCCGTGGCACCGCGCGGATCACTACCGTGTGCTCGGCGATTTCCGATCGTACGTGGAGACGAAATCCCGTGCCGCCGCGGATTTTTGCGACACGGAGGGGTACGCACGCCGTGCGCTTGCGAATATTGCCGCCTCGGGCGAGTTTTCCGCCGACCGCACGGTGAAAGAATACGCGAAGGAAATCTGGAACGTATAAGAAAAAACCACCCGAACGGGTGGTTGTTCTCTTTGTATATCCGTCAAATTGCCATGCCGCATTTCTTTACAACGTTTTTTTCGTATGGTATAATATATACGTATAATCGTCGGAATCAAAGGAGAAAAGCATATGCGCAGTTCAGTTATACAATCGGTAAAAGATGAAAAAATCATTGTGATCGTCCGTGGGGTGGAGCGTGAGAAGATTCTGCCTCTTGCCGACGCGCTGTATGCGGGCGGTATCCGTCTGATGGAGATTACGTTCGATGCGTCGGGGAAGACTGCGGATACGGATACGGCGGAAAACATCCGACTCCTTGCTGAGAGCTTCCGTGGGCGAATGCACATCGGTGCCGGCACTGTTCTGACAGAGCGGCAGGTGGAGCTGACGGCCTTGGCAGGCGGATCGTTTATTATCTCTCCCCACGTCAGTCGGGAGATCATCGAAAAAACCGTGTCCGTGGGGCTTGTCTCCATCCCCGGTGCGCTGACGCCGACCGAGGCGCAGACGGCGCATCTCTGCGGAGCGGATTTCGTCAAGCTGTTCCCGATTACCGATCTCGGTGTTTCGTATTTCAAGGCGATCCGCGCACCGTTGTCCCATATCCCGTTTCTGGCGGTCGGCGGGATCGATCTCACCAATATCAGTGCGTATCTCGCCGCAGGCGCGTCCGGCTTCGGCATCGGCGGCAACATTATTGATAAAAAGCGGATCGCGGAGAACCGTTTTGGGGAGATCACCGCGCTTGCCGAGCAGTATACGAAGGCGGTGAAGGGCTGATATGAGACGATACATCACGATCGACGGCGGCACGACAAACACACGGCTCTATCTTGTCGAGGACGGCAAGGTGACAGACTCTGTAAGCCTCGGTACGGGGTCGAAAAATGCGGAGTCGAAAGCGATACTGACCAAGCGCGTGCGCGAGGGAATCGGGCAGATTCTCACAGCGCACGGACTTGCCGAAACGGACATCTGCCGCATTCTCGCCTCGGGGATGATTACCTCCGAGTTCGGGCTCTGCACGCTTGCGCATACGGTGCTTCCCGCCGGGATTGCCGAACTTCGCGAAGCCGCCGCGGAGGTTACCCTGCCTGAGATTTCCTCCGTTCCTTTTTTCTTTATCGGCGGCGTCAAAAGCGTGGGCGATCGTCTTGAGGATTGCGATCTCATGCGCGGTGAGGAAACGGAGCTTGTCGGTATCCTCACGCCGGAGGACGGCGCGTGTGTGTACGTTCTGCCCGGCTCTCATTCCAAGCTCATCCGCGTAGACGGGCACGGACGGATCTGCGATTTCAAAACGATGCTCACAGGAGAGATGATCGCGGCACTGTCTGCGCACACAATCCTTGCCTCTTCGGTGAATATTGCCGAGGGCGAGCTGTTTTGTCCCGCGCTTTTTGAGGGATACCGATACGCCGAGGCGCACGGCGTGAACGAGGCTTTGTTCAAAACGCGCGTTCTGACAAATGTTTTTATGAAGGATGCCGCGTATACGTACAGCTTTTTTCTCGGCGCGGTTTTGCAGGGAGAGATTCGTGCGATCCTTGCGATGCCCGAGGAGCGCATCGTGATCGGCGGACGAAAGCAGCTCCGCCGCGCCATGGCACACCTGCTCTCTGCGGTATCGGATAAACGGATCACCGAGCCGGATGACGACACAGTGGACAGCTCCACTGCCCGAAACAGTTTCGTGTGCCGTCGCGCCGTGATTTGTTGACGGAGCACTTCCCCCTATGGTACAATAGAGGAAACACATACGGAGGGAAATGTATGCGGAATTTGAATGTAACACGGATCAATAACTGCCTCAGAGAGATGGCCGCCAACGCGGTCGAGCTTGCTGTTGACGAGCGAACGGGGATTGCATACGCCGTGTATCTGTCCAGCGAAACGGCACTCGGGGAGAGCAGTGAGCTTGTCAATCTGGCGAAATTCAATATTTTACAGCCGACCAATGTGCAGTGGGCGACTGTTTTCTGTGCCGCTGACGAGTTTGGCGGGGAGCGATTGTCCGAGTGCAACGTAATTGATCTGGACGCGGAAACCGTGCGCGTTTTTGTGGTCAATATGGGCAATTATGTGTACTATTATAAGGACGTGGACAAGAAAACCTTAGCGGTCGGAAAGCTGCATGAGGTGCAGTTCAAGAGCTGTGACGGTGCCGAAGCGATGTGCTTCAGCAAGGACACGATAAACGCGCATATTGCGTCGCTCGGCGGAGAGCAGTTTACGCACTTGCAGTTCACCTCGGCGATTGTGAACGTGGACGGCATCTACTACACAACGGCGTGCGGCGGCAATGCGATCGGCAATTTTATGTTTATGAAATCGACGGACGGAGCGTGCTGGACGTTTGTTTCGCTTGTTAGTCACAAGGTGAATTACGAGGCGATGCTTGCGTATCACGAGGGAATGTTTTGGGTGATGTGTCGCTGCGGTGCTGTCACACAAACGGAGGAGAAGCAAAGAAATCTGCTGTATTCCAAGGACGGGATTACGTGGACGCTGAGCAATCTCTCGCTTGTGACCTCCGACACAAGACCGTATCTGTTTCCGTATCAGGGAGAGCTGTTTCTGGCGTATTCTTCGCCTCTGCCGGATGATTATTCTACCGTCCGTCCGTGGCGGTGCAACGTGCACGTCGGACGGGTCGTGTCCGAAAACGGAGAGGAGACGTTTGAGGAGCTTCTGTATAAGGAGAGCAAATTCGGCATTGTTTACTATGCGCTCAAGGATTGGTACGGCAAAATGATTATGCTGTATTCGTCGGGAGAGTTGCATCCGACGGAGGGGTTGATCGGCGGCTTTACGTCGGGTAAGGACTGCCTGAATTATGCCGTATTGCACACAGTCGAGCCGCATTTGGCGTTCAAGAAAGAGTAAATACCGTAAAAATTACCACCCGCACCGGCACTGTTCGGTACGGGTGGCATTTTGTATGCAAATCGGGTTATGCCAAACAGAAGCGAATCTTCGGCGCGGTCTGTCCGCCGACCTCCCACGTTTCGTGCATCTCCTTGACCTTGCCTTCTTTCAGAAGCTCGGTGAGCACCAGATACGCGATCGGCTCCGTCTGCAAAAGATCGTCCGTTTTTTTCTTGCCCGCTATGGCGGTGCGAAGCTCATTGATGTCCGCGACTCCCTCCGTCAGACGGGCGAGGACGGCGGCTTTTGCTTTCTCTGCCGAAATTCTGCTGAAGCCGCGCACCTTGCGCGCAAATTCGGGGAATTTCACCGTCTCGTATCTGTCCTTGTAGATCACGCCGGAGGAGAGTGCGGGGAGGAGCTTGTACGATTTCACGCTGTCGGGGAACGCCGTCGGGCAGGACGCAAGATACGCGCCGTCTTTGTCGAATCCGACAAACATCGGCATGTTGATTCTCGCATAATAGATCCGATCGGGGGTGCTTTTGTCCAGCACGAGACCGACGATTTCGCTCGGCATTTCAATAAACGATTTCGCCATCGCGTCCGCGACGGAGGCACCGCGGTCCTTGTATCGGGAGATCAGCTGACACATGATGTCGGAGATATGTACGGATGCGCCGCCCACGTGATTGTACTGCGGCATATCCGCAAAAATCTTGCAGGGGATCGGGTACCCGTCCGCCTCAAGACTGTCCGCGACCTTGTCAAACTGATCCCTGTACGGGCGGAATTTGCCGTAGCTTCCGTTGGCAACGTAGCAGAGCTTTACGTCGCCCTCCGTCTCCGTCACGAACGGATGTGCCCACGAAGCGTCACCGCCGGACGGCGTGCGTCCGTGGATGATGCCCGTGCAGCCGACAAGCGTTTCCGCGTCCGTCTCCTTCAGGAGCGTTTCGAAATCGCCCTGCGTTTTGCGGTACGCGATTCGCTCCCCGTCATGGACGGCAAGACCGGAGAAGAAGCCGGCATCCAGCCCTTCCTGCGCCAAGATCATTTTCAAAAGGATCGGTGCCGCGTTTTTGTTTCCAACATAGCCTGCGATGTTACACATGGATAGTTCTCCTTATGATTTTCGCTCCAGACGGAGCGCATTTGTGACTACAAATATACTGGACAAGCTCATCGCCGCCGAGGCAATCATGGGATTTAAGACAAGACCGAAGGCAGGATACAAAACGCCTGCCGCGATCGGGATGCAGATCGCGTTATAGAAAAACGCCCAGAACAGATTCTGCCTGATGTTTCGGATCACGCGGCGTGAGAGCGCAATCGCCTCTGCCACATCGGACGGATCGCTTCGCATCAGCACCACATCCGCCGCATCGATAGCGATGTCCGCGCCTGCGCCGATCGCAATGCCGACCGTGGCACGGGTGAGCGCCGGTGCGTCGTTGATGCCGTCGCCGACCATGGCTGTCATGCCGCCTGCGAGAGCTTCGCGCACTGCCGCTTCTTTTCCGTCGGGGAGCACGCCTGCACGCACGTCCGATTCGGGAATGCCCACCGATTTTGCGACTGCTGCCGCCGTGCGCACATTATCGCCTGTCAGAAGCACCGTGCGCAGTCCCATCCCGTGCAGAGATCGGATCGCCTCTTTTGCCGTCGCACGCACCGTATCCGAAACGGCGAGGATGCCGAGGCATACCCCGTCTTTTACGAAATAAAGCGGTGTCTCGCCGTGTGCGGCTGCTTTCTCCGCCGCCGTGCATATCTCCTCGGGGATCGCCGCACGCGTTTCCGCGAAGGCGCGGTTGCCTGCCAGCGATTGTTTGCCGTCCACGACTGCCGTGATGCCGCGCCCGGGCGTGTCGGTGAAATTCTCTGCTGTCTGAAGGGCGATCCCCTCTGCCTCACCGAGTGCCGTGACGGCACGGGCAAGCGGATGCGCACTGCCTGCCTCAAGCGAGCAGGCGAGGGTGAGAAGCTCGGTACGGGATACCCCTTCCGCCAAAACGACGGAGGATACGGCAGGCGCGCCTTCTGTCAGCGTGCCCGTTTTGTCGAGGATGACCGTTTGCACCTTGCCCGTGTTCTCCAGTGCCGCCGCGCTTTTGAACAGGATTCCCTTGCGCGCGCCGACACCGCTTCCGACCATGACCGCGACCGGCGTTGCCAGACCGAGCGCGCACGGACAGCTGATAACGAGCACGGAGATGCTCCGTGCGAGAGCGAAGCGGAAGTCCTCTCCTGCGAGAAGCCATGCGGCGAGCGTCACGATAGCGATCACGGTCACTACGGGCGCAAAAATGCCTGCCACCTTGTCCGCAAGACGGGCAAGCGGTGCTTTTGTCGCCGCCGCCTCTCTCACGAGACGGATGATTTGCGAGAGCGTCGTGTCCTCGCCCACCCGTGTCGCACGGCAGTACAAAACGCCGCTGACGGATACCGTCGCCGCGCTCACCGTGTCACCGATTGTTTTGTCCACAGGCATACTCTCGCCCGTGAGTGCGCTTTCGTCCACGCCGGAGATGCCGTCCGTAACAACGCCGTCCACGGGGATTCTCTCACCCGGGCGGACGAGGAACGTGTCCCCCTCCTTGACTTCCGTTACGGGCACGGTGATCTCCGCACCGTCACGGATCACGTGCGCCGTTTTCGGCGCGAGATCGGCAAGGGAGCGAAGCGCATCCGTCGTGCGCCCCTTGCTTTTCGCCTCCAGCCATTTGCCGAGCGTAATCAGCGTCAGAATCATCGCCGCCGATTCAAAATAGACGTCGTGCCGGTACGTGTCTATGCGTGCGGCGTCTCCTGTCACCGTGCCGATCACCACCTCCGCCAAAGCAAAGATGCCGTAGCCGATCGCGGAGACGGCGCCGAGGGAAACGAGCGTGTCCATGCCGGGGGATTTGTTCAAAGCACCGCGCACACCGCCGATGAAAAACGATCTGCCGATCACGCAGACGGGGACGGTGAGGATAAGCTGGGCGGCGAGAAACCATATTGCGCCGTCCGTGCCCGTCATAAAGGAGGGGATCGGTAAGCCGATCATGTGTCCCATGCTCAGATACATCAGCGGCACGAGAAAAACGAGACTGAGGAGAAATCTTTTCAGAAGCGGCGGCGACTGTGTATCCGCGAAAGCGTCCTTGCCGCCCTTGTCGATGACAGCCTTGTAGCCTGCCGCCTTCACCGCCGCGATGATCGCCTTCGGGGAGCCGCCCTCCACGTCCATGGAGTGCGTCAGCAGACTGACTGTGACGGAGGTAACGCCCTCCACGGCGGAGACCGCCTTCTCCACGTGGGAGACGCAGACGGCGCACATCATGCCGCTGACGGAATATTTCTGCATACGGATTCTCCTTTCGACGAAGTCTTTGTCGAAATTTTACTTGATTTTTGTGTTTGATTCGTGTATAATGAATACAGTACCGCATAAGGCATAAAACGGACGGCACCGATGTATTTATTATAGTACAAATCGAGCCGTTTCACAAGATGCCAACGCAAAAAACGTGAGTTTTTTTGTAAAGCGGTATCCGAAATCGGTATTTTTTATAGGAGGTATACGTATGCTCACTCTTCTTTGGAAAGTTCTGACGACGATCGTGATCGGTGCCGTGTGCGGCTTTGTTGCCGGTGAGATCATGAAATCGAAGGGCAGCCTGCTTCGCAACATCATCCTCGGTATCGTGGGCGGATTTGTCGGCGGTATTATCGGTGCTGTGCTCGGTGTGATCGGTCTGTCTATCGGCGGCTGGATCGGCTCGATCTTGTTCGGCGTTGTCGGCTCGTGCCTGTGCATCTGGCTTGCACGCAAGTATCTGAAATAAGAAAAACAAACGAAAACACCGTCTCCTCGGAGACGGTGTTTTTTGTGAATGGAAACGGGCGCGTTGTGATGATCCTTGCGGAATAGCGAATATGTTCGCGCCGTCATTGTAGGGACGGTCGTCCCCGACCGTCCGTTTGGTTCGCTCTTGACACAATGACCGCCCTATATTCCGCACAAAAAAGAGGGAGATGCCGCATTCCAATGCAGCATCTCCTTTTTTATCGGTCTGTTTTCGCCCCGTGCGGCATACAATACACCGATCAGGTGATTTTCGCCTTCAGCTCCATGAGGCACTTGCGGCAGATCTTCTTCTCCTTGAAAAGAAGAACGTCGTCGCCGTCGTTGCAGAACATGCAGCACGGCTGATACTTCTTCAGAATGATTCTGTCCTCGTCCACGAAGATTTCCACCCCGTCCTTCGGCTCCAGCTCCAGCTGACGGCGCGTCTCGATGGGCAGAACGATACGTCCAAGCTCGTCGATTTTGCGTACAATTCCGATCGATTTCATTGTTTTTCCTCCACTAATCCGCACAATTCGTGCGATTTTTCTATTTACTTACTAATTCTACCATGGATTTCCTTTTTTGTCAACAGTTTTGGCAAAAAAATAACAATTTCCTATTTTTGGCGTACTATTGGCAGAAATCGGAGATATATGGATGATTTTTGTCGAAACGGAGGCACGGTATGCTCGGTATCTGTTTTTTTGTTCTGATCGCGGTGTCGGTCGTGGCGGCGATCCCCACGGGGAATTTCGGCGCGTTGTCCAACGCGATCGTGGACGGCGCGGCACAGGCGGTCACCTTGACGCTCTCGCTTGCAGGAATGATGACGCTCTGGTGCGGCGTGATGCGCGTCCTCACAGAGGCAGGGGTGATCGCGCGGCTTTCGCGCGTGCTTGCGCCCGTTTTGCGGCTCGTGTTCCCCGATGCGTGGCGGTCGGGCAGGGCGTGCGAGGAAATCACGGCATCCGTCAGCGCGAATATTTTGGGCATCGGTAACGCGGCGACGCCGCTGGCACTCACCGCCATGGCGAAATTGCAGGAGGGAAATCCCGCGCCCGATACTGCCACGGACGATATGATTACGCTCTCCGTGCTTGCGACGGCACCGCCCGCGCTTTTGCCGACAACGCTGATCGCTCTGCGCCGTGCGGCAGGCTCCGTGCGCCCGTATGCGATCGTCGTGCCGGTGTGGATCACCTCCGCGGCGTGCGCGCTTTTCGGGATTGTGCTCTGCCGCCTGTTTGCCCGTGCAGGCAGGGGGCACCGCCATGATTGAGATCCTGTCGGGCGCGATCATGCCGTGTGTGCTTCTTTTGACCGCGATCCCCATGCTTACGCGGAAACGGGATTTCTTTGCCTGCTTCACGGAGGGGGCGAGGGAGGGGCTCACCGCCGCCGTGCGTCTTCTTCCGACCATGGTCGCGCTCACGGTCGCACTTTCGATGTTCCGTGCGTCGGGGGCGGTCGATCTTCTCGCAAACGCACTCGGCGGTGCGGCGGAAAAGCTCGGCATCCCCGTGGAGATTCTGCCGCTGCTCGTCACCCGTCCCGTGTCGGGATCCGCCTCCACCGCCGCGTATGCGGATCTGATCGGCGCGGTCGGTGCGGACAGCTTTGCCGCCTTCTGCGCCTCCGTGCTGATGGGCTCGTCCGATACGCTTGTGTACGTGATTACCGTCTATTTTTCGGGGACGGCGATCGGCGGAAAGCCGCCCGTCAGACGGACGAGACACGCCTTTTTTGCGGCGGCGTGCGTGATGGTGTTCTGCGTGTTTCTTGCCTGCGCTGTGAGCCGGATGTTTTTTTCGGAGGCAGGCGCATAGCCGGAAAATCCGCGGTCAATACTGATGGTAAGAATCAGAAAACGGAGGATTTTTTCGCGTGCGCGGATACGAGAAGAAAATCATTTATGTGAAGGATACGGGGAGCAAGCTGTTTGAGGAGGCGTATTTCGTTCTGCGCCGCGGCGTCACGGAGGGGGACAGTCCGCTCAGCGAGGACGATATGGTGCGCGAGGCGTCCCGTATCGTGGAGGAGGGGAATGTGTGCTATCCGGCAAGCGCGCGGAAAGCGCGCCGAAGCCGGTCGATGACGCTGTTTTTCTCCGGGGCGGGGACGGCGATTGCACTGCTCGGCACGCTCGCGTGGGTGATCGCGTGGATGTGACCGCGGTCAAAAATTTACAAATCGTTCTTGACTGATGCAGGGAAGCATGATATAATTAAATTGAGATATTTTGTCCGTGATCGCGCGGCGGCGACCGTTTTTGCCTTAACCGCGCACCTATCCTTGCAACCGAAACATACGAATGACTGAGGATGTACCGCACGCTGTCTGTCCCGAAGCCTCCCTCCGCCGCCCTCGGAGAATGCTTGGGAATATGCGTTTTTTTGTCGTGTAAGAAAACCGATGCACGACAGTTTCCGCTCGCCTTTTGGGACGTACATCTTTCATGATCGGGACAGGTATCGAAAAAACAAAAACCGAAAGGAAGATTTTATGGCAAAAAAAGCAAACAACACAAAGCTCCGCGTCATGATGCTCGGCGGACTGAACGAAATCGGAAAGAATCTTTGCGTACTTGAGTACGGTGACGATATGATCGTCGTGGACTGCGGTCTGGCATTCCCCGACGAGGAGATGCTCGGCGTCGATCTTGTGATCCCCGACATCAGCTATCTGGAAAAGAACGTGGATAAGCTGCGCGGCATTCTGCTGACGCACGGTCACGAGGACCATATCGGTGCGTTGCCCTACGTGCTCCGCACCATCAATCCGCCGATCTACGGCACGAGACTGACGCTCGGTATTCTGGAGAATAAGCTCGCCGAGCAGAGACTGCCGCACAAGGTGAAGATGACGACCGTCTCCGCGGGCGATACGGTCAAGCTCGGTGCGTTCTCTGCGGAATTTATCCGTGTCAACCACTCGATTGCGGATGCGTGCTGTATCGCGATCACGACTCCCGTCGGCGTCGTGCTCCATACGGGTGACTTCAAAATTGACGTCTCCCCCATCGAGGGCGAGATGATGGATCTCACCCGCATCGGCGAGTACGGCAGACGCGGCGTGCTCCTTCTCATGTGCGAATCCACGAACGTCGGCCGCGGCGGTCACACGCCGTCGGAGAGAAAGGTCGGCGCATCGCTTGATTCCATCTTTATGAATAATGTCGATAAGCGCATTATCGTCGCGACGTTCTCCTCGAACGTGCACCGCGTACAGCAGATTATCAACTACAGCGCGAAATACGGCAGAAAGGTCGCGATCACGGGACGCAGTATGCTGAACGTAGTCGGCGCGGCAACCCGCCTTGGCTACATGACCGTGCCGGACAACTGCCTCATTGATATTTCCGAGATTGGCAGATACCCCGCGAACAAGATCACGATCGTCACGACCGGATCGCAGGGTGAGCCGATGTCGGCACTCTACCGCATGGCGTTCTCCGATCACAATCAGGTGGAGCTGACGCCGGGCGATCTTGTCGTGCTTTCCTCGCACGCCATCCCCGGCAACGAAAAGCTCGTCGGCAAGATTATCAATGAAATGTACCGCCGCGGCGTGAACGTCTATCACGAGGAGGCGGAGGTTCACGTTTCGGGACACGCCTGCGCGGAGGAGATCAAGCTGCTCCACGCGCTCGTAAAGCCGAAGTATTTCATGCCGATCCACGGTGAGTACAGCCATCTGATGCAGCACAAGGAGCTTGCCGAGTACATGGGTATGAATCCGAATCATATTTTTGTGTGCGACATCGGTCAGGTGCTTGAGCTTGACAGGGATTCGTGCAAGAGAGCAGGCACGGTGCCGGCAGGACGCGTGCTCGTGGACGGCTACGGTGTCGGTGACGTCGGCAATATCGTGCTGCGCGACCGCCGTCATCTTGCGCAGGACGGACTGATCGTTGTCGTTGCGACGGTGGATGCCGAGACGCGCACGATCATGAGCGGTCCGGACATCATCTCGCGCGGATTTGTCTACGTCCGCGAGGCGGAGGATCTGATGGAGCAGGTACGCACGATCGCGCGCGATTCGCTCACGGAGACACTTGAGAGAGGCACGCTCGAGTGGACGCAGATGAAGCAGAACATCAAGGATGATCTGTCGAAGTATCTGTATTCCAAGACGAAGCGCAAGCCGATGATTCTGCCGGTGATTATGAATGTGTGAGGTTTTATGCAGGAGGTGTTAAACGTGGAACACCTCCTGCACCACCGCCACGGTCAGAGGAAGGGGAGAAAGATCCCCTTCCTCCGACACCACCATCCCCTGCGGTGCAGCGGTAAATGTACGCTAACGTACCACTTCCGCTAAAACGCAGCCGCTGCGTTTTGAAACTCCCATCTACTATCGCTGACGGAGAGTTTGCAAGATTGCGCTACGCGATCCCGTATCAAACTTTATCTCCGCATATTGCTGACGAACGGAAATCGTACGTTAAAATCCTAACCGACTCCTCGCACCGCAGGTGCGTCTTTTACGATCGCGTTTACGCTGTGGACGCATGAAAGCTCGATCATGACTCTCCTCAAAGAGGAAGCATGAGTGGTATGTTAGCTTATGTTTCGCTGAAGAAGCGCTATGAGGTGTGGAGATCCAAGGGGAGAGGGCTCTCCCTCTCTCCTTGTGCGCGGAGGAGGTCGTAGGAGGGGCTGCGCGACTCGCCCCTCCTACATCGCGTCTTCTGCACGAACGGTTCGTGCATCCAAACCTACTGTTTGCAGACAGTAGAAAAAGAATGAAAAACCACCCCGAAAGGACTCCCTACCATGATAAAACACGTAATCCTCTGGAAACTGAAGGACGAAATCCCCGAAGCAGACCGTGCAGGCAAGATCGCCGAGGCGAAAGAGCGGCTGGAAGCCCTTGCCGGAAAGATTCCCGGACTTCTCTCCATTACGGTGCATACGGGCGCGCTTGCGTCCTCCTCTGCCGATATGATGCTTGACTCCGCGTTTACCGATGCGGATGCCCTCGCCGCGTATCAGACGAATCCGCTTCATGTCGAGGCGGCAACGTTTGTCCGCTCTGTCGTTGCACAGCGCCTGTGCCTCGATTTTGAGGTGGAGGCATGATTGAGCTTCTCTCTCCCGCAGGGGATTTTGAGAAACTGCGCGCCGCCGTCCGCTACGGCGCGGATGCCGTGTATCTCGCAGGCGAATCGTTCGGGATGCGTGCCGCCAGCGGCAATTTTACCGAGGAGGACCTCGCCGAGGCGGTCGAGTTTGCGCACGGGAAAGGCGTGAAGATCTACGTCACCGTCAACGTCATGCCGCGGACGGATGAGTATCCTGCCTTGCGCACGTATCTCGGTACGCTTGAGAGAATCGGCGTCGATGCCGTCATCGTCTCCGACGTCGGTGTGCTGATGCTTGTGAAAGAGATCGCGCCGTCCCTTGAGATACATATTTCCACGCAGGCGAGCGCCGTTTCTGCCGCCGCGTGTACCGCGTGGTATCATCTCGGCGCGTCCCGTGTCGTGCTCGCCCGTGAGCTTACCATGTCGGAAATTGTCGAAATCCGCAAAAATACGCCGCCCGAGCTGGAGCTTGAGGCGTTTATCCACGGCGCGATGTGCATCGCGTACAGCGGACGCTGTCTCCTCTCCAATTATTTCATCGGGCGCGATGCCAACCACGGCAGATGCGCACAGCCGTGCCGCTGGATCTATAACGAGCGCGTGATTACCGAGGAAAAACGTCCCGACGACCGCATCGTTGTGGAGGAGCATGACGGGGACAGCTTCGTTATGAGCTCGCGCGATACGTGCATGATCGAGCATATTCCCGAATTGATGCGTGCAGGGATCACCTCATTCAAAATCGAGGGGCGTGTCAAGAGCGCGTACTATACCGCCGTCGTTACGAATACGTACCGCATGGCGATCGATGCGTATCTTGCCGATCCCGACGGATACACATACGATCCCGTCTGGAAAAGAGAGCTTGAGAGCGTCTCGCACAGAGAGTACCATACCGGATTTTATTTCACGCCGCCGCATGAGAGCGCGAACACCGTCACCGCGCCCGGCTACATCCGCGAAAAGGCGTATCTCGCCACCGCACAGACGGACAGCGATGAAAACGGACGCGTGATCTTTACCCAGCGCAATAAGCTCGTCTCGGGCGCACCGATGGAGCTGCTCACGCCAGGTAAAGCCGGCATTCCGTTCGTCGGTACAGATATGCGTGACGAAAACGGCTCTCCGATTGAGAGCGCGCCGCATCCGCTGATGACGTTTTCCATGTACGTCCCCGTGCCCGTGAAGGCGGGCGACATCATCCGCGCAGGCGGAGAGGAGTAAACGATGGAACTGTTTATCAAAATTCTGAAAACGATTCTTTTGGGCATTATTGAGGGCATCACCGAATGGCTGCCCGTCTCCAGCACGGGACATATGATTATCGCCGAGGATTTTCTGAAGCTGGATGTTCCCGATGCGTTTTGGAATATGTTCCTTGTCGTCATCCAGCTCGGCGCGATTTTAGCCGTGGTTGTCCTGTATTTCGGAAGGCTGAATCCGTTTTCGCCGAAAAAGAGCGCGGCGGAGAAAAAATCGTGCTTCTCTCTGTGGGGGAAGATTCTCGTCGCCGCCGTGCCTGCCGCCGTGATCGGGCTTCTGCTGGACGATTTTCTGGAGGCGCACCTCATGACGCCGCCTGTCGTTGCCGCCGCGCTGATCGTGTACGGTGTTGCGTTTATTGTGATTGAAAAAGTGAAGAAAAACGGTGCGCCCTCATGTACCTCCGTGGAGGAGATCACCTACGCAGGCGCGTTCAAAATCGGCTTGTTTCAGGTGCTTTCGCTCATCCCCGGCACGTCCCGCTCGGGATCGACCATCCTCGGCGGTATGCTCACGGGTGTATCCCGTCCGGCAGGCGCGGAGTTTTCGTTCTTTTTGGCGATCCCCGTCATGCTCGGCGCGAGTGCGCTCAAGCTGCTCAAGTACGTGCTTGAGGTCGGCTTCTCCTTTACGGGGGAGGAGCTTCTGATCCTTGCCGTCGGCGTGGCTGTCGCGTTTGTTGTCTCCCTCGCCGCGATCCGATTCCTTGTATCGTTTGTCCGCCGGCACAGCTTTGCCGCGTTCGGCTACTACCGTATCGTGCTCGGCGCGATTGTCCTCGCGTATTTCTTTATCACGAAATGATCGGATGAAAGGATACCGCTATGTCAAAGACGTGTAAATATTTCGGCAAATGCGGCGGATGCCAGACGCCGAATCTCACTTATGAAGAACAGCTCAGCATGAAAATGGCGAAGGTGATCTCTCTTTTGGGGCGGATGTGCCACGTGGACGAGATCGTGCCGATGGAGGATCCGTATAACTACCGCTGTAAGGTGCAGACCGCGTTTACGCGCGTCGGCGGTGAGATGATGGCGGGCATCTATCAGAGCGCGTCCGGGCGCGTGATCCCGGCGAAAGCATGCCTGCTGGAGGATAAAGCCGCTTCGAAAATCAGCCATACCGCCGTGCAGCTTGCCAGATCGTTCAAGCTGACCGTGTACAGCCCGAAAAACGGACGCGGTCTGCTCCGCCATCTGCTCGTGCGCGTTTCCAAAAAGACGGGCGAGGCGATCGTCGTGATCGTCACGGGCAAGTCTCCGTTTACGAAAGCGAAGGCGTATACGGAGGCGCTCGTCAAGGCGTGCCCGTCCGTTGTTTCCGTCGTCCACTGCGTGAATGACGGCGATCTTGCCATGAATCTCGGCAAAAAATCGACCGTGCTTTACGGCGACGGCTATTTCACCGATGAGATCTGCGGTAAGCGCTTCCGCGTGTCGGCGCGTGCGTTTCTGCAAATCAATCCCACGCAGACGGAGAAGCTGTATCGCCTTGCGATGGAGGGAGCCGCCCTCACGGGACGCGAAAGCGTGATCGACGCGTACTGCGGTGTCGGTACGCTCGGGATTCTTGCCGCGCCGCACGCAGGCTACGTCACAGGTGTCGAGGTGATTCCCGAAGCGGCGGCGGATGCCTCCGTCAACGCGATGCTGAACAGCATTTCCAATGCGACATTCCTCGCCGGTGATGCCGGAGAGTATATGGAATCGCTCGCCGCGGACAGAAAACGCGCGGACGTTGTCCTGCTCGATCCGCCCCGTGCCGGGTGTGATAAAAAATTCCTCGCTTCGATGGTCAAGCTCGCACCGAAGCGCGTCGTGTACGTCTCGTGCAATCCGGAAACGCTCGCCCGAGACGCGCGGTATCTTTTGAGAAACGGCTACAAGATGACAAAGCTCACGCCCGTGGACATGTTCCCTTTTACGACGCACTGTGAATGCGTCGCGGTGATGGCGAGAGGGTAAGACCCTCACGGAAAGGAATACATATGAAAAAACACCGTCTCAGCGGACCTGCGATCTTCATGTACAGCGTGATCGCGCTGACCGCCATCGCCGCCGCCGTGTGCTTCGTGGTCCACTACGCGGGGATTTACGAAAACGGTGCCGTTTTGTGGACGGGCATCGTCTCGTTTATGATTTTGTACCACTTCGGTTTGCGC
>JAZNHT010000044.1:0-82372 GCA_045577175.1 Eubacteriales bacterium | reverse complement strand
TTTGTAATCAGCAACAGCGATATCGACGGTATCGCAAAGGTTTCCAAAAAGCGCGTTGACTCCGACAAGAACTGGAAGTACATTGTCGAGGCAAAAGAGAATGATGCAATCGTTGAGGGCAAGATCGTTGAGGCTGTAAAGGGCGGCGTAATTGCCCTGACCAATGCCAACCGCGTCTTCATCCCCGGCGCACACACCGGTATCCCCAAGGACGGCGACCTGACCACCCTCGTTGGCCAGACCGTTCGTTTCAAGATCATCGAGATCAAGGACCGTCAGCATCGCGCTTACGGCTCCATGCGTGCCGTACTCCGTGAGGAGCGCAAGGCTCGCGAGGCTGCTTTCTGGGCAGAGATCGAGATTGGCAAGCAGTACACCGGCGTAGTCAAGAGCATGACCACCTACGGTGCATTCGTTGACCTCGGCGGCGTGGACGGTATGGTACATACCTCCGAGCTGTCCTGGAAGCATGTCCGTCAGCCCTCCGACATCGTGAAGGTCGGCGACAAGCTGCACGTATTTGTTAAGTCCATCGACCGCGAGCGCGGCCGCATCTCCCTCGGTCACAAGACGGAGGCTACCAACCCGTGGAACATCTTCACCGCGAAATATGCGGTCGGCGATGTTGCAAGCGTCAAGATCGTATCTCTCATGCCGTTCGGTGCATTTGCAGAGATCGTTGACGGCGTGGACGGTCTGATCCACATCAGCCAGATCGCCGATCACAAGATTGCAAAGCCGGACGATGTTCTCGCTGTCGGTCAGACGGTGGATGTAAAGATCACCGATATTGACATGGACAACAAGAAGGTCAGCCTCTCCATCCGTGCTCTTCTTGAGCCGGCTGCTGAGGAAGTTGCTCCGGAAGCTGCTGCCGAGGAAGCACCGGTTATGTTCTCTACCGATGATCCCGAGGCTCTGAAGGCATTCGAAGGCGACGAGCAGTAATTGAACCGAAAACCTCCGTGTCAGACACGGAGGTTTTTTGATGGCAAAACGCGGTTGAAAGAATTTATCAAAGAAAATGCGAGGAGAAACTTTTTGAAAAAAGTTTCAAGCTAAAAAACGGACGGCTTTGTCGTCCGTTTTTCTGTTGAATCTATGCTTTGATCTGCTTTCTGAGACGTAGCAGACACAGGACGTTTACGACGGTCATGACTGATACGACCATGTCCGCCCACTGCCACAAAATCCCCGGCTTGAGAAGTGCGCCTGCGAATGTTGCGCCGACGGAGAGGGCGATATACAGAATCCGCGCACCGCGCGCCGGGACAAAATAGCGGATTGCTTCGATGCCGTAGCAGCTCTGGCAGACGACGGTCGCGTAGGCGAACAAAAGAATGCTGATCCGTAAAAAACGATCCGCCGCGATGCCGAGGAGCGTGCCGCCCACCGATGCACCGAGGCGTGAAAACGCGGTGATGGACAGATCGATGCCGTCCAGCCCCTCGCCGTCCGCATAGAGAAGGATCACCAGTGCCGTTACCGTGCAGAGAACGACCGTGTCCGCGAATACCTCAAACAATCCGAAGCATCCCTGGTGATGCGGCGATTTCACGTTTGCGGAGGCGTGCGCGGTCGGTGCGGTGCCGCATCCCGCTTCGTTTGAGAAGATGCCGCGCGTGATTCCGAATCGGAGCGAACGGCTCACGCCGAGACCGAGCACGCCTCCGCCCACGGCAGTGAAATCAAACGCATCCCGCGCGATTTTTACAAAGATGCGCGGAATCTCCGACGCGTATGCAATCAGAATCGTCCCCGATAAAAGGAGATAGAGCACGGCAAGCAGCGGAATCAGCACGACGGTGATCGCGGACAAACGGCGCATACCGCCTGCTATCGCAAAAACGGCGAACGCGGCAAACAAAGCGCCGAACAGCACGGGCGGAAGCTCCACACAGTCCGCGGCGGCGCGCACTTGAATCACGTTGCCCGTGAGCAGAGAATTGACGAGGCACAAAACGGCAAACAGCGCGCCGAGGACGCCTGCAATCCGCCGTCCGAGTGCGCTTTTTGCGAGATCGCCCAGCCCGTCGCGGATGTAGTACATCGCACCGCCGTAGTGTGTTGTCTGTCCGTCCTCCTTCCGCACGCGGCGGTAGCGGACGGCGAGAAACACCTCCGCATATTTCACCGACATCGCGGCAAGCGCGCCGATCAGCATCCAGAAAACAGCCCCCGCGCCGCCTGCCGTGATCGCCGTCGCCACCCCTGCGATGTTGCCCACACCGAGCGTGCCGGCGAGTGCCATCGTCAACGCCGCAAACGGTGAGGTGCCGCCCGTGTCCGCGCCGGAGAGCATCGTTTTAACCGTGCGGATCGGATGGGTAATCCAGAAAAAGCGAAGTTTGATTCCGAAAAAAATCCCCGCCGCTAAAAGGATGCACGGCATCAGAACGCCGCTTATAATGCTTGCCGCCGATTCCATAGATTCCTCCCGTGCCCGTTGTTTATTTTATATGTATGCAATCACGTGCGCTGCCATGCTTTCCCAAACGGCAGACGGAGGAATTGTTAAATATATGTGAATATTCAAAAAAAGACTTGATTTTCCTCTCGGTGCGGTATAGAATATATCTCGTGAGGTTTGGCACTCCGAAAACAAGAGTGCTAAACCAAAAGGATTCCCAAAAAATATTTTGTGCGAGAGCACAGTATACAGGAGGTTTTCATTATGACTATAAAGCCTTTGGCAGACCGCGTTGTCGTCTGCGCCATCGAAGCGGAGGAGACTACCAAGACCGGTATCATTCTCCCCGGCAGTGCACAGGAGAAGCCGCAGGTTGCAGAAGTAATCGCAGTCGGCCCCGGCGGTCTTGTGGACGGCAAGGAGGTCACCATGACGGTAAAGGTCGGTGACCGCGTTATCACAAGCAAGTACTCCGGCACCGAAGTCAAGTGCGACGGCAAAGAGTACAATATCGTTCGTCAGAGCGACATCCTCGCCATCGTTGAGTAAGACGGCGAATCATTATTTATTGAAAGAAATCGGAGGATTTACCTATGGCAAAGGATCTGCTTTACGGTATTGACGCGCGCAACGCGCTCATCAGCGGTGTCGATAAACTGGCGAACACCGTGAAAATCACGCTCGGCCCGAAGGGACGCAACGTCGTTCTTGACAGAAAATTCGGCGCTCCCCTTATCACCAACGACGGTGTCACCATCGCCAAGGAGATCGAGCTGGAGAATCTTGCGGAGAACATGGGCGCACAGCTCGTCCGCGAGGTCGCTACCAAGACGAATGACGCAGCAGGCGACGGTACCACCACCGCAACGCTGCTCGCACAGGCGTTCATCCACGAGGGTATGAAGAATGTCGCCGCAGGCGCAAACCCGATCGTAATCCGCAAGGGTATCCAGAAGGCAGTTGATGCCGCAATCGATTCCCTCAAGGCAAACTCCAAGAAGGTAAACGGCACGGCTGACATCGCACGCGTCGGTACCGTTTCTTCCGGCGACGAGGTGATCGGTACGCTGATCGCCGACGCTATGGAGAAGGTCACCGCCGACGGCGTTATCACCGTTGAGGAGTCCAAGTCTGCGGAGACGTATTCCGAGGTTGTCGAGGGTATGCAGTTCGACCGCGGCTATCTCTCCCCCTACATGGCTACCGATACCGATAAGATGGAGGCTGTCCTTGACGATGCCCTCATCCTTATCACCGAGAAGAAGATTTCCAACGTACAGGATATTCTGCCCCTGCTCGAGCAGATCGTGCAGTCCGGCAAGAAGCTTCTCATCATTGCTGAGGACGTCGAGGGCGAGGCTCTGACCACGCTCGTTCTGAACAAGCTTCGCGGCACGTTCACCGTTGCCGCTGTCAAGGCACCGGGCTTTGGCGACAGACGTAAGGAGATGCTCCGCGACATCGCAGTTCTCACGGGCGGCGAGGTCATCTGCGACGAGCTCGGTCTCGATCTGAAGGAGGCTACCGTTGCACAGCTCGGTCAGGCCCGCCAGGTCAAGATCAACAAGGACAACACGATCATCGTCGGCGGCGCAGGCGAGACGTCCGAGATCCAGAGCAGAATTGCGCAGATCAAGACCGCGCTGGAGAACACCACGTCCGATTTCGACCGCGAGAAGCTCCAGGAGAGACTTGCAAAGCTCGCAGGCGGCGTTGCCGTAATCAAGGTCGGCGCGGCTACCGAGACTGAGATGAAGGAAAAGAAGCTCCGCATCGAGGACGCTCTGAATGCAACCCGTGCGGCTGTTGAAGAGGGTATTGTCCCCGGCGGCGGCACCGCATATCTGAACGTCATCGGCGACGTTGAGAAGCTGCTCTCCACTGTTGACGGCGACGAGAAGACCGGTGTGAAGATCGTTCTGAAGGCACTGGAGGCTCCTGTCCGTCAGATCGCTGCCAACGCAGGCTTTGAAGGTTCCGTAATCGTGAACACCATTCAGGCAAGCGGCAAGAAGGGCTACGGCTTCAACGCATACACCGAAGAGTATGTCGATATGATGGAGGCAGGCATCGTTGACCCGACGAAGGTTACCCGTTCCGCGCTCCAGAATGCGGCATCTGTTGCATCCACCGTGCTCACGACCGAGGCACTCGTTGTGCATCAGCCGGAGCCGCCGGCACCCGCTGCACCCGCAGGCGGTATGGGCGGCATGGGCGGTATGTACTGATCCCAAACGTAATAAAAAAGGGTTCTGCCATCTGGCAGAAGCCTTTTGTTTTTCAAATGACATTCTCGGCAATCATACCGGCAAACACACGACCGATCGCAAAGAAAACCGTTTGTGCGCTCAGATATATCGTCCAGAAAAATGCTTTTCGGAAGC
Organism: Eubacteriales bacterium; assembly: GCA_045577175.1. Classification (GTDB taxonomy): domain Bacteria; phylum Bacillota; class Clostridia; order Oscillospirales; family CAG-272; genus SIG701. The sequence goes on along the minus strand of JAZNHT010000044.1, from coordinate 77,578 downwards.
GGAATATATCACAAAAATCGGCAACCTCCGAAAGCAGAGGAATAAACATCACGTTTGCAGGAAAGAAAAACAAAATCCATACACTGTAGTGCTGCACCGGCAAAAGTGCCATCAGAAACGTCAGATAGTAAAACGGTGCGGATATGCACAAAGCGATGCGCAGTATATCCGCTTTTCGTCCTGTATGCGTATTCGGATACAATAGAAGATGTGCCGCCTTTTTGGAACTTTTCCACATAAGTGCCATCAGTAGCCCGTAAATGGCAATACCTGCAGCCAAAACGACGATTACGGCGGGACTGATAGAAAACAGAGACACAAAAATCATGCAAATAATCCCTACAGGAAGCAGAAAAAACAAGGTGGAACGCAGAATTTTTTTCATTCTTGAATCCTCCGTTTTGCTTTATTATATCACATCCGCCATGTAAGCGTTTGTCTTATAGACACAAATCAGAGAAAAAAGGTTGGGTATATCCGAAAATTTTTTCAAAAACGATATGCAAAAGTCATCCGTTTTTGCCAATGAACTGCCGTAAATTGTACAGACGGTACATTACCGTATCACACCGAAGATCAAATCCCGTTTCGGCGGGGCTGCCTCCCCAATCTCAATGGCGGCGGTGTATCGCCTTGCCGCGTCGGTGAATTTTTCCTCGTCCGATGTGTGCAGAACCGCGATCACATCGCCCGCTTTCACCGCGTCTCCCGTCTTTTTCAGAATCTCAATACCGGCGGTGAGATCGATCTCGTCCTCCGCCTTGGCGCGTCCTGCACCGAGCACGACCGATACATCGCCGATGGATGCGGTGTCCATTTTTGTGATGAATCCGTCCCGTTCGGCAAAAATCGGGCGTGCAATCGATGCTTTCGGGAAACCGACACCGTCGATTACGGAAATATCGCCGCCCTGCGCCGCGATCCACTCGCGGAATTTGGCAAGCGCCGTACCGCTGTCCAATGCGGTTTTCACAAGCGGCTCCGCTTCGGAAAGCGGAATCTTCCGACAGAGCGAAACCATGTGCGCGGCAAGCGTGACGGATACCTCGCGCAAGTCGGCAGGACCGCGCCCGTGCAGGATTTCAACCGCTTCCGCCACTTCCAGAGCGTTGCCGACGGCGCATCCGAGCGGAATATCCATATCTGAAAGCACCGCCGTCATGCGCCGACCGCACGCTGTGCCGATCTCCACCATCGCCTCAGCGAGGGCTTTCGCATCCGCCTCCGTTTTCATAAACGCGCCGCTGCCCACCTTCACGTCAAGCACAATCGAGTGTGCGCCTGCGGCGATTTTTTTGCTCATGATGCTCGACGCAATCAGGGGCAAAGAATCGACCGTCGCGGTCACATCGCGCAGGGCGTACAGCTTTTTATCCGCCGGCGTCAGATTGCCGCTTTGCGAGATCACCGCCGCGCCGACCGTTTCCACCTGCCGCATAAAGTCCGCGTGCGGCATCGTAAGGCTGTATCCGGGAATCGCGGAGAGCTTATCCACCGTGCCGCCCGTGTAGCCGAGACCGCGCCCGGACATTTTTGCCACCCGACAGCCGAGCGCGGCCGCAATCGGCGTGACGATCAGTGTCGTTTTGTCGCCGACGCCGCCCGTGCTGTGCTTGTCGACCGAAGATGTGCCGAGGGAAGTGAGATCAAGCACGTCGCCCGAGTGCGCCATCTCGTCGGTCAGGATCGCGGTTTCCTCCGTTGTCATGCCGCGAAAGCACACCGCCATCAGAAACGCGGAAAGCTGGTATTCGGGAATCGTGCCGTCTGTCGTGCCGCGCACGAAATGCGCGATCTCCTCACGGGTGAGTGCGCCGCCCTGCTTCTTTTTTTCAATCAGATCATACATCCGCATAGGTGTGTCCTCCTCAGTGGAGATTGTCCGCGCCGAACGCGTGCGGAAACAGCGCGGCGAGGTTATAAGAAATGGTATCCTGCCCGTTGTGCAGAAGAATCCGCGTCGTGGGTGTGCCAAACTCCGCGAGCACCTGTCGGCAGATGCCGCAGGGATAGGCGAAATCGGTGAGCACGCCGTCCTTGCCGCCGACGATGGCGATGGCGGTGATTTCCCGTTCACCGTCCGCCACCGCGTTGAAGATCGCCGTACGCTCTGCACATACCGTCGCGCCGTAGGAGGCGTGTTCAATATTGCATCCCGTGTATACGTTTCCGTTTGCGGTGAGGATCGCCGCACCGACCTTGTAGCCGGAATACGGCGCATACGCGCCCGTCATCGCGCGCTTTGCCGCTTCGATGAGGTCATCGCTTGACGGATCGTGCCGCAGGATTTCCTTCGCAAAGGATTCCCCTTCGCCCGTGAAAGGTACGCCGAGCAGCTCCGCCGCCGTTGCCGCAATGTCCGCAAACGTTTTCCGTGTGCCGAGATTCACCGGGCGGATTTTGTCGCCGACAATCAGAAGCGGCGTGTACTCTCTCGTGTGATCGGTGCTCACGTCCATCGGATCACAGCCGTGGTCGGCGGTGATCATCAAAACGTCATCGGGGCGCAGTTTCGGCAGGAAATCTTTCAGCCACCCATCAAATTTGGCGAGCGCGGCGGCGTAGCCTGCGGCATCGTTGCGGTGCCCGAAATGGGAATCAAACTCCACCAGATTCACAAAGCAAAGTCCCGTGAAATCCTTTTCGATCATCTCATCCGTCACGCGCATACCGTCGTCGTTGCTTTTCGTGCGGATCGTCTCCGTTACGCCCTTGCCTGCAAAAATATCGGTGATTTTGCCGACGGCTACCGTGTCCATGCCGGCGGCTTTGATTGCGTCGAGCACCGTATCCTGCGGAGGAAGCAGGGAATAGTCATGGCGGTTTGACGTGCGCGTGTAATTCGGATATTCGCCCACAAACGGGCGTGCAATCACGCGTCCGACGCCGTTTTTGCCCGTCAGGATCGCGCGCGCCTTTTCGCAGATTTCATAAAGCTCGGATACGGGGACAACGTCCTCGTGCGCCGCGATCTGGAACACGCTGTCCGCGGAGGTGTACACGATCAAGTCACCGGTTGCGATGTGCGCGCGTCCGTAATCCTTTATGACCTGTGTGCCCGAATACGGCTCGTTGCAGAGAATGCCCCGTCCCGTCGCTTCGGATACCGCCTCCAGAACCTCATCGGGAAATCCGTCGGGGAAGGTCGGCAGGGGAGCATCTGAAATAATGCCCGCAATCTCCCAGTGTCCGATTGTTGTATCCTTGCCGGGGGAGCTTTCCGTCATCCGTGCGACAGCGGCGCGTCTACCTGCTTTTTCGGGCAGTCCGATATACGGTACGCCTTCGATTTTGCCCAGTCCCAGATTGCGCATTGTATCCGCGCGGAAGGATTTCTCCCCCGAAATGTGGGCGAGCGTGTTCACATCCGCCGTGTCCCCGAATTTCTCCGCATCGGGCATCGCACCGATGCCGAGCGAATCCAGCACGATCAGAAATACGCGTTTTGCATCAGCCATCAAGCATCACCGCCGTTTTCAGAGCAATCTCCATCATATCCGTGAACGTCGTCTGTCTGTCCTCGGCGGAGAGTGCCTCGCCGGTCACAAGGCTGTCGGAGATCGTGCAGATGCCGAGCGCGCGCTTGCCGGTGCGTGCCGCGTTCATGTAAAGGGCGGCGCACTCCATCTCCACGGCGAGAACGCCCATTTTGCGCCAAGCCGCGTTCGCCGCATCTCCGTTGTCCGCGTAGAACGTGTCGGAGGAGAGCAGATTGCCCACTTTGTACGTCACACCGACCTCCTCGGCGGCGGCGACCGCATGGCGGAGTACGTCAAAATCCGCGATCGGCGCAAACGTGCCGGCAAGTCCGTACTGGGATGCGTAATTGGAATTTGTGCACGCACCCATGCCGAATACGACGTCGCGGAGCTTGAGCGAATCAACCAAAGCCCCTGCCGAGCCGATGCGCATGATCGTCTCCACCCCGTACTCGGTGAACAGCTCGTAGCTGTAAATGCCCATCGACGGCATACCCATGCCGCTTGCCATCACGGAGACGGGGACGCCTTTGTACGTGCCCGTGTATCCCTGAATACCGCGGACGTTGTTGACGAGACGGGCGTCCTTAAGAAATGTGCTTGCGATGAACTGTGCGCGGAGCGGATCGCCCGGCATCAGTACCGTTTTTGCAAAATCGCCGAGCTTGGCGCTGTTGTGAGCCGTTGCCATAGATTGACCTCCCAAATTGTTTGTTTCTATATTTATTATACTATATACCGTATCAAAATCAAGGAATATTCTGTAAATACAGTGAAATCTTTTTTGTTTTCTATTGTCGGACGGGCGAATTTGTGGTATCATAGTATTCGGAGAAATTTTCGGAGGCGTACTATGCAGCACAATTATCATACCCATACGTGGCGATGCCGTCATGCATCGGGCACGGAGAGGGAATATATCGAAAACGCAATTGCCCGCGGACTCAAGACGCTCGGCTTTGCCGATCATACGCCGTGGATTTTCGACGGAGAGTATTATTCGGGCTGCCGTATGCGCCCCGAGCTGATCGACGATTACGTTACAACGCTCACCGATCTGAAGGCGGAGTACAAAAACGACATCGCGATCAAAATCGGCTTTGAGACGGAGTACTATCCCGCGTATTTAGACAGATTGCTCGAGCTGTACCGCCCGTATCCGATTGACTATATAATCCTCGGGCAGCATTGGTGCGGCAATGAGAAAGGGTTTAAAAACAACATGGGCAGCGCGGAGAGCGAGTGGGATCTTGCCCTTTATACGATGCAGTGCCTCGCAGGACTGCATACGGGGAAATTCACGTACATGGCGCATCCCGATGCGATTCGCTTTACGGGAGATGATGAAACGTACCGCCGCTATATGCTCCCTTTTTGCAAAGAGATCAAAAAGATGGGGATACCGCTGGAGTTCAACCTGTACGGCTTTTGGGAAAGCCGCGCGTACCCGTGTGAGCGATTTTTCAGAATTGCCGCCGAGGTGGGGAACGATGTAATCCTCGGACTTGATGCACACGCGCCCGATCGGCTGCTTGATGTGCAAACGGAAGAAAGAGCACTTGCATTTCTCAAAAATCTCGGTATCACCCCCGTGGATGACGTAAAATTGCGCGATCCGCAGGGATAAATCAGTGAGGAGAGAACGACGATGAAACGGATTTTTAGTTTGCTTCTGATGACGGTTTTGTGCGTGAGTCTGTTCCCGGTGACGGTCAGCGCGGGTCCCTCCGGCAGATGCGGAAGGAATGTACGGTGGTCGATCAACGACAGATGGGAGATGACGATCTCCGGCACGGGCGATATGGCAAACTGGCAGTACACGGCGGATATTCCGTGGTACAACTACCGCGGCTCGCTCAGAAAGGTAACGGTACAAGAAGGTGTGACGAGCATCGCGCCGTATGCGTTCTACTGCCAGGAGGCGCTCACGGAAGTAGTGCTTGCCGACAGCGTGACGAAAATCGGGGAGTGCGCCTTCATGAACACGCGCTTTATGACCTCGTTGGATCTCGGCGAGGGCGTGGTCGAAATCGGCAAGGATGCCTTCCATACCGGCCGTTCGCTTACCGAGATCGTGATTCCGGACAGTGTGACGGTGATCGGCGAGCGCGCGTTTTACGACTGCGATTCCGTCACGGAAATCGTGATTCCCGACAGTGTGACGGTGATCGGGGAGAGTGCGTTTGCCAACTGCGAAAAGCTCACATCGGTAACGGTCGGTGCCGGTGTGACGGAGCTTTTCGATCGCGCGTTTTCCGAATGTCCGTCTCTTTTGACCGTTGACGCGAAGGAAAACGCCGTCTGCACTGCGGAGGACGGTGTGCTGTTTTCGAAGGATAAGACCACGCTGCTTCAGTATCCTTCGGGACGAAGCGGAAGCTATACGGTGCCGGATTTTGTGACAAAAATTGCGCCGTGGGCGTTTGCGTACAGCGCGCTTTCGGAGGTGACTTTGCCCGCAAGCGTGACGGAAATCGGCGAGAGCGCATTTTATACCGCGAAAACGCTCGCATCCGTGACAATCGGGGAGGGTGTGACAAAGATCGGTGCGTTTGCGTTCTATGATTGCGACGGGTTGACCTCGGTGACGGTGCCTGCCGCTGTCACGGACATCGGAGACAGTGCGTTTTATAAGTGCAATCTCCTGACGGATGTGGAGGTTCTCACAAGCACGGCATCGTTCGGCAAGAACGTTTTGAATCCGACCGGGGTGACGGTTACTGCGTATGCCCTCTCCACGGCAGAGGCGTATGCCGCGGCAAACGCGATCCCGTTTGCGGCGATTGAAGTCCCCTCGGAGATTCCCGTACTCGGTATCGGGATCGCGGCCGGTGCCGTTTTCGTGCTTGCCGCCGTTTTGGTCGGTGTGCTGCTCGCTAAAAAACGCTCCAAACAAAAGACTGTGAATACTGTATCGGGTGAGGAAAAATGAAAAAAGGTTTGTGTCTGTTTCTGGTGGTGCTGTTGCTGGCGGCGTTGCTTGCGCCGATCTTTACGGCGGAGGTATCCGCGGCGGAAACAAAGGGGTATTATACATACACCGTGTCGGGCGGAAAAGCGACGATTACGCAGGTGGGTACGGGTATCTCCGACGACGTGGAAATCCCGTCCACGCTCGGCGGCTATCCCGTAACGGCAATTGATACATGGGCGTTTCGCTTCTGCTCGAAAATGCGGAGCGTGACGATTCCCGACAGCGTGACGACGATCGGTGATTTTGCGTTTTATGAGTGCTCGTCGCTTTTGAGAGTCACCTTCTCCAACTCGCTGACGAGTATCGGTGCCTCCGCCTTTTATAACTGTACGGCTTTGCAGGAGGTGCAGATTCCGGACAGCGTCAAGACAATTTCCGAAAGAGCATTTTACAATTGTGCCTCGCTCAGTGAGGTTACACTGTCGAAAAACACCGCGAGCATCGGCGAGCACGCGTTTTACTCGTGCAGTGCGCTGATGACAATCTCTGTTCCCGCAAGTGTGAAAACGATCGGGAATAAGGCGTTCTACTACTGCAAAAAGCTCGCTAAGGCGGAGATTCACGGCACAAGCGTCTCCTTCGGCACGGAGGTGTTTGCACAGACAGCCTACGGATTTACAATCTACGGAAATGCCAATTCAAGCGCGCAGACGTATGCTTCCGCAAACAAACATTCCTTCGAGCTTCTTTCTTCTTTGGGCGGCGGCTCGGGATCGGGCGGCGGATCGGGTTCCGGCTCGGGATCGGGTACCGGCACCGGCTCGGGCGGCGGAGCCGGATCGAGCACGAATACCTCGGGTACGATCGCAACGGGTGATTGCGGTGATAAGGTGAAATGGACGCTGTACAAGGACGGCGAGCTTGTCATCTCGGGCACGGGCAGGATGTGGGACTATACCTATACACAAAAGCCGACGTGGGATGCCTATAAGAGCGATATTAAGACGATTACCGTCAAAAAAGGCGTGACAAGCGTCGGTGCATTTTCATTCGGTATGTACAGCTCGGTGAAAAAAATCTCCGTGGCGTCGACTGTAACATCGATCGGAGACCGTGCGTTTTATTACTGCGTCAGCCTTATTGAGGCAAAATTCTTCTGCAAAAATGCCACATTCGGACTGAATGCGATTTTGCAGCCTGCCGTGGCTTTCGTTTTATACGGTTATGCCGGATCGACTGCGCAGACTTACGCGAAGGACAACAGCTATACGTTTGAAATCCTCACGGAGACGGAGCCGGATGACACGGCGGCAGACAGCCGCCCGACGATTGCTTCGGGCAGCTGCGGCACAAATGTGAAATGGGTGCTGTACAAGGACGGCGAGCTTGTCATCTCCGGCACGGGAAAGATGGCGGATTATAATTACACCGCAAAAGCACCGTGGGATGCCCACAAAAATTCCCTGAAAAAGGTCACGGTGGAAAACGGCGTGACAGGTATCGGCGTGTACGCGTTCTGCAATATGTCAACGATTGAGAGCATCTCGCTCCCGTCAAGTGTGACGGTGATCGGCTCGTATGCATTTTACGGATGTTCGAAAATTTCGAAAATTACGCTTCCGTCGGGTCTGACAACGATCGGCTCGTATGTGTTCAATTACTGTTCGGCACTTTCAAGCCTCACCGTTCCCGAGAAGGTTTCCTCCATTGGGGATCAGGCGTTTGTCTATTGCGCCGCACTGCCGGGTGTGACCGTTTCCGCATCGAACGGCTATTTTACGAGCGAAAACGGGGTATTGTTCAACAAAAACAAAACGACGCTTTTGCTGTATCCGATGAAAAAATCGGGTACGTCGTATACGATCCCGAGCAGTGTGAAAACAATCGCAAACGCGGCGTTTATGTACTGTCCGCTGACAAGTGTGACGATTCCGTCCGGTGTGACATCGATCGGGGCGAACGCGTTCGCCAAGGCGGGAAATCTGACGGGCATCACAATTCCGTCCGCTGTCTCTTCCATCGGCGAGAAGGCGTTTGAGTCCTGCTCCGCCCTCAAAAAAGCAGAGATACAGAATAAAACCGCCGCGATCGGTGCGAGCGCGTTCTCCGGCACTGCCTCCGGCTTTGCGATTCACGGATATACAAGCTCTACCGCGCAGACGTATGCGAACAGTAACGGACATTCCTTTGTCGCACTGGATGCACCGGCACGGGAAACGGTCGCGTCGGGCAGCTGCGGCACAAACGTGAAATGGACGCTCTACAAGGACGGCGAGCTTGTCATCTCCGGCACGGGCAAGATGACGGATTGGACGAACGACGGCGATGCACCGTGGTATTCGCACAAAAATTCCGTGAAAAAAGTTACCATCGGGAAGGGCGTAACGAGTATCGGTACCCGCGCTTTCTGGGAATACACGAATCTCACGGCAGTGACGATTCCGTCCGGTGTGACAACTGTTGGCTATTGTTCCTTTTATAATTGCTTCAGTCTTGCCTCCGCAGTTCTCCCGAGCAGTTTGACGACAATCGGCGGTTGGGCTTTCAAGGATTGCGATGGACTGACATCGCTGACGATTCCTGCAAGTGTAACGACGATCGGAGAGTACGCCTTTTACGGTTGCGACGGACTGACAACGGTTACCGTTCCGAAAAGCGTGACGAATATCGGCGAGGCCGCTTTTTCGGCAGGCAGTGCGCTGACGAGCATTCGCGTCGCTTCCGATAACCCGAATTATTCTGCGAGCACGGGCGGCGTTCTCTTTGATAAAAACAAGACAACGCTGATTTCGTATCCCGCCGGCAAAAGCGGCTTGTATTCAATTCCGAACAGCGTGACGACGATCGGTGATGCTGCCTTTGCATACAGCCCAAATCTTACAGGCGTGACGATCCCGGGCGGTGTGCAGAAGATCGGCGAGCATGCCTTCCGCAACTGCACGGGGCTGACATCGCTGACGATTCCGGACAGCGTGACGCGGATTGAGAACGGCGCATTTTTGGAATGCTCGGAGCTTTCCACGGTGACGATTTTCGGCAAAAATGTGTCTTTCGGTACAGATGTGTTTGACGGCTGTGTTTCCACTTTGAAAATAAATGCGTATGCATCCTCTTCTGCGCAGACGTATGCGAAGAATAACGGGCACATCTTCATGGAGATTGAGGTGCCGGAAACGACGCCTGCGGAGACGGCTCCGCCTGAGACTACGCCCGCAGAAACAACGCCCGTGGAAACGGCTCCGCCCGACACAACGCCTGCGGATACCGCGCCCGAAACGGACGCACCGATTGAGCCCGAGCGCGAAATCACTGCCTCCGGCGATTGCGGCGACAGCATGAAATGGATGCTGTACGATGACGGAACGCTTTTTGTGGACGGCACCGGCGCGACGTGGTCGTGGGAGGACGCCGAGGATGTCCCGTGGGATCATTGGCGTGTGAGAATTTTCACCGTAATCGTAGCGGACAGAGTGACGGAGATCGGCGATTACGCGTTTTGCGACTGTACGAATCTGACGGAGGTCGAGCTTCCCGAAGCGCTTGAGACAATCGGCAAGCGTGCGTTCAAAAACTGCGAGAGCCTGGAAGAAATCACAATTCCGGAGAGCGTGACGGGCATCGGTCGCGACGCATTCGACGGTACGTCGGAGGATTTTGTTATCCGCGGTGTATGGGATTCCGAGGCGCAGTTGTACGCGGAGGAAAACGACATCCCGTTTGAGGAAATCGAGGAGGAAAAATCCCCCTCCGAGCTGAAAGCGGAGCGTATCGGCAATGCGGTGTGGATCATTTTTGTCGTAGTCTTTATCATCGCAGTTGTGCTGATTGAGATTTTCGTAAAGATTTAAGACAAAAGTGTGCCCCATGGCAATCGGCAAAAGAATGATATACTACCTATGTATAAACTAAAAAGGCTTTGATAGAAGAAGTGGCACTAAGTGCTGCGGTTGTTTTGCAAAAGAAAAGCCGCTGCAAAAGATGAGAAATAGTTTTCTGTCAGATGAAGAATCATTTTGGAGGTACAAATGAGAAAGAGACTGTGGTTTGTATTATTGGTTGCATTCATGTTTGCTTTGTTTGCGGTTGAATCCATGGCAGCAACCGAAATTGATTCTGGTAGATGTGGGGATAATCTTACATGGACGATGTATAACAATGGTGAATTTGTTATCTCAGGAGAAGGAGAGATGTGGAATTATAGTTCATCCACGCATCTGTGTGATGAATATAAGGAGTTAGTAGTAAGAATTTGTATTGAACCAGGTGTAACAAGTATTGGCAACAGTGCATTTAAAAGTTGGAATAGTTTAGTGGCAGTAACGATTCCAGGTAGTGTGGAGAGAATTGGAGATTCAGCTTTTAGTAATTGTAGTAAACTGGCTTCAGTAATGATACCGGATGGAGTAAAAAGTATTGGATCATGGGCTTTTTCACAATGTGAGAATTTATCTTCATTGACGATTTCCAACACTGTCACAAATATTGGCGAGAGCGCTTTTGTTAGTTGTAAGAGTTTAATATCTGTGACGATTCCAGATAGTGTGACAATCCTTGGAGAAAGTGCATTTTATACTTGTAGTTCGCTTACGTCTGTGGTAATTGGGAATGGTGTGAAAAACATTGATGATAGAAGCTTTTATTGGTGTGTTTCGCTGTCCTCTGTTTCGATCGGAGACAACGTAGCAAGTATTGGCGAAGAGGCTTTTTGCTGTTGTAAAAACTTAACAGAAATCATAATTCCGGATAGTGTGCTGAGAATTGAATATCGTGCTTTTTTTGATTGCAATCAAATGCAAACGGCGACGCTTGGTCATGGAGTAACTGAGATTGGCAGTTCCTCATTTAATTCTTGTGACAACCTAAAAATGATAAGAATAGGGGATGGTGTTGTAAAAATTGGTGGGGGTGCTTTCAGCGACTGTAGAAACCTGGAAACTGTAATAATGGGAGAAAGTGTAGCCACTATTGGAGCAGAAGCTTTTATGAACTGTTGCAGTTTAATTGATATTGAGCTTCCAGATGGTCTTCTAACAATAGGAGAAATGGCATTTAACGGATGTGATAGCCTGATCGAAATAATGATTCCAGGTAGTGTGCTGGGTATTGATAAGTGGGCATTTGCTTCATGCGATAGTTTGAAATGTTGTATAATTGGTGATGGAGTAACAAACATTGACATTGCAGCGTTTCAATATTGCCCAAAGCTACAATATATTACTATTCCCAATAGTGTAGTTTTTATTGGTAAGGAGGCTTTTCATGGGTCTGCATCAGGTTTTGCCATTCATGCTTATACTGGTTCGACATCAGAAAAATATGCCAAAAACAATGGACATGCATTTGTTGCACTTGATAGCCCGGTAACAGAGCCGCCGGTAACAGAGCCGCCGGTAACGGAATCACTGGTAACAACACCAATCGAAACGCAAGTAACACATGAAAAGGATTCTCTTGATTTCTCAAAAACGGATGTGGAATCGACCACATCGGCGGATGCTGTGCACGAAAATAATGATGAGGTCGTGGGAGGACAAGAGGGGTGGAACGATACGGAATCCAATGAGGAGCGCGGCACGCGTATCGGCAACGCAGTGTGGATCATTTTCGCTGTGGTGTTCATTATCGCTGTTGTGCTGATCGAGATTTTCGTAAAGATTTAAGACAAAAGCAGAGAGACGCACTGTCCCTCCGCTTTTTGCATCCGTGAAACGAAAACGCGCCGCCCCCCTTGACAACGGAAAGAAAAAATGGTATACTATCTATGTATGAATCAAAAAGGCTTTGATGGGAAGAAGTAACAGCGAGGGCGGCCTCAAGAGAGCGGCGGACGGTGCGATCGCCGCGGTACGTTTGCTGTGAAAGTAGTCCCGGAGCCGCGTGTGCGAACCGCTTTGGCTCAGTAGTGCGCGCCGTTGCCCTCGTTACGGGAAAACGGACTGTTGTCCGTAAGTGCGCCTTCGGGCGAAATCGGGTGGTACCGCGCAATCGCGTCCTGATCTTCGGATCACGGACGTTTTTTATTTTTGTAACTTCACAAGGAGATATATCTATGAAAAAAGAACTGCCAAAGACGTATGACCCTGCCTCCTTTGAGGAACGGTTGTACACATCCTGGTGTGCGGAGGGTTATTTCACCCCCACCATCGACAAATCGAAAAAGCCGTATTCCATCGTCATGCCGCCGCCGAATATCACCGGTCAGCTGCACATGGGACATGCTCTGGACAACACCTTGCAGGATATTCTTACCCGGTATAAGAGAATGGACGGATTCTGCACCTTGTGGCTGCCCGGCACCGACCATGCCTCCATCGCAACCGAGGCGAAGATCGTCGAGGCGATGCGCAAAGAGGGCATCACGAAGGAGCAGATCGGTCGCGACGGCTTCCTTGAGAGAGCATGGGACTGGCGTGCGAAATACGGCGGACGCATCATCGAACAGCTGAAGAAGCTCGGCTCCTCCTGCGACTGGACGAGGGAGAGATTCACGCTTGACGAGGGTTGCTCCGAGGCGGTACAGGACGTTTTCCTCCGCCTGTATAAGAAGGGACTCATCTACCGCGGCAACCGTATGGTCAACTGGTGTACGACCTGTATGACCTCCATCTCCGATGCCGAGGTCGATTACGAGGATCAGGACGGCAATTTCTATCATCTTCTCTATCCCGTCAAGGAAACGGGCGAGATGCTTGAGCTGGCTACCACCCGTCCCGAGACGATGCTCGGCGATACCGCCGTTGCCATCAACGCGGAGGATCCCCGATATGCGCATCTGCACGGATGCCACGTCACGCTTCCGCTGATTAATAAGGAAATCCCGATCGTTTGCGACGAGCATGCCGATATGACGAAGGGTACGGGTGTCGTAAAAATCACGCCTGCACACGACCCGAACGACTATGAGGTTGGTCAGCGTCACGATCTGCCGCTTGTGCGCGTTCTCACCTATGACGGAAAGATGACCGGTGCTTCCGATAAAGCCGCTTACGAGGACAGCATCAAGCGCGGTACTGCGGCTGTCGGTGAGCCGGAGGTGCTCGATTGCGGTAAGTACGCCGGCATGACGGCACTTGAGGCGCGCAAGGCGATCGTTGCCGACATGAAGGAGATCGGTCTTCTCAAAAATGTGGAGCCGCTGTCTCACAACGTCGGTACGTGCTACCGCTGCCACCACGTCATCGAGCCGATGGTGTCCAAGCAGTGGTTCGTCAAGATGGAGCCGCTTGCCAAGCCCGCGATCGAGGCGGTGCGCGACGGACGCATCAAGTTCGTGCCCGAGCGCTTCTCCAAGAACTACTTCCACTGGATGGAAAATATCCGCGACTGGTGTATCTCCCGTCAGCTCTGGTGGGGTCACCGTATTCCGGCGTACTACTGCGACGAGTGCGGCGAGATGGTCGTGTCCGGCGAAAGCGTCGATGTCTGCCCGAAGTGCGGCGGCAGAATGACGCAGGATCCCGATACACTGGATACGTGGTTCTCCTCGGCGCTCTGGCCGTTCTCTACGATGGGCTGGCCGCAGACGACGGAGGATCTGTCCTACTTCTATCCCACCAACACGCTCGTTACGGGCTACGACATTATCACGTTCTGGGTGTCCCGTATGATTTTCTCTGCGCTTGAGTATACGGACGCGATTCCGTTTGATACGGTGCTCATCCACGGTCTCGTCCGCGATGCACAGGGACGCAAGATGTCCAAATCCCTCGGCAACGGTATCGATCCGCTTGAGATTATTGAAAATTACGGTGCGGATGCACTCCGCTTCGCGCTCGCAACGGGCAACAGCCCCGGAAACGACATGCGTTTCTCCGACGAGAAGATCGAGGCGGCGCGCAACTTTGCAAACAAGCTGTGGAACGCGGCTCGCTTTGTCATGATGAATCTCGAAATCGAGAAGATCGAGCTGCCCGCGCTGTCCGCACTTGCGGCGGAGGATAAGTGGATTCTCGCCCGTCTGAACGATACGGTTGCATCTGTTCGCTCCAATCTCGACCGCTATGAGATCGGTATCGCGCTCGGCGCGCTGTACGATTTCATCTGGGACGTCTACTGTGACTGGTATATCGAGCTTTCCAAGGCTTCCGTCTCCATGAAGGGCACGGAGAGATCACGTGTCGCGCAGAACGTGCTCGGCTACGTGCTCACGCAGATTCTCGCACTGCTTCATCCGTTTATGCCGTTCATCACCGAGGAGATTTATCAGACGCTCCCCGGCACGGAGGGCAGCATCATGATCGCACAGTATCCGACTGTGCGTGAGGATCTTCGCTTCCCCGAAGAGGAGGAGAAGATTACGCGCGTCATCAGCGCGATCACGGCGATCCGCGGCAGACGCTCCGAGATGAATGTTCCGCCGTCGAGAAAGGCGCAGATCTTCATCGTCACGAAGTATCCCGAGAGCTTTGATGAAAGCACGCACGCATTTTTCGCGCGTCTCGCTTCCGCTTCCGGCGTGTCCGTTGTGGATGCGTATACGGAGGAGGGCGCGGTGCAGATCGTCACCGATGCCGCCACGATCTACATTCCGCTTGCGGATATGGTCGATTTTGAGGCGGAACGCAAGCGTCTCAGCGGTGAGCTTGAGTCGATGGAGAAGGAGATTGCCCGTGCCGAGGCGAAGCTCGCAAACGAGAGCTTTACGTCCCGTGCGCCCGAGGCAGTCGTTGCCGGCGAGCGAGCCAAGCTCGAAAAATACAAGGCACAGCGTGAGGGTATTCTGGAAGCTCTCGCCGCTGTACAGGGTAAATAAAACCGAAAGGGGAGGTACTCCGTGCCTCTCCTTTTTGCATTACGAACGTGTTTCGTGAATGCCGCCTTGACACTGTGCAAACGGGATGCTATAATACAAAAAACAGCGCAAAAGGAGTGTTTTTATGAAACTGATTCAGCGGCTTGCCTCGGATTTTTACCACGGTGAGGTGTTGGATTCCCTGCTTGAAGCAAGAGATCGCCATAAGGGATGCTTTGACGGGGTGTGGATCAACACCCTCTACGGCTATCCGCCGATGGAGGCGCACAAAAAAGCCGCAGAGCAGTGTGCGCACTCCGCCAAGAAGCTCCGCGAGGCAGGCGTGAGCGTATCCATGCAGATTTCCAACACGATCGGGCACGGGGAATATATGGCACGGCGGGATTGCTCAGGTCTTTTGTTTGAGGGATCGCCCGTCCGTAAGATGGTCGGACACGAGGGGGAGTGCAGTGATTACTGCTTCTGCTGGAACGATCCGTATTTCCGACGCTACGTTTGTGAGTCGACGCGGTTGTATGCCGAAGCAATTCAGCCAAAGGACGTGTGGATTGATGACGATTTCCGTGCGAACAATCACCGCCCCGTGATGTACGGCTGCTTTTGCGAGGATTGCCTTGCTTCCTTTAATAAAGAGCACGGCACGTCGTTTACGCGCGAAGCGCTCGTTTATGAGATTCTCCACGGCTCCCTCACCGTGCGCAAAAACTGGATCGATTTTGTCAGAGAGGGCATGGCGTCCTTTGCGGAGGAGATCAGCCGCGCGGTGCATGAGGTGTGTCCCGATGCCGCCCTCGGTCTGCAGAGCTACGCGCACGGATGCTACAGCGGCAGCGGTCACGGATTTATTTATGATCGGATGGTTAAGGTCACGGGCAAAGCTCCCGTGTACCGTCCCGGCGGCGGTGCCTTCCACGATCACGATCCGAACCGCATGATTGACAAAATGCTCAGCCTGTCTTTCCAGACCTCGCTTGAGCCGGAGTACGTTAAGGTCATCTGCCCCGAGATTGAGAATCTCTCCACGCTCGCCATGGGCAAAACGGTGCACGGCACGGCGATGGAAACGTCTCTCTATTTTGCCGCCGGTGCGACCGATATGAGCTATGCGATGCTGGGCAGGCTCGGTGAGCCGCTTTCGCACCATGAGAAGGGATTTGCGCTGTTCTCCGCACAGAGACCGTACTGGGAAAAGCTCGCCGCCATGTCTGGCTCCACCCGTGCGGACGGCGTCACATACGCGATGCCGAAGGAGAGCTTTTTGCGTCCGCTTCCCGCAGACGGGACAATGGACGATCTCGCCAAAGAGCCGCACGGCGGTGTGACTTTGTTTGTCAGACAGGGCATTCCGTTGACGTACACGGAGACGTGCGGCGTGTCCATCCTGCGCGAAAATGTTGCGAAGATGATGACGGACGGGGAGCTTATGGCACTGCTCAAAAAGAACGTCGTTGCCGATGCCGCTTCGGTGGCGGAGATACAGGCGCGCGGTATTGACCTCGGCTTTGAGATGACGGAGCCGGATACGCTTGTCAAGATGCTGCTTGAGGAGAAATACACGCCTCATCCCGTGAATGAGGTCGGTGCCTCTTCGTACAAGCCGTCCTTCTTTGCGGAGGGGGACACGAATTTCAGAATTATGACGAAAATCCCCGCCCGAAGCGAGGTCATCGGCGTGTACGGTCCGATGGAGGGAAGAGCACCGCTCGCCATTGCGGAGGATGCTCCGAACGGGTATGCAAGCGTGATTTTTAAGGCGGCAGAGGGCGGAAAATGGGCGGTCCTCGCCTGCGGACTTTTAAAGGACTGTCTCCACGCCGGGCACCGTCAGCGCCTGCTCAACGTGATCGATTACGTCGGCGGCGGTACGCCTGCGCGGATTCTCTCGCGGTACGATCAGACGGTGATTCTGCCGCGTGTGGATGCCGACGGAAAGACGGTCGGCGTGTCGCTCCTCAACTGCACGGTAGGTCCCGAGGAGAACATCCGTATTCTCATCCGCAATCCGAAGGCGGAGAGGTTTACGTTTGATTCGCAGTACGACGGTGCGTTTGATCTTCCGTATGAAAAAACGGAGGACGGCTGCATTGTCACGGTGCCGCATCTTACCGCATGGTCGGTCGGTACGGTGTTTATAGGATAAAAGAAAAGGACGGATGCGTATGCACCCGTCTTTTTTTGCGCATACTAACGGCGTAAATCTACGGATTTGGAGGCATGTATGAACACGGACAGCGGCACATACAAAAAATACGCGGACGCGCACGCAAAAAAATCCCCGCTCGGCAAGGACTGCGCGTGGGCGTTTCTTGTCGGCGGAGGAATTTGTACGTTTGCGCAGGGACTGACTGCGCTTTATGACTTTCTCAAGGTCGATGCGGAAAACGTCGGCGCGCTCGTTTCGGTCACGCTCATTTTTCTCACTGCACTTCTGACGGGTATCGGCGTCTTTGACAAAATTGCGAAATTTGCCGGCGCGGGCACCGTTGTGCCGATTACGGGTTTCGCCAACGCGGTCGCGTCCCCTGCGATCGATACGAAGGGTGAGGGCTTTGTCCTCGGTGTCGGCGCAAAAATTTTCTCCATCGCCGGTCCCGTGATTCTGTACGGAACGGCGGCAGGCGCACTCTACGGCGTCGTGTACTGGATCTGTATCACCTGTTTTTGAGGAGGAAGTATGGCACAGGGAATTTTGCGTCCGCGACGTCCCGTATGGATTGCCGATGCGGCAAGCGTAGTCGGACACGAGGAGGCGGCAGGTCCGCTGGGGGCGTATTTTGATCTGCACGATCCGAAGGATGACACGTTCGGACAGAGCACGTGGGAGAAGGCGGAGAGCGAGATGCAACGCCTCGCCGTGAACACGCTCCTCGCACGTGCCGGATTTCGGGACGGAGAGATTGAGCGGATGTTTGCAGGAGACCTGCTCAATCAGTGTACGGGATCGGGGTACGGACTTCTTTCGTTCGGGATTCCGTATTTCGGACTGTACGGGGCGTGCTCAACCTGCGCGGAGGGACTTGCACTCGGCGCGCTGATCGGCGGTGCATACGGTGGGCGGACGGTGACTGTATCCTCCTCGCACAACTGCTCCGCGGAGAGGCAGTTCCGCTATCCGATGGAGTACGGCGGACAGCGTCCGCCCACGGCGCAGTGGACGGTCACGGGCGCGGCGGCGTTTCTTTTGACGGACGATCCCGGGGATTGCAAGCGGAATGCACCGCGGATTGCTGAGGTACTGCCGGGGATTTCCGTGGATCGGGGCATCACCGACGCGAACAACATGGGTGCGGCGATGGCACCTGCCGCGCTCGATACGGTGTGCCGTTATTTTAACGAAAGCGGCCGGGAGCCGGCATCGTTTGACGGCATCTTCACGGGAGATCTGGGGGCGGAGGGAAGCGCGATTCTCAAGGAATTTGCCCGTGCGTCAGGAGTGGACATCACCGACGTGCATAAAGACTGCGGCAATCTGATCTACAATGCGGCGGCGACGGACAAGCACGCGGGCGGCTCAGGCTGCGGATGCAGTGCGGTCGCTCTCGCCGGGTATCTTCTGGACTGTTTGCGAAGCGGCGAGATGAAGGATATTTTGTTTATCGGGACGGGCGCGCTTCTCAGCCCAATGAGTGTACAGCAGGGCGCATCGATCCCGGGAATTGCGCATCTTGTGCGGATCACGACTAAGGAGGATACGGAATGAACGGATTCATTGAAGCGGCACAGCCGTTCGTGTGGGCGTTTCTCGTCGGGGGCGCGCTTTGCGTGATCGCGCAGATTCTGATTGACAAAACGAAGCTGACACCGGCGCGGATTCTCGTTTCGTATGTGGTCGCAGGCGTGATTCTCGAGAGTGTGGGCGTGTACGATTTTCTCGTGCAGTTCGCCGGATGCGGTGCGACGACGCCGCTGACGGGATTCGGCTACCTGATCGCGCGCGGTGTGCGCCATGCCGTCAACGAGCGCGGCTTGCTCGGTGCTTTGACCGGCGGCATAACCGCTGCCTCCGCCGGTATCGCAGCGGCACTCGTGTTCGGTCTGATCGCGGCGTTGTTCTTCAGAGGAAAAACGAAGAATTAGGGGAAACGACGGGGAGGGTCTTTTTGCAAAAAAGACCCTCCCCGAACCCCACCCCAAAAACCTTTATATAAAGGGGATAGCGATATATTTTTGAAAATACATAACCTGTTATTTGCCCCAAAGGTTTTTGAAAAGGGGTTTGGGGAGAAACTTTTTTCAAAAAGTTTCTCCCCATCGCGTCTTTATACCTCGCCGTGGGAGGCGGAGATTTGTCCGTTTACGGTATAGATCACGCCGTAGGTGCAGGGTGATCCTTTGCCCACGGAGCCCGGATTGAAGAAGAGAATCCGCTCGTTTGCGCCGAATGCGGCACGCTCGGCATGGTTGTACGGCTCGTGCGTGTGTCCGAACAGGGCAATCGCCGCGTTCTCTTGCGAGGCACGGCAGAGGAGCGTTTCCATGCCGTATTTTACACCGACGGTGTGCCCGTGCAAAGCGATAATCCGCACGCCGTCAACGGTGCGCACGTCCTCCTCGGTCGGCGTGATTCCGCAGGCGGTGAGCGCGATGGCACTGTCGCAGTTCCCCTGCAGAATCACGGCAGGGATTTGAGGGAAATCCGCCAGAACGTCGGCGATGTTTCCGGCACCGTCTCCGAGAAAATAGATCAGATCGGTGTCCGTACGGTGCGTTTCGATAGCGCGGCGGATACCGTCCGTGCGCCCGTGCGAATCGGAAAAGACGAGAATTTTCATGGTTTGAGTCCTTTCTTTGGCGAAAATCAGTAGCAAAACCGCCGCCCTCGCATATAGTGGTGATGAAGAATGCACAGGGAGGGGTTTATATGAAACTGGACAGAAATACGGTGCGATCACTGAGCGAGATGTCGGATGACCGCCTTTGGCGCACGATGCGTATGCTCGTATCCTCTTTGGGGATGGAGCTGCCCGAACGGATGCGCGGACGGCTCCATTACGAGGCAATCCGCCGCACGCTCTCCGAGATCACGGACAGCGATGTAGCGCGCCTGAACGAGATCATGGATGCGTACAAACACCACAAAAACGACCGCAGGGGAGGTGGATTCCGATGAGTGAGACGAAGGATATTTCCTCCATGAGTTCTGAGGAGCTTCAGGGGGCGGTGCAGAGTATTCTTGCAAATCCCGCATTTGCAAAGCTCGCGGCAGAGGTGTCAGGCGGCACCGCATCGGCACAAACGCAGGATACGCAGAGTGCGCCTGCATCTGCACCTGCCATGCCGCAGATTTCGCCCGAGATGCTCGCAAAACTTCCGCAGATGATGTCTGCGATGGCACCGCTTCTATCGGGTATGCAGGGGAAAGGTGACGGCGGAAAGGACGGCGGCGGCAAAAAGGACGGTGACGCGGAAAGGCGGAAACGGCTGCTCGCGGCACTCAAGCCGTACCTCAGCAGTCAGCGCAAGGATGCGATCGACAGTATTCTGAAGGTAACGGAGATGACGGATCTGCTCGGCCGGTTAGGCTCAAAAGGCTCGGCAAAAGACGACGGGCAGAAATAAGGAGGGCGTATGTACAGCCGCAGTGTGAAGGTGCGTGCCGACGATCGGTACGCGAATAACATTCCGCCCGTGTACGGCGGAAGCAGATTCTACCGTGCGCCGCCCGCGGACGGGATTGCCGTGCAGTATGAGGCGCGCAGAGTGCCGGAGCCTCCCTCTGAAGCGGAGGAGATCACGGCGGAGGCACAGGGTGCTTTGCTATTATGTCAGACCGATGACACCGATGAGAGTGATGCTTCGTGCGAGCCTGCCTGTGCGGATGCCTGTCCGCCTCCGCCGCAGACAAAAGACCGGCTCGGCACGTTTTTACATTCCTTTATCGATGGGGATAAGGAGGAGCTTCTGCTTATTGCCGTGCTTCTTCTTTTATGCGGAGAGGAAGAACGCGCCGGAGATATGATCGCGATTCTTCTTTTGCTGATTATTCTTCGGTGATTTCGGGGGCAATCCGGAAAAATCCGCGCATACAGCGACATGCCGCCTGCAAATCCTCCGCGGCACCCCGGGGGGATTTGAAATCCTCCGTTTGTTTTTCGTAAGGAATGTACAAAGAGAGCGTCAGCTTTTTTTCGGTCGGGTCGGTGAATACGTCCGGGTACGAATCCGTAACCGCTGCCAGGTAATCTGCCGCGAGAAGCTGTGTCTCCGGCTGCGGCAGAAGAGGAGAGAGGGCAGAGAGCGCGGAAAGATGCACAAACGGTGGAAGATCGTGTGCATACGATACCGACAGCCGAATCTCGCCGTCCTGTCCGTAGCGGCTTTTCGTAACGCGGATGCATCCGTCCGCACTCAAACGGTTCATAAGCGTGAAAAGAAGGCTGAGAAGCAGAAACAGCGCGCACGTGTCTACGGGAAGCAGAACGTCCTCCTTGTCGGATACATATTCAATATGGCAGTCCACCGTGCGCAGTGTCGGCAGCACATCGGACAGATAGGTGGCGAGAAGAACGGAGAGAGGAAAAAGCCGCTTTTCTTTCCGGCTTTCGGCTGTGAGAGGTGTCAGAAGCCTTGCTGAGAACGACATGGCGGAGAGCAGGCTTTCCATCGCTTCGGTGAACGTGCCGCGCTCTCTGTTCGGGGTGTGCAGAAGGGATTCGCATTCGTTTTTGAGGCACATAAAGTGGCGGATAAAGAATGCCGCCGCCTTTTCCGCGTGTTCTGCGGTATGGATCGGGGAGAGAAGAAACTCCTTTTGCGAGTGAAACAGCGCGACTGTGGCAAACGATCCTGCCAGAGAATATTCAAAGCGGACGATGGCGGTGCGAAAGGAATGAAAAGCGGAAAGCGGCAAACGGATGGAAGGGCATTCGCATACGGTGCCGTGCGCAGTGTTTTTTGCCGTACAGACGCACGAGGCAAACCATTCCTTGAACCGATTTGCCTCACTTTCGTTTCGGGTGCGGAGCGTTTCTCCCGTGCGGATTCCTGCCTGTGCAGCGGCATCGTTTATGCCTATGATGCGCAAATCCCGATCTGTCTGCACGCTCGGAATGAGCGAGAACAGATCGGGATCTGTCTTTTTTTGAAGGGAAGTGGAAAACATATGCGTCTCCGTAATGATTGTTCAGTACAGACAGCGCACCGTTTCGACTGCGGCACTGTCAAGAATTTCGAAAATGGTTTCGCTTGCGTGTTCTCCGGCAATCAGCACGGCGAGCTCGTAATATGCGATACTGCCGTACAGGGATGAAAGCGTTTTTTCAAGATCGGCGGCGTAATCCGCGCTGTCTGCGGCGGAAATATCGAGAAGCAGAAAATCAAAATACGCGGCAAGCGTGTCAAGATGTACTGCGGCATCTGCATCGGCAAACAGGGTGGGGGAGAGGGCTATGCCGATCGTCATCTGCGGCGCGGACTCACGGAGCGTCTCCAGATACAGAAGCAGATCGTACATTTTGGAAGCGGTCAGCGTCTCGCCTGCGGCACCGCAGATGACCGTTTCCGTGATCCCTCGATGGGTGAGCTCTTCGAGAATGGAGGCATCCTGCTGTACGGAGTACGAGGTGTGCACGGTCGCGGAAATGTGCATCCCGTGTGAGGCAGCCGTATCCGCGGCATATCCGAGCAGAGAGGGCGATCGGAGCGCCGTATTTTCTGCGGCATCTCCTATGGCGAAATACAGTCCCGTGGCATCTGCCGCAGTTACGGAGATACCTGCGTGCGTTTCAGCGGCGGCAAGAACAGCGTTTTTCAGTGTCTCCTCTTTCGCGAAGACGGCGGGAGACAGCGGCGCGCATACGGCGTGCATACGGAGCGGATTCTTCTGCGGCGGTTTTGTGTATGCATATGACGGTGTGTCGTTGCTCTGTGCACTGTAATCCTCCGGGGTGAGATCGAGAAGTGACTGCGCACGGACAAGCCGTTCGCCGAGAAGATTGCCGAGCACGGCAAGTCCCGTCAGAATGCCGAGAATCAGAACGGACAGCAGAACAATCCGTAAGATTTTCTTTTGTTTCGTCTTACCCGTATAGTGGGAGGGAGCGTAATATTTCACGGCTTCACTCCATCGTCAGTACAGTGTAGGAGGCAAAGATTTCGTTTGTCGTCAAAGTCATTTCGGCGGCACATGCCTCAATGGCGAGGGAGAGCTGTGCGTCACGCAGATCCGTGCCGAGATCACTCAGATGTGCCTCCAGATACGCATCTTCTTTTTCACAGCGGAGGAGGATGCTGTACCCTGCTTCCGTTTCCACGATGCCGCTGATTTCACCGATTTCAAGGGCGAAGGCGGCATCCTCAAAAGCGCGGTACCATACACCGCGGCACATATAGTAGCCGTCGGTGTTGTTGAACATGTAGAGATCCTCACCGTACTCTTCGACAAGCGTATCGAAATCCTCACCTGCCAAGGCACGGGCAAGCACTTCCTCGGCGATTTCGCGGTTTGCGTCGGTGTCCTCACCCGGATCGTTTGCGATCAGAATCTGCTTTACGCGGATAAATTCAGCACCGTAGACGGCGGCTTTCACGGCGTCCTCATCCAGTGTCAGCGTGCCGTCCCCCAGCATGGCGTAATAGAGCTCCTCGTTTATGGCACTGACGGTCAGAAGAAAACGGTGCACGCTTGCCGTCATGTAATTCAGTGACAGTGCTTCCACGTATGCGTCAACGCTGCCGTATTCCTCAATCGCGGCATCAATCTGTCCGTCCACAAGCTCTGCGATTGCGCTGTCCGTGCGTTCGATGCCGTACTTTTCGGCAAGCGACAGAATGGCGTACTGGTTGCGCAAAGCGCCGAGCGCATCCTCCATGATTTCCGCACAGATTTCCTCCGTTTTGTTCGGATCCCACGTTTCGACATCACCGTGTTCGTTGCGGTAATTGCGGACGAAATAGCGGAGCTGTTCGTAAGGAACGGAAAATTCGTCGATCGTCAGAACGGTGGCTGACTCTTCCTTTGTGCTCTCCGGAATCTTTTGGCAGGCGACGGCGGTGAGGAGCATCAGAGCCGCGAAAACAGCGGCAAATACGCGGGTAAATGTATGACGGTGAGACATGGAATACCTCTTTCATTTTTGAAAATTTGACTATACATAATCAGTATACCAAACATGGATGACTGCTTTGTGAATTTTACATGAATATATCGTGAACGGATACGCGCGATTTGCTCTTGCAAAATCGGTGGCAGTGTGTTATACTAAAGAAAACAAACGTACAGGAGGGGAAACGATGAGTGATATGAGCGAAGCCGCCGGCTCGGTGAAACCGGTGAATCTGAAACGTGTGATCGATGAACTGAAGCTGGAGGCGGTATATCTGCCGAGGGAGGCAACGGAGATTCTGGTGCATCACGCCGACGTCGGACGTCCCGGACTTCCGTTTTCGGGATTTTTCGAGCATTTTGAGCCGGAGCGCATCCAGCTGATCGGCAACGCGGAATATTCGTATCTCGACAGCATTTCGGGACAGGAATGGACGGATCGGGTGTCGAATTTTTTGGCGCATCACCCTGTTGCGGTCGTTTTCACGCACGGCAACCGTCCGAGCGCGGAGTTTGTCTCTTTGGCGGAATATTTTGAGGTGCCGATTTTGTATACGGACGAGCAGTCCAGCGTGCTGACGGCACAGCTTCTTGCGTATCTGAATGTGTCGCTTGCGCCTTGCATCACGCGCCACGGCGTGCTGGTTGAGGTCTACGGCGAGGGTATCCTCATGCTCGGCGACAGCGGTGTCGGCAAGAGCGAAACGGCGATTGAGCTGATTAAGCGCGGTCACCGTCTGATCGCGGATGATGCGGTTGAATTGCGCCGTGTGTCTGCGAAAACGATCGTCGGCTCCGCGCCGGAGATCATCCGCCACTACATTGAGCTGCGCGGTATCGGCATCGTCGATGTGCGCCGCCTGTTCGGTATGGGCGCGGTCAAGGAGACCGAGAAGGTCGATATGATTATCAAGCTCGAAACGTGGATACAGGGCAAAATGTACGACCGTCTCGGGTTGGAGTCGGAGTATACGGACATCATGGGCAACCAGATTCCCACTACGACGATTCCGGTCAAGCCCGGACGTAACCTTGCGATCATTATCGAGATCGCGGCGATGAACAACCGTCAGAAGCGGATGGGCTATAACACCGCCGAGGAGTTCAACAAGCGTCTCATGGGCGGTCTCGGTCTCTCCGAGGAGGATCGCTGATTCCGCAGGAAAGTTTTGTCACAGCATTGTAAAATAATATAAAAACAGAGTAGGCGTATGTGCGTTAAGTGCTGTCGGAACGGGGAGTTGTCCGACGGACGAATGAAGTTTTTGCAGAGCAAAAACTTCGTCGAGCTTGCTTTGCCGTTTGAAAAACGGCATTTTGCGATTGTATCGCAAAAACAGCAATCTCGCGCGGCACTGTCTCCTTTCACGTAATTTTCGAAACATTGCGGAGGGAGATAATGTCAAAACTTCAGCGGTACATACGCCGCATCCCGCTGTTGCCCAGGCAAGTATATCTTCGTGAGCAATAGCAAAAAATGATTCGGAGGTGTACTATGCAAAAAAACAGTAACGGTCACGGAAAAGTGATGCTGATTACCCTGCTCGCCATGCTGACGGCGGCTTCGGTTGTGGTCGGCATTGTCTGTAAAAATCTGTTCACGGTGGCGGTGTATTACCGCTTTACACTGGAGAATATCGGTGTCATTTTTGCCGGAATCTTTTTCGGACCCGGCGCGGGGATTCTGGTCGGCGTTGCCGTCGATATTATCAGTTGTCTTCTTTCTGCCAATCCCGCGGTCAATCCCGTGATTGCGCTGGGAGCCGCCTGTGTGGGCGCGACATCCGGTCTGATGGCAAAATATGTTGTGAAGACAGACGGGCTTCGTCGGTACGTTTTGTCTGCGGCGAGCGCACATCTTCTGGGACAGGTGATTATCAAATCGATCGGCAAGATGCTGTATTTCGGGATGCCGTGGTACGGCATGGCGATCGGACTTGTGTGCAGTGCGCTGGCATGCACGGTTGAGGTCATAATCATTCATCTTTTGATGAAAAAATCGGAAATCAGACGGTTTGTGCTCCGCCTTTCGGATGTGAGCTTTTTCGGTCAAGACTGATCGACGGAGGGAACGGAAATGACATACAGTGAAGCACTTCAGTATATACACAGCGTTTCGTGGAAGGGAAGCCGTCCCGGTCTTTCCCGTATTGCGGAGCTTTGCGAAAAAATGGGACATCCCGAGGATTCTCTGCGCTTTGTGCACGTGGCGGGCACGAACGGAAAGGGCTCGTTCTGCTGCATGCTTTCGGAGGTTTTGCACTCAGCCGGGTACAAGGTCGGGCTGTTCACCTCTCCGTTCGTCCGTGATTTCAATGAACGGATTCGCGTGAACGGGGAGAATATATCGGATGAAGCACTTGCCGAAGCGACGTCGTATGTAAAGCGGTTTGCCGATACGATGGAGGACGCGCCGACCGAATTTGAACTGATTACGGCGATCGCGTTTGCGTATTTTGCCCGTCAGAAGTGCGATATTGTCGTTTTGGAGGCAGGCATGGGCGGCAGACTGGATTCGACAAACGTGATCCGCAGCGCGGTGCTTTCCGTGATTATGGAGATTTCGCTCGATCATACGGCGGTGCTCGGAAATACGGTTGCGGAAATCGCCAAGGAAAAAGCGGGTATTATAAAAGAAGGCGTTCCCGTTCTTTTTGCCGGTACGGATGAGACCGCATACGGCGTGATCGCACAGACGGCGGCGGAGAAGGGGACGGATGTGTTCCGTCCGTCCTACGAAACGCTTCGCGTGGCGGAGTCCTCTGTTTACGGAAGCCTGTTTTCTTACGGTGGGGGGCACTCGTACCGCGTGTCTCTGGCAGGAGAATATCAGCCGAGAAACGCTTCGGCGGTGATTTGCGCGGTGGAGATTCTTCGGGAGAACGGATGGACAATATCCGAGGATGCCCTTTGCGCAGGACTTTTGTCCGCGCGGTGGGCGGCTCGGTTTGAGCTGTTGGCACGGGATCCGATCGTGATTTATGACGGCGGACATAACCCGGGCGGTGTTGCCGCTTTGTTTGCCGGTGCGGCGCAGTATTTCCCCGGTCAGAAGCTGACTGCGCTGACAGGTGTCATGGCGGACAAGGATTACGAAACGGTGGCGGAGATCGCCTCACCGCATATCGCCCGTGTGTATACCGTGACGCCAAATGTTCCCCGGGCACTGGATGCCTCTGCATACGCGGATGTATACCGTGCGTGCGGTGTGGAGGCAATCGCCTGTGCAAGCATTGCGGAGGGCGTGCGTGATGCCATAGAGGACGCGCGTGAAAACCGCCGTCCGCTGCTCATTTTCGGATCGCTGTATATGTACGCGGACGTGGCGGCAGAGGTGAAAAAACACACCGGCTCCGCGAATTGATTTTATATTTACAAAAGGAGGTGCTGTTATGAAAAAATCCGTTTTCCGTGCAGTCCTCCTGTTTGTTTTGATCGCGCAGACGCTGATGCTTTCCTCCTGTGCGGAGGGAATCATGATGCGTCTGGGCTTCGATACGCACGATTACAGGGGCGAATCGGTCATCCGCACGTATCAGGCGGATAGTGAGATTGCGATTGAGCTTTCGGAAATGACGCGCGCGCTGACGGTGCTTTCGCCGCTCCTGACACCGTTTTCGGGGACGAAGGAGGCGTCGGACGTCTGCCGTGACGCCGTTTTGAGCTATATGCTCCGTGAGAGCTATGCGCAGTACGCGGGCAACGCGGCACTTCTGGAAAAGGCGGCGGAGGCGTATCCGCAGATGCAGCTCACCGTCCTGATCCCCGCGGCGGATTTTGAGAAAGTGATCTACGCCACGTTCGGCGGCAGAGAACGGATTACAAACGGTGACGGCGAGCTGTTTACGTATCTCGAAAAGGTGGATGCGTATACGACGGCGGCACCTGTCCTGCACAGCGAGGTTGTCACGACCGTTCTTCGGTTGGAGGAAACGGAGCGGACGTACAGACTGTATTTCCAAAATACGCTCGGGGAGATCACCTCGCCGACATACTGCGCACTCATCATCTGCCGCGAGGACGGCACGATGTATTTCAGCGAGCTTACCGTGAAGGAATAAAAAGAGGATAAGGCTTCTTCTCAATAAAGCGAAAATCCCCGGCAGTTCAAAATTCTGTCGGGGATATAGTATTACTTGGATTGGATCTTGTGCAGATAGTCGCTATATGTAAAATAATCTTCGGATTGTTTTTTATAGTGTTGACAGCACTCGAACAGAGTGCGGCTTCTGTTTTTTCGTTCAATATCGTTTTCCGTAACGTGCCATAAATCACTTTTGGTTTTCGGTTCAAAATCTGTCACGCAAAACAGTTCATTATCATAATCGCCTGCCGGGCAGAAATGCCCAAAGCGACAGGATAGACAAGATTTTATGTGCCAGTTTTCGGGTAAACTGTTGGCAAGAAACATCAAAGCATCTTCGGTTGTTTCAGCTTGATAAGAATTCGTGTTCCCTTGAAACGTTACCACAAGAGTGACACTCATATTTTCTTCGCCTTCATGAATAACCGAGCGATTAACCTCTAATTTAATATCCCCATTTGGAGTTTCAACTATCAAAGTGTAACTTTCCCGGTGCATGCGTTCACCTCGTTTTATACATGGTCTTTTTTATCGCAAGTTTTGCTTTTGTGTTACAAACGTATACAAGCGAAGACCATACCCATAATTGTAGGGCGGGGGCTTGCTCCCGCCGTCTTGTTATCGAAAATCTTTGTATCGTATGGTGGATTCTATATCTGCCTGTTTTGTGGCGGGAGCATCTGGAATGCTCCCTTACTACATCGCGGCGGGAGCAAGCCCCCGCCCTACGGTACTAATCTAATTATATCACAAAAACGGCAGAGGAACAACACCTCTGTCGTTTTTTATAAACATCTGTAAAAGAAGGCTTGCAAAGCCTCTCCTTTTCACTTCCCCCATCCGCTCAGAATCTCGAGGATTTTGAATCGGATTTTGTACTTCACGCCGCTTTCGTTTTTGATAATCCTGTACTGCTCCGGCGTGAATCCTGCCGCGATGAAATCCTCGTAAAACGTGTCCTTCGTCGCGCGTGCCGTGCAGAGATTCGGAAAGAGCACGCACCACCAGTTTTGCCCATCTCCCTCGCCGAGGATTACGAGAAGCGACGTGTACTCCCCCGCCGGCAGGGTGAATCCCTCGTACTGACGTACGGGATACGTCTCTTTGCCGAGCGTTACCGTCACCGGCGCGCCTGTCACTGCCCGTGCCGCCTCTTCGATTGACGGAATCATCTCCGTGACGGCGGCGCGTGCCGTGTCAAAGTCCGTGCTTTCTTCCATCGCTTCGCCGAGACAGGCGAGGATCGCATCGCGCACGCGGAGCTTTTCTGCCTGATCTTCCGCGCTGTCCGACCGGGCGATGACGTGCAGCCGGATCATGTTGTCGTAGATTGCCTCCTCCCCGGAAAGGGGAAAGCAGGAGAGCAGCAAATATGCCGCCAGAAACGATGCCGTGATCCATGCCATGATTTTCATAAAAAACAACCTCCGCCGTTTGTGGGATGCATCATTCTTCCCCAAACGGACGGGATTTATGCAGGATTTGCACGGGAATTGTGCCGTGTGCCTTGACAATTTCCGCGCGCGGTGCTATAATGGTAAAAAGTGTGCTTTTCACAAACATTTCACTTTTATCACATAATAAAGGATGGTTTTTACAATGAAGATTCTGGTTATCAACGCCGGCAGCTCCTCCATCAAGTATCAGCTGTTTGACATGGACACCGACAGCGTGCTCGCAAAGGGTATGTGCGACCGTATCGGTATCGCAGGCGGCAATTTCAAGCACAAGGTGGACGGTCGCGACGATTACAAGATCGAGATCCAGATGGCAAACCACAAGGAGGCTGTCAAGCTCGTTCTCGACACCCTCGTTTCCAAGGAGAACGGTGTGCTCGAGTCTCTCTCCGAGATTTCCGCAGTCGGTCATCGCGTGCTCCACGGCGGCGAGAAGTTCTCCGGCTCCGTTATCGTTGACGAGAACGTTATCGCAGCGATTGAGGAGTGCTGCGAGCTCGGTCCGCTTCACAATCCCCACAACCTCACCGGTATCCGCGCGTGCGAGGCTATGATGCCCGGCGTACCGCAGGTCGCTGTGTTTGACACCGGCTTCCATCAGACGATGCCCGATTACGCATACCTCTACGCTCTGCCGTATGAGTACTACGAGAAGTACCGCATCCGCCGCTACGGCTTCCACGGTACCTCCCACCGCTACGTCAGCATGCGCGCTGCCGCTATGCTCGGCCGTACCGACGCGAAGATCGTCACCTGCCACCTCGGCAACGGCTCCTCCCTTGCAGCCGTTGACGCGGGCAAGTGCTTTGATACTTCCATGGGTCTTACGCCTCTTGAGGGTATCATGATGGGTACGCGCTGCGGCTCCATCGATCCGGCAATCGTTCCGCTTCTCATGAAGAAGGAGAACCTCATGCCCGATGAGATCGACACGATCATGAACAAGAAGTCCGGTATCCTCGGCGTTTCCCAGGTTACGAGCGACAACCGTGACATCGAAGAGGGGGCGAAGGCAGGCAATGCACGCTACCAGCTCATCGAGAACATGCTCTGCCACCAGCTCACGAAGCTGATCGGCGGCTACGCAGCAGCTATGGGCGGCGTTGACGCGATCGTATTCACCGGCGGTATCGGCGAGAACAATCCGCAGTATCGCGCACGTGTTGCCGAGAAGCTCGCGTTCATCGGCGTGGAGATCGATCCCGCAGTAAACGCAGAGGCAAAGCGCACCTCCAAGGAGTACGATCTGTCCACTCCGAACGCGAAGGTCAAGATGCTCATGATCCCGACCAACGAGGAACTCATGATCGCCAAGGACACCATGGAGCTTGTAAAATAAGAAGCACATCCGAATCGGCAGGGGATTTTCCTCTGCCGATTTTTGTGACAGGGGCGCGGGGATGGAAGAGTTACCGAAAAGAAAAACGCCAAGGCTGCAAGGTTTTGATTACAGCCGAAACGGTGCATATTTTATTACAATCTGTACGAAAGACAGAGCGCCGTTGTTTGCACCCGTAGGGGCGGATTCCATATCCGCCCGCATGGTGGAAAGAACATTTGTTGAAACGATAGAACGATATGAGGGCGTTGAGTCTCCCATGTATGTCGTTATGCCAAATCATTTTCATGCGATCATAACGATATTACGGGTGGATATGGAATCCGCCCCTACGATCTCGACTATCGTTCAATCGTTTAAGAGGTATTCTACTGTTGAATACACAAAAATGGTGAAGGACGGGATTTTGCCTCCGTTTGACGGGCAAATTTGGCAACGCTCCTTCTATGACCGCATCATCCGCGACCGTGAGGATTACGAGGAGCATCTGCGGTACATCCGCGACAATTCGAAACGGTGGCGTTATGATGAGCTGTATGCAGATGAATAGAGAGTGAAAGCGAAAAAACGTAAAACTGAGGGGGAAATCCCGGGAGGTCAGAGTGAATCATCAAGGAACAAAAACGATAGAAACAGAACGATTGGTGCTTCGTCCGTTTTTTATGAGTGATGCGGAAGCCATGTTCCGAAATTGGGAAAGTGACGCGAAAGTTACGGAATTTCTGCGGTGGAAGACGGCGACGGATATCCGTGAGGCAGAAACAGTCCTGCGCGAATGGACAGAAGAATACGCACAGCGGGATTTTTATCAGTGGGCGATTGTCCTGAAAGAAATCGGAGAACCGATCGGCTCAATCAGTGTAGTCGGGAAAAATGAGAAGCTCAATATGGTTCATGTTGGGTATTGCATTGGCAGCCGATGGTGGCATCGGGGATTTACAACCGAAGCGTTCAAAGCAATCATTCCGTTTTTCTTT
Source organism: Eubacteriales bacterium (assembly GCA_045577175.1). Lineage (GTDB taxonomy): Bacteria > Bacillota > Clostridia > Oscillospirales > CAG-272 > SIG701. The sequence goes on along the minus strand of JAZNHT010000044.1, from coordinate 45,533 downwards.
GAAGAGGTGGGCGTAAACCGGATAGAATCTCAGCACGATCCGAACAATCCGAATTCGGGAAAAGTGATGCAAAAGTGCGGACTGCGCTATGAGGGAACGCTTCGCCAAGCGGATTGGAGCAATAAAGGAATTGTGGATGCCTGTATGTACAGTTTGTTGAAATCAGAATGGATGGAACAGAGATAACCGCAGTTTTTCAAAAATGAATCAATCCCCCCGACAGACCTTAAAATCTGTCGGGCTTTTTTGTCCGCGCAAGAAAAATCCTCCAAAATCGTGCGGATATTTGTGCGTCCCTCTTGATTTGCGGCGCATTTTTTGCTATACTATTATAATGTATACGAATGTTTATTTGACATTTTCTTTTCTTCGGAGGTGCATATGGAAAAAATCAGAAAACCGCGCGGTACCATGGACATCATGACGCCCGACGTGTATATCTGGAATCATATTGAGGATACCGTGCGTGACGTCGCGCGCCGCTTTGGCTTCGGCGAGATTCGCACGCCTACGTTTGAGGAGCTCGGGCTCTTCCACCGCGGCGTCGGTGAGACAACGGACGTCGTGCAGAAGGAGATGTACACCTTCGAGGATAAAGAGGGCAGAACGTTTGCGCTTCGCCCCGAGGGGACGGCTTCCGTCGTCCGCGCCGTTTTGGAGAACGGCAAGTGCTCCGACACGATGCCGCTGAAGCTCTTCTACCTCATCAGCTGCTTCCGCTACGAGAAGCCGCAGGCAGGCAGAAGCCGCGAGTTTTACCAGTTCGGTACGGAGATGTTCGGTGCCGCCGATCCGTCTGCGGATTTCACCGTGATCTCCCTTGCCGATACGGTTATCAAGGAGCTTGGCATCAAGGATGTGTCTCTGCACATCAACTCCATCGGCTGTCCGCACTGCCGTCCCGCGTACCGCGCCAGACTGATCTCCTATTTTGAGGAGAACGAGGACAAGCTCTGCGAGACGTGCCGCCAGAGACTTCACACGAATCCGCTTCGCGTGCTCGACTGCAAGAATGAGGCGTGTGCAAAACTCGCCGCGGAGGCGCCGACCACGGTCGATAACCTCTGTCCCGATTGCGCCGATCACATGACGGCACTCCGCCGCTATCTCGACGCCGCAGGTATCGCGTATACGATCGATCCGCACATCGTTCGCGGTCTGGATTACTACACCCGCACCGTCTTTGAATTTATCGCCGGCGGTATCGGTGCACAGAGCACCGTCTGCGGCGGCGGCCGCTACGACGGTCTTATGGAACAGCTCGGCGGTCCGTCCATGCCCGGCATCGGCTTCGGTATGGGACTGACGCGCCTCATCCTCGCCATGGAGCAGAGCGGTGTCACGCCGCCTGCCGCACCGCGCCCCGAGGTCTATCTCGCCCCGATGGGTGACGCCGCACGGGCGGTTGCACTCACCGTCACGCAGAACTTGCGTGCGAAGGGCATCTACGCCGAGTGCGATATTATGGCACGTTCTCTCAAGGCGCAGATGAAGTACGCCGACAAGATCGGCGCGCGCCGGACGCTCATTCTGGGCGACAGCGAGATTGAGTCCGGCAAGGCACAGCTTCGCAACATGGAAGACGGCACACAGAAAGAAATCACGCTCGCCGATGCCGCAGAGATTCTGCTCGGTGAGATCAACGCATAAACGAAATTCAGAAAGGCAGGATATAATTATGGTACAGTCCTTCAGTCAGGCAGATAAAAGAACCCACTACTGCGGCACGCTTACGTCCGCGAATATCGGCGAGAGAGTCGCTGTCACCGGCTGGTGCCAGAAGCAGCGCGACCTCGGCAGCCTCATCTTTATCGATCTCCGTGACCGCACGGGTATCGTCCAGCTCGCCTTTGACGAGAATACGGACAAGGCAATCTTCGATGAAGCATTCTCCGTTCGTGCGGAATTTGTCATCGCCGCACAGGGCGTCGTCCGTTCCCGCGGTGAGGGTGCTGTCAACAAAAACATCCCCACCGGTGAGATCGAGATCGCCGTGGACGGATTCAAGATTCTCTCCGTCGCGCAGACGCCCCCGTTTGCGATTGTGGAGGACAGCGACGTAAAGAGCGAGCTTCGCCTTTTCCACCGCTATCTTGATCTCCGCCGCCCCGATATGCAGAGAAATATCATGGCGCGTGCGCAGATCACGCAGATCGCGAGAAACTATTTTGCCGACTGCGGCTTTATCGACATCGAGACGCCGATTCTCGTTAAGCCGACACCCGAGGGCGCACGTGACTATCTCGTGCCCAGCCGCGTACATCCCGGCAAGTTTTATGCACTTCCGCAGTCGCCGCAGCTCTATAAGCAGCTGCTCATGTATTCGGGCTTTGACCGCTATATCCAGATCGCACGCTGCTTCCGTGATGAGGACCTCCGTGCCGACCGCCAGCCCGAGTTCACGCAGATCGACGAGGAGATCTCCTTTGCCGATGAGAACGATATTATCGCAATCAACGAGGGCTTTCTCAAGACGGTCTTTGCGAAATTCTTCGGTAAGGATCTTCCCACGCCGTTCCCGCGCATGACGTGGAAGGAGGCAATGGAAAGATACGGCTCCGATAAGCCCGACACCCGCTTCGGCATGGAGCTTTGCGATTTGTCCGATCTCGTGAAGGATTGCGGATTTGCCGTGTTCAGCGGTGCCGTCGCCGACGGCGGCAGTGTCCGCGCGATCAATGTCGAGGGCGGCGCGAAGCTGTCCCGTAAGGAGATCGACTCCCTCACCGAATTTGTGAAATCCTACGGTGCCAAGGGCGTGGCGTGGTATAAGAACGCCGCAGATGCCGTTTCGTCCTCCTTTGCGAAATTCCTCACTGAGGACGAGGTGAAGGCGATCCTTGATCGCGCAGGCAACAAGACGGGCGATCTTCTGCTCGTCATCGCCGGCAAGAATACGATGGTGTTCGATGCCCTCGGCGCACTCCGCTGCGAGATGGCGCGCCGCATGGATATGATCGACAAGTCGAAGTTCAACTTCCTCTGGGTGGTTGAGTTTCCGCTTCTTGAGTACAGCGAGGAGGACGGCCGCTTCTACGCAAAGCACCATCCCTTCACCATGCCGATGGAGGAGGATCTTCCGTATCTTGACACCGATCCTGCCCGTGTACGCGCCCGTGCTTACGACATCGTTCTGAATGGCACGGAGCTCGGCGGCGGCTCGATCCGTATCCATACGACGGAGATGCAGAACCGTATGTTCAAGGCGCTCGGTATCCCCGAGGACGAGGCACAGGAGAAGTTCGGCTTCCTGCTTGAGGCGTTCAAGTACGGCGTGCCGCCGCACGGCGGTCTTGCGTTCGGTCTCGACCGTGTGGTAGCACTGCTTCTCGGGCTGGAGGACATCCGCGAGGTTATCGCGTTCCCGAAGATGCAGAACGCATCCGAGATCATGTCCGCCTGCCCCGCAAAGACGGACGAGAAGGCACTCACCGAGCTTTCTATTAAGGTCACGGCGGAGGATGACGAAGCGTAAGCCATGCTTTTTGAGAGATACCTCATCCCCGATTTGATGACGGAGCATTTCTGTAACGTCAAGCCCGATATGCTCAGGCAGATAGGCGTGCGCGGACTCATCTGCGATATTGACAACACGCTTGCCACGTATGACGATCCCGATCCGCCGGAGGACGTGCGCCGTTGGTGCGCCGAAATGCGTGCGGCGGGGATCAAAATTGTGTTTGTGTCAAACAACGATGCCGCGCGGGTGACGCGTTTCAATAAGCCGTTTGGATTCCCTGCGTTCCCCGATGCGAAAAAGCCGTCGGTAAAGGCGATCTTTCGCGCGATGCAGGCGATGGGCACGGACGTGACCTCCACTGCGTTGCTCGGCGATCAGCTTCTGACCGATGCACTCGCGGCAAAACGGGCAGGGCTGACGGCGATCATCGTGCCGCCGATCAAGGATAAAAAGACGCTGTTCTTCCGCTTCAAACGGTGGCTGGAGCAGCCGTATGTAAACGAATACCGCCGCCGTCATACGCACCTGTGACGCGGTGAGAGAAGGAGATAAGCATGAACATCCGATACGAAAAGCTCCGTGCGGAGATGCGCCGCCTCGGTCTCGACGCGGTCTGGATCACCTCGGAGGCGAATCATCAGTATTTTTCCGATTTCCACAATCCCGACGGCTGGATGCTCGTCACGGCGGAGAAATCGTATGTCTTTGCCGATTTCCGCTACGTAGAGGCGGCGAAGAACGAGGTTTTCCCCGACTGCACCGTGATTTTGCCCGAGGGCGGACGCAAGAAGTACCTGCTTCCGCTTTTTGAGGAGCACAAAATCCGCACCGTCGGATACGAGGACGCCGATCTCACCTGCCGCGCGTACAACGCGCTGAAGGCGGATCTGCCCGAGTGCGAATTTGTGCCGCTCGGCGCGGCTTTGGAGGAAATCCGTTCGATCAAAACGGAGGACGAGATTGAGAAAATGATTCGCGCACAAAGGATCGCGGAGGCCGCGCTCGATCACGTTCTGAAGATGATGAACTACAACATGACCGAGATTGAGGTCGCCGCAGAGCTGGACTATTTTATGAAGCGAAACGGCGCCGATAAACCCGGATTCGAGACGATCGCCGTCTCCGGTACCGCATCGAGCGTGCCGCACGGCGTGCCGCGCAACGTCAAGCTGGAAAAGGGATTCCTCACGATGGATTTCGGCGCGTGCGTGGACGGATACCGCTCCGATATGACGCGCACGGTCGTGATCGGCAAGGCGGACGCCGATATGCGTCGGCTGTATGATACTGTGCTCAAAGCACAGCTTGCCGCGCTCGATGCAATCGACGAGGGCAAAAAGAACGCAGATATGGACAAGGTCGCGCGCGACATCATCGATAACGCCGGCTACAAGGGCGCGTTCGGGCACAGCCTCGGTCACGGCGTCGGGTTGAAAATTCACGAGCTGCCGAATCTTTCCTGGGCGGTGGGCGAGAGAACACTGCGCGCAGGCGAGATCGTAACGGTTGAGCCGGGCATCTATCTTGAAGGCAAATACGGCTGCCGGATTGAGGATATGGTCGTCGTTGAAGCGGGCGGAAACCGCAATATGACCGCCGCAGCGAAGGAAATGATCGAAATTTAAGCGGAATTTTGCGCAAAAATCCAAAAAAATCCGCGACTCCTATTGCAATTTTTCCGAAAATAGGATACAATATAGTGTAATATACTCACAAATACATTTTTTCATATTTGAAAGGAGATTGCTTCGCAAAACGAGGCAACGAACAGTATGGTAGTAGCAGGCGATTTCAAAAACGGTATCACGTTTGACATGGACGGTCAGGTAATGTCCGTCATTGAGTTCCAGCACGTTAAGCCCGGTAAGGGCGCGGCTTTCGTCCGCACCAAGCTCCGCAACGTCATTACCGGCGCGGTCATTGAGAAGACCTTCAACCCCACCGATAAGTTCCAGGATGCACGCATCGACCGTAAGGAGATGCAGTATCTCTACAACGACGGCGATCTGTACTACTTCATGGATATGGAGTCCTACGAGCAGATGCCGCTCGACAAGGCTCTCCTTTCCGACAACTTCAAATTTGTCAAGGAAGAGATGATCTGCCGCGTTTCCTCCTACAAGGAGAAGGTGTTTGCCATCGAGCCGCCGATGTTCGTTGAGCTTGAGATCGTTGACACCGAGCCCGGTGTCCGCGGCGATACCGCTACCGGTGTAACGAAGAACGCAACGATGGAGACCGGTGCGGTTGTCCGTGTTCCGATCTTTATCAACGCAGGCGAAAGAATCCGTATCGACACCAGAACGGGCGAGTACATCGAAAGAGCATAAGTTTTCCCGAATCCGAACGCATAGGCACAGAAATCTGAAAGGAAATGGTGAAATCATGAACGTAAACGAAAAGAGCGCATACCTGAAAGGACTCGCAGAGGGACTTTCCCTCGATCCGCAGAAGCCGGAAACGAAGATCATCAACGCACTGCTTGATCTCGTGGGAGATATGAGCGCAAAGATCACCGAGCTTGAGAAGGACATCGAAACGCTGAACGACTACGTGGACGAGCTTGACGAAGATCTCGGTTATGTAGAGGATTATGTGTACGATGACGAGTACGATCTTGACGAGTACGACGATGATGACGATTTCGAGTGCGAGGCGTGCGGCGGCGATTGCGACGAGTGCGATCACGCTGAGGATTGCTACGGCGAGGATGAGGACGGCTTCCGCTGTCTCATGTGCCCCGCCTGCAGTGAGAAAATTTACTTCGACGAATCGATGGATCCGGCGGATATGATCTGCCCCGCGTGCGGCAAGGCCGTCTGCGAGGAAGACGCTCCCGAGGAAGTATAAACGAATAAAGAGAACCGCCGCACATCCGTGCGGCGGTTGTTTTATGATTCCGATTCGTCTTTGGTGTTTTTGTTTCGTAAGTGAATGAGTTCGTATACGGCGATGACTACGCAGAAAACAACGACAAAGCTGATCCAGAGAGTGTGGCGGATTTGTGCACCGCGGACGGATGCGGCTGTGTCAGCGACCGCATCGGGGGTATCGAACACAGGCGGTTCGGTTTCGGACGCTTCCGTATCGGGTGCGTCTGTGATGGGTGCGTCTGTGATGGGCGCGTCTGTGGCAGGTGCGTCCGCATCAGGGAAGTGCGTATCGGGGAAACATTCTTTACAGTCTGATGGAGATTGCATGTGCCCGGTGTATAGTGTTATGCCGCATACGGAACAGCTGACTGTAAAATCATGGGGATGGTCTTCGTTTCCTGCCCACACTTCCGTATGCCCTGTTGCTTCTGCCAAGATCTCACCGCATGAAGTACAGGTTTGCGCAGTGGTGCAAGTCGCTGCCGCACCGGGTTTGTGTCCTGTTGCTTTGGCGAGGACAGTACCACATGAAGTACAGGTTTGCGCAGTGGTGCAAGTCGCTGCCGCGCCGGGTTTGTGTCCTGTTGCTTTGGCAAGAACCGTGCCGCAGGAGGTACATGTTTGCGCGGTGGTACAGGTTGCTGCCGCGCCTGGCGTATGTGTATGTGGGGGCGGTGTAGTTAAAACAACAAATTTATGGTCGTTTTGTTTTGCATATGTTTCAGCAGTAGAACCCGGATAGGCGTGGATAGTGAACGTGGAGGGAGAGTAGTCAAAAATGAGTGTGTCAAATTCTATGTTTTTGCTAAGAATCGTAACAGACGTAAGTTTTGTGCAATTAGCAAAAGCGCGCCAGTGGATGGCTGTCGTACTATTTGGAATTATTACTGATGTAAGATTGTCGCAGGAAACGAAAGCGATTTGGCCAATCTCTATTACACCTGAAAGTGTCAATGTTACGAGACTATCACAATCAAAAAAACAAGAATAGCCAATGTATTTGACACTGTTTGGAATTGTTAATGATGTTAAACCGCCACAAGACTCAAACGCTTGATAGCCAAGACTCGTAACACTATTAGGGATAGCATATGAGCCTGTTTTTCCAGCAGGATATTGTATTAGTAAGGTTTTTTCCTTGTCAAAGAGAACACCGTCGGAACTGGCGGAGTATTTTGGATTACCAGAATCGACGCGAATGCTTGTCAGCGATTTACAACCACAAAAAGGAGAACCTCCTATTTTTGTTACGCTGTTTGGGATTGTTACTGAAGTTAAACCGTCACAATAACCAAAAGCGTCGTTGCCGATACTTGTCACACTGTTGGGGATGGTTACTGATGTGAGCTTGTCGCACTCTTTAAAAGATTCAGCATAAATGGTCAATACTGTGGAGGGGATAGAGTATGAGCCGCTTTTTCCCGGAGGATATGCGATCAGTGCTGTTTTATCTTTGTTGAAAAGCACTCCGATGGCATCGGAAGAATAGTTGGGGTTATCGGGATCAACACGTATACTCAGCAGTGATTTGCAGTAATAAAAGGCATCACTGGCGATATCTGTCACGTTTTTCGGAATTGTTACTGATGTAATATTTTCGCAACCTCGAAGAAAACCATGCTTAATGCTTGATACAGTGTTCGGAATACTCACGGATGTAAGGTTGCTACAGTAGTAAAAGGCGCAGGCACCGATGTTTGTAACACCGTTTTTAATTGTGGCTTTTTTTATTGAGCTGCTGTGGGAATACCACGGTGGCGCGGGATGTGAACCTATAAACCAATCAAACATCCCTCCCGTACCCTCTATCACAAGCTCGCCGTCATCGTACAGCGTCCATGTTACGTTGTCTCCGCATTTGCCCGAATCTACCACGTTCGCCGCGCTGACGCTTACGGCGAACAGACATGTCAAAAGCACTGCCATCGCCAAAGTCAACCAAAATTTTCTCATAGTCATTCTCCTTTGTCCTGCGTCCATTAAAAAATGCGCCTCCATCAAGAAGACGCACGAAAAACGCATCTCTGATTGTTGCCACACAACTTTTTCAGCAAATCAGCACGAGCGCGAAAAAGCAGAGAATGCATTTTTACCAAAAGGCAAAAAAGCACACCCATGCTGATTTTTTCTGTATTCGGTTGTGTGGCATCTTTATTATATCATTTCTTTTCAAAAAAGTCAACCTTGACTCGATATTCTCTCGCTGTTTCTTCCGTTTACCTGTTGAAATCATCCATAATTTATGGTATACTATTACAGTGTACGCTTTTTTCTCCCGTGCTGCCGCCTACGTCCTTTCCTCCCGACTGTTTCCGCTTGCGATCCGCTATCGTGTGTGGTATACTGTTTAAGGAAAGATTCATTGGAAAAAGGAGAAAAAATGCTGAAACGAACTTTTTTCGGCAAAGGCGCATTTCGCCGTTTGTTTGCCCGTTTGTCGCATCTTTTCTGGGTGATCGCTCTGATCGATGCGCTTTACATAGCCGTCCACGTCTGGACGATTGCCTTCTGCCCGTCTGCGGCGATGGCGTGGGGGATGCTTCTTTCCGAAGTGCCGCCCATGATCGAGCATATTCTCATGAGTGTGCTTCTTTTGTGCGCGTGCGGTGCGATGGAAGAATCTGTTTTGAAATCCATATAATCTGTAAGGAGGTGCGATATGCACAAGAATCTTCATACTGTGGCTCGGACGTTTCGTGCATCGATGGATGTCGCACCGATTCAGCCGATCATGACCGACTGCCGCCGTGTGCTCGCCGCCTATTCGGGCGGTGCGGATTCTGCGGCACTGCTCGTGCTTCTGTCTGCATACTGTTCCGAGGTGAAGATTCCGCTTGTCGCCGTGCATGTGCATCACGGAATCCGCGGCGAGGAAGCCGACCGCGATGCGGCATTCTGTGCGGATTTCTGTGCGGTGCGCGGGATTGATTTCCGTTTGGAAAAAGTCGATGCTCCTGCCTACGGCGCGGAGCACTCCGTGGGGCTTGAGGAAGCGGCGCGCACGCTTCGGTATGAGGCACTTGATCGCATTGCGGCAGAGGAAGAAGGCACGCGGATTGCGACCGCGCACTCCGCTGACGATAATCTGGAGACGGTGCTGTTCCGTTTGGCACGGGGTACGGCGCTTGACGGTCTTTGCGGCATCCCGCCCGTGCGTGGGAATATCATTCGTCCGCTGCTTGCCTGCACGGCGGAGGATATCCGCGACTACTGCCGTGCGGAGGAGATTTTGTTTGTGACCGATTCGACCAATGCGGATCCGGCATACACGCGCAATTTCATCCGCAAGGAGATCGTGCCGCTGATGCGGCAGATTGCGGCGGATCCGGCGGTGTCGGTCGCGCGGATGAGTGAGTCGCTTCGTGCCGATGCGGCATATCTGCGCGAGATGGCGGAGGAGGTTCTTGGGCAGACGTCAAAGGAGACGTTTATCTCGCTCGACCGTCTGCATCCGCTGTCCGACGCATTGCTTTCCCGCTGTATCGTGATTCTGTACGAGAACGCGGCAGGCGGACGGCGCGATCTGAGCGCACAGCATATTCACGACGTCATGCGTGCGGTGCGAGCAGGCGGATTTTCGCGTGTGAGCTTGCCCGGGGATATTACGGCTGTGATTGCGGGCAGACTTCTGACGATGGAGCAGGGCAAGGCGGAAATTCCCGAGCCCGATCCGGATTTCGAGGTTCCGCTTATGCTGGGCGACAATCTTTTCCCCCATTACGGCTTCGGTGTCCGTATGGAACGGGTGTGGAAGGAAAAAATCCCCGAAATAGAGGAAGATTGTCAAAATATTTACAAATTATCTATACGTGCGGCAATACCGTTTGATACAATTAAAGGTACAGTGCTCGTGCGTTTCCGCCGCGGCGGAGACAGCATCCGCACAGGCGGTATGACGCGCCTTGTGAAAAAAATGCTCAATGAGGCAAAGATTCCGCCGGCGGAGCGTGCGCGGCTTCCTGTTTTCTGTGATGACGGCGGTGTTTTGTGGGTTCCTTCTCTGCCGTATCGGGACGGGAAATCGACTGCCCGTGCACCGAGTGCGGAAGGATACGTTGTTTTCACATATTTTCTTTTGTAAATCGCATACTCCGCCCGATGTGCGGCACTATATATATGAATGACCAAAGGAGTTCTGACGGACATGAGCGAAACTATGATACACGCAGACGTGGAACGCGTTCTCGTTTCCCAAGAGGAAATTGATCGCATCACCACGGAGATCGCGGCGAAAATCGACGCGGATTACAAAAACACGGACGGCAAGCTGGTGCTGCTCGGCATACTGAAGGGAAGCGTCGTCTTTATGGGCGATCTCATGAAGAAGATCACGCTGCCTGTCGAGATCGATTTTATGAAAGTATCCTCATACGGCGCAGGCACAAGCACAAGCGGCCGTATCAAAATTCATCTCGATTTGTGCCGTTCCGACCTCAGCGAGTGTAATATCCTGATCGTGGAGGACATCATCGACAGCGGTAAGACACTCTCCTATCTGACGGAGTATCTGCGCCTCAACGGCGCGAGAAGCGTCAAAACGTGCACGCTGCTCGATAAGCCGTCGCGCCGCGAGGTGGATTTCGTGTCCGACTACGTCGGTGCGAGCATTCCGGATGAGTTTGTTATCGGCTACGGACTGGATTATGCGGAAAAATACCGCGCACTGCCGTATGTCGGCATCCTGAAGCGCGAGGTTTACGAGAAATAAATACGCGGGTTTATCCGCTTACTATCAATTGCCGTCTGTCTGTCAAGAGTGCGGACAGATGAGGCTCGGAGGAATGCATGAAAAGCAACTTTAAGATTGCCATTTTCTATATCGTTTTGATCGGTGTGATTATTTTCGGAACGGCGGCACTGTTCCAAAGCCTCCCGAAAGAGGAGGTCACCTTCAGTGACGTGATTACGTACTTCGAAAATGAGCAGGTCAAGGAATTTGTCATTGATGAGGAAAATCTGCTCACGATGACGGTGCGTGTCGTCCTGACAGACGGCTCGGAGGGCGAGGCGCTTTACACATATGAGCTCAGAAATCTCGATCTCTTTTTGTGGGCGCTCGGAGATACCGTCGCCGAACAGTATGAAAACGGTATCATCGAAGCGTATGATATTCCGGCACCGAAGAGCATCCCGATCTGGGTGGCGTATCTGCCGTATATCATCATTATTGTGCTTATTATCGCCGTGTGGATTTTCTTCATGGTCAATATGAGCGGCGGCGGTAAGGGCTCAAAGATTGCATCGTTCGGCAGAGCGAAGGCGAAGCTCATTTCTTCGGATAAGAACAAGGTTTTGTTCAAGGACGTAGCCGGTGCCGATGAAGAAAAGGCGGAGCTGGAGGAAATCGTTGAGTTCCTGCGCGATCCCTCGTACTTCACGAAGCTCGGCGCACGGATTCCGCACGGTGTCCTGCTCGTAGGTCCTCCCGGTACGGGTAAAACGCTTCTCGCCAAGGCTGTTGCAGGCGAGGCAGGCGTGCCGTTCTACTCCATTTCCGGCTCCGATTTCGTGGAGATGTACGTCGGTGTCGGCGCATCCCGCGTGCGCGATCTGTTTGAGACTGCGAAAAAATCCCCTGCATCCATCATCTTCATCGATGAGATCGATGCGGTCGGTCGTCACAGAGGCGCAGGTCTCGGCGGCGGTCACGACGAAAGAGAGCAGACACTCAATCAGCTTCTTGTCGAGATGGACGGCTTCGGTACGAACGACGGCGTGATCGTCCTTGCGGCGACAAACCGCCCCGATATTCTCGATCCCGCACTGCTTCGCCCCGGTCGTTTTGACAGACAGATCACCGTAAACTATCCCGACATCAAGGGGCGCGAGGAAATTCTCAAGGTTCACGCGAAGAACAAGCCGTTTGAAAACGAGGTCGATCTCAGCGTGGTTGCCAAGACTACGGTCGGCTTCACGGGCGCGGATCTTGCCAATCTTCTGAATGAGGCGGCACTCCTTGCCGCACGGAAGGGCAAATCCCTCATCGGTATGAACGATCTCGAGGAGGCGATGATTAAGGTTATCGTCGGTCCGCAGAAGAAATCGAAGGTTATCTCCGAGAAGGAGAAAAAGCTCACCGCGTACCACGAGGCAGGTCACGCCATCGTCACGCGCGCGGTGCAGGAAAACGATCCCGTCCATCAGATTTCGATCATCCCCAGCGGCAGAGCCGGCGGTTATACGCTGTCTCTCCCGAAGGAGGATCGCTCCTATATGTCCAAGAATGATATGGTGAACGAGATTACCACGCTGCTTGCGGGCCGTGTGGCAGAGGCACTCATCATGGACGATATTTCAACTGGTGCGTCGAACGATATTCAGCGCGCGACGTCAATCGCCCGCGGCATGGTCACGAAGTACGGTATGTCCGATCTGCTCGGACCGATTCTGTACGGTCACGATTCCGGCGGAGACGAGGTGTTCCTCGGACGCGATTTCAACAACACGCGCAATTATTCCGAGCAGACCGCATCGGATATTGATACCGAGATCAAGCGGATCATTACGGACTGCTATGCCGCCGCCGAGAAAATTCTCAAGGAACAGATGGAGAAGCTCCACTATATCGCCGGCTTCCTTATGAAGAACGAGATCATGGAGGAGGAGCAGTTCAACCGCGCTATGGACGCGACGGACGAAGCCCCCGTGACGTACGAGGAACTGGAGGAAATGGTCGCGGAGAAGCGCCGCCGCAGTGCGGAGGAGAACGAAAAGCGCGCCCAGCATCTCGCCGAGCAGGAGAGAAAGCGCGAAGAGGAGCGCCGCCGCCGCGAAGAAGAGCTGGCACAGTCACAGCGTCCGCCCGAAATCAAACACTGATAAAAATTGCCGCGGATCATCGATTCGCGGCGATTTTTTCCTTGCATAAGACCTTTTTTGCCGATTGCAACCGACGGTTGCGCAATTGCAAGGCGAAATTGGTGGTGTTTTTTGGCTCGATCCGATATACTGTTTGTACAGACAGAAAGGAGAATACGTATGAAGCTGTCCGAGAAGATTTTTTATTACCGAAAGAAAACAGGCAAATCGCAGGAGGAGCTTGCCGAGCAGATCGGCGTGTCCCGTCAGGCGGTCAGCAAATGGGAGACGGGTGAATCCGAGCCGGAGATTGCGAAGCTGAAAACGCTTTCGGCTGTGTTCGGCGTTACGGTTGATTTCCTTCTCTCCGAGGAGGAGCCGCCCGAAATGCGGACAGGCACGCAGACTGAGGACGTGCCGCCGTCCAAAGCCGATGCGCCGAAATATCCGAAATGGATGGACAGTGCACCCGGTTTTATCGGACGAGGACTTCGCCGCTTCGGCTGGCTTGCGGGCGTGTACGTTGCCGTTGTCGGTGCGCTCTTTCTGCTGATCGGTGGTGCCGCGGCGATTATTTCAAATTTGATGGTGTCCTCGTATGAATCGAGCGTCGAGAGTATGATGCAGGACTTCGGCGCAGGATTCTACGGAAGTCCGTTTGACAGTGGGCTTCCCCAAGTGGAGACGTTCAATCCCGTCGGTATCCTCGGCGGTATTATCGTGGCGATCGGTGCCGTTTTATTGATCGGCGGCATCATCCTTGCCGTGTGGCTCAGAAAAAAAGGCAAGCAATAAAGACAAACCCTCCGCGCAGTATAGGCGGAGGGTTGATTTATTTACGATGCTTTCACAATATCGGTGATGATAATCTTTATGGAGAGATTTTTACTGCGAACTGTGAGCTCCTTGTTCGCGGCAAGCGGCGTGGAGCCGCCGAGCAAAAATCCGCTCTCTCCCATGTATCCGCTGACAAGCATAGTACCGATCACATCTCTGCGGGAGGCATCGCCGTTGTCCGGCGCATATGTCTGGACATAGTTTCCGTTTGCGTCCTCAATATAAAACAGAGCCGGTGTCACGGTGACGTTGCCCGTGATCTTCCCCATGTACTGTTTCGTGGATTCAATATAGAACACTTCACCCTCTGTAAGGTATTCCGTGGAGGTGTTGCGGATGTTTTCGATTTTGAACGACACAACATAATCCTCCGATGTGATCGGAGAGGAGAGCGAGCCGCCCGCGTTTCCGACCGCTATGCGGAGGACGGCACCGGCAATGCAAAGGATGGCGGCGATGAGGATAAAGTAGTCAACAGCGTTCAGCTTACGCCGTTCACGGGCAGTGTTTTTCGGCATATCGGTAGTTCCTTTCACGTTTGCTTACGAATTGGGGATTTCAAAGATAGAGTTGTCAAATCCTGTGACATCCGAGAGGAGTGACGTTGTGGTGAGCGAATAGTACGGCGTGTCCTCGCCGGGCAGATACGATTGCGCGGCAAAAATTACACCGAGATCGGGGAGGATGTCGAAGACTTCTCGCGTACCGCTCAGCGTATCGGTGAATGCCGCGCGGATACATGTTGTGTCCGCAGTTGCGCTGAGTGACAGGGTGTATTCACCTGTTTCCGCCTTGCCGATCAGCTGTTTCAAGCGCGACAGAGAGGGAAATCCGATTTCGCTTTCCGCCGTGAAAACCGAATCAGCGGTACGGGGGAATACGCGCGTTTGATTTTGTTCCGTGATGCGCACGGCGGTTTCATTCAGCGTAACTGCCCGTTCGAGCTGTCCGCGGAAAAGGATTTCCGTGTACTCGTTCCCACCCGATACGAGACGAAATATCTGCCTGGTCAGTGACGCGCCCTCTGCGTTTGTGCGGCTGACTGTGCAGCTTTGATAATAGGAGGGTGCCGGTTCCGTTTCCAGGAGAGCGGCGAGGAGTGCGTTCGGATCGGAGTCAATAAACACGGTATTTCCTGTATTCTGCGGTGTTCCGCTCAGGGATACAAGAAACGATTCGCCGAAGCTGTCGCCGTCATCGCTCACGTTTTCCGCCGTGCCGATGATGCGCTCTATCCAGTTTGGCAGATCGATCATCCCGTTCAGATTGAGAACGACGAGCAGAATCAGAAACGCGAGCAGCATAGCGCCGCTCAGTATCATGGTGCCCGGCGCGATGGGAAGAACGGTGATGTCCGAACGCTTTTCTTTATTTTTTGTCCGTTTCATCGGTGTGTACCCCGGCATCCTGCGGTGCTTCTGCCGGTTCTTCTTTTTTCATTGGGGAGAGCTGCTCCGGCGGAATTTCCTTCGGATCGAAAAGACCTGAAAGATACCGTGTGGACGGATTTTTCATGATGATGTAATTCAGCCAGAAGATAATCAGCGCCGCTGCCGCGAGCATGATGGATTTGAGCAGGCGCTCGTTTTGAAACATCGTTTCGGTAAACGTGATTGCGACCAGTCCGAGGATGCCGCAGATCGCATACAGGATGCCGACCGTCTCCTTTTGCGTGAAGCCGAGATCGATCAGCTTGTGATGCAGATGCCCGCGATCGGGCGCGAAGGGATTCTTTCCGTGCAAGAGACGGCGGATGATCGCCGTGAGCGTATCAACGATCGGAAAGGCGAAAATGGAAAGCGGAATCATGAAAGAAAGGATTGTGTGGAGCTTGAACACGCCCTCGATGGAGATCACTGCGAACGTGAAGCCGAGGAACAAAGCACCCGAATCCCCCATAAAAATGCGCGCGGGATTTCGGTTGAACGGAAGAAATCCGATGCAGGCACCGGCAAGGATAGCGGTAATCAGCGCCGATCCCATATCGCCGAGGAGCAGCATCACGCAGAGAATCGAGAGAGAACTGATGGCGGAAACGCCGCAGGCGAGTCCGTCCAGCCCGTCAATCAGATTGATGGCGTTGGTGAGCCCGACGATCCACAGAAGCGTGAGCGGATAGCTCCATACGCCGAGCTGGACGTAATCACCGCCGAGATGAATCTGATTAATCACGACGCCCTGGGAGATTGCGATGCCGGCGACGGAAAACTGCACGATCATTTTTATAAGCCAGTGCAGACGGAAAACGTCATCCAGCGTGCCGAGCACGCAGAGAATCAGTCCGCCGATCCAGATGGCGACAAGAGACTGCGTTACCTCGCAGAAAATGAGCGAGGAGATAACAAAACCGAAGAAAATGGCAAGTCCGCCGAGGCGCGGCGTCGGTCGTGTATGCATACGTCTGTTGTCCGTGGGGACGTCGATTGCGCCGATTTTATACGCCAGAACGCGTATCGGCGGGGTGAGTGCGTATGCCAGCAGGGCAGAGCAGATCACCGCGACAACGCCGAATAGCAGGGTGGTGATGTTCATAAATCCAATCCTTTCGGGGACGGCGGATTACTGTGCCGCGTCCAAAGAAATGCAGTATCCGGTGCAGACCATATCTGAAAACGACAGGAAAATTTTCGCACCGACGTACATTTCGTATCCGTCAATGCTGTAGGAAATGTCGTTCAGTACCGCATCCGCCTGAATCGTGACGTACAGATTCGAATATCCGTCAACGGGATTCAGAACGAGCTCGCCTTCATGCATATCCGTTCCCAAATACAGGTACGGCTGTACTTCTACGGCGGTGACTGTGCCGATCTTCATTTTTTTCGCGGAGTCGATGACGGGATCGCCGACTTCGATCATGTCGGTAAATTCGTCACTGATTTTCGTTGCCTCCACCACGTAGGTGAGCGTGTATTTGTTGTTGTCTCCGCTTTGCAGGGATGCACTTTCACTGAAGACAAAAACGTACAGAAGCAACGCGATAACGGCAAGAATCGCCGCAAGGATTACTGCATCCATCAGATTGAAGCCGGTTTTTCGCTTAGCCATGAGAAACGGTTCCTTTCTCCACTTTTTTTGATTTCCGTTTTGCCGCTTTGACGGCGGAGGGCGGGATGATGAAAAGATCGGTCTGCGCTTCGTCCGGTGCGTTCGGTCTGTGGGAATTGACGTTGCGGATATGGATAAGTTCCCTGCGTCCGAAGCGTGCATAGGCGGCGGTGAGTCCCGCCACCAGCCAGAACATCAGAAATACGCGATAGTTATACCAGATATAATCGGTCAGTCCCTGCGCAAGGGCAGCAAACAGACCGCAAAGCGGTGCGGCGGCGTTCAGACGCAGTGCCGTGATTTCCTTTTCGGCAGAGACGCGATCCGTATCTCTGTCACGGACAACGGTGCCGGAGACGGCTGTATCCGGCTTCAGATGCGTCATGGAGATAGACTCGACAATTGTTTTTCGCATATCGGACAGTGTACGGTAGAACGAAAAATTCGCCTGGCAAAGGAAAAACAGAAAGACAAACAGAAGAAAGATGCCGACGATGCCGCATTCGATCCACGTTTGCAGGTACAGATTGTGCGCATGGGGGGCGGCTTCGATCGCTGCCAGCGAGTAGCGAGGATACACCGTATCCCACGCAGCCTCGCCGATACCGATGCCGCTGTACCAGAAATCCTCCAGCATATGGACGGCACCGCGCCAGATGTTCAAGCGGTACGAGGTGGAGGTGTCCGCAAGATTTCCGATACTGGTGAATCGGGAGATGATGGAGTCGGGCAGTACAAAGGGGAGAAACGGTACGGCGATCACTCCGGCGAGAATCAGTGACAGCGCACGGCGGTGCCAGATCAGAAGGAAAATAAACGCGCCGAAAATCAGCCCGAGCCATGCGCCGCGGCTCCACGTGAGAATGAGGCAGACGCCCATCAGCGCGGCGGCACAGAGTCCGGCAGTCCGCTTTACGGGCGAGCCGCGTGTCAAAAAGCGGCAGACGGCGATCGGCAGAAGCAGAATGAGGTATTCTGCCAGCATATTCGGATTTTCCAGGGTGGAGACTACCCGTCCGGAGATGTCCTCAAACATTTCCGTGTCCAGCCATGCACCGGCTTCGCCTACCGATTCGGTGAAATACTGCACAATGCCGTATACGGAAACGATGGCGGCACCGAGAATGGCGGAAGCAGTACAGTGCGCGAGCCACTCTGCGGTACGGCACATGAGCACCGTAAGGAAGTAGCCGCCCATCAGACAAACCATGAGCAGTGCCGGCTTCAAAGAGGCAGAGGAAAACGAGAACACACCGCCGAGCAAAAGGGAAAACGCGAACAGCATAGCGGCGAGATCGACCGTTTCAAGTTGAATTTTGCGCTTGCCTAAAACGAGCTTTGTTCCGAAGCAAAGGGCTGTATAGATGAGCAGTCCTGCCAAAACCATAGTAGGCAGAAACGGCATCAGCAAAAACAGGGAAGAAACGCCGAGCTCCGGTGTCATAAAGATACGGTACAAAAGGAAAACGCCCACAAACAAAAGGAGAATGTGCGTTATGGGGATCACGGATGTACAGAGACCGAGAATCATGCCTGCGATAAAGGCGACATCCGAGCGACCTGCTACGCCGTCCGCCCGCAATGAGTTTTGGCGGATGCCGAAAATCGCACACAAGCGCGGTGCCAAAGCGGAGGAGAGAAGTGCATCGGACAGAGATACGTTTACGGTAATCACCGCAAGGGAGGAGAGCACCAGCACAGCGGCGATGATAAGATTTGTGAAGGGAACGGCGGCATTACCGAGCAGGGAGAGAAGATACGCGGCGGCGGTATAGATACCGAGCGTCAGGAAAAACGTACCGTAGACGCGGAGCCGGCAACGGAGGAAAAAGGAGATCAGCCGCCGTATGAGGGCGAGGAAGAAGCTGCTCTCTGCGCGCACGGAGACGGCACGGCGAACGGGCAACAGCACCCGACGGTACAGGAAATTTTTGGGACGTGCGGAAGGCTTGTCCGTGCTGTCAACGGCGCTTTGCGGATAGGCGGAGAAAATCCGTCCGAAGAATCCGTCCTTGATACAGCGGTAGATCCACGAAAGGAAACGGTCGATTCCGCCGAGGATGACGCTTCCTTTGAGGAGTCCGGGTGAGGATTTTTTGCTCTTTCGATCGGAAGTTGCTTTCAAAACGGCGTGCCTCCTTTCCGAAAATAATTATACATATCTATTATACAATATTTTCCGCACAAATTCAACGGGTATTCGTAAAATTCCGAGAATCGGCAAAAAAAGAGACGCCAAAGCGTCTCTTTTCGGTTGGTGTTATTCGCCGAGCGCGGCTTTCAGTGCTTCGAGAGCCACGCGGTAGCCGTCAAATCCCAGCCCGGCGATCGTTTTCATCGCATAGAGGGAAACATACGAATGGCGGCGGAACTCCTCTCTTGCATTCACATCGGAGATGTGTACCTCCACCGTTGGGATCGACACCGCCTTGAGCGCGTCAAGGATAGCGACGCTCGTGTGCGTGTATGCCGCGGGATTGATAACGATTCCGTCAAAATTGCCGAGTGCTTCCTGGATTTTGTCCACGAGCACGCCCTCGTGATTCGACTGGAAAATTTCGATCTCTGCATCCAGCTCTGCCGCCCAGCCGTACAGCTTGGCGCACAGCTCGGCATACGTGCCTGTGCCGTACACGGACGGCTCGCGCACGCCGAGCATATTCAAGTTCGGTCCGTTAATTACAAGAATGCGCATACGTTACTCCTTTGCCGCGTCGATGGCGGCGATCAGATTTTGTACGGTTTTCTCCGCATCGTCCTCGCAGACGGCAGTCGCATCCGCCCACGATTCGTACAGCGGACGGCGCTTTTCAAACAGAGACTGCACGCCGTTTTGCGCTGTCAGCGGTCTGCCGCCCGTTGCGAGATTCTCAAGCGGTCGGGAGAGATAGATCACCGTGCCGTTTTGTCTGAGAGGATCGCGGTTTTCGGGGCGTGTGACGATGCCGCCGCCGGTTGCGATCACGGTATGGCTTCGCTTGCCGAGTGCACACGCGGCATCGTGCTCTATTTTGCGGAAGGCGTCCTCGCCGTCCGTTTGGATGATCTCGGAAGGCGTGCGTCCCGTCATATTCACAATTTCCTCATCCGTGTCGGCAAAATCGAATCCGAGCCGCTCGGCGAGGTGCTTGCCTGCCGTCGATTTTCCGCATCCGGGCATACCGATCAGGATGACGTTTTCCATCTGCCGCCTCGTTTTGCGGATCACCTCGTCGGTGATTGCGTCGGAGAGCGGACGGTCAAAGAACAGCTCATTTGCGCGTTTCGCCTGCGCGACAAGCATGGACAGTCCGCTGACACAGGGGATGCCGCGATCCTTCGCCGCCAGAATCAGCGCGGTGCGGCGCGGATTGTAGATCATATCGACCACGCCCGTGAGAGTGGGGAAGAGGGACAGATCGATCGGGGAGACACTGTTTTTCGGGTACATCCCGACCGGGGTGGTGTTCACGATCACGGATGCATCGGCGTGGCGGTCGAGATTTTCGTAATTGTTCTCACCGCTGCGGGAGATCACGATCGGGATCGCGCCGAGATCGGCAAGCACCGCCTGTGCGGTCACGGACGCACCGCCCGAGCCGAGGACGAGGCACTTTTTGCCCACCACGTCGATGCCGCTTTCGGCGAGCATATAGGAGAAGCCGTAGTAATCCGTATTATCTCCGCGCAGACCGCTTTTTACCCGTGTGATTGTGTTCACCGAGCCGATTTTGATCGCCTCATCGGAGATCTCGGCAAGGTATGGCATGACCGTCTTTTTGTACGGGATCGTTACGTTGATCGCCTCAAACTCACCTGAGCCCAGAAACGCCGGTACGTCCTCCTCCGCCCGTTCAAACAGGCGGTATTCGTATTCTCCCAGGTGCGCGTGAATCTGCGGGGAGTAGCTGTGTCCGAGCTTCTCTCCCAGCAGACCGTAGGTTTTTGTATCGTCCATATCAGCCGATCGTTTCGGCGTACGTGCCGAGATACTTGAACTGCTCGCTGTCCGCCTCAAGCTCGGAGATCAGCTCGGTAAGCTCCGGCGCGTATGCCGAGCCTTCGATGTCGAAGTAGAACATGAACTCGAACTCTCTTTCGGGAATCGGACGGGATTCAAGCTTCAGAAGGTTCAAGCCGAGCGCGTTGATGCGTGCAAGGACGTTATAAAGCGCACCGGGCTTGTGCGGCGTGACGAGCATGATGCTCGTGCGGTTTGCGCCCGGATAAATTTCGGGGCGGCGGGATACGCAGATGAAGCGCGTGTAGTTGTTGCTCTTATCCTGCACGCAGTCTGCGAGGGAGGCAAGACCGTACAGCTCGGCGCACGCACGGGCGGAGAGGGCGGCGACATCGTTTCGGTCGGACTGGGCAACCATCTGTGCCGCCATGGCGGTGTTCGGGCAGACGGTGATTTTCACATCCTTGAACGTGCGCAGGAAAGCGGCGCACTGATCGATCGCCTGCTCATGGGAGAAGATTTCCTTGATGTCGGTCATCTTTGTGCCGGGCTTGGCGAGCAGGTGGTGCTCGATTTTTACGCGCATGGAGCGTGTGATATAGAGATTGTGATCGACCATCAGATCGTACACTCTCTTGACAGAGCCGGCGGTGCTGTTCTCAATCGGCAGAACGCCGTAGTCGCACATACCCGATTCAATCGCGGCGAGCACGCCTTCAAACGCGCTGAAATAGAGGATGGAGGGGAGCTTGAACAGCTTCGTGGCGGCGATCTGGGAGTACGCGCCCTCGACACCCTGGCAGGCGACACGCGCCTTTTCGGGGAACAGCTTTTCGGTCGTATCCAGTGCGTTTTGGATGATCGCGCCGTATTTGCTTTCGGGGGCGAGCTTTTTGTGCTGGTACGAGCGGCTCAGCGACAGAATTGTTGAGTAAAGAACGATGGCGTATTCGTCCATATCCTCCCCTGCGCGCTCGGCGATGCCTGCGAGCAGTTCGCGCTCACGGGCACTGTCCAAAACGGGAAGTCCGTTTGCACGCTTGTATTCGGCAACGCTGTTGGAAATCTGCATACGCTCCATGAACAGACGAAGAAGATCGTGATCGATTGTGTCGATTTGTTTTCTCAGTTCGGAAAGCTCCATGGTTACACTCCTGTATATATCTGAATTTTTTATAAGGGAAGCACAGTGGGATCAAGAAGCGCGTCGAGCACCGCGACAGCGGCGACCGCTTCGATGACGGGGACGGCACGCACGAGAATGCACGGATCATGCCGTCCGCCGACGGAGATTTTCGTGTTCTCCATTTTGGAGAGGCTTACACTGTCTTGCTCTTTGCCGATAGACGGCGTGGGCTTCAGCGCACAGCGGAAGGTCAAGGGCATACCGTTTGTCATGCCGCCCTGAATGCCGCCGCTGTTGTTTTTTGCGGTGAATACGCGCTCTCCGTCCGTGTAAAACGGATCGTTTGCCACAGAGCCGCGCATACGGGCAAGCTCAAATCCCGCACCGAATTCGATGCCCTTCAGTCCGGGGACGCCGAACGCGATGTGGGAGATACGGTTTTCCATCCCCCAGAACATATGCTCGCCGAGTCCGGGCGGAAGCCCGATTACGGCACATTCGACCGTGCCGCCGACGGAGTCGCTTGCAAGACGCGCGTCATCGATGATCGCCTGCATCTTTTCGCCGGCGTCCGTATCGATGACGGGGAATCCGTGCGAGAGCACCGCGTCAAAATCCGCTTTCGATGCGGTCAGCGGATCAAACCGCGCATCCTCGGCCTCACCGACGGAGGAGATGTGCGCACCGATGTGGATGCCGCGCCGTGCGAGAATCTGAAGCGCGATACCGCCCGCGATACAGAGAGGGGCGGTCAGTCTGCCCGAAAAATGTCCGCCGCCGCGCAGATCGACGGCGTGCCCGTATTTTTGAATCGCGGCGAAATCCGCGTGCGACGGGCGTGGGACATCGGGCACGGCAGGGTAGTCGCCCGAGCGCTGATTCGTGTTGTAAATCACCGCCTCCAGCGTCTCGCCGTCGAGCCTTCCGTCCGTAATTCCTGAAAGAAATACGGGCGCGTCCGGCTCCTTTCGCTGCGTGCCGTATTTGGTCGATCCCGGCGCACGCCGTGCGAGGAACGACTGAAGAATATCGGTGTCCACCGCCTCACCCGGCGGCAGACCGACGGCACGCACGCCAATTTTTTCGTCATGCGATCCGCCGTAGATTTCAAGATCAATATTTCTGAGAAACATGCTGTCATGCCTCCGACTCAGTAAGGATGCCGCCGAGCTTTCGGTAGTCCTCGGCGAAACCGGGGTAGGATTTGCGTACAGACTGCGCTTCCGTGACGGAGATTTGTCCGTCTGTGAGCATTGCGAGAAGGGACGCGCACATCACCATGCGGTGATCGCGGAAAGAGGAGACGGTGCCGCCGTGCAGACGTTTGCCGCCGCGGATCACGATGCGATCTTTTTCCGTCCGTGCGTCCGCGCCGAGGGATGTCATCATTTCCTCAATCGCGGCGGCGCGGTCGCTTTCCTTGATGCGAAGCCGTTCGATGCCGGTGATGACCGTCTCTCCCTCAGCCGCCGCCGCTACGGCGGCGATTACGGGCGTGAGATCGGGAATCTGCGACACGTCCAATGTGATACCAAAAAGGGGAGCCGGTGCGGCGGTTACGCAATCGCCGTCTACGGTGATGCTCGCACCGAACGCGCGGAGCACGTCCGCGATTCTGCGATCTCCCTGCGGAGATTGCATATCCAGTCCCGTCACGGTGACGGGCGCGTTTCCGATCGCGCCTGCCGCGAGCCAGAGCGCGGCGTTTGACCAGTCGCCCTCCACGGCAATTTTTTCGGGGGATCGGTACGGTGTGCCGCCTTCGTACCGCCGTCCGTCTGCGGAGACGGTGGGGGAAGCGCCAAATCGCGCCATCGCCGAAGCCGTGATGCGGATGTAGTCCTCGGATTCGATCGTTTCGGTCAGATTGACGGCGCATTTGCCGCCCGTCAGCGGCATGGCGAGAAGCAGTCCGCTTACAAACTGCGAGGACACGTTTGCGGCGATGGTGTATTCACCTGCCGCCATCTTTCCGCCGACCGTAAGCGGATCGATTGCCGCATCCTCGGGCAGAATTGCGCCGTGCCGCGCCATTTCTTCATAAAGTGGGGAGAGGGGACGACTTGCGAGTCTGCCGTGCCGCACAAATCGCGCCTCCGCGCCGATCGCCGCCGCGACGGGCAGCATAAATCGGAGCGTAGAGCCGCTTTCGCCGCAGTCGAGGATTGCGCCGCGGTGCAATTCCTTTACGGGGAAGACGGAAAATCCGTCTGCCGTGCGCGTGATGCTCGCACCGAGCGCGTTCAGCACGCGCGCCGTCGCATCGATGTCCTCGCTTGTGACGGGGCATACGACCGTGCAGGGCTTGTCTGCAAACGCGGCGCAGATGAGCAGGCGGTGCGCCGCCGATTTCGACGGGATTGCGGGAATCACGCCGCCCGTCGGGGATTTCTGAAAGGTGAAGATCATACAGCGCCTCCGCTTAAAAACGCGGGCAGCGTGTCCACGCCGACGCGGTGGAGCACGCACTGACCGATCTGCTCAGGCAGAACGAGATCGATCATGCCGCCCTCGCGCTTTTTATCGCGGAGTGCCGTTTCGGTCAGCTCCGCCGGCGGATACGGAGATGCATCGGGCAGTCCGTACAGGCGCACAAGAGAGGCGATTTCTTCAATAATGCCGCCGTCACACAGACCGATTGCGTGCGCATACCGCGCGGCGATCACCATGCCTGCCGCCACGCCGTGACCGTGCAGCATCGTGAAATTCGCCCGAGCCTCAATCGCATGACCGGCGGTGTGTCCGTAGTTGAGCAGCTTTCGCTTGCCGTGATCGTGCTCGTCCTCCTCCACGATGGCGGCCTTCATCGCGACACAGCGGCGAATAACCTCCTCCATCGGGAGGTGATCGCGGTCTTTCAGAATCCCGAACAGCTCCCCGTCACCGAGCACGCCGTATTTGATGACCTCCGCCATGCCGTCGGCGAATACTTCTTCAGGCAGGGTAGAGAGTGCATCGGGATCGCACAGAACGAGCGACGGATGATGAAACGCACCTGCGAGATTCTTTCCGCGGCTGAGATCGACCGCGGTTTTGCCGCCGACGGAGGAATCAACCATGGCGAGAAGCGTCGTGGGGATTCCGACATAACGGATGCCGCGCAGAAACGTCGCCGCGGCAAATCCGGTCAGATCGCCGACGACACCGCCGCCGAGCGCACAGAGGATGTCCGTGCGTGTAAATGCGTTTTCGGCGAGCGTTTCGAGCAGGGAGATCCAGCTTTGTGCGTTTTTCGATGCCTCCCCGTGGGGGATCACGAATTTCTGAAACGAAAGCCCGGCCTCCGTGAGAGACGATTCCAGCCGTGCACCCCAGAGGGCGTCCACCGTGTCGTCCGTGACGATCATGATGCGTCCCTCGCCGAGCGTTTTGCGGATTTCTTCCCCGGCACGGGCGAGAATCCCTGTTTCAATCCGTACCTCGTAGGGGCGGGATACGTGTACCGATACTGTCTGCATGTTTTTCTTCCTATTATTATAGATTATTTACCGTCAATTTCCTGCTTGCGGATGCGACCGTCACGCAAAAGCGCGCGTACCGTGTCCGTGTCGCCTGCGGCGATCGCGTCGCGGTATTTCTGAAGCTCCCCGATCAGCGTGTCAAGTTCACAGGCGAGGTATTCCTTGTTTTCCACGAACAGCATGCTCCACATGTCCTCATTCAGCCGTGCCACGCGCGTCAGATCCTTGTACGAGCCGGCGGAAAATCCGCTGTGAATCTGCGCGGTCGGGCTTTTTACATACGCGTTGGATACGACGTGCGCAAGCTGAGACGTGAACGCGATCACCTCGTCGTGCTTGTCCGCTGTTGTGACGGAGAAGCGTCCGAACTGTGCCGGAGCGAGCGCTTTTTTCACCCGATCCAGAAGGAAAATATCATCCCGTGTGGGCGGTACGATGACCATCGGCGCGCCGCGGAACAGATTTGCATCCGCATATTTGAAGCCGGAGTACTGCCGTCCTGCCATCGGATGTCCGCCGACGAAGGTGAATCCGTACTCTTTGGCAAGGGCGAAGCCTGCCTCACACACGGTGCGCTTCGTGCCGCACAGATCGATGACCAGCGCATCCTTATTTATCATCGGCGCGGTTTTATGGAGATATGCGATCGCCGCCTCGGGATACAGCGCGATGAGGAGCAGATCGCACGTGCCGACCGCCTCCTCCGTCAGCGTGCCGTCAACGGCACCGATGAGCCGCGCGTATTCGAGCGTGGGTGTATCAATTTCGGCGGCGAGGACGGTGTCCGTCCCGTTTTGCTTGTACGCCTTTGCCATCGATCCGCCGATCAGACCGAGTCCGACAATTCCGACTGTCATAAC
Organism: Eubacteriales bacterium; assembly: GCA_045577175.1. Taxonomy (GTDB): domain Bacteria; phylum Bacillota; class Clostridia; order Oscillospirales; family CAG-272; genus SIG701. The sequence continues at coordinate 19,130 of JAZNHT010000044.1, read as the reverse complement.
TGCCTCCGGGAGCGTGTTTTATGCGCGGATCGCTTCCGCAATGGCGCGGACGCCCTTGGCGACCTCGCCGAACTGTTCGGGGGTGAGTGCCTGCGGACCGTCGCAGAGGGCGCGTGCGGGATCGTTGTGCACCTCGATCATGACACCGTGAGCGCCTGCCGCCGCCGCTGCGAACGCCATCGACTTGACGTATTTGGCAACGCCGGTCGCGTGGCTCGGATCGACGATGACGGGCAGGTGGGACAGCTCGCGGATAACGGATACGGCGGAGATGTCGAGCGTGTTTCTTGTGTACGTCTCAAACGTGCGGATGCCGCGCTCGCAGAGGATGATGTTTTCGTTGCCGCCTGCCATGATGTATTCCGCGCTCATCAGAAGCTCCTTGATCGTGTTGGCAAGACCGCGCTTCAGAAGAATCGTCTTTTTCGTCCGACCGAGCTCCTTCAGAAGCTCGAAGTTCTGCATGTTTCTCGCACCGACCTGAATCACATCCACATCCTCAAAGAGGGGCAGGTGGTTGGCGTTCATGATTTCGGAAACGATCGGCAGTCCCGTTTCTTTTTTCGCAAGGAGGAGAAGCTCCAGTCCCTCCGCCTTCAGTCCCTGGAAATCGTAGGGAGAGGTGCGCGGCTTGAATGCACCGCCACGGAGCATCGTGGCACCGAGTGCCTTTACGTCACGGGCGATTTCGATGATCTGCTCCTCGCTTTCCACGGAGCAGGGACCTGCCATGAATGCGAACACGTCGCCGCCGACGGAGGTGCCGCCGACCTCGATGACGGAATCATCGGGGTGGAATTTGCGGCTTGCCTGCTTGAACGGCTCGCTGATGCGCGTAACCGTCTCGACGATGTCCAGTCCGCTGAGCAGATCCTCATCGATCTTGCGCGTGTCGCCGATCAGACCGAGAACAGTCTGGTAGTGACCGCGGGAGATGTGAACGTCCAGTCCGACGGAACGGATCCAATCGATAATATTTTCAATCTGCGCGTCTGTAGCCGTGCTTTTGAGTACTGCAATCATGGGAGAATCTCCTTCGTTTTATTACATATATTCGGATTTGTTTGCAAAAGTTTTCATACATGATTTGAAACAGGGGGACGGAGAATAAAAGAAGCCCCACAGTGTTTTCACTGTGAGGCCTGTCAATCGTAATTTTATACGAAATGATGCGGCTTTATTTTCGCAGCAAAAATCACTCTTACCCGTTACGCTTTGTTAAACGCAAAAAAGTAAAAGTAATAGTATGCAAATGCGAACGTGGAAGCCATCGTACTTTCGTATCTCCTGTCTGTATAATCATGCAAAAATGCCTGTACGCTAATTATAGCACTCTCGCCGCCCTGTGTCAATGTTTTTTTGAGAAAAAATAAAAAAATTTGCATTTGCATTGACAGCGGTGCATATTTATGGTATAATCCCAATAGGTTATCACTGATAACTTAATCAAAAAAACATATCGGAGGATCATGCATTGAATCGAAAGGATAACCTTGTTTACGACGTGCGGGATGTTTTCACCGTGCGGGAAATCGTGCTTTCGGGCGCAGAGCTGTTTCACGACGAATGTGCTTTTATCTATAGAGAAGGAAAAGGCGTGCGTGAGGTTACGTATGCGGAGCTTTGTGAAAACGTGAAGGCGTTTTCCACCTATCTGAACAGCCGCTCCCTGGAGGGGAAGAAGATCGGCGTGCTCGGCAAAAACTCGTATGAATGGGCGTTGACGTATCTTTCCGTGTGCGCGGGGACGGGCATCATTGTGCCGCTCGATAAGGAATTGAAGCCGGAGGAATTGCAGTACGTTATCGATGACTCCGAGCTGTCCGCCATCGTCTATATGGGCGGTATGGAGGATAAAATCAATGCGCTTTCGGGCGACTGGCTCCGCCTGCCTGCCGAAAATATGGCAGATATGCTCCGCACGGGTGAAAATCTGCTTGCGACGGGCGATACCTCCTTTGCCGATCACAAGATCGATCCGAAGGCACTCGGCATCCTGCTCTACACATCCGGCACGACGGGACTTGCCAAGGGCGTCATGCTTTCGCAGTACAACGTGTGCAGTGATATTGTCCGTGTGGTGCGCAAGGTCAGCGTCGGTACGAACGACCGCGTTCTGTCCGTTCTTCCTCTGCATCACACCTACGAATGTACGGCAGGCCTGCTTGCGATTCTGTATGCGGGCGGCAGTATCGCGTATAACGATTCGCTCCGCCGTCTGACGGAGGATTTCAAACTGTTTTCCCCGACGATCTTTATCGCGGTGCCTTTGATTCTCGAGACACTGCGCAATTCGATTTTGAAAAAATATAAAAATATCAAAGGCGGCACGGCTGTGCTTGCCCTCCAGCGCAGAGCGTCCGATGCGGTCGGACGGGCAAATTCCGCGCTCTCCCGTAAAATTTTCTCCACCGTGCGCGACGCATTCGGCGGCAGACTTACGCGGATTCTCTCCGGTGCCGCACCGCTTTCGCCCGAGGTGTATAAGGATCTTGAGCGCTTCGGCTTTCAGGTGCTGATCGGCTACGGTCTGACTGAGACCGCGCCCGTCTGCATCATGCACAGCGATTTTTACCGCTGTGCGGACGATATAGGCTACCCCGTCTGCGGCGTTGACGTAAAGCTGCTTGATCCCGATGAAAACGGTGTCGGTGAAATCGCCGTGCGCGGTCCGAACGTCATGCTCGGCTATTACAAAAATCCCGAGGAGACGGCGCGCGTTCTCACGGACGGCTGGTTCCGCACGGGCGATCTTGCGAGACGGAAGGAAAACGGCGCGTACCAGATCACGGGACGGCGCAAATCCATGATCGTAACGCAGAACGGCAAAAAAATCTTCCCCGAGGAGCTGGAGTATTATCTTGACAAGCATTCGCTCATTAAGGAATCGATGGTCTTCGGCGAGGAGGGCGAGCGCGACGTTGTCGTGACTGCCGCCGTATTCCCCGATTACGAGGCGGTGGATGCGCGGCTTTCGAAGGACGGCATCACGCCCGACAGTCCCGAATACCGCGAGAAGGTGCGCGAGATCATGCTTGCTATCGTGCGCGAGGTCAACGAGAAGCTGCCGTCGTTCCGTCGGATTATGAAGGTCAACGTGCGCAAAACGGAGTTTGTCAAGACGACGACGCGCAAGATCAAGCGTGCCGCCGAGGAAAATAAATCCGAGGGGGATGACGGCAATGCGACAGCCGAATGAGACATCCCGCGAACGGATCATCCAGGCGACGATCGGAGAGATCGCGGAGCACGGCGTCGCCGATTTCTCCATCCGCCGCGTGGCAGCGGAATGCGGCGTTTCGTGCGCTGCACCGTATAAGCACTTCAAAAACAAAAACGAACTGATTCTTGAGGTGCTTCGGTACATCAACCGCCGCTGGGCAGAGGTGCAGAGGGAGGTTCTTCTTTTGCATCCGGGCGACTACCGCGCCATGATTCTCGATCTGTGCCTTGCGTATATCCGATTTCTTTGCGACAACCCCGGCTACCAGGCGGTGATTCTTTTGAACGACAGCTCGCTCGATGAGGATCAGATTCGGGAAAAGGGAAAGCTGACGGTGCTTTCGAGTGACGTCGTGCAGCATTACTGCACTTCCGTTCATATGCCGCCGGAGGTCATCCGGCGGAAGGTGTACATCATTCGCTCGCTTTTGTTCGGTGCCGTGATTCTGATGAAAAACGGATCGCTGGAGGATAGCGAAGCGACATACAAAATGATCTATGACAGTATCGATCGTGAGTTCGATCTGCCGTAAATGAAAAGGGGCTGCCTTCGGGCAGTCCCTTTTTGCTTATTCATCCTTTGCATCGCCGTATTCGAGCAGCGTAAGCCCCTCGTTTTTATCCAGCGTGTGATTCACATGCCACTGCGTCTGGAAGAGAAGATAGTTGCCGCCGCGGAAATCCTGTACCCACTTGACCTCGTACAGGTTCAGCTTCGATACATCCACGCCGTCAGGTACGCGCTTGATGATCGTGTACGGCTGCGGATACTGGCGGTAATCGACACCGTATTCGCTCTTCATGCGGGATTCCAGCACGTCGAGCTGCAGCGTGCCGACTACGCCCACGTAGACACGCTCCATACCGGAGTTCGGCTCGCAGAAGATACGGATCGCACCTTCCTGCGCGATCTGATTCATGCCCTTTGCAAACTGCTTGCGCTTCATGCTGTCGATCTGCTCGACCTCCACAAAAATCTCCGGCGCGAAGTTCGGAATGCCCTCGAATGTCACCTTCATCGACGGGTCGCAGACCGTATCACCAATCGAGAAAATGCCCGGATCGAATACGCCGATGATGTCGCCCGCATACGCCTCATCGATGACGGAGCGCTCCTGCGCCATCATCTGCTGCGGCTGGGAGAGCTTCAGCTTTTTATCGCCCTGCACGTGATAGTAATCCTCGCCGCGCTCGAATCTGCCCGAGCAGATGCGCATGAACGCGATACGGTCGCGGTGGGCTTTGTTCATGTTCGCCTGGATCTTAAAGACAAATGCCGAAAAACGCGGATCGAACGGTTCGACCGTGTCGCCCTCCGTTTTGCGGGGCAGGGGAGCCGTCGTCATGCGCAAGAAGCATTCCAGAAACGTTTCGATACCGAAGTTGTTCAGCGCCGAGCCGAAGAAGACCGGGCTGAGCTTGCCGTGGCGTACCTTCTCGAGATCGAAATCCACACCCGCGCCGTCGAGCAGCTCGACCTGATCGACCAGCTCCGCGCGTGCCTCCTCGCCGATCAGCTCGTCCAGTTTGTCCGTGTCCTCAATCGTGCAGTCGATGGAGGAAAGACGCTCGCGTCCGCGGTGTGCATCGGCATAGGAGTAGATGGATTTGTGTTCGCGGTGGTACACGCCCTTGAAGCGGAGACCGCATCCGATCGGCCACGTGATCGGATACGTGGCGATGCCGAACTCCGTCTCCAGCTCATCCAGCAGATCAAACGGATCACGCGCCTCGCGGTCCATTTTGTTGATGAACGTGAAGATCGGGATATCGCGCATGGCGCAGACCTTGAACAGCTTTCTCGTCTGCGGCTCGATACCCTTTGCGGCATCGATGACCATGACGGCACTGTCCGCCGCCATCAGTGTGCGGTACGTGTCCTCGGAGAAGTCCTGGTGTCCGGGGGTATCCAGAATATTGATGCAGAATCCGTCGTATTCAAACTGCATGACGGAGGAGGTAATGGAGATACCTCTCTTTTTCTCGATCTCCATCCAGTCGGAGACGGCGTGCTTGTCGGACGCCTTTCCCTTGACGGAGCCTGCGGATTGGATTGCGCCGCCGTAGAGAAGGAATTTCTCCGTCAGCGTCGTTTTACCGGCGTCGGGGTGCGAGATGATCGCAAACGTCCGTCGGCGGTTGATTTCTTGTTCGAGTGTCATATTCATCCGTCCGTTTCCAAAAATTCATACAAATAACAGTATAACACATTTTTGATAGTTTTACAAGGGGGGAGAGGGATTTTGGAAATAAAGAAGAGGTGCCTTTTGGAGGCACCTCGTTTCATTTACTGAAGATACGCCGGATCGACGGCGGGCACGTAGTACACACCGTATGTCTGCATACCGTCGGGATACAGATGCATACCGGGGGCGTCTGCAAGCTGTACGTAGAATCGGTAGAACGGCAAAAGAATCTGATCCTTACTGCCGGCACGGAACATGAGCTCGCATTTCAGGATGGCATCCTCGCCGGGAAAATCCTCCGTGACGCTTGTGTAATACTGCCCGTTAAGCAGAAGCGCTGTCGCCGCCTCCTCGCTGATGAGGGGGTAGAGCCCGATTTTTTCCAGCGCGGCATCGTTGTAGATGCGGATGAGATACAGATTTCCGTCGGAGTCGGGCGCAAATTCGGCGCGGTTGAACGAATAGTTTTCGAAATTCTCCGTCATATCCCGCTCTCCGTCGTAAAACGCGAGGGAGTACGACTGCGTGCCATCCGTGCTGTAGCCTCCGCCTGTGATGCACATCTGCGGATTTTCGTATCCGATGAGATCGCCGTACTGCGACCACAGATATTCACCTGCCGCGGCGAGCTCTTCCGGCGTGGAGGTGTGTGTGAAGTGATACTCTGCGGGGAGGGCGGGACGTTCTGTGAAATGGATCGTCGCTGTCATATCGGCGTTTACTTCGATTCTGTAATTCTCCGTCTGTACGTACACGATGTAGGGGAGCTTATAGTATTCCGGTACTTCCAGACCGCGGGAGGCAAATTCCATAATCAGTCCCTGCATCTGCCCCTCTCCGGGCGCGTTGTCAAGGATTTCGAGCGTGTCGGTGTCCAGCCCGAGTTTATCCGCGAGCGAAAGCAGATATGCTTTCATAGCGTCCAGATCCTGTCCGTACGGGTACAGCCGCTCGTCATAGGAGATCGTGTTTCGGTAGACGTTCAGTGCTTTGACCGTCTTTCCGCCCACGGGATTGTCCGTGCGAAGCTCGCCGATTTCGTATGCCTGATACCCCTCGTATCCCATGCCGATGTCCATGTCCGAAACGGAGAGTATTTCCGTGGCGTACTGCGGCAGACTGTGGCGGCAGAGATGCACACTGCCAAAAATCACGAGGGCGAGGGCGGCGGCAAGCGCACCGCAGCGGAGGGCGAGGCGGGACACGTTTTTCCGTGCGAATTTCTTTTCGTTTTCGGGGGAGGCTTCGGTGACGTAGGATTCGTGAATCAGCCCAAAGGCTTTGAGCAGTTTCATTCGTTTCATATGCGGATTCCTTCCTTTTCAAGATGTTTTCTGAAGCGGGTGCGTGTGCGCGAAAGGATTGCTTTCACGCTTCCCTCCGTGTAGCCGTATGCCGCGGCGATCTCCTTCAGCGGGGTGAGATACCAATATCGGCGCACAAAAATCACGCGGTGCAGCGGCGGCAAAGCGGCTAAAAAGGAGTTGAACGCTTCTTTCAGCGCGAGCTCATCGCTGATGTCATCACCTGCCGACGGATCGGGGATGCACTCCGCAAGCTCATCAAAGACGACCTGTGCGCCGCCGTTTCGTTTTTGGGCGTGCTCCCGTTTGAAGCGGTTCAGTGACAGATTGCGCGTGATTTTTCCGAGAAAAGCGGCAAGGTACAGCGGCTTTTGCGGAGGTATCGAATCCCACGCTTTCATGTACGTGTCGCTGACACATTCGTCCGTATCCTCATGGGAGAAAAGAATATTGTACGCAATGGTGCGGCAGTACTGCCCGTATTTTCTGTCCGTTTCGGTGATCGCGTCCTCACTGCGCGCAAAGTACATTTCTATAATACGATTGTCATCCATCTGTGATTTCCTTTCTGTACTGATAAGGCCTTTCACCTATATAGACACCGTTTCGGCAGAAAAGTTACGCCGAAAACGAAAAAAGCTGTAATTTCTTACAGCTTTTTCTGTTGCTTTTACCATCCTCCGCCGGGGCGTCCGCCGCCCATGCCGCCGGGACCTCCCATACCGCCGCCAAAGCCGCCCATACCGCCGCCATAGATAAGGGAGGATAGCTCCACGGTGGCGAGCACCGTGCCGGTTTCGATTGCGCTTCCTGCCGCATAGCCGAAGCCGTCCGCGTTTGCAATCTCACCCGTACAGATCGTGTACGTCTCGCCCTGCTTCAGCGTCGGCGCGCTGATTACCACGTTCTGATACGCCTTCATCGGCGTGAACGAGGCGAGCACCGTGCCGTCCGCGTCGCAGACGGCGATCGGGGTGTTTGCAGATTGCGTGGATACATTCGTCATGATCGAGCCCTGCGCGGCATCGGAGAAATTCTGCGCCATGCCCGATGCGCCGCACGCGATGAAGGTGCCGCCCGTGATCGACGCGCTCGTCTGATAATCCAGCGCGCCGTTGCCGCTGTTCGTCGGTCCGGAAACGAGCGTTACACCGCCGGTCACGGTTAGTGTGCCGTTGGAATCCACGCCGTCGCCCGATGCGTTTACGATCAAGTATCCGCCCGCAATCGTGAGCGTTCCCGTCGTGCCGGAGAACATATTTTGTCCCGGGCGTCCCATGCCGCCGCCGAATGCGGAATTATCGTTGCCGCCTGCGGCGTTCAGTCCGTCATCGCTTGCCGTGATGTATGCCTTGCCGCCGGCGAACACGATGTCTGTCGCTTCCAGTCCCTCGTAGCTTTTTGTAATTGTAATATCGCCGCCCGTGATTGTGAGTGCCGTGTCGGCATGGATGCCGTCGTCGCCGGATGAGGCGGTGATCGTGCCGCCCGTGACGGTCGCGTTCGCGTTTGCGTGGATCGAGTCGTCGGAGGAATCAATCGTGACCGTTCCGTTTGTAATCATGATGTCGCCCGTCGCCTTCAGCCCCTTCGCGCTTGCGGATTCGGTGTCGGTCGTCGTCTGACCGTAGCCGCCCGGATACCCCGGATAGCCGCCCCACTGTCCCCAGCCTCCGTTAAAGCCGCCGTCCGTTTTCGTGGAGGCGTTTGCCGAGCCGCCTCCTGTGGTCAGCGTCAGCGTGCCGCCGTCGATGCGCAGAAGTGTGACTGCTTCGATGCCGTCCGTGCCTGCGTTCACGGTAACCGTGCCGCCGGCAATCCAGATATAGCCGCGCGCGCCATCTTCGGCGTTTGTCGAACGTATGCCGTTTGTGCCTGCATTTACGGTGATAACGGGATCGCCCGTGATACGCACGCTGTCTTTTCCGTCGATGGCGGTGGAAGCGGCGGTTACGGTGATCGTGCCGCCCGTGATGACGAGATCATCCTTTGATACGATGCCGTGCTTGTAATTTCCGTGGACGGTGAGCGATCCCGTGCCGTTGATTGTCAGATCCTCCTTGGAGAAGATCGCACCGTCTACTGCGGAATCTCCGACTGTCTGCGTGTATTCCGTGCCGTCGGACAGGGTGTTTTCAGAATTTTCTGCAAGTGTCAAAAATACTTTGTCCGCCTGCGCAATCATCAGCGGTGCGCCGCTTTGCGCAGTGAGATTCAGTCCGTCGAGAACGAGCTGCACCTTATCCTCCGCTGGAATATTGACCGTTACCGAGCCGTCCGCGCACGATCCCGTGAGGCGATACGTGCCTTTTTTGGAAATCGTGACGGCGGTGCCGTCTGCGGAGGCTCCTGCGCCGACTACATCAACGGCGTTTGCCGAAAATGTGATTTCCGCCGTTACCGTGCCGTAGGAGGCATCCGTGTCGCGATCCGTTACGGCGAGCTCGAACTCGCCCGGCGCAGTATCCGCTTCGATGGCGGCACCCGTGTCGGGGGTGCTTGCAAAGCCGCTGTCCGTCGTCCCTTGAAAAACACCGTCGTCGGTCTGAGACGGCGGTGTAGTCGTTTGTCCGCACGCGGTGAGCGTGAGAGCAGCGATCAGAAACGGGATTGCGCACCGTATAAAGCGTGTGTTTTTCATAAAAGCTCCCCCTCCGCACCTGCGGCGACGCCGAGCACAATTTCCAGATTACCGTTGCGGCAGCGGAGTGCGTCGATCAGCTCTTTTTCTTTCTCCGTGTCAGCGATCGACAGCGTGTATGTCAGCTTGAACAGACTGCCCATGTGCGTGGTTTTCACCGAAACAAGACGGACATTCTTCGCGTACTGTGCGAAGAGATCGTCAAATGCGTGGGCATAGTTGAGGGATTCGGGTACGGTGATGACGAGCTGACGCATCTGCTTCGGGGCAAAAAACGGGAGCGCAGCGATCATCAGAACCGCCGAGAGGATCAAGGTGAGAAGCACCGCGATGCCGAGGTAGCCCGTAGCGGCGGCAAGACCGATCGCCATCGCGAGGAAGATCGTGGCGATCTCGCGTGCACTGCCGGGCATGGAGCGGAAGCGGACGAGGCTGAATGCACCCATGACGGCGATACCCGTGCCTATACTGCCGTTGACGAGCATGATGACCGTCTGTACAATCGGCGGCAGAAGGACGAGCGAGAGCAAAAAACTGCGCGATGCTGTCGTTTTGAAGGATGCGGCGGCGGCAATAATTACGCCGAGCACGAGCGAAACGGCGGTGCAGATGAGGTAATTCGTCAGTGTAAACGTGGTTGTAAACAGCGGCTGAAACAGAGTGTTAAGCATGGGAAATCTCCTTTGTCGGTGTGTGTGGATCAAGGGCAGGGCAGAGATACTCTCTGTATGCCGTGCCGTATTTGGAAAACGAGGAGGGGTAGAGGGACAAAGCGTCCAGCTCATGCGCAAGCCACAAGGGCATTGCGCCGAGCGTTTTGATTTCAAGGATGTATCTGCCCGTCGGGAGAATTGTCTGCCCGTTCGGACCGTGCTCGAGGCGGAGATCATCCGTGCGGAAGCGCACATTTGTGTCAAACGTCAGGCGCAGTCCCAATGTCTCCTCCGAATAATACGCCTCGCGGTCGTAGGCGATCAGGATGACAGGCGACAGTCCGTCTTTTTTTTGCATCCAGTCGATCTCGCGCATGATCTGCGTATCCTTCGGAAGCACGTCCTTGTCGATATAGTCATACGCCGCAGAGAGCGCCATCTTCTCGCGTCGCTTGTACACAACGCCGCGGTATTTCTTCTTCAGCTCCAGAAATACGGTGCTGTCGGCGTCCGGCGTGCCGTAGCAGCGCAGGCGGAGCTTTTCCTTGTACGTCCGTGCGCCGATGGAGGCGCGGATTACGCGGTAATCGGGCGTGTCGAAATACAGACTGCATATCGTGGACGGACCGTATTTATCCGGGGTGAGACGGTCGCCGATGCGCGCAAGCAGCGCGTCCTTCTCCGTTTCGGTGAGCAGATATTTTTTCTCTTTTCTTTCAAAAATCTGCTGAACAGCCGACATACGATCCCTCCTTTCTTGCTTTGCAAAGATAGTATACCGCTTACAAATGAAAGCGGACTGACAGAAATGTGAATCTCTTGTGAAGATTTCAAAAATTGTCCGCCAATGTTTTGTGACGATGTTCCTTTGTGAAAATATTGTAGCATATTTTCCGCGTTTTGTCTACAGACAGGCGAATTATTGCAAAAACGGGGGAGTCACGAATGCCCGTCGGTGCGCATATAGTATAACGATATTTTTATGAAGGAGGCGATTTTTTGAACAGTGCAGACAACACCTCGGGGCGCGGTTATCTCCGTGTGATTGTCCGCAAGGCGCGGGAGACTTTGCCGATCGAAGGCGCATTTGTCCAGATTTACGGCGGCAAGGCGGGGGAGGGGAGTGATTTGCTGTACTCCCTTAGAACGGACGCCGACGGGATCACGGATACGGTGGAGCTTACAGCCCCCCCTGCCGCTTTGTCTATGAAGCCGGGCGATCCCGCGCCTTACGGTGTGTACAACATCACGGTGCAAAAGGACGGCTACGGCACGGTCGAGAACGTCGGCGTACCGATTTTTGACGGCGTGGTATCCACCCAGCCGGTGCAGCTTATTCCTCTGTCCGAGTTTCGAACGGACGGCGAGAGTGAAGTGCGCATATTCGAAACGCCCGCGGGCGAAAATCCGCTTTTGTGAGGAGGAGTGTATGACAGACGCACAGCTTCCGATTATTCCCGAGACGATCACCGTGCATCTCGGGGCGCCGGATCAGGCGGCGCAGAACGTGACGGTGAATTTCCCCGATTACATAAAGAACGTCGCCTCCAGTGAAATTTATCCGACGTGGCCGGAAAGTGCGATCCGTGCCAATATTTTGGCGCAGATTACCTTCGCGCTCAATCGGGTGTATACGGAATACTACCGTTCCCGCGGATACGATTTTGACATCACAAATTCCACCGCGTTTGACCAGTCCTTCGTGTACGGACGGGATATTTTCGACAACATCTCCGAAATCGTGGACGGGATTTTCAACGATTATCTCCGCCGTCAGGGGAGCGTCGCGCCTTTGTTTGCACAGTACTGCAACGGGACGACGGTGACGTGCGGCGGTCTTTCGCAGTGGGGCTCGGTGACGCTTGCCGAGGCGGGCTTGACGCCGATTCAGATTCTGCAAAATTACTACGGCGACGATATTGAACTTGTGCGAGACGCGCCTGTTGAGGGGCTGGCGGAAAGCTATCCAGGCGTGCCGCTTCGCCCGGGCACAAGCGGCAATGAGATCCGCCGCATCCAGATTCAGCTCAACCGCATTTCCAAAAATTATCCGAATATCCCCAAGATTCCGAATCCGGACGGCATCTACGGTACGGAGACGGAGGCGGCGGTGCGTGCATTTCAGCGCACCTTCGGTCTGACGGAGGACGGCATCATCGGCCGCGCGACGTGGTACATGATAAAGCGAATATTTAACGGTGTGAAGAAGCTCTCCGAGCTGAACGCGGAGGGACTGCCGCTGTCCGACGTGACGAATCTGTTTGAAACGCAGCTTGCCGAGGGGGCGACAGGCACGGGCGTGAGAGAATTACAGTATCTGCTTGCCTTCGTAGGGTATTTCGTTGAGACGATCCCTCCGGTCGCGGTGGACGGAATTTTCGGCTCCGCAACGAGGCAGGCGGTGGAGGCGTTCCAGCAAACGTACGGACTGCCCGTCACGGGCATCGTCGATACGGTTACGTGGAACCGCCTGTTTGACGCGTACCGCGGTCAGCTTGCCTCCCTGCCGGGCGGATATTTCACCGAGGCGACACGCCCGTACCCGGGATTTCAGCTGCGGATCGGCTCCTCCGGTGAGGAGGTTGAGGCACTTCAGGAGTATCTGAATTTCATCTCCGACACCTACACTTCGATTCCGAAACTTACCGTGGACGGGGACTTCGGCGCATCCACAGCGGCGGCGGTCCGCGCGTATCAGACGCTTTTCGGGATTACCCCGTCGGGGATTGTTTCCTCGGTTACGTGGAATGCCATCACCGAAACATACAGAGAGCTCCGCGAGGGGACGGACACATCGGGCACACAGTACGGAGGAGGGATAGAGTGATCGAGCCGTATCAGAATATTTATTACGATTTCCGCGATGAGGAGGAGCGTGTGCGCATTTTGCAGGAGATGCTCCGCCTGATCTCCCGTGCGACGGGGGACGAATCGTTAAACGTTGCCGTGGACGGCAGCTACGATCGGGCAACGACGAACGCTGTCCGTGCGTTTCAGCGAAAGTATTCGCTTACCGAGACGGGGAAGGTCGATTTTGCCACCTGGCAGAAGATGCGCGAGGTGTATGCCGTATACCGTGCGGACGGCGAGAATGCGGCAGGACTGTATCCGTTCACGGATGCGCACGGAGCGGTACGCCCGGGAGAGAAAAGCTCGCTTGTGCTGATTTTGCAGATCATGCTCGAATCTGTGCGTATCTTTTTCGGGGAGCGCGGCGAGATTCCCTTAAACGGCGTGTATGACAAAGCGACGGAGGACGCAATCCGTGTCTTCCAGCGGGCAAATCTTCTGGATGTGACGGGCGTGACGGACAAAAAGACGTGGGACCGGCTCGCCGAAGCGTACAATTTCGCCGAAAGAGAACGGCAATAACTGTATGAAGCGAAGGATTCGCGGCGAAAATAACGGGGACAAAGATGCGGAAAAGTCCGCACAGCATTTGCACCCGGAGGGATTTATGGTCAATCGCTTTACACAGAAGGCACAGAGTGCCTTAAACCGCGCACTCACCGCCGCCAGAGAGATGGGACACACGTACATCGGCACGGAGCATCTTTTGCTCGGGCTTTTATCGGAGCCGGACAGCATCGCCGCACGGATTTTAGAATCCCGCGGCGTGCGGTACGACAGCGCAAAAAAACAGATCGCCGCCGCCTCGGGCATCGGGGAGGGAAGCCATGTGAGTGCCGCCGACATGACACCGCGCACGAAAAAGGTGATCGAAAATTCGGCGGTGGAGTCTGTGCGTGCAGGTCACGGCTTTATCGGCACGGAGCATCTTCTTCTTGCGCTCACCTCGGAGGGAGAGTGCGAGGCGGCGCGCATCATCGCGCTTTTGGGGGCATCCGTCAACGAGATTCGCGGGGATGTGACCGCCTATTTCGGGACGGGCGAGAGCTCGCCGACAAGACTTTCCCTGCCCGGACAGACACGCGCGGAGAAGGGCGGCAAGGAGGCAATCCGCGACTGTCCCGCGCTCAGCACGTACGGGCGGAATCTCTGCGCTTGGGCGGAAACAGGCAGGCTTGATCCCGTGATCGGACGGGAGGAGGAGACGGATCGCGTCATCCGCATCCTCTCCAGACGGACGAAAAACAATCCCTGCCTGATCGGGGAACCGGGCGTCGGCAAAACGGCGGTCGTGGAGGGAATTGCAGGAAGGATCGCGGAGGGAAGCGTGCCCGAAAATCTCCGCGGCCGCCTGATCGTCATGCTCGACATCTCCTCCATGATTGCGGGGGCGAAGTACCGCGGCGAATTTGAGGAACGGATGCGCTCCGTGCTCAAGGAGGCAACACGCGACAGCCGTGTGATTCTGTTTATCGATGAGATTCACACGATCATCGGCGCGGGCGGTGCGGAGGGCGCGCTTGACGCGGCGAACATTCTGAAGCCGGCGCTCGCCAGAGGAGAATTGCAGGTCATCGGTGCGACGACGATTGACGAATACCGCCGCCATATCGAGAAGGATGCCGCCCTGGAAAGACGGTTTCAGTCCGTGCTTGTCGGCGAGCCGTCTGAGGCGGAGGCAAGAGAGATTCTCTTCGGTCTTCGAGACCGCTACGAGGCACACCACAGGCTGAAGATCACCGATGAGGCAATCGACGCGGCGGTGCGGCTGTCCGTCAGGTACATCTGCGACCGCTATCTGCCCGATAAGGCAATCGATCTGATCGATGAGGCGGCGGCAAAAAAAAGGCTCGCGGCGGCAATGCCGCAGACGGAGACGGTGCAGATCGAGAGCGAGCTCCGTGCGCTGACGGCGGAGAAGGAGGAGGCGATCCTCGCCGAGGATTACGAAAACGCCGCCGCACTCCGCGATCGGGAAACGCATCTTCGAGAGGAGTACGAGAGCAGCCGCGGCAGTATCGCTGTCGCCCAGCGTCGGGAGGAAACGGTTACGGAGGCGGATGTTGCCGCCGTTGTGACGGCGTGGACGGGCGTGCCTGTCTCCCGTCTCGCCGAGGAGGAGAGCGTTCGTCTTACCCGTCTCGAATCAATGCTCACGGAGCGCGTGGTCGGGCAGGATAAAGCCGTGTCGGCACTCGCCCGTGCGATCCGCCGCGGTCGGACGGGACTGAAGGATCCGCGCCGTCCCGTGGGATCGTGTCTGTTTCTCGGACCGACCGGTGTCGGCAAAACGGAGCTTGCACGCGCCCTCGCGGACGTGATGTACGGGGGAGAAAACGAACTCATCCGCATCGATATGTCCGAATATATGGAGAAGTTCACAACGTCGCGCATGATCGGCTCGCCGCCCGGCTATGTCGGGTACGACGACGGCGGTCAGCTGACGGAGCGCGTCAGACGGCATCCGTATTCCGTTGTGCTGTTTGACGAGGTCGAAAAAGCGCATCCCGACGTGTTCCATCTCCTTTTGCAGGTGTTGGAGGACGGCACGCTCACGGATGCGCAGGGGCGGCGGATCGATTTCCGCAACACGGTCATCATTATGACATCGAATATTGGTGCGGCAGGCTTTGGCGGCACGGGCGTGCTCGGCTTTTCGGCGGACGGGGAGTCGGAATACGAACAGAGGAAGCAGCGTGTGACGGAGACATTACGGGCGACCTTCCGTCCCGAATTTCTCAACCGCATCGATGAGGTGATCCTGTTTGAAAAGCTCGGCGGGGAAGCGCTTTGCGAGATCACTGCGCGTATGCTCGCCGAGGTGACAAAACGGATCGCCGCGCTCGGCATCACGGTGCATTTTTCGGAGGAGATTGTCAAAAACATCGCCGCCGCAGGGACGGATCCGACCTACGGTGCGCGTCCGCTCCGCCGTGCTGTCGTGCGGCATATTGAGGACACGTTTGCGGAGGCGATGCTTGCGGGTCGCATCCGCACGGGCGATACAGTGACGGCTTCATGGACGGACGGGAGCGTTACCTATCGGCGCTCTTGACAGGCGTGCGCGCGGATGGTACAATAAACGTATCAATACGTTTGGAGGGAATCCCATGAATGAAGTCATCCGCGCACTGACCGAGCGGCGCAGTGTCCGTTCGTATACGGACAAAAAAATCCCCGAGGCGGAGCTGTCCGCGATTCTGAACGCAGGTCTGTACGCGCCGTCCGGGATGAATCGGCAGGTTTCGTACATGGTCGCCGTCGAGGATAAGGAGACGAGAGATACGCTCTCGCGCATGAACGCCGCTGTGATGGGGCAGGACGGCGATCCGTTTTACGGCGCGCCGACTGTGGTGGTCGTTTTGGTTGACCGTTCGCGCTCCCGCACGGCAGTCGAGGACGGCTGCCTTGTGATGCAGAATCTCATGCTTGCCGCGCACTCGCTCGGCATCGGCTCGTGCTGGATTCACCGCGCACGGGAGATGTTTGAGACGGACGAGGGCAAGGCTCTCCTTAAAAAGTGGGGGCTGGAGGGGGATTTCGTCGGTGTGGGCAACTGCATCCTCGGATATGCGGCCGATCCGATCCCCGGCGCAAGGGAGAGAATCGAGGGGAGAATCGTCAGAGTGAAGTAAAGAAACGCCCGAGCCGTCAGACTTCGGGCTTGTAAGGACAGTTTTTCGATTTTGTTACATGCCGATATGAAGAAGACAGAGAATGTTTTTACATTCGCTGTCTTCTTTTGTTGACAGGCACTCTATTTGCGGATAGACCGGTTCACAATTTTATGATATAATTTTATAAACCAATGCACCCAAATTCAAAAACGCCACACTATATGAGTGAAAGGAGGCGAGGAAATGCAGGAAGCGAACGAAATGCGCGATCGGCTTGCGTGCGAATTTGCCGAGAACTATATGGAGAAGCTGTTTTACTTCTGCCTGAAAAAGACAGGAAACCATATGGAGGCGGAAGATCTGACGCAGGATATAGCACTTCAGATCTTTACGGCTTTGCATAAAGGTACAATCCCAACGAGTTTTTCGGCGTGGGTATGGCAGATCGCGCGCAACCGTTACTGTGTATGGGCAAAAGAAAAGCATAAGCGCAACGAGTCGGTAACCGGTTCCGACATCGTTGATTATGAAATAGAAGACGAAGGCGAAAATATCCTTGATGAAATGATACATACAGAGCAAATGGCACAGCTTCGGCGTGAGCTTTCGTTCATCAAAAGCGATTACCGCAACATCGTCGTTGCCTATTACATCGAAGACAAAAACGTTCGTGAAATTGCAGAATCGCTCTCACTTTCCGCAAACACGGTAAAGTCGCGGCTTCTCCGTGCAAGAGAAATTTTGAAAGAAGGTATGGATATGGCAAGAGAATTTGGAAAACGCAGTTATAATCCCGAGAATGTTACCTTCGCAGCAAGCGGTTCACAACCCAGCGGACTGCCTTGGACAGTAGTGCAAAGAAAAATTCCAAAAAACATTTTGCTGCAAGCGAGTAATAACCCTTCCACGATTGAAGAGTTGTCTATCGAACTCGGGATAGCTCTACCGTATATGGAAGAAGAAGTAAATATTCTTCATCGCGCAACACTTCTTGAAAAACAAGGAGATAAATATATAACCAACTTCTTCATTTTGGATAAGGACTGTCGTATAGCAGTCTATCATGCCCTCCGGAAGACTGCAAGAGAAAGAAGCCTTCTTATAAGAGAGTTTATGGATGACAGAATGACCGATATTCGTGCCTTGGGAATTGCAGGCGACCACATGGATGATAATACGATTCGTTGGTGGTTGGTTCCTGATCTCATTGATTATTTAATTGAAAATTCGGTAAAGGAACAAAACATTTACGAACCGCCCAAACGTGCCAACGGAGAATCCTGGGGATTTGTCGGTTATGAAGTAACGGATCTGCCGGAAAAGACTAATATGGGCCATAATGGAAATGGAACAAATGCGTTTTGGACATATAAATACGGAGATTATTCATTATGGGATCAGTGCGGCGAACCGGAGTACGAAGAAGTCGAACTTATGTATAATTGTATAAGAGAGAATAGAAATGTATCTTCATTTACAGAAATTGAAAAAAGAGTATGGACCGGAATACATGGCAGGTATGCACATATTTCTGACGATGGATATATAATTCCCGATATTCTCGTTATCAGAAGTGAAAAACTCAGACAGATCCATCAACTCTTCCGCGAACACAAAAACTATGAGTTGCTTATTAAGAATGTTGCAAATTTGTATGAAAAGGTTGAGAAGATATTCAAAAAATACAGCCATCAGGTATTGCATAACAATATTGGATATAACATAAGAATGGAATTGTATGCTGCGAGAATGATGGCAATTCATGATCTGGTTGAAGATAATGTTTTGAAACTGCCGGAAGATACGAAGAAGTCTTCACTTGGTATGCACATCTTTTTGAAATAAAAAACAACCGCCGGGAGTTACCGTTTGGTCACTCCCGGCGGTTGTTTATATCGTTCTTTATAGCATAACCACAGCTGGTGCGGGTAAGTGCGCACTTTCAAGGCAAATCAAAAAGCCTCCCTTGTGCAAAGGGACGTGGCTCGCGCAAGCGAGACGGAGGAATTGTAAAAAGATAGATTTATGTTAAAACAATCCCTCAGTCAACTCCGCTGACAGCTCCCTTTACACAAGGGAGCCTCTGGCTGTAGTAGCTCGTTTGTTTACTGTTTCGCCTCAAACCAATTCTCTCCTGCCGATACCTCGGCGGTCAGCGGTACGGCGAGGGACACCGCCCCCTCCATCTCGCGCCCGAGGATCTCTGCCGCTTTGTCTTGGTCGCGCTTTGCGACCTCCACGATCAGCTCGTCGTGCACCTGCAGAATCAGCTTTGCGTCAATGCCGGCTTCTTTCAGTGCATTCCTCGTGCGGATCATGGCGATCTTGATGATGTCCGCTGCCGTGCCTTGGATCGGGCTGTTTTTCGCCACGCGCTCGCCGAATGCGCGGATGTTTTTGTTCTGCGAGGAGAGCTCGGGAATGAAGCGCTTGCGGGCGAACATCGTCGTCGTGTAGCCGTCGCGTTTTGCGGATTCTACCGTCTCGTCTAGGTATCTCTCTACGTCGGGATACGTGTCCAGATAGCTGCGGATATATTCTCCCGCGCGGGCGCGGGAAATGCCGAGATCCTGCGAGAGGGAATACTCGCCGATGCCGTAAACAATGCCGAAATTGACTGCCTTGGCACGGCTGCGAAGCTCCGGCGTTACCTCCTC
>JAZNHT010000043.1:0-24237 GCA_045577175.1 Eubacteriales bacterium | reverse complement strand
CCCATACGATGTCCGCAAAGCGTGCTTCTGCCGCACCCAATCTGTAATCTGTCATGTCAGTACCTCCCGTGTCTACCTATTGTAGACAATTACAGTTTACAGCATGTAGACACATTTGTCAAGTGCGTACGGGAAGATGTTACAGTTTGTTCAAAATACGTCGGACGGCGTTTCGAAAGGCAGTTTGCTATATAATGCAAATCAAAACGCATTTTCTCCAATTTTGTGCGGTTTTCTGTGCGCCAAGGATCACATAAAATCCAAAAAATATAAAAATTTTCTTTGCAGTCTATTGTGTTTTCGAATGGCGTGTGTTATAATGAATTGAACAGAAAATCCGTAAAGGAGGCTTTCTTATGAAATGTATCAAAGGGGCAAAATTCATTCTGCCCGATTCGGTCATTGAGGGCAAAGCGCTGCTCTTTGACGAGACGATCATCGGCTTAGTGAATGAAAACGAAATCCCCGCAGAAGCAGAAGTCATCGATGCGACGGGCTGCTACGCCGCCCCCGGTCTCGTTGACGTACATATCCATGGCTATCTGAACGAGGACGCATCCGACGGCAGTGCCGACGGTATCCGCAAGATGGCAGAGGGCGTCATGAAGAACGGTGTCACCACCTTCCTCCCCACGACGATGACTGTCTCCATGCAGGAGATCGAGGCGGCACTCAACGTTGTCCGTTCTCTGAAAGAGGAGAGCAAGACGTGGTCGGGCGCATACCTCGCCGGTGTGCATGCCGAGGGTCCGTTCATCAACATCAATAAAAAAGGCGCGCAGGCAGGCGAGCATATCAAGCCGCTCGATGCCGATTGGATCATCGCCAACAAAGATATCATAAAGCTCGTGACAGTCGCTCCCGAGACGGAAGGCGGCTTTGACGCGATCAGAAAAATCCGAGAGAACAGCGATGTCCGTGTCTCCGTCGGTCATACCGATGCGACGTACGAGCAGGCTATGGAGGCGTTTGCATGCGGTGCTACCCATGTTACGCACCTCTTCAATGCGCAGACGGGACTGCATCACCGCAAGCCCGGCGTCGTCGGCGCAGGTCTTTCCGCTGACGTGTATACGGAGCTGATTGCGGATACGTTCCATGTACATCCCGGTCTGTTTTCTCTGATCGGCAAGGCAAAGGCTGACAAACTTGTCCTCATCACCGACTGTACCCGTGCCGGCGGCATGCCCGACGGCGAGTATTCTCTCGGCGGTCAGAAGACGTTCGTGAAGGGTATTCAGTGCCTGCTTGAGGACGGCACGATCGCGGGCAGCGTACTGAAGCTGAACGCTGCTGTCAAGAATTTCATGGATCACACGGATATGCCGCTGTACGCAATTGTCAATGCGGCATCGCTCAATCCCGCGAGAGCGATCGGCATTGCCGACAAAAAGGGATCGATTGAGGCAGGAAAGGATGCAGACATCATTATCACCGATGCGAATTTCGGTGTCAAGAAAACCATTATCGGAGGAGAAATTCGTTATGAAGCTTAAAATTGAAGCAATCCTGGACAAAGAGTTTACCCCCATGGCGCTCGTTTACCGTGAGTTTACCGCGGCGGCTAAGGCGGCAGGCGGCGAGAAGCTCGTCATCGGCATCGAGAGAAACAAGGGCTACGTCAGCGCATTTGAGACTGTCGTTTACAAAGACGGCACGGGACACGATGAGGAGAACTACGAGTTCGTCGAGCGTCTCGTGAAATCCCTCCTTTGGATCCGCGGCGGTCATAAGATCATCATCGCAGGCTCCAAACTGATTGCGGACAGACTTGCCAAGGCATACACCGCAGAGGGCGATCGCGCGTTTGATTTCGATTTCATGAGCGGTGTGTATGAGACGACCGTGACGGTCGAGCACCGCGACATCAAGGATGCGCCCGTAACGAGCGAGAGCGCAACCCCCGTCGGACGTCATCTGGACGGATGCCGCATCGGCTTTGATGCAGGCGGAAGCGATCGCAAGGTCAGCGCCGTCATCGACGGTAAGAGCGTATACAGCGAGGAGGTCGTCTGGTTCCCGAAGACGAACAGCGATCCGCAGTATCACTACGACGGAATCCTCTCCGCGATGAAGAGTGCCGCCGAGCATATGCCGCGCGTGGACGCAATCGGTGTTTCCTCCGCAGGTGTGTACGTTGACAACCGCATCATGGTTGCATCCCTGTTCCTCAAAGTACCGAAGGATCAGTTTGACGCCAAGTGCAAGAACATGTACATCGACGTTGCAAAGGAATTTGGCGACGTGCCGCTGGAGGTCGCAAACGACGGCGACGTAACCGCGCTCGCAGGTGCCATGGATCTGAACGACAATAACGTTCTCGGTATCGCCATGGGTACGAGTGAGGCAGGCGGATACGTAGACGGTGTCGGCAATATCACCGGCTGGCTCAACGAGCTTGCATTCGTTCCGTGTGACTATTCCAAGAACGCAATGGTCGACGAGTGGTCGGGCGATTACGGCTGCGGCGTCAAGTATTTCTCGCAGGATGCCGTTATCAAGCTCGCGCCCGCCGCAGGTATCGAGCTTGATGAGAGTCTCTCCCCCGCAGAAAAGCTCAAGGTCGTGCAGGGGCTTATGAAAGAGGGCGATCCCCGTGCCGCAAAGATTTACGACACGATCGGCGTGTACTTCGGCTATACGATTGCGTACTACGCGCTGTTCTACGATATTAAGCACGTGCTCATTATGGGACGCGTTACCTCCGGTGAGGGCGGCGTGATTTTGCTTGAGCGCGCGAAGGAAGTCCTCGCAAAAGAGTTCCCCGAGCTGAACGAGAAGATCAAGCTTCACATCCCGGATGAGTCCAGCCGCCGCGTCGGTCAGTCCGTCGCCGCAGCAAGCCTCCCCGAAATTCACTGATTATACGAAAAAGACAGCCTGCGGGCTGTCTTTTTGTTGGGCTTTGCTTATTCATTGTCAACCAAAAAGGGAAGAGCATCTTTCGATTTCTGCTGAGCGGCATTTTCGGGTGCCGGCTGCGTCGGTGCGTGACCGAAATGATGCTTGTATGCCCGGGAAAACGCGAACACATCCGGATAGCCTACGGAGTGCGCCGTGACGGTCACGTTGCACTTGTGCGTCGTGAGCAGCTCCTCTGCGCACCGCATACGGTAATCGGTCAGATACTTGTGCGGAGAGATACCCGTGATCTGACGGAAAATTTCCGAGAAATAACTGCGGTTGAGATGCAGTCTCTCCGCCAGGGACGAAACGTTCAGATCGGTGGAATACTCCGCTTCAATGATGCTGATCGCGGCGCGGACATAGTTTTCGGCGGCGGATTTTGTGCTCACGTTATCGCGCATGAGCAACCCGAAAATCTGCCAGAGAATACCGCACAGATAGTGCTCGTACGCCCCGACCATCGGATTTGTGTTGTCGAAAAGATTCGTTTCAAACGCATTGGTGAACAGCTTTTGCAGAAACGGTGCATGGATCACATCCGAGGAAACAAGCGGCTGAGGCAGAGGAATGTCAGAGGTGAATCCGAGCCAGGTGTACGTCCACGGATCGTCCTTGTCGGTGACATAATACGTTATATCGTACGGGCGGATGATAAAAACGTCGCCCGGTCCGACCTTGTACGTTCCGCGGGAGGTCTGGAAGGAGCCGCTTCCGGATACAACAAAATGCAAAAGCCAAAAATGTCTTGTTGCGGGACCGAACGAATGGGTGTTGTCACATACGTGATGTCCGCATAAAAGAGGATTGATCGGTTTTAACCTTTGATTGGTTAAGGGTTTTTCGCGAAGCGGCGGCATTTTTCGTCTCAACTCCTCTCTTTCGTACAATTTGAATAATTGTAATACCATTATAATACAATATACAACGAATTGCAATTGAATATTGTTGGATTTGAAGTGTGCATTTTCCATAAAAAGCGCATTGCATTTTTGTGCTGAAAATACAACGGAGCACGGCGTGCATTTTTGCGAATCCCCCTTGCGCACGGTTGAAAAATGTGGTATAATACCTATGCATAAAAGAATAAACGCAGATCGGTCGGGGGCTTCCCCGGCAATCGGGCGGCACTGCCGTTCGGGGATAAGGAAATCGCGGTGCAAATCCGCGGCAACAGCCATTACCGTAACTGAAGCCATGCTTCTCAAGTCGGAATGCTTATCGGTCTGTGCCTCAAAAGAGCTCTTGGGCAAAATGGGAGGGCGGAGGACGGCAGGATACGGGCAGGGTATCCTTTTTTCGCCGTACCGACGCACCCGGGAAGGGTGCTTTTGTTTTATCCTTTTGTGGATTTTATAAAACGAAAGGAAATCAAACCATGAAAAAAACTGCGTATTCCGTAATTGCTCTCATTCTCGCCTTTGCATGCCTGTTCTCCTTCGCCGCCTGCGGTAAAGAGACTGCGGAGGGACTTTGGGCGAGCGCAACCTATCAGTCGGATGCCGAGTTCGGCGAGGGAGAAAAGACTGTCACCGTGCAGGTCAAAGCCGAGGAGAAGGCTGTCACATTCACGATTCACACCGATGCCGAAACGCTCGGCGAGGCACTGCTCGCGCATAATCTGATTGCGGGTGAGGACAGTGAGTTCGGTCTGTACATTAAGGTTGTCAACGGCATCACCGCCGATTACGACGTCGATCAGAGCTACTGGGGCTTCTACAAGGGCGGAGAATATATGATGACCGGCGTCGATTCCACGGGAATTACCGACGGCGACGCGTATGAGCTTGTCTACTCCAAATAATCCGCGGCTGAAAAGCGCGGCCGAAATCCGTTCCCGACGGATACGGGAAACGGTCATATTTGCGATGCTCGCGGCGATTATGTTCGTTTCGAAAATCGTGATGGAGGCCTTGCCGAACATTCACCTGCTCGGAATGCTCACGGTAACGTATACCCTCGTTTTTCGTGTGAAAGCACTGATTCCGATTTATCTGTACGTTCTCCTGAACGGGCTGTACGCCGGATTCAACGTGTGGTGGATTCCGTATCTGTACATATGGACGGTGCTTTGGGGCGTCACGATGCTGCTTCCGCAGAGGATGCCGCGCGCTGCTTCCGCAGTTGTATATCCGCTTTTGTGCGCACTGCACGGACTTTTATTCGGCACTCTCTATGCACCGGCGTGGGCAATTGTTGCAAAAATGGATTTCTCCGCCATGCTCGCATGGATTGCGGCAGGCATCCCGTTCGATCTCGTCCATGCTGCGGGGAATTTCTGTGTCGGATTGCTGATCCTGCCGCTCAGCTCGACACTCCGCCGTCTTGTCAGATGATACCGCAAAATCTTCCTCGGTTGTTTAACGGGGAAGATTTTTTCTTGCCTCTTGACTTTGTATATTTTCTATGATACCATATATTCCGTAAAAATGACGTAAATTTGAAGGTTGGTGAGTGCGTGACAGTCTGTAAAAAGAAATCGTCGCCGATCCGTGCCGCAGACGGCGGTAATCCGACAGCACCGTATGCGGTGTGCTCCGTCGGCGATATGAAAATCTCCTTCTTCAGCCGCACGGATCTCTGTTCGTTTTCGAAGGATTTCGGGGATACGGTCGGTTTTCGCGGGTGCTGTGCGTTCCTCTGCGTCCGCTCGGGCAGTATCATGCTTGAGGGAGAGGACGGCGTTTCCGCCGTTTTGACGGAGGATTCCGTTGCCGTAATTCCGCCCGATCATCCGTATAAGATCAGCAAAATCGGTGAGGAAACGGAGCATACCGCGTTTTTCCTCAGCTTCGATCGGCTGAAAACGGTCGCACACGGACAGTTCTCCGAGTACGCGTATTATTCCGCGCTCTTTTCGTCAGTGGATCAGATTCGTGTGCTGGAGGGCGAGATGCTCTTGGCACTTCTTGAAAACATGGGCACATTTCTGCGTGGGTGGAATGCGAGGATCGATCATATCGTGCAGTCGTATATGACGGTGTTTTTCATCGAGGTGGCAGGTGCCCTTTCCGCAGAGACCGATCGGCAGCCGAGCGGAAACGCAGTCCGTGACGATCGCTATCTTCATAAGACGCATCGCCGCTGGGTGATTGAGAATTACATAGCCAATTCGTACACGAGTGACAATCCGACGGAGGAGCTGATGCTCAAGCTGTTTTTGAGCAAGCGGCAGACGGATCGCGTCGTATATCAGCTGATGGGGGAGAGTCTCGCCTCGCTGATTACGAAGCAGCGGATTTTCGTGACGGAGAAGCTGCTTGAGACAACCGATCTTACCTTGCAGGAGATTTCCGAGCGTGTCGGATACCATTCCTACAGCGGCTTTTACAGCGCTGTGCGGAAATACCGTGATACGACGCCGGAAAAGCTCCAGCGCAAAATCCGCGGTGAGCGAAAATAAAAAAGGCAGGATTGACCTGCCTTTTGGCGTCCCCAAGGGGAATCGAACCTCTAACTAACCCTTAGGAGGGGTTTGTTATATCCGTTTAACTATGGGGACAAAATTATGATGTGTTCATCATTTGGCAAAGATTGTGCGGTATACTGATACCGAAGAACTTGCCGAATCGTATTATACCACAGATCGGCGGATAAATCAAGGTGAATCGGAAAAATTGTCTGCATGACAAAAGCCACGGCGAGCGTGGCTTTTGGTACCCCTTTGCAGGTTGTTTGTTTAGTGGTTGTCTGCCTTGTTCTGGGATTTATTCTGATTCTGGTTGTTGTTCTGTGCCTTGTTCTGATTGTCCGTCTTGTTCTGCATCTTGTTCTGGTTGTTGTTCTGATTCTGATTGTTCTGGTTGTTCTGGTTCTGGTTGTTCATGTGCGTGTGATGCTTTCTCCCCACGTTTTTGTCCGTCGGAATCCGGGGAAGGAGCCGACGTGTTTGACGGAAGCCCGTCTTGTGGTATTGCCTCACAAAGGGTACGGTAGTAGTATGCCGCGCCGTGCCGTTTTTATGCGAACAGAGACCGATACGCCAATTTTTTCAAATTTTCATCAAGGAGTGTTAGTATGATACACGAATCGTTTGAAACGCTGATCGGGCGTACACCGATCGTTTCCCTCGGCGGCTTTTCCGCCGCACGCGGTATTTCTCTGCCGATCGCGGCAAAGCTCGAAGCGTTTAATCCCGCAGGGAGCGCAAAGGATCGCGTCGCACGCGCCATGATCGATGACGCGGAGGCGCGCGGACTTCTGAAGCCGGGCGGAACGATCATCGAGCCGACAAGCGGAAATACGGGAATCGGTCTCGCCGCCGTTGCGGCGGTGCGCGGCTACCGCGTGATTCTCACAATGCCCGATACGATGAGCGCGGAGCGGAGAAAATTGCTCGCCGCATACGGCGCGGAGCTTGTTCTCACGCCCGGGGCGGATGGCATGACCGGATCGGTTGCAAAGGCGAAAGAGCTTGCCTCGGAGATTCCGGACAGCTTTATCCCCGATCAGTTTGGAAATGAAGCCAATGCACGGGCGCATTACGAGACGACCGGTCCCGAAATCTGGGAGGATACGGCAGGGGAGATCGCCGCATTTGTTGCAGGTATCGGTACGGGCGGCACGATTACGGGCGTCGGGCGGTATCTGAAAGAAAAGAATCCCTCCGTTCGCATTATCGGTGTCGAGCCGGATACGTCGGCTGTTCTCACGGGCGGCAAGGCAGGTGCGCATAAATTACAGGGCATCGGCGCAGGCTTCGTGCCGGATGTGCTGGATACGTCCGTTTTGGACGAGGTGATGCCCGTCTCCGCCGAGGCTGCATACGCCGCGGCACGTGATGTTGCCAAGCGTGACGGAATCCTGCTTGGTATCTCCTCGGGCGCGGCGCTCCATGCCGCCGCCGTGATCGCCGCACGTCCCGAATTGGCAGGGAAGCGCGTCGTCGCGCTCTGTCCCGACGCAGGCGATCGGTATCTTTCGACCGAGCTGTATACGTGAAACTGCGGCATGACAAAAATCATAGTCATCGGCTGTCCGGGAAGCGGAAAGAGCACGTTCTCCCGTGAACTGCACGCGCTGACGGGGATTCCGCTTTTTCATCTGGATATGCTGTATTGGAATCCCGATAAAACCACAGTGGACAAAGCGGTTTTTCTCGATCGGCTCACGCAGGTGCTCGCGCAGGATGCATGGATCATCGACGGCAATTACGCCTCCACGATGGAGAGGCGCATGGCAGCGTGCGATACGGTGATTTTCCTCGATTATCCGACAGATGTGTGTCTTGACGGCATCCGATCACGCCTCGGAAAACCGCGCCCCGACATGCCGTGGGTGGAGGCGGAGACGGATGAGGAATTTTTCAATTTCGTCCGAGATTACAACCGTGAAAACCGACCTGCGGTGCTTGCGCTTTTGGAGAAGTACAGCGATAAGCGCATCCTCGTTTTCCATAGCCGCAAGGAGGCAGACCGATTTTTGCGCACATACAGATGAACCCCGACAGAGTTTCCTCTGCCGGGGCTTTTTTTATCCGACGTACTGTGTCAGATTCAGAAGAATCTGCGCCGCCTGTGCGCGGTTGAGTGTCGCATACGGGGAGATCGTGCCCGCGCCCGTGCCCTTCAAAATGCCGAGATCGTTCAGCGCGTACAGGGCACTCTGCGCCCATGCAGGAACGGTATCGTTGTCCGTGAACAGAGAGACGCGCAACGGCACCTCCGCACCGAGAATATTGTTAATCATCACCGCCGCTTCCGCACGGGTAATCGTGTCATCGGGCGCGAACGTGCGGATGCCGTTCTCCTCGCGCCCCTTGATGATTCCGGCATTGTATGCCGCGCTTACATAGGCTTTGTTCTCCGCGGAGATTTCGTCATCGTCCGCGAAAACGGTGTGGATTTCGCCCGTTTCGTCCTCCAGATCGGCGCCGAGTGCGCGCATCACCATGACAAGGAAATCCTCACGGCTGACTGCCGCATCCGGCATGAATACTGCTTCCGTGCCGTCTGCCGCATAGTCCATGATGCCCGTCGCGCACATCTCAATCGCCGCACTGTGCGCCCAGTGCTCGCTCATGTCGGAGAATACGACACCGTGATTCTTTCGGGAGATCGATACGTTCGCCGTGGCGGTGTCGGAATAGTTTCCGTAGCTGTCACGCACGCGGTAGGTGAAAAAGTCCGTGCCGGAGCAGCCGATATACGGCGTGTAGCGGAAGTCGCCGTGCGACGGATCGCTCAGCGTGAGCAGTCCTTTTTTCGGATAGTCCACGATTTCGAAAACGAGCGCGTCTCCCTCGGGATCGTAGGCGTCCAGTGAGCCAACGCAGGTGATGTCTCTCTGCGTCCACGCCGCGACCGTATCCTCGTACGATGCCGCCACGGGTGCAAAATTGATCTCGTCCGTGATCTTCATTACGCATTCCATCGTGTAGCCGCGGCCGAGGGAGAAGGTGAACGCGCTGTCCTCCGTACCGGCGGTCGGTACAAATTTCAGATTGTCGAGATTTTTGGCGGAGATGCTTTGGTTCACGGCAACAGGCACTGCACCGAGGTAGAGCGTGCCGTCTGCCGCCGCAGGGAGCGCGGTGATCGTCAGCGTGTCAAATTCCGTGACGGATGCCGCGTTCTGGAAATCCGCCGCTGTGAAGAGAACGCCTGCGTAGCTGTTGCCGCTCTTTACCATGCCGTTTGCGGCGGCGATGTGACTGAGCGCGGGGGAGAGAGGGGCGGCAAGAACGGTGGAGAGAAGCACGGAGAAGAGAAGAAGGGATACGGTGAGGATTTTTACGAGAGTTTTCATGTCAGCGTGTACGGACGGCGAGGCGTGATTTCCTGCCGTCCGATGATCCTTTCTTGATTTGTTCTGTGTTAGTATCCATACGGATTTTCCCAATTATGCGGCGGACAACAAAACGTTAAAAAATGTTCACAAATTCGGGTAAATAAATGCCCGTTTCTATTGACAAAAACAGGGGGGAATGGTATAATAGCGGTGTGTACGGAACTATGTATGCAAAAGTAACTTCGGGATGAATCCGAAGCGATTTTGAAAGGTTGCAGATATAGCTATGAACGCCAATTCCTTGCTCGTCCGCGCCATGACGCGGGACGGCAGTGTGCGAATTGTCTGTGCGGATACAACCGCAATCGTACAAATGGCACATCAGATTCACAAGACCTCAAAAACAATGACCGCAGCTCTCGGCCGCTGTCTGACCGTAACATCCTTGATGGGGTCACTTCTCAAAGACGCGACAGATTCCCTCTCCTTGCAGATTCGCGGAGACGGACCTGCCGGCACGATCCTTTGCGTAAGTGACTACAAGGGAAACGTTCGCGGATATGCACAGGATGCATCCGTGGAACTCCCCCCGAATTCTGTCGGGAAATTGGATGTCGGCGGCGCCGTGGGAGGCGGGTCTCTTTGTATTATCAGAGATTTCGGTGCGGGCGAGCCGTATGTCGGCATCTCTCCGCTCGTCAGCGGTGAGATCGCGGAGGACATCTCGCAGTACTACGTCACGAGTGAGCAGACACCTACCGTCTGTGCGCTCGGCGTCAGAGCGAATCTCGATAATTCCTGCAAATCCGCAGGCGGATTTCTGCTCCAGCTTCTGCCCGGGGCGGATGAGTCGCTCATTCCCACGATTGAGAAGAACGTCACCGCGCTCGGCTCTGTATCCAAGCTGATCGAGGTCGGGCATACGCCTGCCGACATCGTTTCAATGGTGTTTGAGGGGATCGAGTTCGATTTCTTTGATGAGATCGACATCGCATACATCTGTAATTGCGAGCGTGATCGCTACAAGCGCGCCCTCATCGGCATGAGCGAGGCGGATATTGCGGAGATCACCGAGGGTGGCGCGCCGATTGAGACGGAATGTCGCTTCTGCAAAACGAAGTATACCTTCACTGCGGAGGAGATTCTCACCGCAAGAAAGCGAGCGAAGGAATGATCCGCGCGGTCATTCTCGACGGAGCGACACTCGGAGACGATGTGTCCTTCGCTTCGCTCGAAGCTGTTTGCGATCTGACCGTTTACCCCCTGACTGCGCCGCATGAGGTCGCGGAGCGCGTCAAGGACGCAAACGTCGTGATCGTGAACAAAATCAAACTGAATAATGAAAATCTTGCGGAGGCGGATGCGCTCAGACTCATCTGTGTCGCCGCCACGGGGTACGACAATATTGATCTTGCATACTGCCGAAGCCGTTCGGTAGCCGTGTGCAACGTCGTCGGTTATTCGACGAACAGTGTTGCCCAACTTACCGTAGCCATGGTGCTTGAGCTTGTTTTCCATCTGCCCGTTTTCACCGATTTCGTGAAAAGCGGCGCGTACAGCGCGTCCGGCGTGGCCAATCGGCTCACTCCCGCGTTTTCGGAGATTGCAGGGAAGACGTGGGGCATCCTCGGTGCCGGGAATATCGGCAGACAGGTCGCACGGGTGGCGGAGGCATTCGGCTGCCGTGTGATCGTGTGCCGCCGTACACCCGATCCGGATTATGAGACAGTCGATATTGATACACTTTGCCGTCAAACGGACATCCTATCCGTGCACACACCGCTGACGGATGAAACGCGCGGGATTATCTCGCGCGAGCGTATCGCTCTGATGAAGCCGGGCGCGATTTTTGTAAACGTCGCACGCGGTGCCGTCGCAGATGAAGCTGCTCTTGCAGACGCTGTACGCGAGGGACACCTCGGCGGTATCGGAATCGACGTGTATACAGAGGAGCCGTTTTCCGAAACGCATCCGCTGTACGCCGTGCGCGATCTGCCAAACGTCTTACTTACGCCGCATATGGCGTGGGGAGCGAAAGAGGCGCGGCAGAGATGCCTCGACGAGATTGCGGAGAATATCCGCGCGTATTTTGCGGGAGAGAGACGTTTCCGCGTAGACTGAACCGTATACAGTTCCGTGTGTGATGCGGAATTTAATAAATCAAATTTTGAACAAACGAAAGTGAGACCGAATTATGGAACAGATCCTCATTTCCAATCTGAACGAGATCGTGAAAAACACCGATGAGCTGGTGCAGGTGCAGGAGAAGGACAAGTGGATGTACATGGAGTACACCGCGAAGGACATCCACGGCAATATGCTGGCATCCGCCTATTTCGACTATCCTGCCGATCTGATTCTTGCACCGAAGGTCAAGGGCTGGTGCAAGGTGTTCGTTGCCTTCGTCAAGCTCGGCGGCTCCTTTAACCTGAAGCTGACCGGGGACGCCGATTTTACCCGCTTTGGCGCGCCCACCATGTCCGTGCCCGCACAGTGGCAGGCGAACGAGTTTATTCCGGAATTTTTCTGGTGTGCCGCCGATATGACGGATAAGGAAATCACCCTGCAAAAGGTTCCCGGAAGCGGTACCTCGGATCTCTGCTGGCTCCGCTTTATCCCGATGACGGATGCGGAGGTCGAGGAGTATCTCGCGTACAACGCTCCGGCGAAGAGAAACACCCACGCACACTTCGGCGGCGGCAGTGCAGCGGATACGAGCCGCGCGCTCCGCACGCTTGAGAATACCGATGTGGATTTTGCAACACTTGAGGTGCCGCTGTTCTTCGATGCCGATGCAAAGAAGGAGGCTTTTGACGCTTATAAGGCGCAGACCGAGATGGTGCACTCCTACGGCGTAAAGCTCTACGCAGGCTATAAGCTCAGCCTTTCCTCCGCTAAGATGTTCCTCTCGCCGAACGCAGGCAACGCGTTTGTCGAGGCACATCCCGAGTGCGCGCTCACAACCCGTGACGGCCGTGCGCTTTCCATCGCTTCGTATGCATATCCCACCGTGCAGGATTTCATGATCGGTCAGATCAAGGATGCAGTCGCCTGCGGCTTTGACGGCGTGTCCCTCTTTGTCAATCGCGGTATGATGATCGCGTTTGAGCAGCCCGTGCTGGATGCCGTCTCTGCGAAATACGGCGTCGATGCACGCACGCTCACCGCCGATGACGAGCGTCTGAACGGCGTATGGTGTGAGATCATGACCGCTTTTGTAAAGCGCCTCGGTGCAGAGCTTGACAAGGCGGCAGGCAAGCATATCGCCATCAATCTCCTTTCCGATTTCGAGCCTGCTACTGCCAAGCGTGTCGGTATCGACATCGAAGCACTCGCCGCAGACAAGGCGATCGACAGCGTGTGCCAGGATCTCATGTGCTGTGAGGAAGTCCTTGACGGCTGCCTTAATGAGGACGGTACGATCGGTCTTGACGCTTATAAAGAGATGCTCAAGACGAAGGCACCCCTCTCCCGTACCGCAGGCGAGAATCCCGACCTTATTAAAGCAGGTATCCCGAAATACGTTGAGCTTGCCGAGAAATACGGCATTGATTTCTATGCGTTTATGTGCACGCTCAGAGCACGCGGTGCGCAGTATGTGGAGTGGCTGGACGCGATCAAAGAACTCGGTGCGGTCAAGTTCTCAACGATGAACTACAGCGGACGTGTCGGCGATGTGCCGCGCCGCAATCTCGTCTCCAAGCTCGGTCATGAGACAATCGATATGACGCTTTGCGAGGTCACGGCATACCACACGATGTCCCTGAACGATTCCGATATGTCTACCTATGTGCCCAACTGGAGAGGCTGAGCACTTCCGCATACAGAAAGAGAGAAAAATCATGAAAGAAATTATCATTTCCGATATTCCGTCGATTGTCAAAAACAAGGAAGTGCTTGGCGAGCAGGGAAGTGCCGACAAATGGATCACTGTGCCCTATGAAACGGGCGAAATCAAGGGCAGAATGGTATTCGGTGAGGGACCGTCCCGTCCCGAGCCGCTTGTCCTTTCCCCGAATCTGACCGGCTGGTACAAAATTTATCTCGGACGCATGGACGGCTACGATTTCTTCCGCCTCAGCAGTGAGGAAACGTATATGAATTTCGTTAACTGCCGCTCAGCGTATCGGATGGCAAAAACGCAGCAGTTTGAGTACGCGGAGGAGATGGTCTGGCAGTGCGCAGATATGACGGGCGAGGACATCATCCTCGATAAGAACCCGACATGGGATTACGATTCGTCCCTTCTCTGGATCCGCTTTGTTCCGATGACGGACGAGGAGGTTGCCGCATACAAGGAGTACATCAATCCGGAAGGACACAGGAATCTGCACGTCCACTACGACAACGACTGCAACCTCGGAGAGGGCTCGGAGAAAATCGAATACACCCGCTACCGCTTGATGAACGTAAAGCACAGTGACGTAAAAATCTGCACGCAGGAGGTCACGCTGGATCACTGCGATCTCGGACCGTTTGATCCGAGAGATAAGCGTCTCAGCCGCAATTCCGTTCTTTACGACGGCGAGAACCGTAAGATTGCGCCGAAGCTCGACGAGGTGCAAAAAGGACGTCTCGATATGCTCCACGGCTGGGGAGTCAAGGTGTACGCCGGTATGCGTATGTCCATCGCATCCTGTGTAGGTCGGGAGAAATTCTGTGAGGATCATCCCGAATATCACGTCTACACGCGTGACGGAAGACGGGTACATATCGCTTCCTACGCCTATCCCGAGGTGCAGGATTACATGATCGGGCTGATGAAAAAGTCCATGAAGCACGGCTTTGACGGCATGACGCTCATCTGCCACCGCGGTCAGATGGTCGGCTTTGAACAGCCCGTGCTGGACGAGGTTGCCCGCCGCTATGACGGTCTTGACGCACGCCGTTTGCCGATGGCGGATGAGCGCTTAAATTCCGTCTGGTGCGACATCATGACCGGCTTTATCCGCCGCCTGCGCGACGAAATCAATGCCTTTGTCGGCAGAAAAGTCCCGATTAACGTGCTGATCGGCTATTCGCCGGAAACGGCGAAGAAGGTCGGTATCGACATCGAGAAGCTCGCCGCCGAGGGACTGATCGATCACGTCAGTCAGGACTCTATGGATCACTACGAAAAGGTTGAGGAATACCTTGCCGAGGACGGGCTGATTGACCTTGACAAATATTCCGAAAGAGTCAAGGAATACTATACCGTCTACCGCGACATCGCCGATTTCTGGGATGAAACCCGCGGCGGAAAAACGGACGGTACCCGTGCGGGCGTCGAGAAACTTCTTGCGATTTCCGAAAAATATGGCATCGAGTTCTTTGCAGGTATCACGACGCACTATTATCCTACGATTCAGCAGCATATCCGCTGGAATGAACGGCTGAAAGAGCTTGGCGTCAAAAATTTCTCCTGCATCAACCACTGCCATTTCCGCGGCAACCAGCCGCTCCTTCGCATAATCGGCAAGGCGGGACGCGAGAAGCTCGATCCCGAATCCTACGATCTTCGTTACCACCGTATTCTCAAAATCGACGGCATCGATATTTCCACCTACATGCCGCAATGGAGTAAATAACGAATTTACGCAAAGGAGTCTCTCTCTATGAAAGAAATACTTATCTCCGATCTCAGCCGGATCGTAAAAAACACAGATGCTCTCGGCTCGTATGCAAATCCCGATACGTGGTTCACGGTCGATTACGAAACGGCGGATGTCAGCGGAAAAATGCTTACTGCCGACGGTGCCTCGCGCCCCGAGCCGATTGTCCTTTCGCCGAATCTGACAGGCTGGCACAAAATCTACATTTCCCGTATCGGCGGTTATATGCAGCTTCTGCGCCTCTCAAGCGAGAGAATGCCGACGATGATTACCGGCTGCGCCGCCAACCGTCCGCCCCGTTCTACCGAATATGAATGGGTCGATGAGATTTTGTGGCAGTGTGCCGATCTGACCGGGCAGGATATTATCCTCGCAAAGCATCATAAGCAGAATTATTCCTGCACGCTTGCGTGGCTCCGCTTCGTTCCGATGACGGAGGAGGAGGTCGCGGCGTACAAGGCATACACAAATCCCGACGGACACAGGAATCTGCACGTCCATTATGACAATGACAGCAATCTGTGGGACGGCTCGGACGAAATCGAGCACGCGGCAATCAAGCTCGCGCAGATTAAGAACGATGACGTCAAAATCTGTACGCAGGAGATCATGGCGGACAACTACGACGGTCGTGCGTTCAATGACCACACGAAATCGCTCGCTTGGACGTCAATCGTTTACGATCAGGAAAACCGCAAGGCAGCTCTCAAGCAGGGGGCGATTCATGCGCTGCGCCGCGAGCTGGTCCATTCGTACGGCGCACAGTATTACGCCGGATTCCGTATGAGTCTCGCGTCGTTTTCGGGTGCCTCCCAGCCTTTGATGCAGGAATATTTCTGCGAGGCGCATCCCGAATACCATATGCAGACACGCGACGGACGGCAGGTGCGTATCTGCTCCTATGCCTACAAAGAGGTGCAGGATTACGTTATCGATCTGCTTATCAATAACGTGAAGATTCACGGCTTTGACGGTGTCAGCCTTATCTGCCACCGCGGCAACGTGATCGGATTTGAACAGCCGGTGCTGGACGAGTGCGCTCGCCTCTTTGACGGGCTGGACGCACGCCGTCTGACGTTCGGGGATCCCCGTTTGACCGAGGTGCACTGTGCCATCATGACCGATTTTATCATCCGTATGCACAGGGAGCTTGACCGTGCCATCGGCAGACACGTTCCGATTAACGTGATCGTCGGGGACGGCGCACAGCATCTCGGCTACGACTGTGAAGCACTGGCCGAGGCAGGCGCAATCGATCATATCTGTTTGGATACTCTCGAACACTATGAGGTAACGGACGATTACCTCGCAGAGGACGGACTGATTGATATGGAAAAATACAAGGCGAAGCTGAATCGGTACTATACCCACTACCGCCGTCTCGGCTTCAAAAAAGAAAAATCCATCGAAGAAGCAACGCGCTATCTTGCCTTGGCGGAGAAGCACGGTATCGACTTTTTTGCGCCGCTGTCAAAATGCCGCGGACAGTTGAATGCAATTCGGGAATGGATTGATGAGTTCGAGGCACTTGGTGTCAAGAATTTCTCGTCCTATAACCACTGTCACGCTGTCGGAGACGTTACCTCGTGCCGTATTATCGGTAAAGCGGGTCGCGAGAGCATCGATCCCGAAACGTATAACATGAATTTCTACCGTGTTCTGAAATTTGACGGTGTGGATGTTTCTACTTACCTGCCGCAGTAAAATCTGAAATTTCTCCCGAAAAGGAGGCTTCCTGCATGGAGGAAATCATTATTTCCGATCTGAATCGGATCATCAAAAACAAAGAGGTGCTCGGTGCGCACGGAAATCCCGATACGTGGTTTACCGTCGATTACGAGACGGACGGTGTCTCCGGCAAAATGCTCACCGCACTGGAAAGCTCGCGTCCCGAGCCGATTGTGCTTTCCCCGAATCTTGCCGGATGGTACAAAATCTACCACGCAAGAATCACAAACGACGGCTCGATGACGGCGTATATGCGATTTTCCGACGAAAAGATGCCCACGATGGTGCGCGAGGGCTTCTTCCCCCGTCCGCCCCGTGAGAATGCGTTTGAATGGGTGGAGGAGCAGCTTTGGTGCTGTGCCGATCTGACGGGACGGGACATTGTGTTCCATAAGCATCACAAGCAGGACTACTACGCTTGCATCGCGTGGCTCCGCTTCGTTCCGATGACGGAGGAGGAGGTCGCGGCGTATAAGGCGTATATGAATCCCGAAGGACACAGAAATCTGCACGTCCACTACGATAACGACTGCAATCTGTGGGACGGATCGGACGAAATCGAGCACGCTATGCTCAAGCTCGCGCAGGTGAAGGACGACGACGTGAAAATCGTCACGCAGGAGATCATGTCGGACAACTACGACGGACGCGCGATCAATGACCACACGAAGTCGCTTGGCTGGACGGCAATCGTGTACAACGAGGAAAACCGCAAGGCTGCACTCAAGCAGGGCGCGATCCATGCGGCAAGACGGGAGCTGATCCATTCGTACGGTGCAAAATATTACGCCGGATTCCGTATGAGCCTCGCATCGTTTATGGGAACATCGCAGCCGCTGATGCAGGAGTATTTCTGCGAAGCGCATCCCGAGTTCCATATGCGCACGCGTGACGGACGACCGGTTAGAATTTCCTCCTATGCCTACAAGGAGGTGCAGGATTACGTCATCGATCTTCTGATCGGTTACGTCAAAAATCACGGCTTTGACGGCGTGTCGCTCATTTGCCACCGCGGACAGATGATCGCGTTTGAACAGCCTGTGCTGGACGAGTGCGCCCGCCGTTTTGACGGACTGGATGCACGTCTGCTTCCGCTCGGCGATCCCCGTTTGACCGAGGTGCACTGTGCGATCATGACCGATTTCATCACCCGTATGCACGTTGAGCTTGATAAAGCGATCGGTCACCACGTCCCGATTAACATGATCGTCGGGTACAATGCCGAGCTTGTCGGTATCGACTGCGAAGCGCTTGCCAAAGCCGGGGCGATCGACCATATCAGCCAGGACAGTCTGGAGCATACCGAGCCGTCCAAATACCACATCCGTGAGGACGGGCTCATCGATATGGAAAAGTACAAGTACAATCTTCTCAATAATTATACCGTGCAGCGTCCGCTCGCCGATAACTGGGAGAGGGCAAAGGAGGCGGCGATCCGCTATCTCGCCGTGTCTGAAAAATACGGCGTGGAGTTCTTTGCCGGCATGACGACACACTGGTATGAGGATCCGCTGACGTATCACAGATGGAACGAGAATCTCAAGCCTCTCGGCGTTAAGAATTTCTCTTTCTATAACCATTGCCATTTTGTGGGTCTGCGCGGCGTCTGTGCTATCGTTGGCAAGGTTGGACGCGAAAAGATTGATCCGGAAATCTACAACATGAATTTCCACCGTGTTCTGTCGCTTGACGGTGTGGATATTTCCACGTATCTGCCCCAGTGGAGCGAGTGATTTATTGCTGTAAAGGAGAAACAATCATGGAAGGAATTGTTTATTCAAATCTCAAAGAGATCGTTAAAAACAAAGAGGCGATCAGCACGGACGTGCAGACGGAAAAATGGGGCGTTATGCCGTTTCAGGCAGGCGAGGTGACGGGCGAGTGCCTGATCGCCGCCGAGCTTGCCAATCCCGATGATCTCATTTTTTCCCCGAAGCTCACCGGATGGCACAAAATTTTCATCGCCTCCTCGCGCCTGTTTGACGGATACAGCTTCGACATCAAAATGGATGATGACCGTTTCTTTATGCCGACACGTAATACCTCCTACAGACCGACACAGAACTGGACGGGTATGGAAAGAGTGCAGGAGATTTTCTACCGCGCCGCAGATATGACGGACCGAGAGATCATCATCCGCAAAACGGGCGGTATCACGCCGCTGTTCTGGCTCCGCTTCGTGCCGATGACGGAGGCGGAGGTCGCGGAATATAAGGAGTACATGAATCCCGAAGGACACAGAAATATGCACTTCCATTTCGACGGAGATACGAATCTGTGGCTCGGCAGCGAAACGGAGGACGTGCTTCTTGTCCGCGCGCAGATGCTCAAGAATACGGACGCGAAAATCGTCACCTACGAGCAGATCGAAACGCTTGTCGATTACGATATTCCGAAGGAGCAGTTCCGCCGTCTCAGAAAATGGACGAACAAATACTGCGACGAGAACAAAAAGGTTGCCGATAAAATTCAGGATGTCGCCAAGCTCCGCATTGATTATATCCACGAGATCGGCGCGAAGGCATACGTCGGTCTTCGCCCGTGCCTCGGCGATTCCGAAAGACGGATTCTCGGCTCCGGTTCTTATATCAAGATCGTGCAGGAGCATCCCGAGTGGCACATGAAAACGCGCGACGGACGCGATCTCGACATCGCCTCCTATGCTTACGAGGGCGTGCAGGATTGGATGATCGATTTCGCCAAATCCACCGTCGATCTCGGCTTTGACGGCGTTTCTATGCTCATGCACCGCGGTATGTTTGTCGCGTTTGAACAGCCTGTGCTGGACGAATTTGCCCGCCGCCATGACGGTCTTGATGCCCGTCTCGTTCCGATGGCAGATGAGCGTCTGAAGGACGTTTGGTGCGACATTATGACCGCGTTCTTCCGCCGACTCAGAAAAGAACTGAACGAGCACGCCGGACGGCACGTGCCGATCAACGTCATCACCGGCTATACGCCCGAAATCTCCCGCCGTATCGGTGTCGATGTCGAAGCACTCTGCCGCGAAGGGCTGGCCGATCACATCTGTCAGGACTCCATGGAGACGTATGAGACGCTGGACGGCTGTCTCACCGAGGACGGACTGATCGATATGGACAAGTACAAGCAGAAATTGCTTCACGAGAACATTGTATGGCGTCACTTCGGTGAGATGTGGAATCTGACAGAAGAAGGTGCCCCCCTGTTTGTCGAAATCTGTGATAAGTACGGCGTGGAGTTCTACGGACAGAGAGCGTACAAAGGCGGTCCCGAGACGCACCTCGATTGGGTGAAGAAAATGCAGGCTCTCGGCGTTAAGAATTTCAACTTCTTCAACTACTGTCACGCTTGTCAGGATTTGCCGCTGTGGTATACCACAACGAAGCTCGGACATGAAGTCAATACCGAGTACTGCACGCCGAAGCAGTACCGTATGATTATGCTGGACGGCGTGGATGTCTCCACCTATTTGCCGCACTGGCGCGGATGATTATAAAATCTCCAATGCGGCTTAGTCTGCATTGGGGATTTTTCGATGAGCGGACATTGTTTTTTGAAAAAATGTCCGCTCAAAGTATGGAAGAATTGTTTATCATTCGGTATACTTATCTCAATCTGATGTATGCAGGAATGCAATAAAAAGGAGTAATGCTGTATGGAAGGTATCATTTTTTCCAAGCTGGACGAAATTGTAAAGAACCCGGAGGTTACGACTGTCGCGCAGGCACCCAACCACTGGTACATTATGCCGTACGAGGCGGCGAATGTCAGCGGTAATTGCCTTGTGGCGGCGGAGGATGAATATCCCGAGGATTTGGTTCTTGCTCCCGGACTCAAAGGCTGGCACAAGGTGTTTATCTGTTCGTGGAAGCTGGACGGCGGATATTCGTTTCGCATAAAGCTCGATAACGAGAAGTATTTCAACTTTGCCAACGATTCGTTTTATCCCTCCCGGGGACAGTGGTCGTACATGGAGCAGGCGGAGGAGTTCTTCTGGAAATGTGCCGATCTGACCGACCGCGAGATCATCGTCAAAAAGCCGAACAGAGCAGGCGTCGCACCGCTTGTGTGGGTGCGCTGTGTGCCGATGACGGAGGAGGAGATCGCTGCCTATAAGGAATACATCAATCCCGAAGGGCACAGGAATATGCACCTCCACTTTGATAATGACGCGAACTATATCTGGGGCATCAATTCCGTGGAGGATTCGCTCATGAAGCTTTCCAGCGTTGAGAATACCGATGCGAAAATTGTCACGCATGAGGTCATGGAAAGCCTCTACGATTATTCCACGAAGCACACGACGGACAGACGTCTCAGAACGCATTCCAATAAGTATTCCGATGAAAACGAGAATGCTGCCAAGCTCATGCCGGAGATTTCCAAAGCGCGTGTCGATATGCTGCACGATTTCGGTACGCTCGCGTATGCGGGACTCCGTATGTCTATCGGTAAAAACTGTCAGCCTGTGGAGCAAGGCTCCCGTGTGCCGTTTGTCGAGGAGCATCCCGAATATTACCTCTACACAAGAGACGGCAGGGCAGTGGCTACGCTTTCCTATGCCTACCCCGAGGTGTGGGATTTTGTGATCGACTACCTCAAAAAATTCATAGGCTACGGCTATGACGGCGTGTCGCTCTTCTTCCACCGCGGTATGCATATCGCGTTTGAGCAGCCTGTGCTTGACGAATTTGCCCGCCGCCATGACGGACTGGATGCCCGTCTCGTTCCGATGGACGATCCTCGGCTGAAGGACGTATGGTGCTTGTTCCTTACCGAGTTCATTCGCCGTCTGCGCGATGAGCTGGACGCCTTTGCCGGCAGACATGTGCCGATCAACATCATCACCGGCTACACGCCCGAAATCTCCCGCCGCATCGGTATCGATGTCGAGGAGCTTGCGAAAGCGGGACTGATCGATCACGTCTGCGGCGATTGTATGGAGACGTACGAGCGTCTCGGCGGCTGTCTGGATGAAAACGGTTTCATCAAAATGGATGTGTACACAAGAGCCCTCCGCAAGCAGTCCATGGTCGGCCGCCGTTTCGGCGAGTCGTGGGATCTTACCAAGGAAGGATCGATTCAGTTCCTGGAAATTGCGGATAAATACGGCATTGATTATTTTGCACCTCTTTCCCCGAACGTTATCAAAGATCCCGAAAAGTATATAAACTGGGTGAAGGATCTCAAAGCGCTCGGTGTGAAGAATATCAACTTCTTCAATTTCTGCCATTCTTCACAGGATCTGCCGGTCAAGCATACGACAACCAAATTCGGACACGACGAGGTCAATCTCGAATACTGTCGGCTGAACCACTACCGTATTCTGCGTATGGATGACTGTGATATTTCTACATATATGCCGCACTGGATGGGCTGATAGGAGGGAAAACAATGGAAGGTATTGTATTTTCTAACGTAAATGAACTTGTAAAAAACAAAGAAGTCCTTGCCGAGCCGATCAAAGACGGCTTTTGGGGCATGATTCCGTACGAAATCGATGAAGTGACGGGTACCTGTCTCGTCAGCCGCGAGAGCGATATTCCCGCAGATTTGATTCTTCAGCCGAATCTTAAGGGATGGTATAAGATTTTCATCTGTTCGTGGAAGATCGCGGGCGGTTATTCCTTCCGTCTGAAGCTGGATAACGAGAAGTATTTCAAGTTTTTCAACGATTCCACCTATCCGTCCGCAGGACAGTGGTCGCGCATGGAGTACGCGGAGGAAGCCTTTTGGCGGTGCGCCGATCTGACCGACCGCGAAATCATTGTAAAGAAAGCCCCTGCCTACGGAGGGCTGTCTCCGCTTGTGTGGGTTCGCTGTGTGCCGATGACGGAGGAAGAAATCGCCGAGTATAAGGAATATATCAATCCCGAAGGACACAGAAATCTCCACCTCCACTACGACGGAGATACGAATCTGTTCTACGGTGTGAAAAACGTGGATGACGCACTTCTGAAGCTGACGAGCGTGGAGAACACGGATGCGAAGATCGTCACGATCGAGTGCTTGGAAAAGCTGTACTCCTATGCTCCGCATTCGCCTGCCGCACGCCGTCTCAGGTGCCAGTCAAACGAGTATGCTGACGGCAACGCAGATGCCGCCGCTCTCTGTGGAGAGATCGCACGTGCACGCGTGGCACTCATGCACGAATTTGGCACGAAGGCGTACGCGGGACTTCGTATGTCTCTCGGTGATGCCTCCTCTCCGAACAAGTCGGGCGCGGTTACAAAATTTACCGCCGAGCATCCCGAGTGCCATATCTGCACGCGCGACGGTCGCCGTGTCTGCATCGCCTCCTACGCTTACAAGGAGACACAGGATTACGTCATCGAATACCTGAAGAATCTCGTCTCTTACGGCTTTGACGGTGTATCGCTTCTGTTCCAGCGCGGTATGCACATCGCGTATGAGCAGCCCGTGCTCGATGAGTTCGCACGCCGCTATGACGGCATGGATGCACGTCTCGTTCCGATGGACGATCCGCGCATGAAGGACGTCTGGTGCTCATTCATTACCGATTTTGTCCGCCGCCTGCATACGGAACTCGACGCATCCGCAGGCAGACACGTTGGTATCAACATCATCACCGGCTATATGCCCGAGAGCTCCCGCCGTGTCGGCGTGGACGTCGAAGCGATGGCGAAGGAAGGGCTCATCGATTATATCACAGGCTGCTGCATGGAGACGTATGAAAATCTTTCCGGCTGCCTCGGCGAGGACGGTCTTGTCGATCTTGACGAGTACAAGCGCCGCCTGCCCGGGCAGTATATGGTCTCCCGCCGCTACGGCGGAATCTGGGATCTTGTCAAAGAGGGCTCCCTTGCGTATCAGGCGATTGCGGAGCGGTACGGGATTGAATATTTCGCACCGATCATGGCGCACCGACCGCGCTGTGCCGAGGATTACCACAAATGGGTGGATGATCTGAAGGCGCTCGGTATGAAGAATATTGCGTTCTTCAACTTCTGCCATTCCTCGCAGGATATTCCTGTATATCACACAATGACAAAGGTCGGACACGGTAAAGTGAATCTCGAATACTGCCGTCTGACGCCCTACCGCGTCATGAGCTTTGACGGTGTGGATATTTCAACCTACATGCCGCACTGGAACGGCTGATTTTTCGAAAGAAACAATTGCAGTTTCCGACAAATTGCAATTGTTTCTTTTCGCAATTTTCTATATACTTTGTGTATGGCTTATACCGATTTTTACCATGACAGGAGAGAGAAAAAAGATGGAAGGAATCCTTATATCCAATCTTGATGAAATCGTAAAAAATCCCGAGGTCACAAGCGTG
>JAZNHT010000042.1:0-25450 GCA_045577175.1 Eubacteriales bacterium | reverse complement strand
TCCTTACCTGCTCACAGGAAAACTGTACTGTGGCTGTTGCGGCAGCCCGATGGTGGGAGAAAGCGGCACAAGCCACACGGGAAATACCTACACCTATTATAAATGTAGTGAACGAAAGAAAAAAGGCACTTGCCACAAATGCAACGAGAAGAAGGACTGGGTGGAAAAACTGATCGTGCAGGAGACCGTCCAAAAAATCCTCCAGCCGGGCGTGATCGATACCATCTCTCTACGGGTAGCCGAAATGGCAGAAAAAGAATTCAACGATACCAGCCGCCTGCTCGCCCTCCAAATTGAGTTCAAAGGAGTGCAAGCCTCCATCCGCAACCTTTTGCGGCTCGTAGAACAGGGAATCGACACCGAAGATGTAGGAGGTCGGCTTCTTGATTTGAGCGCACAAAAGGAAGCCCTCCAAAAAGAAATTTCCAAAGAAGAAACAAAGAAGCCGAAACTGACAAAGGATAGAATATCTTACTGGCTTACCGCATTCGTCAGCAGTGGAAACACAGACGACGCGGAATACTGCGAAAAAATCATTGATACCCTCGTAAACAAAGTATTCGTCTTCGACACTGACGGCGGAGGCAAAAAAATCGCCGTCACATACAATACAAGCAACAACCTCCAATCCACCATCACCTTATCGGACATCCAGCCATACGTGCAAAATTCGGATATCAACAGCAATGCACCACCAAATGCAAAAAAGAGCCCATAGGGCTCTTTTTTGCATTTGCGGCTACCGCCGAAACGCTGAACCCACTCCGCGCTTGCGCGGATTACATTTTACATCTGCCGAAAACGATACGCTACATAGGAGGATCGCATGAAAAAATCACTCTCTTTCATTTTACTGCTTATCCTGTTGACGGTTTTGTTTTCATCCTGTGCGCAAAAATCTTCGCCCACTGTCACGACAGCGGATGATCTGTGCGTGATTCTGCACGCAGGCGGTGAGCTGGACGGGATGCGTCTGCTCAACTGTCAGGAAGCGTTTTACACCTATTATGCACTCGGATACCGA
This sequence comes from Eubacteriales bacterium, assembly GCA_045577175.1. Lineage (GTDB taxonomy): Bacteria > Bacillota > Clostridia > Oscillospirales > CAG-272 > SIG701. The sequence goes on along the minus strand of JAZNHT010000042.1, from coordinate 24,426 downwards.
TATTTTGAATACGATCTGAAGCTCTCCTCCGACGGGAGATTGATCGCCACCCACAGCTGGGAGCATCTTTCGGGCGGATATGACGGCATGAGCTATGCGGATTTTCTTGCTCTTGAATTGGAGGGCGGATACACCCCCGTAAATGAGGACTGGCTCGTCACGATGCTTACCGAATATCCCGATGTCACCGTGATCGTGGACGCAAAGATGGAAAACACACTGCGCGATGCCGAGGTGATAAAGCGAATAGCCACGCTTCAGCAGATCCACGGAATTGACCTGTCCGATCGGATCATCCCGGAGGTTTTTTCGGTCGAGATGTGGGAGGCAATCCGCGAGGAAACGTCATTCAACCGGCACCTGTTTTCACGCTACAAAGAGTATTATGATATAAGCACGGTGATTGAAAACTTTCTTGTCGAAAAGTTTATCGGGATCGCGCTTCCGTACGATTATCTGGACGGATATTATAAAGAAAACATCCCATACCTGCAGCAAAAAGGTTACCGTATATTTATGTTTGGGATCAACACCGCAGAGGATGTGATCGGTGCGATTGAATTGGGGGCGGATACCGTGTACGTGGATAATATCGGCATCCTGCCTGTGAGGGAACCGTAGTTTTCTGCGCTTTTCGTCCCAAACCGACCTGATCGGGCAAAAAATTTCATAATTGTATTTACATTGTTTCGATAATGTGGTATAATTTGTATGCGACACAAGCTGAATATTCGAAAAGACGGTGGGGCAGACTGCCTTTTTTCTGCATACTTTTATGGCAGATGCTCCTCTTCCAATTTGGTTTGTGTAAAAACAATCGGAGCGTCAACTTCGGTTGACGCTCTATATTTTTTTACATTTGGAGGAAACAAAATGAAAAAACGGTTTTATCGCATGTTTTCGCTTTGGGCGGTGTGCATCATGGCTTTTCTTTTGATGACATCCTGTCATGAGCACGTCTACGGTGAATGGGAAGTGGAGGACGAGCCTACCTGTACACGGGACGGTGAACGGGTTCGCGCGTGCGAATGCGGCGAGCTGGAATACGAGGACATCGACGCGACCGGTCATACGGACGGCGAATGGATCATCGATGCCGAGCCAACCTGTACAGCGGACGGAAGTAAGCATCAGATTTGCTCCGTTTGTGAGGATACGATAAAAACGGAAGCGATCCCGGCAACCGGTCATACGGAAGGCGAGTGGATCGCTGACGCAAAGGCTACCTGTGTCACAGAGGGAAAGCGGCATCAGATTTGCGCCGTCTGCGGCGAGACGCTGAAAACAGAAACAACCGCGGCGACCGGCAAGCATGTGTATGTCGGGAAGGTCACGGCAGAGCCGACCTGCACCGAACAGGGTATCAAAACGTACACCTGCCCCGTCTGCAAAGATTCGTATACGGAAAAGGTGCCGGCACTCGGACATACACAGATGACGGATTCGCCGAGGGCGGCAACCTGTACGGAGACGGGTCTTTCTGCAGGCATACACTGTACAAAATGCGGTCATATAATCGTTGAGCAGAAGGAAACACCGATGACAGATCATTCGATAGATCACGGCATGTGTACGGAATGCGGATTGGTTACGAACGGGCATGAAGTGTTTGCTACATATGTGTATCTGAACGGCGTGATGGACGAAGACGGTATGTATTATATCTCAAATCAGATTTCGCAGGACGGATTCACGCTCGGTGTTGCGGCGTATTATGATCCCTTTGAGAAAACCATGTATGTGTACCTTGCCATGGATCAGGATGGCGTTGAAATGGTCGCAATGCTCCACCCGTACAGGCTGAGCGATGAGCAGGATGTCGCGCTGGCGATCAGCGTCAGCGGCGTGGAGGGCTATCTGTACGGATATATCAACAGAAGTGAATTTTCCGAAGACAATATGAATATATACGATTATGAGTACGAGGGCATTACCTCTGCCGTTGCGGCACAGCTCAAGCCTACCTTCGGCGACACGATCCATCTTCTGCTTCTGAGCCTGGATGAGCTGATTCTGCAATATTACAACATCGGCATCACGGTGTCAGACCTCCAGTATACATATTACTGATCTGAAACAGCCGCATCCTCGGATGCGGCTGTTTTGTGTAAAAAAAGGCGTTTGCCTTTACAAAATTCGGAAAGTGTGGTATACTGTCCCCATAAAGGAGGTGCATCTATGCGCACATTCATACTCGGTACGGATTGGGGATCGGACTGCGACGACGCCGTTGCTGTGCGGATTCTGGCACGTGCCGCCCTTAACGAAAAAATCGCACTCGCGGGTATTGTCATCAATCACGTCATGACGGATTCCGCCGCGTCGCTGGACGGATTTCTTCATTTGGAGGGGCTGACGGATGTTTCGATCGGGATCGATAAAACGCCGCGCGATCTCAAAGAGCGTGTCTCCTATCAGAAGCGGCTTGCGCCGTTCGCTGTCCGATATAAATCGAACGCGGATGCCGAGGACGGCGTGAAGCTCTACCGCCGACTGCTTTCCGCGGCTTCCGATAAAATGGAGATTTGCGAGATCGGCTTTCTGCACGTTATCGCCGATCTTCTCGAAAGCGAGGCGGATGAAATTTCTCCGCTGACGGGACGGGAGCTTGTAAAGGCAAAGGTCTCTCGCATCTGGTCGATGGCAGGGAAGTGGGACGAGGACGGCGGCAGGGAGTACAATATTTTCTGCACGTCCTGCACGCGTGACGGCGCGTGCCGATTTATCGAAAAATGCCCTGTGCCGATTACGTTTTTAGGGTTTGAGATCGGCGCGGACGTGACCTGCGGCAGAGCTCTCGCCAAGGACGATTTCCTGCACAAGGCTTTGTGCGATCACGGCTCGCCGAACGGACGGCTTTCGTGGGATCCGATGCTTGTCTCTCTGGCGATCACGGGCGATGCGGAGGCAGCAGGCTACACCCTCGTGCGCGGTACGGCGCGGATCGATCCCGAAACGGGAGCGAATCATTTTGACGGGGATGCAGAGGGACTTCACACCTATGTGATCCGCGAACAGGAGCCCGCTTATTATGAGACGCAGCTGGAGAGAGCAATTTCTTCCCGATGATGTAGAGAAAACTACGATAAATTTTCCCAAAAGCCCTTGCAATTCTGCAAAAATTATGATATACTCAATATAATCACGGTGTGTGTGCTTTTTGCTTTGTAAAAGTGAGCCGCATACCCGTGCTGAGATCAATTATTATTTTTTGGAGGTAGTCTTATCATGGGACTCTACGATGAATTTCGCTTCAAACCCGCTCCGTGGCTTCCGCTGAGCGATCTTCCGCTGGAGGAGCTCGAGAGAATCCGCAACATCAAGCGTGAGGACATGGAGTACACCAACGAGAACGGTTATTCCGTCCGCGTTGTTATGTTCCCCGAGTACTGCTTTGCACAGGACATGTTCTACCGCATCCAGCAGTCTGACGTCAACGATACCCCGTTCGTCATGATCTGCCCGAACCAGTGGCAGGATCTCTACTCCGCAGTTGCAGAGATGATTAACAAGTACAACATCAACTGCCGCAACGTGCACGCGTTCGCTATGGACGAGTGGGCAGATGAGGACGGCAATGTTGCTCCTCTCACCTACGGTGCAGGTCTCGGTTACTCCTTCGTGAACCACTTCTACGCTCGTATCCGTGAGGATCTCCGTCCGCCGTATGAGCAGTGGCACACCTTCAACAACGACAACAAGGCTCCCGGCGTATACTCTGCCATGATCGAAGAGGCAGGCAACGGCGGCGCAGATGTTTGCTACTCCGCAACCGGTTGGCCGGGTCACACCGCATTCATCGATCCCAGAACTGAGGAGTTCAAGGCTGACTCTCTTGAGGAGTTCATCACGCTCGGCTCCCGTATCGTAACCACCACGCCTCTCACCGTTGCTGAGAACTCCCTGTTCGCTCCCATGGGCGCATCCGGTGACGTTTGGGCAGTTCCGTACAAGGCTGCTACCATCGGTCCGAAGGATATTGTCAGCGCAAGAGAGCGCTTTGAGGTACATAACATCCTCAACAACCAGGCCGGCGACACCTGGCAGCGCATGGTTTCCCGTCTTGAGCTGTACGGCCCGATCACCATGGACTTCCCGGCATCCATCATGCGTCTCGGCAAGGGTACCTGCTACGTATCCGAGGCAATGGCTCGTCCGTTCGCAAGCTGGCACTGCGGCATCAAGGATTGGGAACTCTGATTCTCTCATAAAACATCATTGTGCCTCACCGACACCGGTGGGGCACTACTTTCAATGAGATACGCCTTTCTTGCGTGCGAGACGGAGGAACGGGCGAAATCAAACCACGGAGGAACACGCATGAAAGCGATTGTCAACACCAAGCTCCTTTTGGAGGATGCAATCATCTGGGACGGTGCGATCACATACGATCAGGGAAAGATCGTTGAAGTCGGCAAAGCGTCCGAGGTGAATATTCCCGAGGGATGCGAGATCATCGATGCGGGCGGACTGTACACCGCGCCCGGTCTGATCGATATACATAACCACGGCTCCGAGGACGATCTGTTTGTCGATGAGCCGCTGAAATGCTGCGAGCACTTCATTGTGCACGGCGAGACGACCATTCTTCCTACCTTTTACTGCAATTTGACGCTGGAGCGCATGGCGGAGGGTGCCAAGAAAATCCGTGCGATTTCCAAAACGGGCGTCGGCAAGATCATGGACGGTCTGTATATGGAAGGTCCGTACATGAACGGCGTCGGCAGCAACCAAAACAGTATTCTCTGGACGGAGGACATCACTGCGGAGGAATTTGAGCCGCTGCTTGATGAGCTCGGTGCGGATGCCCGCGTCTGGGCGATCGATCCTGGCAGAAAGAATATCGATCTGTTTATGAAGCGCACGAAGGAGCGCTTCCCGAACGCGATTTTCGCACTCGGTCATTCCGAGGCGCACGCGAAGTATTGCCATAAGGTCGAGAAATACGGCGTCAAGGTGCAGACGCACCACGGTGACTCCGGCAAGGCGCCCGGCATCGCACAGGGCTGCATCAGCCCCGGCTGTGACGAGTACACGCTCTACAAGCCGGATATGTACGCAGAGCTCATCTGCGACGAGGTCGGCGTCCATCTCGATGCGGACATGATCCGCATGGTTGTGCGCACCAAGGGCATCGAGAAGATCATCCTTATCACCGATTCCATGGCGTCCAAGGTCAAGTACCTGAACGATCCCGCGAAGGGAATTGCATACGGTCCCGATCTCAACTACGATTCCGAGGGTATGCTCGCAGGCAGCCGCATGACGCTTGAAAATTCCTGCCGCAACTTCATGACGCATACCGGCTACGGTATCGGTCACGCAATCCGCTGTGCGACGATCAACCCCGCCCGCCTGCTCGGCATCGACGACAAGGTCGGCAGCTTGGAGGAGGGCAAGATTGCCAACATCATTATCGTTGACGATATGATGCACGTCAAAAAGGTTATCCTTGAGGGCGAGCTCGCCGCCTGTGACGGCAAGATCGTGCTGTAAATCGAATATCCACCGCCGCCGAACGATTGGTTTCGCCTTTCGTTCGGCGGTTTCTTTCTTTGTGAATTTGTACAATATCGTGCTAAATTTATACTATATTTTTGTTTGGGCATACGAAATTCAAAAATGGAAGCGATTTTCTCTTGATTTAATTTGTGAAATATGGTATGATTTTTATACTTTGTTGTAGCATTTGGCTGTGTACGTGCATTGTATACAGATATGGATGCCGTAAAACGGTCGGGAGGAGAGAGTATGTTGATTTGTATTTCGGAACTGTTTGATTTGTCGCACACGATTGCCGCGCCGCTTCTTGCGCGGTTTGAAATGCCGTGGGAGGCTCTGAGTTTTTTGTCGGATTTCATCTATGAAACGGGGGCGCGGCTTGATTCCACGCAGTATGATTCCCCGACGGAGGGCGTGTGGATTGCGAAAAGCGCGCGTGTGGCGGAGAATGCGGTCATTCAGCCGCCGTGCATTATCGGCGCGCGGGCGGAGATACGCCCGGGTGCGTACATCCGCGGCAGTGTAATTGTCGGGGAGGATGCCGTCGTCGGCAATTCAACCGAGGTGAAGAACGCAATTCTGTTTGATAAAGTGCAGATTCCGCACTTCAACTACTGCGGAGATTCGATCCTCGGCTACCGCGCGCACATGGGTGCCGGTGCGATCACGTCCAACGTGAAGAGCGACAAAACCCCCGTCACGATCCGCGGTGAGTACGAAATCGAAACAGGACGGAAGAAATGCGGCGCGATGCTCGGCGATTTTGTGGAGATCGGATGCAACTGCGTGCTTTCCCCGGGAACGGTGATCGGACGCGGCACGCGCGTCTATCCGCTGACGCATGTGCGCGGCGTGATCGGTGAGAATCGGATCGTGAAATCTGCGGACGTGATTGTGGAGCAGAGAGTATATACCGCCGAGGCGGCAGGAGGAAGATAAGATGGGAAGACTTTTCGGAACAGACGGCGTGCGCGGCGTTGCCAATACGGAGCTTTCTTGTGAGATCGCCTTGGCAGTCGGGCGTGCGGCAGGTACCGTTTTGAAAAAAGAGCGCGGACGCGCGACATTTCTGATCGGGTGTGACACCCGTGTGTCGGGGGATATGCTTTCATCCGCTGTTGCCGCGGGACTTACCTCCGTCGGCGCGGATGTCGTACTGCTCGGCGTTGTGCCCACGCCTGCCGTGGCGTATCTCGTTACCTCCATGGGGGCGGATGCAGGCGTGATGATTTCCGCCTCACACAATCCGGCAGAGCATAACGGGATCAAAATTTTCCGCGGGGACGGGTATAAATTGCCCGATCTTTTAGAGGAGGAGATCGAATCGCTTGTGCTGGACGGCGGCACGTTTGCCGCGCCGACGGGCGGCGATGTCGGTCGGATTACGGTCAATACGGACGCGCGGCAGATGTACGTCCGCCATCTTGCGGATACGGCTGAGACGCCGCTTCGCGGACTGAAAATCGCCCTCGACTGTGCAAACGGAAGCGCGAGTAGCACGGCGGAGACGCTGTTTACCTCCCTCGGTGCCGAGGTGCATATGCTTTCAAGCACGCCCGATGGGGTGAATATTAACGAGGATTGCGGCTCGACGCATCCGGAAGCGCTTGCGGCGTACGTTATCGCGCACGGGCTTGACGGCGGCGCGGCATTCGACGGAGACGCCGACCGCTGCCTGCTTATCGATGAAAAGGGCGAGGTGATCGATGGGGATATGATTCTCTCCATCCTCGCTACCGAGAAAAAGGAGCGCGGAACCTTGCGGCATAACACCGTCGTCGGAACGGTCATGACGAATTTCGGCTTTGTCCGCTTCTGCGAGGCGGAGGGAATACGCTTTATCGCCACGCAGGTCGGCGACCGATTCGTGCTGGAGGAGATGCTCCGCGAGGGAAGCGTGCTCGGCGGCGAGCAGTCGGGACACATCATTTTCACGGAATACGCCACGACGGGCGACGGACAGCTGACCGCCGTGCAGATGTTTTCTTTGCTTGCAAGGTCGGGAAAGACACTCTCGCAGTTGAATACGAAAATGCGCCGCGCACCGCAGGTGATGCGGAATCTGCGAACGACGGCGGAGGGGAAGCTGCGCTTTTACACCGATACGGAGATCGCGCGCGCGATCAAAGAAGCGGAAGCGATGCTCGGAGACAGCGGACGGATTGTCGTCCGTCCGTCGGGCACGGAGCCGCTGATTCGCGTGATGGCGGAGGGCGATGAGGAAGACGCAATCCGCCGCGCGGCGTGCGCGGTGGCAGAAGTAATCGAGACGCGTCTCGGCGGCGCGTGAATTAGGAAAGCGAGGGATAGAATATGTGTGGAATTATCGGATTTTCGGGGCAGACGGACTGCGTGCCGATCCTGCTTGACGGATTGGATACCCTTTCGTATCGCGGCTACGATTCGGCAGGGATCGCCGTGGCAGGGACGGCAGGCGTTCGCACCGTGAAGGCGAAGGGAAAGCTCGATGCACTCAGAGAAAAGCTGAAAACGCATCCCGTGTCGGGCACTACGGGCATCGGACACACGAGATGGGCGACGCACGGCGCACCGTCGGATGAAAATTCGCATCCGCATACGTCGGGATCGCTCACCCTCGTCCACAACGGGATTATCGAAAACTATGCCGCGATCGCGGAAAAACTCCGTGCACGGGGGTACGTCTTTGCTTCCGAAACGGATACGGAGGCGGCGGCACATCTGATCGACTCGTTCTACCGCGAAAGCGGCGATCCGGCAGATGCGATCTACCGTGCGGCGGCGGTTATGCGCGGCTCATACGCGCTCGGCGTGCTGTTTCACGACAGACCGCGAACGCTCTACGCGATCCGCAAGGGGAGTCCGCTGATCGTTGCCCAAACGGACGGCGCGTCCATGATTGCGTCGGATATTCCGGCGATTCTGCCGTACACGCGCTCGTACATCCGCCTGCCCGAGGGAGTCCTCGCCGTTCTGGACGGGACGGAGATTTCCTTTTTCAATGAAAACGGGAGCGCGGTCGTGCTCGGTGTGGAAACGGTCGATTGGGACGTGGAGGCGGCACAGCGCAGCGGATATGCGCACTTTATGCTGAAGGAGATTCACGAGGAGCCCTATGTACTGCGCGCGACAGTTGCACCGTATCTCAAGGACGGACTGCCGCATTTCGGCGTGCCGAGTCTGGACGGAGAGATGCTCGCCGAGGTGGAACGGATCCACATTGTCGCGTGTGGCACGGCGATGCACGCAGGACTGCTTGCGCGTCAGTGGATCGAAGCGGAGGCGCGCGTGCCCGTGACGGTGGAGATCGCGTCCGAATTTCGCGGACGTGAGCCGATTCTCGGGGAGAGGGATCTCGTTCTCTTCATCTCGCAGTCTGGCGAGACGGCGGATACGCTCTCCGCGCTCCGCCTGGTGAAATCGCGCGGCGTGCGCACGGCGGCGATTGTGAATGTCGTCGGCTCGACGGTGGCAAGAGAGGCGGACGACGTGATCTACACCCGTGCCGGTCCCGAAATTGCGGTGGCGAGCACGAAGGCGTATATTGTGCAGTGCGCGACGCTTCGGCTGCTCACAATCCGTCTCGCACTTGCGCGCGACAGGATGACGGAAAAGGAAGCGCGCGGACAGTGCCGCACACTGCTTGATGACGTGCCGACCGCAATCACGAAAACGCTCGCACTCACCGCGGAGATTGATAAGATTTCCTTGCGTCTGAAAACGAAACCGCATATTTTCTATATCGGGCGCGGTGCGGACAGCGTTCTCGGCACGGAGGCGTCGCTGAAGCTGAAGGAGATCACCTATCTCCACGCGGAGGCATACGCCGCCGGGGAGCTGAAGCACGGCACGATCTCCCTTGTCGAGGAGGGAACGCCCGTAATTGCGATCCTTACGGAAGATTCGCTTGCGGAGAAGACGGTCTCCGCCATCCGCGAGGTGAAATCGCGCGGTGCTTTTGTGATCGCCGCGGCGGCACAGGGGATTGCGGAGACGCGCGAGATTCCGTCTGATTTGCTGCTTACCGTTCCCACGGCGGGCAATCAGGCGTGGTGCGCGGCGCTCTCCGTGATGACAGCGATGCAGATGATCGCTTATTATACGGCGGCGCAGATGGGACTGGACGTGGACCGTCCGCGCAATCTTGCGAAATCGGTCACGGTGGAGTGATGAAAAGGCTGTCATTTGACAGCCTTTTTTGTGCCTATATAAGCAAAAAACGCGTCTTTTTTGCCAAATCTATTGCACACGGCGGTGGATTGTGGTACAATATTCGGAGAGAACGATACAGGGAGGGGCTCATGGGAAAACGGATGATTCTTGCTTCGACAGGCACACTCGTCGGTCGCATAAACGGATACGATATTACGCTTGTCAGCCGTATTTTTCCGCCGCTGATTGAGGAAGGTCTTATCAAGGGCGGCGAGCTCATGATGCTCAATTCCTACTACGACCGTATGGACGCAGTTGCCGCGGAGTGGAAACACGCCGGAATTTCGTTCCCCGTGCTCCACTGCGAGAAGGATGTCGGTACGTTTTTCTCCGATGCTGGGGCGTATCTTGCCGCAGGAGCCACGGAAGAATCCGCTATGGCCGCGTCTCGCGCGCTGTTCCTTTTTCGGAAAAATTGCGAAATGGCGGCGAAGGTCGGCGCTTGCCGCATGGTGCTCCATTTGTGGGGCGGAAAAAATTCCGATCATCATCTCGACTATAACCGTTCGGCACTGATGCGGTGCCGGGAAATTACGAAAGAGTACGGCATCCGCCTTTTGATCGAGAATATCCCGTCGGCAAAAAACGATCCGTACGCAAACTGGCGCACGCTTCTTCCGATGAAAGAGGATGTCGGCTTGATTTACGACACCCGTTTCGGCAATCTGCACCGTCAGATGGAGGCGATCTGGTCGGATCGGGACATCGTGCCGCACATCGAGCACATTCACATAAGCGATCACCTCGGCGCGGAGAGGGATTTTACAAGCCTGCGCCCGATTCTGCATCCTGGGGAGGGCATGATCGATTTTGACCGATTTGCCGCGATTTTAGACGGGACGGGATACAGCGGCACGATTACGCTTGAATCTCCCGTAATTCTGGAGGGCGGTGCCGATGGCGAAAAACTCCGCCGCACGCTTCTCTGGCTGAATGAACGATTCTAATTTATCATTATATATTTGGAGGACAGCATGAAACCTTTTCTGAATGAGGATTTTCTTCTCAAAACGGAGGTCGCGCGTGAGCTTTTTCACAACTATGCCGAGAAGCTCCCGATCATCGACTACCACTGCCACATCAATCCGAAGGAGATCGCCGAGGATCATCGGTATTCCAATATCACGGAGCTGTGGCTCGGCGGTGACCACTACAAATGGAGAGCGATCCGTTCCGCCGGTGTTGAGGAGAAATACATCACGGGCGACGCATCCGATTACGAAAAATTCAAGGCGTACGCATCCGTTATGCCGTCTCTGATCGGCAATCCGCTGTATCACTGGACGCATCTCGAGCTGCAGAGATATTTCGACTGCGATCTGATCCTCAGCGAAAAGACTGCGGACGAGATCTGGAAGCTCACGTCGGAGAAGCTCGCCGAGGCGGATATGTCCGTCCGCAATCTCATCCGCAAATCCCGCGTTGATCTGCTCTGCACGACGGACGACCCCGCCGATTCGCTGGAGTATCACGCGATCCTCGCCAAGGATGACACGTTTGAGACGAAGGTGCTCCCCGCATTCCGTCCCGATAAGTGCTTCAATATCAACAAAGCCGGTCTGAAGGCATATTACGAGAAGCTCGGCGCCGCCGCAGGCGTGGAGATCACGGATGTCGCATCCCTGAAGGAGGCACTCCGCCGCCGCATCGATTTCTTTGACAGCATGGGCTGCCGCACGGCGGATCACGGTCTGGACGAGTATCCGATGTTCGTGAAGCCGAACGAGTATGCCGCAAATGAGGCGCTCAAGGCCGCGCTTGCTTCCGACGGTGCGGATGTGACCGCGGAGCAGCTTTGCGTGCTCAAGACGGAGATGCTCGTGTTCCTCTCCGGCGAGTACAAAAAGCACGGCTGGGTTATGCAGATCCATGCCGGCGTATGGCGCAATACGAACGATACGATGTTCAAAAAGCTCGGTCCCGATACGGGATTTGACACGATCGGCGGCAACAGCATTACCGATTTTGCCAAGCTGTTCGACCTGATGAATCAGCGTGACGCTCTGCCGCGCACGATTCTGTATTCGATCGATCCGTCGGACAACGCCGCCATCGGCACGCTCCTCGGCTGCTTCCAGACGTCGGGCGACGGTATGCCGCTCATGATGCAGGGCTCCGCATGGTGGTTCAACGATACGTACGACGGTATACGTGCGCAGATGATGCAGCTGGCGAACTTGTCCGTGTTCGGCAAATTCCTCGGCATGCTGACCGACTCGCGCTCGTTCACGTCCTATCCGCGCCACGAGTACTTCCGCCGCATTCTGTGCGACGTGATCGGACAGTGGGTGGAGGACGGCATGTACCCTGCCGATATGGAAGCCCTTGCGCAGATCGTGTGCGACATCTGCTACAACAATACGAAGAATTTCTTTGGGTTTAAGGTTATCTGATAACGAAAAGGACTGCTGCATCATGCAGCAGTCCTTTTTTCTCTTGTTATTTTCCGCTTCCCAAAAGCGTCAGTGCGTCAAAGATGGAGCCGAGGGGGGAGAGGGCGGTGTCGGCACTCTTTTTCAGCGTGTCCGTGATGCACCGCTTCGGCAACGCGATCTTCGTGAATCCGAGGCGGGATGCCTCGCCGACTCTCTGCGCGGCGGAGGATACGGTGCGGAACTCGCCCGCCAGACCGATCTCGCCCATGGCAATCAGCGACGGCGGAATCGGCACGTCGCGCAAGCTGGAGATCAGCGCAAGCGCCACGGCGGCGTCCGCGCCGGGATCGTCAATGCGCAAACCGCCGATGACGTTCAGATACACATCGCACGTCGAGAAGCGAAGTCCGAGCCGTTTTTCCAAAACGGCGAGCAAAAGGCACATCCGATTGTAGTCGATGCCGTTGGAGGTGCGTCTGGGGGCAGGGAAGCTCGTCGGCGTGACAAGTGCCTGAATTTCCGCGATCAGGGGGCGCGTGCCCTCCATGATGCACACGGCACAGCTTCCCGAAACATCCGTCGGACGCTCGGCAAGGAGCATCGCGGACGGATTTTCCACCTCCGTCAGCCCGTGCTCGTCCATTTCAAATACGCCGATCTCGTTCGTCGAGCCGTAGCGGTTTTTGATCGCGCGGACGATTCTGTGCGGCTGGGAACGCTCGCCCTCAAAATAGAGAACAGCGTCCACCATATGCTCAAGCACCTTCGGTCCCGCGATGCCGCCCTCCTTGTTCACGTGTCCGACGATAATCACCGCCGTGCCGTCCGCCTTTGCCCGTCCGATCAGCGCACCTGTACATTCGCGCACCTGCGTGACACTGCCGGGCGCGGATGCCGCAGTCTGCGAATAGATTGTCTGGATGGAGTCAGCGATCAGAATGTCGGGACGGATGCGGTCGTATTCCGCGAGGATCGTGTCGAGATCCGTCTCGGTCAGAAGGAGGATCTGCTCGCCCGTCGTGCCAAGCCTCTGCGCACGCATCTTCAGCTGCGGACGGGATTCCTCGCCCGACACGTACAGGATGCGCTTTTCCTCCCCGAGTGCGCCGCACAGCTGCATCAGAAGCGTCGATTTGCCGATACCCGGCTCACCTGCGAGCAGGATGACGGAGCCATCCACAAGACCGCCGCCGAGCACGCGGTCAAATTCTCCGATGCCCGTTACGGTGCGTACGCAGTCCTCGCTCTCCATCTCGTCGATCGGGACGGCAACCTCGCGCTTTCCTGCCGCACGGTGCGAAGGTGCGCCGACGGCGGAGGCTTTGGGAGGAGCGTAAGTTTCCTCCACCATGGCGTTCCATGCGCCGCAGGACGGACAGCAGCCGTACCATTTCGGAGACTGCGCGTCACATTCGGCGCATACGTAGACTTTCTTCGGTGCTTTCATTTTCGTCCATCCTTGTCTTGTTTGTATCCATTATACACCAAAATGCGCCGTAAAGCAAGCACTACGGCGAGATTGCCGTTACGCTTTCCGCAATCGCGGCGGCGATTGTTAAAGCAAGCTGTTTCTGATACGCCGGTGTGGTGAGCGCGGTAAGCTCCTCGGGATTGGAGAGAAATCCGCACTCGATCATGATTGCCGGTATCTCGCTGTGGGAGAGCAGGTAGATCGCGTTTCCCGCGCGTTTTGTTTGACGCTCATTTTGCGGCTGAAGATACCGCTTCGTGTACGTCTGCACCAGATCCGCCGCGGCTTTTCCGCTGTCGGAATAATACACCTGCAAGCCGCTGTACTGCGCTTCGGGAAATTTGTTCATGTGGATGCTTACAAGCAGTGCCGCCTCTGCCTCACTCGCAAAGCGGAGCCGATTTTTGAGATCATACGTTTTTTTGTGCCCCGTATAGTCACTCAGATCGCCGTACAGATCGTACAGGAGTCGGTCATCCGTGCGTGTCATCCGCACGTCATATCCGGCGGCGGTAAGAATCTGCGCCACGGCTTTTGCCACGGTCAGATTCAGCTCTTTCTCCGGCGTGCCGTCCGCGCCCGATGCACCGCCGTCCTCACCGCCGTGTCCTGCGTCAATGACGATCACGGGACGCACGTCCGCGCCGTTTACGGCAGTCTCCTCCGCTGTTTTATAGATGCTTCGCGTTGCCGCAAGAAAGCCGACAGAGCAAACGGCGAAAAGGATGGCGAAAAACAAAAAATCCGAAACAAATCGTCGGGAAAACGAACCTTTCATACAGCACCTCCGTACAGGGCGTGATACTGTATCTATACGCACCTGACAGGGAGAATATGAGAAAAAGCGTCTCCGTGCGGAGACGCCGTGGCTTATTTCTTTTTCAGCTTGAACGCTTTGGCAAGTGTCCACTGCTTCAGACCGATCCAGTAGGAGATAAACGCCGCTAAAATCACGGGCAACGGTGTGAGCAGGTACAGATAGTGGTTGGAAGCATCAATGGAAACAACGATACCGATAAACATGCCCTGCCACAGAAACGCGATCGCCTTGGCAAACGCGCTGATTGTACCGAAAAATTCGATTTCGGTCAGATTGTTTACAAAAAACGTCACAGCGACAATCACACCGAGGATGATATTCGGCAGAGAGGCGGCAAAGCCGATCTTCAACCCCGTCAGCGGATTGTATTTTTCACGACCTGCATCCGCACGGATGCGGCTTTTGGCACCCTCCTCCCACACGACGGTGTGATTCAAAAACAGAAGAAACAAAACGGAGAAAATGCTCGTGGCGAGCAAAAGCGTTCCGTTTGAATCGGGAATGGCAAGCTGCAAAGCGATTCCCAGAAAGGCGGCACCGAATTGGTTAGCCGTCATACGGGTGATCGTTTTTGCGTGTTCACGGAAAATATTCAGCATACAGGCGTGCGCGTCATGCGCTGTCCTTTCATGATCGTCTTGAGGTTATCTGCTTATATTGTATATAAAAAAACGCGCCAATACAAGCGAGTGCGCCGAAAATTTACAATCTATCCATGAAAATCTTAAGATTCGTTGTATAATAGATAGTGGAAACCCGTATTTAGAAAGGATGAGATGTATGGCACAGAACATCAATGAGTATCCGCCGCTGATCAGAGACTACGCGTCCTACAAGCAGACAATCCAGGGCTGCTCGCCGAAAACGGTCAGTGAATACCTGTTTGATCTGCGCACGTTCTGCCGCTATATGATCCTTGCACGGGCGGGAGAGACACCGGATGAGGAGAAGATGCGGGAGACGTCGTTTGCCCATCTCGATCTGGATTTTTTTGCCTCCGTCACTACATCCGAAATCTATGCGTTTTTGTATTACGTCGATAAAGAGCGCGCCAATTCCAATGCGTCAAAATCACGCAAGCTCTGCGCCGTGCGGATGTTTTATAAGTATCTTACCGTCAAGCGCGGACTGCTGGAAAACAGTCCCGCCGCCAATATCGAATCTCCGAAGCAGAAGAGACAGCTCCCCAAGCATCTCACCGTGGACGAGAGTATTGAGCTTCTTTCTGCCGTGCAGGAGGATACCTCCTCTGTAAGCCGTGCACGGGATTATGCGATCCTCACGCTGTTTCTCAACTGCGGGCTCCGTCTGAGTGAGCTTGCCGGTATCAGCTTTTCCGATCTCGATCCCGAGCTTCGCTCCATGCGCGTCATCGGTAAAGGCGCCAAGGAGCGTATCGTCTATCTGAACGATGCGTGCAGGGAGGCAATCCGTGCATATCTGCCCGTGCGACGTGCCGCCGTTGTCAAGCCGAAGGAGGCGAACGCGCTGTTTATCAGTAAGCAGGGCAAGCGCATCAGCATAAAAACGGTGCAGTGGATGGTCAAAAAATACCTCGGCGCCGCAGGGCTGGCGTATAAAAATTACTCCACGCATAAGCTGCGCCATACCGCCGCAACACTCATGTATCAGACGGGCAAGGTCGATATCCGTGTGCTCAAGGACATTCTCGGACATGAGCAGCTCACGACGACGCAGATTTACACGCACGTCAGCGACAAGGGCATGGAGGATGCCATGGCGGAAAATCCTTTGGCGAACGTCTCGATCAAGCCGAAGAAGAAACGGCTTTCCGAGGTGGACGGGGAGGAAAATCAGTCCGAATCGGACGAGACAGATGAATAATCCGCGATCGCGGCACGCAGAAGCGTGTCGCGGTCGTTTTTGTATTTACCTGCGATCACGTCCCGTGTCAGCGCGGCGAGAATTTTTCCGATTATCGGGGAGGCAGGGATGCCTGCGGCAAGGAGATCCGCACCGCGCACGGCGAGTGTTGCCGTGTTGTAGCAAACGCCGTCCGCGAACAGCGCAAGGACTGCCGCTTCATGCGCGGCAAGTGCCGTATCGGCAGGTGTGAGTGCCAGACGGAAGGCGAAGAAATCGCGCACGCCGTCCTCGCCGACCTGATCGGCAACGGCGCACCGCACCTCGTGACGGGCAAGATCAGCATCGCGCAATCGGAGAAAGGTTGCGACTGTTTTTGCCGCCGAAGTGCCGAACGCATAGCGAAGGAGCAAGTCTTCCGCGTTCTCGGGAACGAGGGCGGAGAGCAGACAGGACAGCCGCACCGTCGGTGACGCATCCCCGTCCGAAAGGGCGGAAACCGTGCAGTCGGGGAAAATCCGTGCGGCGATGTCGGAAAACTGCGCGAGGATCTTTTTGCAGTGCGGTGCTTTCAAAATCCCGCGCATCTCATCCCCGATCCGTTCGGACGCGATTTCATCGAGAAGCGGTGCGCACCGATGCATCGCGTCCGCCGTCGCGGTATCAATTTTGAAATCATACCGTGCGGCAAAGCGGATGCCGCGGAGGATACGCAGTGCGTCCTCCGTCATCCGTTTTTCGGGATCGCCCACGGCGCGGAGAAGTCCTGCTGCGAGGTCTGCTTGTCCGCCGAACGGATCGACGAGATCACAGCTTCCGTCCGCGCACGGTGCCGCCGCCATCGCGTTTACGGTGAAATCCCGTCTTGCGAGATCGTTTCGGATGTCCGTGACAAAGGAAACTGTGTCGGGACGGCGGTGATCCGTGTACGCGCCTTCCGTGCGGTAGGTCGTGATCTCGCACGATTCTCCGTCCAGGGAGACGGTCACGGTGCCGTGCTTCAATCCGTTTGCCGCATATACGGTAAATGGTGCTTCGGAAAACACCGCCATCGTTTCCTCGGGCTTTGCCGAGGTCGTGATGTCCCAGTCATGCGGCGTGCGTCCGAGAAATGTATCGCGCACACATCCGCCTACGGCGTAAGCGGTAAAGCCCGCGCCGTGCAATTTTTCAAGCATGGCAGAAACATAGGACGGAAAAATCATGAATCTGCTCCTCTGTCTGCGTCCTTTTTTGTCGGATGGCCGTCAAACGGGATCGACTGCACAAGCACGCGCAGCTTTTCGCGTACCTCGTCGGGGGACTCGATGTACATTCGCTCGCCGAAACCTGCCGCCCACGAGAGAAATTGCGGACTGATGAGAACCTTTACCGCCACGGAAAACGTGTCCCTGGCCGGGATCAAAGTTACATCCGTGCCGAAACGGTCGAGAATTACCCCTGCCAGCGATTCGTGACAGCGGAGAACGACGAGCTTTTCCTCTCCCCCGAACATGCCGAACACCTTGCGCGCAAATTCGCCTGTGTCGAAATCGGTGAAATATTCCGCGCCCTCGCGCGGCTTATCGGAAAGCGAAACGGAGAGAATCTTGTCCACGCGAAAGTGCTTGACCTTGCCGCTTGCGGATTCGTAGGCGAGGAGGTAATAATTTTCATCATCCCACGTCAGTGCCCACGGACTTACCGCATATCGCTTGCCGTCATGACGGAGCACGCGCTCCTTTTTCATGTTCCAATCGAAATATTGAAACGTGATCTGCGTGTTTTCCTGCATCGCCTCGTGCAGAAAATCGACCGTGTAGTAGATGCTTTCGTTCATCGCCTTTACGCGGTTTGCCACGTAAACGTGACGGGAGAGGCGGCGTGCCTCATGCGCGCTCGTGAGGTTTTCGAGCTTGCGGATCAGCTCTGTGCTTTTTTTGTGCGTGATGAATTTGGAGGACTGCACCGCGTCCACGAGCAGCTTCAGCTCCGGCAGCTCCAGCATACGGGATGCCACGTAATAACCGCCGCCGCGTCCGGCGGATTTTTCAATATCCACGCCGAAATCGCGCAGGGCATCGAGATCGTTATAGATGCTTTTCCGCTCCGCAGAGATGCCGTGTGCGTCCAGTGCGGAGATGATCTCCGTCATCGTCATCGGATGTGCGGCATCCGTTTGCTCCTCCAGAATCTTTTTCAGATAGAGCAGCTTCAGTTTCTGATGTTCGTTTTTCGGCATGGGAGCCTCCTTGTCGATTTTTGAAAAAACATGTGTTTGTGTCCCGATTATGGGACATCTGTTGTGGTATCCTGTATACGGAAAGAAAAAACGGGCATACGCGAAAGCCCGTCCGCATACGATGAAAAAAACGGAGGATACGACAATGACGAGAGAACAGAAAACGGTGTTGACAAAACAGACGAAGTATACGAGCCGCGCGGCACGGGAAATGCGCGAGGTAAGAGGTGCGTACTGGGGTGTGTGCGCGGTACTGCTTTTGTACCTGACCGTTGTTTGTGTATTGAAGGGATACGGATTTGCCGGCGTTGCCGTGGGAGGCATCGGTGTGCTGCTCGGTGCGCTTCTGATTGAGATTGTTCCGCGGCCGGATCTTTGAGTTTTTATGCACAAAGCTGTGTATTATGCATCAGCGGCACCTGCGGTCACCGAAAAAACAGTGTGCCGCAGGTGGATTTCCTCGTGTAAACGGGGGCTTCTTACTGCATTATACCATATTTTTTCGCGCTCGTAAATGGGGAAAAGGAGGACTTTTTGAAAAAAGCCCTCCTTTTTTTCATAAGAGAGGAAAAAAGTTCAAAAATATGTGTTTTGATTTCGCACAAGCACTTGACAAGCAGCCGGACATGATGTATAATTGTTGTATATTTGCGATCGATAATGAATTTTTATGCAAGGAGCTTTGCTGTTGAGTACACCATCCACCCCTAAGAAGAAAGTATTTATTGACGGTCGGGAGGGGACGACCGGACTGCGCATTTTTGAACGTCTCGAATCGCGTGCGGAGATCGAAATGATCGTTTTGCCCGATGACATACGAAAGGATCCCGAGGCACGAAAGAAGGCACTGCACGAGGCAGACGTCGCTTTCCTTTGCCTGCCCGATGCCGCCGCAAGGGAATCCGTTGCTCTCGCCGAGGGCGCGGACGTGATTCTGATCGACACCTCTACGGCGCACCGTACCGATGCAGGCTGGGCGTACGGCTTTCCCGAGCTTTCATCCGCGCACAAATCCGCGGTGGAGAGCGCGAAGCGAATCGCCGTGCCGGGATGCCACGCCTCCGGATTTATCTCGCTCGTTTATCCGCTTGTAAAGGCGGGACTGCTCCCCGCAGATGCCGCGATCACATGCCATTCGATCACGGGCTACAGCGGCGGCGGCAAAAAGATGATCGCCCAGTACGAGGTGGCAGAGCGTGAGGAAGAGCTGGATTCGCCCCGTCAGTACGCGCTCGGTCAGACGCATAAGCACCTCCCCGAGATGCAGAAAATCCCCGGTCTTGCCTCAGCGCCGATCTTCTGTCCGATCGTGTCCGACTATTACGCCGGTATGACGGTCACCGTGCCTCTGTTTGCGCATCAGTTCAAAGAGGGAACGACACTCGAGGCGATCAAGGGCGTATATAAAAAGACGTACACGGATGGGCTTGTTTCCTACGACGAATCGATTCTGGAGGGCGGCTTTGCCGCCGCGAATCCGCTTGCCGGACGGGATATTATGAAGGTTGCCGTCAGCGGAAACGAGGAGCGGATTCTCCTCATCTCTCATTTTGATAATCTGGGCAAGGGTGCCTCCGGTGCAGCGGTACAGTGTTTGAATCTTGTGCTCGGTCTGCCGATGGAGACAGGGCTCGCACTCTGATATAAGGAAAGAGGAAAAAATATGATTACGAAAATTGCAGGCGGCGTCTGTGCCGCAAAAGGATTTACAGCAGGCGGTATCCACTGCGGTATCCGCAAAAACCGCACGAAGCGCGATCTTGCGCTGATTGCCAGTGAGGTCGAGGCGGCAGCCGCAGGCGTGTACACGCAGAATCTCGTGAAGGGCGCGCCCATCATCGTTACGAAAGAGAATATCGCCAACGGCTACGCCCGTGCGATTGTCTGCAACAGCGGCAACGCCAATACGTGCAACGCCAACGGCATCGAAATTGCCAAGCAGATGTGCACCGTCACCGCGTCCGCGCTCGGCATCGATCCGACGGATATTATCGTAGGCTCCACGGGTGTCATCGGTCAGCCGCTTTCGATCGATCCGATTGAGGCGCACATGGCGGAGCTTGCCGCGTCTCTCACCGCGGACGGCAGTGCATACGCTGCCGAGGCAATCATGACGACCGATACGAAGATGAAAGAGGTTGCGTACTCCTTCACCGTGGGCGGTAAGGAATGTCATATCGGCGGTATCGGCAAGGGATCGGGTATGATTCACCCGAACATGGCGACGATGCTTGTGTTCGTCACGACGGACTGCGCCATCTCCCCAGCGATGCTCCAAAAGGCACTCAGCGAGGACGTCAAGACCTCGTTCAATATGGTCAGTATCGACGGGGATACCTCCACGAATGATACGGTGGCTGTGCTGGCGAACGGCATGGCAGGCAACGATATGATCGCCGCAGAGGGCGCGGATTTTGACGCGTTCTGTGAGGCTCTCGCCGCTGTTACGAAAGAAATCTGCCGCATGATCGCAGGCGACGGCGAGGGTGCAACGAAGCTCCTCACCTGCAAGCTCGACGGCGGTAAGACGGACGAGATCGCACGTACCGTGGCGAAGTCCGTCATCTGCTCCTCTCTGACGAAGGCGGCGATGTTCGGCGCGGATGCCAACTGGGGAAGAATCCTCTGCGCAATCGGCTACAGCGGCGCGGATGTCGATGTTACGAAGATTGACGTGTCCTTCGCATCCAAGGCAGGCGAGATTCTTGTTTGCAAGAACGGCGCCGGTGTCGATTTCTCCGAGGAGAAGGCGAAGGAGATCCTCACCGAAGCCGAGATCGACATTCTCGTATCGCTCAACGACGGCGACAAGACTGCCGTGGCATGGGGATGCGATCTGACATACGATTACGTCAAGATCAACGGCGACTACCGCACCTGATCGGAGGAGAATATGGATATGCAGATGACAAACGCGCAGAGAGCGGAGGTTCTGATCCACGCCCTGCCGTACATTCAGAAGTATTACAACAAAATCATCGTGGTCAAATACGGCGGCAACGCCATGATTAACGACGATCTCAAACAAGCCGTCATGGGAGACATCGTTCTGCTTTCCCTGATCGGCATCAAGGTCGTGCTCGTGCACGGCGGCGGTCCCGAGATCAGCGATATGCTCAACCGTGTCGGCAAAAAATCCGAGTTTGTCAACGGTCTGCGTGTCACCGATGAGGAAGGCATGGACATCGTACAGATGGTGCTCGCCGGCAAGATCAACAAAAACCTTGTCAATCTCCTCATGGAGAAGGGCGGACGTGCGATCGGTCTGTGCGGCGTGGACGGTCACATGATCGAAGCAAAGCAGCTTGATCCCGCGCTCGGCTACGTCGGCGAGATCACACAGGTGAACACCCAGCCGATCCTCGACGTTCTGGAGAAGGGATACATCCCCGTCATCTCCACGATCGGCTGCGACGATAAGGGACACACCTACAACATCAACGCGGACACGGCGGCGGCACGGATCGCCGGTATGCTCAAGGCGGAATCGCTCATTTCTATGACGGACATCGCCGGCATTCTCCGCGATAAGGACGATCCGTCCACGCTGATTTCGAAAATAAACGTCAGCGATGCGCCCGAGCTGGTGCACGAAGGTGTTATTTCGGGCGGCATGATCCCGAAGGTGGAGTGCTGTATCGAGGCAATCCGCCGCGGCGTGAATAAGGTGTTCATCATCGACGGACGTGTGCCGCACTCGATTTTGATCGAGACGCTGACGGACGAAGGCATCGGCACGATGCTTGTGTAAGGATATTACGGGAGAGATCTAAATTGACTAAACAAACTAAAGAACAATTACTAAGAGTATTGGTAGGAACGACAAAGACTGTGCTGCTTTCCTTTGGCATCTACATAGGATTATATGTTTTCATTGCGCTGGCGTTTTATCAGGATTCGCCGGTTGGTGCGCGCGATTTTACTCCTATACATTGTTTGATGCCGTTTATTTTTGGTCTGTCGTATTATCTGGCATATTTAGGTAATTATAGTGATGCTCGTCCGATCAAGGAAAGAAAGAATTTCATTTGGAAAAATGAAATTGCGGATTTTTTTCAGTTTGATGGAAAATATTTGTTTGTGCTTTACGGATTTATGGCTGTAGTGTTTGAGATTTGTTGGATGGTCGGTTTTGTACCGGTAACTACTGCACTGTATCCGTGTTTCTCGCTGAGTTCTGTAATTCCCGTGCCGATTGTTCGGACAATCGTTTCTTACACGGTGCTGATGCTTGTTATTATAGCAGCAACACTAATAAAGCACCGAAGGGATTATAGATATTGGTCAGGGAATAAGAGATAAAATATGAAAGAGGTTACTACGAAAGGCAAATACCATGAGTATTCAGGAACTTGATAATACATACGTTGCGCATACGTATGCGCGTTTTCCCGTATCGTTCGTCAGCGGCCACGGCTCGATTCTCACGGATGATTGCGGCAAGGATTATATCGACCTCGGCACGGGCATCGCCGTCAATACGTTCGGTCTGTCCGATCCCGATTGGAAATCGGCGGTTGTCGCCCAGCTCGGAAAATTGCAGCATACGTCGAATCTGTACTATACCGAGCCGTGCGCGCGTCTGGCACAGATGCTCTGCGAGAAAACGGGCATGAAGAAGGTGTTCTTCTCCAATTCGGGCGCGGAGGCAAACGAGTGCGCGATCAAGGCGGCACGCCTGTACTCCTTTGAAAAATACGGAGAGGGACGCTCCACGGTCGTTACGCTGAAAAACAGCTTCCACGGACGCACGCTTGCGACCTTGTCCGCGACGGGACAGGACGTGTTCCATACGAAATTCGGTCCGTTCCCCGAGGGATTCGTTTACGCCGATCCGACGGATGCGGCGGATGTGATCCGTCTCGTGAAGGAAAACAACGCCTGCGCCGTTATGATGGAGATGGTGCAGGGCGAGGGCGGTGTGTATCCGCTGGAGAAATCGTTTGTTGCCGAGGTCGCCGCGTATGCGAAAGAGAACGATGTGCTCCTCGTGATTGATGAAGTGCAGACGGGCAACGGCAGAACCGGGACGCTGTACGCGTATCAGCAGTACGGTATCACGCCCGACATCGTTTCGACTGCGAAGGGAATCGGAGGCGGTCTGCCGCTCGGCGCCACGATGCTCGGGGAAAAGCTCGCCGATGTCTATACCCCCGGCACGCACGGCTCCACGTTCGGCGGCAACCCCGTCTCGTGCGCCGGTGCGATCAGCATCCTTTCCCGTATCGATGACGAGCTGCTCGCCGGTGTGCGTGAGAGAAGCGAGTACATCGTAAACGAACTGACGGGTGCGAAGGGCGTGAAGAGCGTCAGCGGCATGGGACTTATGCTCGGCATCCTTTGTGAAAAGCCTGCAAAGGACGTGATCGCAGGCTGTATGGAAAAAGGCGTGGTCGTACTCTCCGCAAAAGACAAGGTGCGCCTGCTTCCTGCGCTGAATATCCCGATGGATCAGCTGAAAAAAGCAATCGAAATCCTAAAAGAAGTAATTGCAGAATAAGGAGATAACCGATGAAGCATCTTTTGAAACTGATGGATCTCTCCTCGGAGGAGATTCTTGACATTCTCAACCTCGCCGATCAGCTCAAGTACGAGAAGAAGAACGGCCTTGAGCACCACATCCTCAAGGGAAAGACGCTCGGCATGATTTTCCAGAAATCCTCTACCCGTACCCGCGTTTCGTTTGAGGTCGGTATGTACGATCTCGGCGGACAGGCGCTGTTCCTCTCCTCGCGCGATCTGCAGATCGGACGCGGCGAGCCTGTCGAGGATACCGCGCGCGTGCTTTCCCGCTATCTCGACGCGATCATGATCCGTACCTACGAGCAGAAAGAGGTCGAAATGCTGGCCGAATACGGCTCGATTCCGATCATCAACGGTTTGACCGACTACTGCCATCCGTGCCAGGTTCTCGCCGATCTTATGACGATCCGCGAGCATAAGGGACACATCAGCGGCAACAAGCTCTGCTTTATCGGCGACGGCAACAATATGGCGAACTCCCTCATCGTCGGCGGTATCA
>JAZNHT010000041.1:0-28070 GCA_045577175.1 Eubacteriales bacterium | reverse complement strand
GGAATGACACAGCAGGACATTGCCGATGCTCTCGGTGAGAGCTCGGGCAGAGTTATTTACAACTGGGAGAAAGGAATCGGTCGCCCTGATTGTGACAAGCTCGCCCGTCTTTGCGATCTGCTCGGTGTATCTGCCGATGAGCTGATCGGATGCAAATCTATGACACAGCATCCCACCGCCGCAGAGTGGAGCACGATACAAAAATACCGTGCTCTCGATGAGCACGGTAAAGAGGTTGTGGATTATCTGATTGACAGCGAATACAAGCGCGTGACCGCTGTTTCCCGAAAGCCCAAGGCTCGTATGCTGAAGATCGACTTTTTTAATTATCCGGCATCCGCAGGAACGGGCAACTTTCTTGAAACGGAAACACCGGAACAGATATTGGTCGAGGAATCCGCAGAGGCAGAAGCTGCCGATTATGTTATTCCGATCACGGGCGACAGTATGGAGCCTACCTATCACGGCGGCGATAGAGTGTTTGTGGAAAAGTGCGACTCCATCGATGTCGGTGAGGTTGGTATCTTTGTTGTCAACGGTGATGCTTATATCAAGGAGCTTGGCGACAAGTGCTTGATTTCACATAATGAGAAGTATAAGCCGATTCGACTCGGTGAGAGTGATAGCGTTTACTGTTGCGGTAGGGTGATTGGGGTTGTGGAAGAATAACTGTAACACCGCGGTGACACAAAGCAGAAAGGAGATGAATCGATGCGAGGCGTAATCTACGCGCGATATTCCTCGGACAACCAACGTGAGGAATCCATCGAAGGACAAATCCGCGAAAACACAGCGTTTGCCGACAAAAACGGCATTGAGATCGTGGGCACATACATAGACCGTGCATTTTCGGCGAAGACGGATAACCGTCCCGACTTTCAGAAAATGATCAAGGACAGCGCCGGCAAAGCTTTCGATGTGGTCATTGTGTGGAAACTTGACAGATTCGCCCGTGACCGATATGACTCCGCCTTTTATAAACGGGCCTTGCGTAAGAACGGCGTGCGTGTTGTATCCGCAACTGAAGCGATTTCCGATGGACCGGACGGCATCCTCCTTGAATCCTTGCTTGAAGGCGTTGCCGAATATTATTCCGCAGAACTTGCAGAGAAGACAATCCGCGGGATGACCGATAATGCGCTTGCCTGTAAATCAAACGGCAGCATTCCCCTTGGGTACATAACCGACGGGGAAAAACATTTTCAAATAGATCCGCTGTATGCACCGATCATAGTTGAAATCTTCCAAAAGTATATCAACGGATACACGATGAAAGAGATTGTGGATGATCTGCAAGCGAGAGGGATTCGTAACCGCAAAGGCGCGGTGATCTCCGAAAATGTTGTGTCAAACATTCTGCGGAATAGAAGATATCTTGGCGAGTACCGTTTCCGTGATACGGTAATTCCAAACGGGATTCCGACTATCGTTCCGGAAGAACTGTTTGATGCGGTGCAGAGGCGAATGGAATCCAACAAAAAGGCTCCGGCACGGCACAAAGCGGAGGAGGAATATCTGCTTTCCACAAAATTATTCTGCGGTAAATGTCAGCGAATGATGGCAGGGGAGAGCGGAAAACGCCGTGATGATACGGTTTATCGCTATTACAAATGCTCGGGTGTAAAACGTAAGCTCGGATGTGATAAGAAAACGGTGAAAAAAACGTGGATTGAGGATTTGGTAATTGCTGAAATCAAGAAAATCGTGTACGATGATGCGCTGATTGAGCAGCTTGCCGACGATGTGATGAAATTGCAGGAAACAGAAAACATGGTTGTACCTGTTCTGAAAAATCAGCTTGCCGAGGTTGAAAAGGGAATCGAAAATCTTCTTAATGCGATTATGATGGGTATCTGCGGCGAGTCCACCAAGAATAAGATGGCGGAGCTTGAGTCACGAAAAAGCGAGCTGCAGATCCAAATCGCCAAAGAGGAGCTTGGTAAGCCGATGGTTTCAAGAGAAATCATTGTGTTTTGGTTCCACAAGTTCCGAACCTTTGATACAAACATATTTGAGCACAGAAGAAAATTCATAGATGCCTTTGTCAATGCGATTTTCCTCTACGATGATAAATTGGTCATCACATTCAATTACAAAAACGGGACAAAAACAGTTACCTTTGCCGAGCTTGAAGAGTCAGGCATAATTTCGGATATGAACTACACGGGGGAGCCAAACAAAAACAGACTGCCATTCGGTAGTCTGTTTTTGTTTGTCCTGTTGTTGATCTTCGATCAACAACATCTGCTCAACATAGGGTTGCTCGCCGACTGAGCGAGCGAAGGAGGTAGACGAAGCACCGAAGCGCCGCCGGTGGCGGAAACAGCGAGGTGCTGAGGCCGCAGCGGTCGAAATTTCGTGCCGGTAGGCACAGGAATTTCGGGCACCGCAAGAGTCGTTCAGGCTATCTTGCAATTCTCGCTTTACGTACGTAGTTTGGATTGGTTAATCAGGTTGTCGCCGGTTCCTGCTTCGCAGCCAGTCCGAGTCGTGAGTCGCATAACTTCGGCTCGAAACACTTGCCTTGTTCTGCTCGCACTTAGTCGGGCACCGTTTGAGAAAACGATATTCAATCGTTTTCTCTGCACTAACCAAGCAGGGGGAGCCAAAAGAGAGAAATCCGAAATTATTGCCTGTGGGCGATGCTTTCGGATTTCTTTTGTTATTGTGAAAACGAATTACCGCCGAGAGCGACCATCACGATTACTCTCGGCGGTGAACTTATTTATGGATTGATACTTTTTCCTTCGACGCAGAACACCCCGTTCGTCAAAGGCTTTTCAAAATCGGGTTTATCCAACAGACCTCTACGAATCAACTCATCGGTAACATATCCAATAATCTGATTCAAATAGCAGTTTATCCACTGATTGATTTGGTCGTGCAGATGGTTCGGTACAAAGCTTTCAAAACTCCTATGCACAGACATGATCCACTCCGCAAGAAGCTCGTCTATTTTTTTGTCGGTCATATCAAACAGTGTTGCAAATTTGTCGAATTGTTCCTCCGTGAAATAAGGGATATTAAGATAATAATCGCCATCAGTGAGCTTGATTAAATTGTTTTTCACTAATCGTGCTGCATCTTCCTGAACAAAAAAACTTTTCGATATTTTTCCACGTTCATTATTTTTTACTGCATCGGTTTTGCACAGCCAAAATATACCGTTATTATGATATATGCTGTTGTCGTAATATTTTTGTATCCAATAATTGTAAACCTGTGTCGAAGGATCGCCGTCATCCATTGTAATATTGCAGCCTGAATTGTACTCCGCGCAGTTTTCAGATTCATCCGCCGTTTCTTCTACAATGAACCAGCCATAGCCGCCGTCCTTTCTTGGAGGATACGGACCGTTTTCAAGATTTAAGCGATTATTCTTTACATTGCGAATTTTTCGTCTTAGCAGATATGGAACAATAATATAGCCAAGTCTGCCTATACCAAAATTGTTGCCGTAAAAATCAATTGTGCTGATTTTAGCTTCTGCCTCTTTCAAGATCGCTTCGAATTTATCTGCGAGCACGCTGACCGTTGATGCAGAAACATCCTCGGTCTTTTTTCTGTCTTTCAAGCGGAAAATAATAAAGTTAGTTGCGTATTTGTTGCCCACCTTACAGACAGCATCTCCATATTCAAGGCGGGAGAGTTCATCCTCTACATACATTGTCGGAATACCCGTACTGACACTGATTTCCTCTACATTCAATGGCTTTTCATAAGCCGCAAGACATATTGCACGCGTGATTTGCGAATATAAATAGTGATCAGTGTCTGCACGACCGTTGCAAGTCTTTGTATCCCAATTAATTCTCTGATACACCTTATCCATTTTGTCTTCTCCTATCCTGTCTCTGATTTTTTGGCGTCCTACATTCAGACGCCATTTGATTGTGGTTTCGGGGAGAGAATACTTTTTTGCAAGACTCCTGATCGGTAATTCTCCAATATAGTAGTCCACAAAAATATTCCTGTACTCGGAGGATAACGTATGCAAATACCGAAATACCGTTTCATATTGCTCTTGCGTGCTGTTTTCATCTACATCGGAATAATCGGCAATATCAAAGAGTTCGTCATCACGCGACAATACCATTTGATTTTTATTTCGAGTATCAATGAAACGCGCATATCGGTTATGTGCGATTCGCCAGACCCAAGCGTCAAGTGATTTAATTTGATATTTGTTCATTCCATCAAGAATGTGACAAATAATCTCGCTCGCAAGATCCTCTGCATCATGACGATTTGATAGCCGCTTACAGCAGAAACGAAATATCGGCTCAATATATGGGATGATTTTGTTTCCGTCCAAGTTCTTCCCCCCTTTTTTCTTTTGGGATGTAATCATGATTACACCCGTATAGTGCATCAAAATCAATTTGGATAGGTAATTTAGTAAAATTATATCATAAATATGTGAATGAGTCTATAACAACACCGCCGAGAGCGACCAAACGGTTACTCCCGGCGGTGCTCCTCTATATAGCTTTTTTGTTTTTTTCTCTCCGCCAACCGCTTCTTCTTCCACTCCTCAAACTCCTTTTTACCCCCTTCCGACTCACAAAACGCAATAATATCCGGTAGCAGACACCGCGCGATCTCCATGCGAATGTGATCGGGGATCGTCGGCGGATTGCCTTCACCATGCTTGTCACGAAGGATATACCGCATCCGCAGTATCAGTAGCTTGAACCGGTTGCCGTTGACATACGCATCCTGTTCAAACCAATGCGCTATACCATGCAAAAATTGCTTCGCACACGTAGTTTCACCTGAATCAGGCTTTCTCAGGTTCAATGCCCGGTGCAGGACGTGTGCATTTCTTGCAGGTTTTTGAGAGTAATAGGTAATAGCGAAGAAGCGAGGTTGATTTGCTTTACCGCATCCGAACTCTCATCAACGCCTGTGAACACAACACAGTGCTTTTCTTTCATTAAAAATTTTGAAAATTTCTCACATATACCCAACCTGAACGCGCTTTTTTGTGTCTGTATAACGAAAGCAACACAGGAGGGGCGTATGAAGAGATTTTTGTATCAGATCGGCTTAATGCTTGTTCTCGTAGCGGCGTTCTGTATATTTTTGGTGCGTGTTTTTTCTGTAACTGTTATCACAGTGGCTGCTATCGGGACCATTTTGGCATTTTACGGATCTTCCATGGCACTTTCGCGTAAATGCGCCCGAAAAGCACGGGAACTGCACAATGGAGTTTGCGCATATGCAGCGACAGTCGGTGAGATGATGCGGCTCGTTCTCGGAATTTCTTCCCCGTTTTACTTTCTTCTGCTTCTTTTGGCGCTGTTTCCGATCCGGCATTATTCCGTGGGCTTTTATTTTTTCTTTCCCGCTATGGTTATGTTGGATTCGCTTCTCGGTATTGTATCAAATTACTTTTACGCATTGGGACTTTCACGGAAAATATTTTGGGGGTATCAGATGCTTATACAGCTGGGAATCATTGTCCTTGCCAGAGCCGGAGCCCTGCAGCTTTTCAATCGTTTTTACTAAAGAAAACCCACCCGTAAGGGTGGGTTTTCTGTATACGCAAAATATCAAGGTTTCTCAGTCTCTCTCTTCCATATGAAGCTTCACATGGGTACGAGAGTCGGAGCCTGCCTCCGTTTTCGCAATATGCTGTTTTAATATGAGATTGATATATTGAGACAAGGAGCGGTCGTCCTTTTCCGCCTGATCTTTCAGTTTGGCTAAAATATCGTTATCAATCGTTATGCTGATTTTTTCTTTCAACGGTCTCAAAACATTGCTCCTCTTTTTTTACTATTATACCATTAATTTGCGAAAAGTATTGACAAGTAGGATAAAGTAGGATATAATAGGATTGTCGGTTGTCGACAAAATATAAGTGGAGGATTGTCATTATGTCTGAGAATGTCGAACTGAGTAAATTTTTGCAGTTGGCGAGAACGGCAAGAGAGGAGGGTAACTCTGAGGATGCAAAGCTGTACTACGGAAAGGTACGCGAGGAGGATCCGCAGAGCGCGGAAGCAAAATACTTCTACAGCTATTATTGCTTGTATGAGGGAACAAACGGCGAGCTGCCGAAGAGATTTTCCAATCTCTGCACGGTTGTGAGCGGCTCGGTCAAGTTGATTAAAAATTCGAATGCTCCGATGAATGAGCAGATGAGTCTGCTGAAGGCGATCGTGGAAAACTTCGTGCCGGAAACGTGGTCGGAAAACAGATACATGAATAAAAAGAATCACGAACAGAAAGTCGGCGATTCGTATGTAGAAGTGTTTAAGGCGAGTGCGATTACTTCGTGTTCCAAAGAAGGTATGCAGACCTTGAAAAATCTCGGCGATCAGATTGAGAGTATGTACAACGGACAGCCGGAAGCGATGGCTATCGCTGTTCTTGCATGGAAAGAATACGTAACTCTTTCCCAGAAGTGGTACGCTTGGGCTGTCAAGGGCGATGCCGAGGCATATGCCGAGAAAATCAAAAAGGTCGAGCCCTCCTATGAGATGCCGAAGAAGGCCGGATGCATTTCGCTGGCAGACAAGCGGTAAATAAATCAGCGCATCCTTGCGCCGATATAAAGGATATTCGGGAAGAATACAGACGGCAGAAGATTCTGGAGAAATATGTAACGTCCAGAGAGATCGTGCGGCCGAAAACGAAGAAATGGCATGTGTGGGTGCTGTTCGTCGTGTTTCTGTTGCTGATTGCGGTGTCTGTGGTGTTCCCCCTTGCGGTACGGCTTTTATGGGGGTATAAAGTTCTTCTCGCCGGTATCCTTTTCACGCTGGTTTTGGAGACATACGGCCGCTTTTTTCTCATAAAGCTGGTACGGTGTTATCAGAGTTATGCTTCGGCGGAGGTCAGGCGTACCTGTAAATGTATTCCATCGTGCAGTGGATATGCGATTCTTTCTTTGAAAAACGTGTTTCCGCTTGTGTGGGCACTTTTGAAAATCCGAAAGAGATTGTACGTTACCTGCAACGGGGAAGAGTATAAGCTTGATTTCCCGGCGGAAAGGTTGAATACGTTCAAATGGCATTAGGAAGCGATGGGGACCGCTTCCGCCAAAAAACCACCCTTACGGGTGGTTTTTCATTTTACTGCATCGGGTATTCCTGCATTTCAACAGAGCCGTTTCTGCCGCTTTCGTAGATGCGGTAGGATGCCTCGTGTCCGCCGTCACATGTGAAGGTGAGACCGAACGTGGTGAAATCGCCGTGGAATACCACACCGATCACCATCGGCTTTCCGGGCTTCAGCTCGTCCAGCGTGAAGATCACCTCGCCCGGCTGGAAGCTGTCCTCGACCAAATCCATAGAGCAAAAGCGGATGTCCCTGAGAGGCTCATACGCTTCAAACAAAAGGTATCTCGTGTGCGTTGCTTCTTCGACGATATGTAAGTGGCAGTCCATGGATTCTGTCTGTGCCGCGCGCACGATTTCCATTGTGATGGGGATCATGCCTGCGGCCGTTTCCGCCTTGTCCAGATCGATCCAGCCGATGCCGGATTTCAGCTTGCCCCATTTGATTCCTTCATTATCGATCTTTTCTTCCACAATGGTGTACAGTCCGATGTCTACAAGCGTGCCGACCGATTGGTAATCATATCCCGGCTCCTTGTAAATCATCAGATCCGGGCGCGTGACTTTCAGCTTATACGGAGTCTCTTTCAGCGGCGTGGACTCTACCGGGGGGACAGGCTCGGTGTCAGCCGGCGAAGTCGCAGGCGCTTGTGTATCCGTCTGCGTCGGCTCTGTTTCGTCCGTTTCGGTGCCGGTATCCGCTTCGGTGCCGCCGTCGGCACTGATGTCCGTGCCGGACTCGTCCGGAATCTCCGGCGGCGTATCCTTACAGCCGGACGCGAAGAGAAGAAGTGCCAGCGTGAGAAGTGCGATCAACCGTTTTTTCATATCCGTATCTCCTTTTTTGATCTCCCCCGTGCCCGGAGGATTGTTTCAAAATAACTGACGATGCAAAGCGGAAAAAGTTCCGCAAAAGTGAGACGGGCGGTTACTCTACATAAAATTCCTCGAAATCATCCAATCGGATGCATCCGAGCGGCAAACCGAAGCCGGCACCGCAGTCAACGGCGATATGCCCGTTTTTGCGGTAGATGCGCCCGCGGTACTGTGTACCGATGTGCAAGGTCGGCGTGTGTCCCGTCACCAGAAACGTGTTTTCGAAATACCGCAAACCGTAATCGGGACGCGTAATCACCATCTCGTGCACGGACTGCTCGGTAAGCGGCACGGATCGCTTGTCAAACGGGATGCCGCCGTGGACGAGCACGAATCGGTTTTTCCCTACCGTCAGCGCTTCATACGGAGAGAACTCCTCCAGATATTCAATCAGTGCTTCTCTTTCCTCGGCAGGGAGCTTTTTGAAGGAATCAAGCGTGGCTTGTCCGCCGTCCATCTGCCACATCGCGAGAATTTTCAGAAGCTCGGGCGTCAGGTGGTTTTCGTAATTTTCTTCGGTAATCTCTACACACAGCTTTTTCAGAAGGATTGCCGCTGTCAGATCGTGATTGCCCATGATCGGGAAAACGTTAGCGCGCATACTCATGTCCGTCAGAATCTCAGCGGAGCCCTCTCCGCGATCGACCACGTCTCCGAGCACGTACAGCTCGTCTGCGTCCGAAAACGCGATCTTTTCAAGGATCGCACGGTATTTGTCATATTGCCCGTGCAGATCGGATACAACGTAAACCATGCCGCCTCCCGAAATAGTTGTCTTTATTTTATTATACAGGACGCTTGCCGTGCAGTCAAGGGGCGGATTGTAAATAATCCCTTGCAAAAAAGGCGATGTTGTGCTATACTGGATACAGAATTTTTTCAGGGAGGATGCTATGCCGGTTCTGATTCGCTCGGTCGGGATTATCGCACTGGTTTTGTGCATCATTCCGTTTCAGTTCAAGCGGCACAAGAATATTGTGCTTTGCAAAATGGCATCGGAGATTCTCTTTGCCGTGCAGTATTTTCTGATCGGTCCCGAGGCGTACACGGGCGCATGGCTCGATCTTCTGTCCGGCGGTCGGAATTTCCTGTTTTATAAGCTGGTCGAGAAGAAAAAATCCACTCTGCCCGTCATTTTGGTGTTTTCCGCGCTCATGATCGGTCTCGGCGTATATTCGTGGAGCGGCTGGCTGTCGCTTCTCCCGATTCTGGCAAAGGTGATTACCACCGTCTCTTACGGGATGAAAAACGAGCGCCTGCTTCGCTTTATCACTCTGCCGTCGTGCGTTTTATGGGTGATCTATAATATCACGGTCGGCGGCTGGGAGGCGATGATCGGCGACACGCTCTCCCTCGTCTCGATTTTGATTGCGATTTACAAATTTGACGTGCGCGGCGCACGGGAGGAGAAAGCATAACGGTTTTCTTCGAAAAAATTCAAAATCCGCTCTTGACACGGGCGGATTTTTCTGCTATACTATACATAGATAAACAATGTATAACAAATCTATGCAAACGGAGGCGTTTATGAAAATCAGCAAAGAACTGCTCAAAGGCTCTACGGCGATTCTGATTCTGAAGGTGATCGGTGAGGAGGACTCATACGGCTATCGGATTGCGCAGACGCTCACTGCGCGATCGGACGGTCTGTTCAAGCTGAACGAGGGGACGATGTACCCGATTCTGCACACCTTGGAAAAAGAGGGGATCATTGAATCTTACCGTAAGGAAACGGAAGGCGGCAGAGAGCGGAAATATTACCGCATCACAGCGCAGGGGAGGGTATATCTTGCCGAGAAGGTGAGCGAATGGAGGCTCTTTTCCGATTCGGTCGATCGTGTTCTGGAGGGGGAGTGACATGGAGGAGAAGTTCTGCGTCCGTGAGGAGATCGATCGGTATACGGCGCGGATCACACGCTCCGTCCGTTCGCGCCGCCGTCGGAAAGAGGTGCGGAAAGAATACGCGGAGCACATCGAGGACAGGATGACGGAGCTGATGCTCGGCGGTATGACGGAAGCGGAGGCGTTCACTTTTGCGCGCGAGGAGCTTGGCGACGAAACGAAGATCGGGGAGCTTCTGCGCGTTGTCCACAACAAAGACAGACTGCCTACGCTCATCCGCGTGCCGCTGTATGCGATCGCGGTTTTGGCGGTGCTGTCCTCGTATTTCTGGATTGACAACCGCACGTTTCGGACATGGTATGTATTCCTCGGCGAGATTGCGTTGATTGTGGGCGCTGTACTCGGTGTGTATTGGATGCGAAGGTTTTTTTACGGGATAAAGGTTCGGATGCAGGCGTATCGGAAGCTGCGCACGCATGCCAAGGCGAACGGATTTACGCTGACAAAAAACGGGAGCATCTGCAAATCGCTGTTTTTCAAAACGGCCGTGCCGGAGCTGACGCTCGATACGGGGAAGGTGCGATACATCATCAATTTGTGGGCGACGGTGCGAAAGAAAAAGACGCTGCGGCTTTTGGACAACGGGCTGTACAGCTATGAAGATAACATCGGGTTTTCTCTCGTTATCACATATCCCGGCCCCGGAGCCGGAATGAATCTGTGGGCGTTTATTCCGCAAAATATGGACCACGTTCCCATTATGTTTACAAATCTGGAAAGAAGTCTCCCGAAGGGGATGCATCTGATGCCGCGAATCGATTGGGAATCCTATGAACGGGCGGATCGCGAAAACGTGCGTATTCTGATGCTGAGTCCGATCCCGATGTCTGTTGCTGTAGTGGAAAACGGCAGAGAGCGTCCTTCGGGGGGAGGAGAAAAATTCTGCGGTATGCATATTTGGTCTGCCTCTTCTTTTCTGTCGTATCTCGAGGGAATACGGCTGAAAGGACGGGCATAAAGAAAAAGGCTTCCGAGGGTACCGGAAGCCTTTATTTGTGCTTTGCGTCCAGTTGGACTTTCTTCGGAGATACGCCGTACATCTGCTTGAATTTCAAGGAGAAATAATTGCTGTCGTTGAAGCCGCATTCCGAGGCGATCTCCGTGACGGAGGCGGTCGGCTTCTCCTTCAGAAGCGCTTCCGCCTTCTGTAAGCGGAGCAGATTTACATATTCGCAGAAGCTGAAGCCGGTCTCTTTTTTGAATGTGCGCGAGAAATGCGCGGGACTGAGCGAGTGCATTTTAGCAATCTCACGAAGGGAAATCGGTGCTGCAAAATGCTCGCGCAGGTATGCGGCGGCACCTTCGATGTATTCGTTTCCCGTTTTGACAGGGGAACAGGTGTTGACGTTGCGGGCGAGCAGAAAAAACAGCATATGCGTGTACGACAGAATCATTTCCTCGCTGAACGTGTCACCGCTTGAGTACTCTTTTTCGATCCGTGAAAAAAGCTCGCCTACATCTTCGGTGAGGGATGGGTTGCGGTACAGATACATCATGGATGAAAGCATCGGACGTACCGCGGCAGGAATGTATCTCGACGGACAGTAGAGCAGTTTTCTGGTGTGACTTGTGTGCCTGTACTCTGTGTTGTGCGGAACACCGGACGGAATAATGACAAGATCGCCGGGCAGCAGTTCGTAGCATTTGCTGTCAATGAAATAGCGGCACGAGCCGTCCGTGATAAAGTATACCTCCAGTATATCGTGACGGTGCTTGCGGATTGTTACATCGCTTACTGTGTGCGTGACCGTTTCGCTGTGGAACAGAAATTGCTGTGTGCTTTCGATTTCGTTCAGCCTCATGTCACCCTCCAATTTTCTTCCGTTTCTATCATTCTACCACTGAGCCGCAAAAAAATCAAGGAATTTCGCACATAAATCAAAATATTCAAGGAAATCTTTGTTTTTGTGATGTATAATGAAGGTATAAACCATATACCGTTAGGAGAGAACACATGAAAGAAAAGATTTTGCAATTCGGAGAGGGCGGTTTTCTGCGCGGATTTGCCGATTGGATGCTGCAGATTGTCAACGAACAGACCGATTTTGATGGGAGCGTCGTTGTTATCCAGCCGATCAGAGAGGGCATGTGCGACGTTCTGAGCGCGCAGGGATGCACCTATACGCACGTGATCCGCGGTGCGGAGGGAGTCGAGACGAAGAAAATCGACGTGATCTCGCGCTGTGTCAAGCCGTATGACGATTTTGATTCGTATTTGGCTCTTGCCGAAAATAAAGATTTCCGTTTTATTATTTCGAATACAACGGAGGCGGGCATTGCGTTTTCGGCGAATGACAAATTTGAGGATAGACCGGCCAATTCCTTCCCCGGAAAGCTGACACAGCTTCTGAAACGGCGGTATGATCTCGGTCTGCCGGGCTTTGTATTCCTGCCGTGCGAGCTGAACGATAAAAACGGCGAGAAGCTGAAAGCGTGCGTTTTGCAGTACGCCGATCTGTGGCAGCTCGGCGACGGATTCAAAACGTGGATCGAGAAAGGGAACATCTTCTGCAATACGCTGGTTGACCGCATCAATACGGGATACCCGAGGGGCGAGACGATCGATGTCGGCTTTGAGGATAAGATGCTCAATACGTCCGAATATTTCCATCTGTGGGTGATCGAGGGTTACGCCGATCTGTGCGCGGAGATTCCGTTTGACAAGTGCGGTCTGAACGTCATTGTCACCGATAAGCTGGAGATGTACCGCACGCGCAAGGTGCGGATTCTGAACGGCGCGCACACGTCGCTTGTGCCGTATGCGCTCCTTTCGGGGCTGGATACGGTGCGCTCCTGCATGGAGGACGAGACGATGCGCGAGCATCTCAGAAAATGCGTATTTGACGAGATCATCCCGACGCTCGATCTCCCCAAGGAGGAGCTGATCGAATACGCGGACAGCGTGCTGACGAGATTTGCAAATCCGTACATCCGCCATATGCTTTCGGCGATCGCGCTCAATTCCGTCAGCAAATTCAAGGTGCGTGTCCTGCCGTCCATTCTGGAGTACATAAAGCGATTTGGAAAGATGCCCGAGACGCTTCTGTTCTCCTTTGCGAAGCTGATCGATTTCTACCGCACGGACATGACGAACGACGACGCGGAGGTGACCGCGTTCATGAAAACGGCGACGGTCGGCGAGATTCTCGCAAACACCGCGCTGTGGGACGAGGATCTTACCTTCCTGAAGGACGGGATTGAAAAATATGTTAATCAATAAACGGGACAATGTGGAAGTCCGCGTCGAGGACGGGCACAAATACGCCGTCCGTGACATCGCGGCAGGGGAGAATATCATCAAATACGGGCAGCCGATCGGGCACGCCACGGCGGACATCAAAAAAGGCGAGCACGTGCACACGCACAATCTGAAAACAAATCTCTCCGGCAAGATTGAATACGTGTATGAGCCGGGCGAGGTGTACCGCGAAAAGATCGACACCGATCTTACGTTTGAGGGATACGTGCGCGAAAACGGCGACGTCGGCATCCGCAACGACATCTGGATTATCGTGACGGTCGGATGCGTGAACAAGGTCGCGGAGAAAATCGCCGCTTTGACCGGCGCGAAGCATTTTCCGCATCCGTTCGGTTGCTCTCAGCTCGGGGACGATCAGAAAATCACGCAAAAAATTCTCACCGGCATGGTGAATCACCCGAACGCGGGCGGCGTGCTCGTGCTCGGACTCGGATGCGAGAACAACAACATCGACGTGTTCAAGGAGGCACTCGGCACGTGGGACGACCGTCGGGTGAAGTTTCTGAACGCGCAGGATTTTGAGGACGAGATTGCCGAGGGCGTGCGTCTGATCGGCGAGCTTCGGGCGTATGCGGATACGTTTGTGCGAAAGAGCGTGCCGATCTCGAAATTGAAGGTCGGTCTGAAATGCGGCGGCAGCGACGGCTATTCCGGCATTACGGCAAATCCCTTGGTCGGTCGCTTCTGCGATCGCCTCAGCGCATACGGCGGAAGCTGCGTGCTCACCGAGGTGCCGGAGATGTTCGGCGCGGAGCATCTGCTCATGAATCGGTGCGAGAGTGAGGCGGTCTTTGAAAAAACGGTCGCGCTCGTAAACGATTTCAAGGATTATTACACCCGCTACGGGCAGGTGATCTATGAAAATCCGTCGCCCGGAAACAAGAAGGGCGGCATCACGACTTTGGAGGAAAAATCGCTCGGATGCGTGCAGAAGGGCGGACTTTCGCCTGTTGTGGACGTGCTCGATTACGGCGCTCGGCTCACGAAAAACGGCTTATCGCTTCTGAACGGACCGGGCAACGATATTGTTGCCGTGACGAATTTGATGGCGGCAGGCGTGCACATGATCCTGTTTACGACAGGACGCGGTACGCCGCTCGGTACCGCTGTGCCGACGGTGAAGATCGCGACGAACGGTGATCTTGCCGCGCGCAAGGCGAACTGGATCGATTTTGATGCGTCTCCCATGCTGAACGGAGTCGATCCGACGGACGATCTGATCGCGTACGCGATCCGCGTGGCAAACGGCGAGCAGACGAAAAACGAAGTGAACGGATACGAGGAAATCTCGATTTTCAAAGACGGCGTAACGCTGTAAAAGGGTGACACGAGGGAGGGACTTTTTGAAAAAAGTTCCTCCCTAAACCCCTCCTCAAAAACTTTTGGGCAAAGGGACTCCCACGTTCCATTGGAAACGTGGGAGCTTTTTCTTTATTCTTCTGTCATCTTGGCAACGGCATCCGTAAGGGCGCGATACCGCGGATTATCCGCGAGAGGGGCGAATGCCGCACCACCGATAAGGTTTTTCAGTTTGGCAGTCACATCACCGTATTCGGCAGTTCCGTCATGCCCGTACCCAAATGGATAATCGCGGAGAAGCGGCACATCCAGATACCGCTTTTTGTTGTAATTCTCCGCCTGTGCGAGGATAAACTGTACGCCTTCTTCAAGGAGGGAGATCGCTTCCTCCTGACGGGAAAGCCTTACAAGACATTCCGCCGGCAAGCGATACATGGGATAATAATAATCATGAAACGGCGGTCTGTATTTTTCATCTCCATACATGGCTTCTATCATATTCCGAAGAAACGCATAGCAATATATTGCATCATCGAGCTTTCCTTCATTCATATACAGATTTCCAAGCATGGATACTCTGTTTCCCAACTTGGATGATAGGGTGTGGATATTGCCGAAAAGCTGCATCCTTTCCCCGTCGGTATCACCGGCAGCATGTTTTAAATCTGTCATCAGGAAACAGCGTATATTATCGGGCGTGTTAGGGAAAGTTTCCGCCAAAGCGAAGGCGGCGTCCCAATTCTTGCGATACATATAAATATCGATGATTTTCCGTTTTGCCAGCAATACAAGTCCTGTAGATGCGCTGTATTTCATAACAAGCTCCGCCCAGCGAATAACTTCATTCGCAAGATTGTCAATTCCTTTCTGTCCGATAATGGCTTTCAACTCCGATTCGTTATTCTTGATTATCATTGTCCCAAAAGACATTGCTTCCGTCAGAATGGTGTCATTGTTTGGATAAGTACGGATCGCATCACGGTATTTGTCAAGGATAACCAGCGCAGTCTGTCCTTCTTCGCCGTCTTTGCATCCGTCATATATTTCATAAATTTCTTTCAGACGCGCAGATATCTCTTCCTTGTGCTCCGTGCCGTACACGCCGAAGAGTACATCGGTTGGAACACCAAACAGATTCGAAAGCGGCACAACTTGCGAGATATCGGGCATACTTGTGCCGTTTTCCCACTTGGAGATCGCCTGCGCGCTGATGTTCAGCTGTTCGGCAAGCTCGTCTTGGGTGAGATTTCGTTCCTTGCGCAGACGTTTGATGATCTGCCCCATTGTTTCGTTCATAATAATCCTCCAAAGCTGTATTCCGGTACCGTTGTATATAGTATAGCATACGAAACAGGAGTATGGAAGCGCTTTGAAAGAAACCTCATGTTAACCGACAGTTGTGTTTGCGTGAAAAAAGACAGGGTTCGCTTCAACATACCCTGCCTTTTGTATGAAAGTTATCTCATCTTTTCCTCACCATGCCTACCAGCGAAAACAGCACCATTGCGGCGAGATTGGTCAGAACGACCGTCGCACCGCCCGGCGCATCAAACAGATACGACAGCGTGATGCCCAGGACAAAGCAGATCACGGCAACCGCCGCCGAGGAGATCACGACACTACGAAACGTCTTGAACACGCGCATCGAGGTCAGGGCAGGGAAGATAATCAAAGCCGAAATCAGCATCGCGCCCATCATGCGCATACCGAGAACGATTGTCACCGCCGTCAAAGCGGCGATCAGCATGTTATAAAGTCCGACGCGCACGCCGCTTGCCCGTGCAAAGGATTCGTCAA
This sequence comes from Eubacteriales bacterium, assembly GCA_045577175.1. Taxonomy (GTDB): domain Bacteria; phylum Bacillota; class Clostridia; order Oscillospirales; family CAG-272; genus SIG701. The sequence continues at coordinate 11,870 of JAZNHT010000041.1, read as the reverse complement.
ACGTCACGGCAAAAATGCGCGTGTAGAACAGCAGAAACAAGATAAGCACCACGGCGGACAGAATCAGACTGAGCGTTACGTCCTCACCGCTCATCGCGTAGATACTGCCGAACATATAGCTGTTCAAGTCCGTGCTCACACCGCCGCCCACGGAGATCACCAGAACGCCGAGCGCGAGGGCGGAGGTCGAGATCACAGCGATCGCGCTGTCCCCCTTGAGGCGGCTGTTCTCACTCAGGCGGAGCAGGAAAAACGCCGCGATCACAACAATCGGGATTGCCACCTTCAGCGGCGACAGATTCGCCACGGCGGCGATCGCAAGCGCACCGAATCCGACGTGGGAAAGCCCGTCTCCGATCATGGAATACCGCTTCAGAACGAGGCTTACGCCGAGGAGTGCGGCACAAAGCGAGACAAGCACGCCTACGCCGAGGGCGCGGAGCATGAACGGGTAGGTGAACATTTCAAAAATCGCGTCAAGCATCCCCGTCACCTCCCAAAAAACTCTTGCCGATCTCCGAGGCGAGATATTCCTCGCCCGTGCCGAAGAAGAGCTGACGGTGCTTCAGGTGCAGAATGTGCGTCGCGGCGTGCAGCGGCACGCCCGTATCATGCGATACCATCACGACGGTGATCTTTTCCGTTTTGTTCAAGTGTTCGATCAGCGTGTACAGCTCACGGCTCACGATCGGATCGAGTCCCGCTGTCGGCTCATCGAGCAGGAGCAGCTTTCCCGTAGCGCACAAAGCACGGGCAAGGCGGACTCTCTGCTGCTGACCGCCCGAAAGCTCGCGGTAGCATTTTTTTGAAAGATCCGCAATCCCCATCCGTTCCATATGGTACGCGGCAAGATCCTTCTGGAGCTTGGTGTAAAAGAGGCTGTGCCCGAAACGACCGATGCATCCGCTTAAAACGACCTCGCGGACGGATGCGGGGAAATCTCTTTGCAGCTCCGTCTGCTGGGGGAGATAGCCGATTTCCTTTGCTGTCAGTCCGTCGCCGAACGTGATCGAGCCGGATGCCGGTGCTTTCAGCCCGAGTAGGGCGCGGACAAGGGTGCTTTTTCCCGATCCGTTCTCGCCGACGATGCAGAGGTAATCACCTGCGTTGACGGCAAAATCAATGCCGTCCGCGACGGTCACGCCGTCGTAGGCAAGGGTAAGATCGGTACAACGTATCTGTGCCATCAGGACAGTGCCTCCCTGAGATTTTCAAGATTCTGCCGCATAAGCGAAACGTAGGTTGCTCCTTCATTCAGCTCGTCTCTTGTGACGTTGTGGCAGGAGTGGAAGAGGAGTGTCTTACATCCGGTCGCCTCGGCAACCGCATCCGCAAGACGGCGGTTGGAAAATTCGATGTAGAACACGGCAGGGATATTCTCCGCCTGCACGAGATCAATGATGCGCGCGATCGTCTGCGCACCTGCCTCCGTTTCGTGGGCGCATCCGGCAAAGGCGGCGTGGTACTTCAGCCCGAACGCTTCGGAGAAATACAGAAACGGATACCGATCCGCGAAAATGACCGTGTCCCGTGCGCCGTTTTGGATGACATCCGCAAAATCGGCGATGAGCATATCGAGCTCGGCAATATAGGCGGCCGCGTTCGCCGCATACAGCGTCTTGTTTTCGGCATCTGCCAAACGTGCGGCGTCGCAGATCGCACGCACGATCGTTTTGGCGTTTTCGGGCGACGTCCATACATGCTCGTCGTATTCATGCGCGTGTCCGTCCGCTTCGTGCTCCTCGTGATCTTCGTGCCCGTCCGCGCACAGAAGCGGCACGAGATCGGTCATGGCGATCACGGTGACGGAGTCCTTGTCGATCGAGTCAAGGATGCCGTCGAGCCATGCATCGGATTCACCGCCGCCGTAGATGAAGATGTCCGCGCGGCGGATTTTTTCAATATCGCGCGGCGACGGATCGAACGAGTGCGTCTCCACGCCAGGATCGATCAGCATCGTCACGGATGCCGCATCTCCGCAGACGGCGCGGGCGAAATCATACGGCGGAAACGTCGTCGCCACAATGGAGAGCCGTCCGTCATCGGCAGTTTGTCCGCACGCGGTAAAAATCGGGCAGAGAAGGACGGCGGCGATCAGTAAAGCAAAAATTCGTTTCATAAATGTTCCTTATTCCTTATTTTGCATGGCAGGCGGCACATACGCCGTAGATCACGGACGAGCCGCCGATGAGAAATCCGTGATCCTCACGGATGTGATCGCGCACCTCGGAGAGCTTGTCGCATTCCATGTGGAGGAGTTTGCCGCAGGAGGCGCATTTCAGATGAAAATGGTGATCGCAGCCCTCGCCGACCGCGTACTGATAGACAAAGCTGTCCGTGTCCGCGGATTCAAAGCGGCGGAGGATGCCGTCCTCCCACAGCTTGGCGATCTGTCGGTAGACGGTGCTTTTGCCAGGGCGCACCTCGGCATCCGCGAGCGCTTCCACGATCTGATCGACGGTGAAATGCCTGTCCTTGTTGGCGGCAAAGAAATCGAGGAGCTGTTTTTTTGCTCCCGTCATGTATGCTGTACGTTTCATAATCCACCTTTGAAATTGGGAATGATTCTTGATTTCAACAGTATAGCACAAAGCGAGGGAAAAGTCAAGAGGACAGAAAAAACACGCCGTTTTTCGGCGTGTTTTCGATTATTCTCGTTCCTTTTTGTAATATTCGATCCCGAACCAATCGAGATCGCGGATCGTTACGGTGCCTGCGGCAAGTGCTTCGCGGATCGGCTGCTCTGTACCGTCGAGGTAATAGACGATTACGTACTGCGATCGGATGGAGGGGAAACAGTACAGATACGTGTCATCCGAATAGAAATATTCCAACGCATCCGGCTCTCCGCCGCGATCCGCATGGTAGACAATGTCCTCAATCAGCTTTGGCTCGGCAAAATACTGTATGCCGAAACGGTCGAGATCATAGAGCGCGATATGTCCGCTGTTCAGTGCGTCCTTTACGTTTTCCGACGTGCCGTCCGTGTATTCCACGATCACGTATTCGCTGATCGGGTTTCCGAAAATGTATGCGTACTGCCGATCCTCGTAAAATATTTCCTCCACATCGGGCAGATCGATCTCCAGCACTTTCGAGGTGTCCGTGATGCGTGCGATTTCCATCGGAAGTTCGCATCCGATGGACGGCGGCTCTTCTGTGGCGGATGTCGTGTCCGGAACGGTTTCTTCCGTTGTGTCGCCCGTGTATGACGTGCTGTCTGCGCCCAGATCCGTCACATCGGGCGTGTTCAGCTCATTTACGCATCCGGCGAGGATGCAGAGAAGGAGCAATCCCCAAACAAACGCATATATTCTGTTCATAAAAGCACCTCCGCTTTGATGTATACTCAACAGACGGCGGCAAAAATAAAAAGTTCCCACATCAAAAATTTTTGATGTGGGTGAATTATCGAGACTGTTTTTCTTACCCCACCGTGCGGCAGACGGCGGCAAAGATTCCCTGCTTGCGCAGTGCCGCGGCACAGCATTCCGCGCGCACATCCGAGACAAAAATCCCGAACACGGACGGACCGCTGCCGCTCATCAGCGCGGTCACCGCACCGCTTTTTTGCAGAAATTTCTTGATTTCGGCCGCTTTGGGCTGAATCGGAAGAATCACCTCTTCAAAGCTGTTGTAGACACAGCTTGCCAGTGCCTGCACGTTTCCGCAGGCGAGTGCGGCATAAATGCGCGACGGATCGTGCGGCGTGTATGCAGTATAGTTGCCGTGCAATTCGTCCAGCATCGCAAAAGCCTGCGGCGTGGAGACACCGCCGTCCGCCTTGGCGATCAGTACCGTATAATCGGGGCGCGTCTCCACGGGCGCGAGCACCTCGCCGATACCCTCACAGCGACACGTGCCGCCCGTGATGCAAAACGGAACGTCCGCGCCGAGCTTCGTGCCGATTTCACACAGCTCGTCGTGTGTGAGCTTTCCGTTGAAATGGCGGTTCAAAAGTCTGAGCACCGCCGCTGCATCCGCACTGCCGCCGCCGAGCCCGGCAGAGAGGGGAATACGCTTCTCGATGTGCATTTTTACGCGCACTCCGCCGATTTCCGCCGTGCGCAGATACGCATCCGCGGCGCGGTAGGCGAGATTTTTTTCATCACAGGAGAGGGTGCTGTCGGAGCAGGAGAGGACGATCTCCGTCTCAGCCGCATCCGTGATCTCCGCTGAGATCGTGTCGCACAGACCGACCGTCTGCATACAGCTGTGGAGATCGTGATAGCCGTCGGGTCGCTTGCCCACAACGTCCAAAAACAGATTGATCTTTGCGTAAGCGGATTCGTAAATCATATGTTACACCACGTTTTATGTATTTTAGTGCAGGAATTTGACAAGGGCGTTCTGCTTGATATCGATTGCGTGAAACGGGCACAGCTCCTGACAACAGAAGCAGCGGATGCAGTCGGCGTGGCGGATTGCGGCGCGCTTGAGGCCGCCTTTCTCCACCATGTCGATCACCTTACGCGGGCAGGAGTTTGCGCAGACCGCACAGCCTGCGCACCGTTTTGTGATGACGGGGCGCGGTGCGAAGAAATCGGCAACCTTGCCGCCGAACAGTGTGGAGAGCGAGCCGAGAAACGTCTTGCGCGTGGCATCCGGCTCACGGAAGTCTGTGACCGCGATCTCCTTCGGAGAGACGCCGCGGATGTCCAAATCCGCAAGGGAATCGGGGCAAAGACCGCGTGCCTTCGCCGCTTCGGTGACGGAAACCGTGCCTTCAAAGCCGAGGATTGCCTCCGACGTGAGATCGAGGCAGAACGGGCTTTTGCTCATCAGAATCGCACCGATCGGCTTCGGATCGCCGCCCGTGGGACCGTTGCCCTCCATGCCAACGATGGCGTCACAGATGGCGAGCACCTCATGCGTCTCCGTCAGCATCTGACACAGATCGACAATCATTTCGGAGAAAACGGGCAGGGCAGGGTAGGCGGAGTGCATCTCAAACTTGCGGATGCCGGGGACAACGCCGAACAGATTCTTCACGGCACCGCTCATTTTCGTCAGCGAGTGGGATTTGAGCTTGCAGAGATCGATAATCACATCCGCCTCACGAATCGGCGTGATGACGGAAAACGCGCGGCATACCTGTCCGTTCGCGGCGTTCACCGTGTCGGCGCTCGTGTCGTAGTTCAGCGGCAGATCGCAAGCCGTCGCCGCGTCTGCAATGCCGCAGGTTTTGTAGTTCAGACGGAGCGTCGATTCGGAATAAATACCGCCCGGACTTTCCGCCAAAAGAAGATCGGTCGCGCCGTGTGCGCGCAGGAAATCCACGACGGCAGAAAGAAAGACGGGGTGCGTGGTTGCCGCGCCGTCCGGTTTGGTGGGGGCGACAAGATTCGGCTTGATGACGACGCGCTTGCCGGCGTACGCATCGGCGCGCAGACCGATTGCGTCTGCCTGCTCATTCAGCCGCGAGAGGATCTCTGCACGGTTGTATTCGGTTTGCCGCAGAACGGCTACAGGTGCAAAATGCGTGCTTTGTTTGTCCGACATCGCCTATCCCCCCTATTCTACATTATAGTATAACATACACGGACGAGGATTGCAAGGGTGTGAACAAAAAAACACCCGCGCCATACGGCGCGGGTGAGGTGATATAGTACGTGCTGTCAACGTATAAACAGATTGTGTCCAATCCCCTCAAGCTCACATGCCCACTGATACAGTGTGTTTAACAGTTGTCGTTTTTTTCGTTTTTTGGCTTGCTCACTCTTGCCGGTTATGTTGGCTTGGAGGATGTGTCCGTTGATTGCAAATCCCGTGGGGATTTCTTTGCCGAACCTGTATTTTTGAGAAAATTCGATATACATAAATTCATTGGAGCCGATGTGTCCTTCACAACACGTTTCGGTAGCAAAGCATTTTTTATTTAATTCTCGAATAATCGGAAGCATATTTCTATCAATCTGTATGAGTCTTTCGGGAAAAGCAATACAGGTACACTCTTTTAGTATGCGCAGACAAAACGGACAAACATACAGATAGTTTTTTACGTTTTTTTCTTCCACAAATAAGATTTCCTCACTCAATCGCGCCAATATTGTACGGCGTTGTCTGATATACGAAATAATTCAGCCAGTTCGAGAAGAGCAAACTTGCGTGCGCACGCCATGTGACGCGCGGCGGCTTTGTGTCGTCATCGTTCGGGTAGTAGTTCTTCGGCACCTCGATCGGCAGTCCCGCGTTTTTGTCGCGCAGGTATTCCTTCTCCAGCGTGCGCGGATCGTACTCCGAATGCCCCGTGACGAAAATCTGCTTACCGCCCTCGGATTTCACGATGTACACACCTGCCTCGGGCGAGGACGCGATCACCTTCAGCTCGGGCACAGCCTCGATCTCCTGGCGGAGCACCGTCGTGTGGCGCGAGTGCGGTGCCATGAACGTCTCGTCAAAGCCGCGGAGCAGGGTACATTCTTTGTAGTCCACCGTGTGCTCGAACACGCCGAACATCTTTTCCTCAAGCGGATATTTCTTCACGCCGTAGTGGTAGTACAGTCCTGCCTGCGCGCCCCAGCAGATGTGGAACGTCGAATGGACGTTTTTCTTGCTCCACTCCATGATTTCGCAAAGCTCGTCCCAGTAGTTGACCTCCTCAAACGGCATCTTCTCCACAGGCGCACCGGTGATAATCAGTCCGTCGAACTTCTCGTGCTTCACCTGATCGAACGTTTTATAGAACGCGAGCAGATGCTCCTCGGAGGTGTTTTTTGATTTGTGCGTGCGCATGTGGATCAGCTCCAGCTCCACCTGCAAAGGGGAATTACTCAGGAGGCGGGAGAGCTGCGTCTCCGTGTCGATTTTCGTCGGCATCAGATTAAGCAGGAGAATGCGCAAAGGACGGATGTCCTGCGTGATCGCCCGCGTTTCCGTCATGACGAAGATGTTTTCATCCGTCAGCGTCTGGACGGCGGGCAGTTCATTCGGTATTTTGATCGGCATACGTGCCTCCGTTTATCAAATTTTGGAGAGAGCCTGTGCGATGTCCTCGATCAGATCGTCTTTGGATTCCAGACCGCAGGAGAGGCGGACGAGGTCGGACGGAACGCCTGCGGCGAGCAGCTCTTCGTCGTTCATCTGGCGGTGGGTTGCGCTTGCCGGATGCAGACAGCAGGTGCGCGCATCGGCAACGTGCGTCTCAATGGCGGCGATGCGAAGCTCCTTCATAAACGCCTCGGCAGCCTTGCGTCCGCCCTTCACGCCGAAGGAGACGACACCGCACGAGCCGTTCGGCAGGTACTTCTGCGCCAGCGCGTAATATTTCGAGGACGGCAGGGAAGGATAGTTTACCCACGCGATCTTATCATGTGCCTCCAGATACTGCGCGACGGCAAGACCGTTTTCGCAGTGGCGCGCCATGCGGACGTGGAGAGACTCCAGACCGAGGTTCAGATAAAACGCGCTCTGCGGAGACTGGATCGCGCCGAAATCGCGCATGAGCTGGGCGGTCGCCTTCGTAATGAATGCGCCCTCCAGACCGAAGCGCTCGGCATACGTCACGCCGTGGTAGCTCTCGTCGGGTGTGGTCAGACCGGGGAACTTGTCCGCATGTGCGAACCAGTCGAATTTGCCGGAATCGACGATGCATCCGCCGACGGCAACGCCGTGACCGTCCATGTACTTCGTGGTGGAGTGCGTGACGATGTCCGCGCCCCACTCAATCGGACGGCATCCGATCGGGGTGGCGAACGTGTTGTCGATAATCAGCGGAACGCCGTGTGCGTGCGCGACCTTGGCGAATTTCTCAATATCGAGCACGGTCAGTGCGGGATTCGCAATCGTCTCGCCGAAGAGTGCCTTCGTGTTCGGGCGGAACGCCGCGTTAAGCTCCTCCTCCGTGCAGTCGGGGGAGACAAACGTAAATTCGATGCCCATCCGCTTCATTGTGACGGCGAACAGGTTGTACGTTCCGCCGTAAATGGTGGAGGAGGATACGACGTGATCGCCTGCGGAGGCAAGATTGAAGATGCTGAAGAAGGAAGCCGCCTGACCGGAGCTTAAAAGCATCGCTGCCGTGCCGCCCTCAAGTGCCGCGATCTTTGCGGCGACGGTGTCGCACGTCGGATTTTGCAGTCTGGAATAGAAATATCCGCTTGCCTCGAGATCGAACAGCTTGCCCATGTCCTCGCTCGTGTCGTATTTGAACGTTGTGCTCTGGATGATCGGAATCTGGCGAGGCTCGCCGTTTTTCGGCGTGTAGCCGCCCTGTACGCATTTGGTTTCAATTCTCGTGTTCTTGGACATAATAAACCTCCCGCCGCTGTGCGGCAATTGAATCAAAATAAAAATCCCGTCTCAAAAAAGCCTTTGAGACGGGAGAAATTCACCCGCGGTACCACTCAAATTGCATCTTACGATGCCCCTTCAGGCTCTGACAAGCCCTATGCCTTTACGCGGCAGATACGGGAGACGCCTACCCCGCGGTTTGCGCGGCTTGGAGCTCCGGCTCGGAAGCCATAGATTGAGGAAACACTCCCGTCGGCTCACACCAACCGCCGACTCTCTGGGGAGAGGGATTTCCGATCCTCTTCGTCATAGCCTTTGTCAATTGTTATGGATTTGTGCGATTATTCATATTATACAGTACATTTTTCCGTCTGTCAAGACGTGCGGCAAAATTTTTTCGGTTAGCACGTGATCGGAAGTCTTTCAAAATTAGACACGGAAAATTAACCAAAAGTTAAAGAATGTATGATATAATCCCTATAATGCTGTGCGCAGGAGGGACATTATGAAGAAACGTCGGAACAAACTGAATCTGCGCTTGACGTTTTTCGTCTTTCTGATCCTGTTTTTGTCCAACGTTGCGATTATTGCGCTGCTCGTTCTTCTGTATTTGTTCGGCGTAATCAATACGTGGGGCGCGGCACCGATCGTTGTGGGAATCATCGCGCTCGGCGCGAGTCTGCTTGTCAGTACGGTCGGCTACGGCTTTTTCGCGATGCTGTTCTTCCGCCCGCTCAATGAGCTGATCGCGGCGACAAAGCGCGTTGCGGCGGGGGATTTCACCGTGCAGGTCAAGGAGATTCCGTCAAGCAGCCACCGCGCGATCTATCAGGGTGAGATCAACATGCTCATCCGTTCGTTCAACGAGATGACACGCGAGCTTGCCAGCGTCGAGATGTTCCGCAAGGATTTTATCAGTAATTTCTCGCATGAGTTCAAAACGCCGATTCTCTCCATCCGCGGCTTTGCCAGACAGCTGAAGCGCGGCAATCTCACGGAGGAGCAGAGAGAGGAATTTACGAAGATCATCGCGGATGAGACGGAGTACCTCGCGGATATGTCCGCAAACGTACTTCTGCTCACGAAGCTGGAAAATCAGAAGATCGTCACCGATCGCAAGCCGTTTTCGCTCGACGAGCAGCTCCGTGACTGTATGCTGCTCATGGAAACGCAGTGGACGGATAAGGAGCTTGAGGTTGAGATGGCGCTCGACGCGGTCACCTACACGCAAAATCCCGAGCTGCTCTCGCACGTGTGGAAGAATCTGCTTTCCAACGCAATCAAGTTCACGCCGCACGGCGGCAAGATCACCGTCTCCTGTGAAAAAACGGAGACAGGCGTGTGCGTTACCGTGTCCGATACGGGCATAGGCATGAGCGAGGAAACGATGAAGCACATGTTTGAAAAATTCTATCAGGGCGATGTGTCGCACGCATCCGCAGGCAACGGACTCGGCTTGTCCCTCGCGGCGCGTGTGGTCGAGCTCTGCGGCGGCGAGATTCTCTGCGACAGCCGTCCGAACGAGGGTACTACGTTTACCGTATCCCTCCCCGAATAAGTTTATAATACAGCCGTCAGGCGATACAGGAGATTTGGAAACCATGTATAATTTGAAGAATTTGCACAAGGACTATCCCCTTTACGAGACGCGACATTTCAACGACATCCGCGAGATGGTCGAAAATTCTGCAAAACTGTATGAGGATCGGGTGGCGCTTTCCTACCGCGTTACGCCGAAGGATGAGGAAGCTGTCCGCGTGACGTATCCTGAAGCACGCGACCGCATCCGCGATCTCGGCACGGGCATGATCGAGGCAGGCTGCCGCGACGCACACGTTGCGCTGATCGGTGAGGCTTCCTACGATTGGGTGTGCTCGTATTACGGTCTGATGGCAGTCGGCGCGGTGTCCGTTCCGATTGATAAGGAGCTGCCGCCGGACGACATCCTCGGCATTATGGAGAAGGCGGAGTGCACGCATATTTTCTACAGTCCCGTCGCTGAGGAGAAGATTGCCGCAATCCGCGACCGTCTTACCTATACGAAGCAGTTTGTCTGCTTCGGTGAGCCGACGATCCCGGGCGCAACGAAGCTGTCCGAGATGGTTGCACGCGGTGCCGAGCTGTATGCAGGCGGTGACAATTCGTACTACGAGACCGAAATCGATCCCGACCGTATGGCGACAATCGTGTTCACCTCCGGTACAACGGGAAAGGGCAAGGGCGTTATGCTCTCCCAGCGCAATATCTGCTCGAATATGCAGCAGGGTATGTACAATTTCCACGTTGAGGGCAAGACGATGTTTGTCCTGCCGCCGCATCATACGTTCGGCTCGACGGTCAACTTTGTCGGTCACTATGCGCTCGGCGTTGAGGTCTATATCTCCAGCGGCACGCGCTATCTTCTGAACGAGCTGAAGGCAGAGAAGCCGAATCACCTCGTGCTTGTTCCTTTGTTTGTCGAGACGCTTTATAAGCGCATCTGGCAGACGGCGGAGAAGAGCGGCAAGGCGGATATTCTCAAAAAGGCGATCAAGCTGTCCAACGGTATGCGCAAGGTCGGCGTCGATCTGCGCAAGAAGCTGTTCAAGGATGTCCTTTCCGCATTCGGCGGCAATCTGGAGATGATTATCTGCGGCGGCGCCGCGCTGAATCAGGAGCTGATCGACGTATTCGAGGCGATGGGTATCGTCATTTTGAACGGATACGGCATTACCGAGTGTGCGCCGCTGATCTCCTGCAACCGTAACCAATACAGAAAGAACGGAAGCGTCGGTATTCCGATTCACGGTGCCGAGGTCAGAATTGCCAATCCCGACGAGAACGGCGAGGGCGAAATCTGCTACAAGGGGCCGAACGTCATGCTCGGCTATTATAAGGAGCCGGAGGCAACTGCCGCCGTCATCGATGCGGACGGATTCTTCCACACGGGCGACTGGGGTAAGCTGGATGATGAGGGCTGGATCTATATCACGGGACGACTGAAGAATATCATCATTCTTGCGAACGGTAAAAACGTCTATCCCGAAGAGATCGAGTACGAGATCCGCAACGTGCCCGGTGTCAGCGAGGTTGTCGTCTACGCCGGTGAGAGCAAGAACGAGAAACGCGAGATCATCGTCGCGGAGATCTTCCCCGATGAAGAGGAGATCGAAAAGCGCGGCATCAAGGACGTGAAGGCGTATTTCTCCGCGGAGGTGAAGAAGATCAATGACCGTATGCCGCCGTACAAGACGGTCGGTCATATCAAGCTCCGCAAGGAGGAGTTCGTGAAGAACACGTCGAGAAAGATTACCAGATTCAATATCGACAAGTCGATCGACTGATAAAAAAGCGCACCTGCTTTGTGGCGGGTGCGCTGTTTTTGGTCTAAAGAAAACCACCAGCTAAGCCGGTGGTTCCAAAGAGGCTTTTGCCGTTGAGAAATCCCGCCGCAGCGGGAGGCTCCCCTGTGTAAGGGGAGCTGTCAGCGAAGCTGACTGAGAGGTTGCTTGAGAGCACTTTTTTATAATCCCTTCGTCACGGAAAAGTAGCCACATCTGTGGCGGTAGAGCGAGTTTGCAAGTGTCAAATGTTTCAGAGGGCTTTCAGCCCTGCCGGTAACAGGTCCTTATAGGGCTGAGCAAACCACCGGCTTAGCC
>JAZNHT010000040.1:0-11596 GCA_045577175.1 Eubacteriales bacterium | reverse complement strand
GAGAATCCGTGCGGTCCCTCGTGGAAGATGTGCGCCGCAAACGGGACCTTCGCCGCCGCCATCGCATTCATAAACAGAAGCGCATTCTGCACCGGCACGGCGGGATCGGTAAACGCATGGCAAATGTACGCGGGAACCGTCTTTTCATCGACGCGATACTCCAACGAATACGCGCGGTTTTGCTCCTCGGTCGGCGTCTCCGTACCGAGCAGATTATTGAACGAGCCGCGATGCGCAAACTCGCCCGAGGTGATGACCGGATAGCACAGGATCATGCCGTTCGGGCGGTTGGCGCCGTAGGGCATATCATCGCTCGCCTTGGCAAAATCCTCATGCCACATCGTACCGATCGAGGCGGCAAGATGACCGCCGGCAGAAAAGCCGATCACGAACACCTTCTCGGGATCGATGTTATATTTCTCCGCATTCTCGCGGACGTGCACGATCGCACGGGAAAGCTCGACCAGCGGACGAGGAAACGCAGCCTCCTCCTTGCACGAATAATGCAGAATGAAGCAGTTAAAGCCCTTGGCGAAGAACTCCTTGGCAACCGGCTCAGCCTCGCGGTCAGACTGCCTGTTGTATCCGCCGCCGGGGCAGATGACGATGGCGGGACGCGGGGGCATATTGAGCTCGCGGCACTCGTAGGAAATGTACGTAGTCAAGGTAACTTTCTCGCCCTCATCGGGACGGAGCAGAATTTTTTCGGTAGTCATGGTTGCTTCCTTTCGGTTGTCCGATTTTTTACCATTATAGCACCGACTGCGCGCTTTTGCAAGTGTTTTTCCGGGGAATTGTGAAAATCCCGCCGAAATCCGTGAGGACTTCCGTGCCGAGAGAAAGCGCGGCGATCCCGTTTGCGTCGAGTATCTCCCGAATCAAAGCGCCGTCGGGATGCGTTTCGACATCACCGAAGAAAATCGCCGTGCGCGCGCAGTACCCCGAAGCACCGCCGATGAAGCCGCAGTCGTATCCCGGCAAGGCAATACCGCCCGGTGTCAGGCGCACGACCTCGGCACCGTCGGCGCGGAGTGCTTCGGCAAGCGACGGATCCGCCGTCAGCGCGCAATCCGCGAGAGAGAGGGCGGAACAGCCGGCATACCCCTGCCGCACGGGATGAACGGCGATCCCCTGCTCCTTTGCACAATCGATCACTGTAGCGTCCAGCGTATCCGTGCGCGCGTACAGCCGCCCGCCGTGGGAAAACACATTATACGAAACATCCCCGGGATACGGTGATCGCGGTGTTGTTTTCCCAAAGCGAACGGGCACACAATCGGCAATCCGCGAAATCTCGAACGGTGCGTGCGCGGCATACGATTCGCTGACGATGATCGTCTCCCACACCCGCGCAAGCAGCGTATCGGGATGCGACGCGATCCGCCGATCGAGCAAAGGAAACGGCGGCAGAAGCACGACATCGGCAAAATGATGTGCGAGCGTATCCGCAAACGGCGCGGCGTCTTCGCCTATGACGGCGATGTAATCCGATAATGACAGCATCAGCGTCCTCCTTCAGACCGTATAAAAAGCAAAAAACCCCACCGACGGTGGGATTTTGACGCTCACGGATTCCCGTGTTTTGCGCGGATAATTAAGCGCGGGTTACCTTGCCGGAACGCAGGCAACGGGAGCATACGGCTACCGTCTTGTGCTGGCCACCAACAACGACCTTTACTTTTCTGATGTTCGGCTTCCACATTCTGTTCGTAGAACGGTGAGAGTGGGAAACCTGTGCGCCGAATACAACGCCTTTTCCGCAAATGCTGCACTTAGCCATTTCCGAATACCTCCGTTTATAGTATACATTGATTGTACTCAATCAAAATCAGCGACATTTATTATATCATAAGAGAGAGCAAAAAGCAAGCCTTTTTTCAATTTTTGTTTGTTTTTCTGAGAGTTTTTACGAAAGATTCCATACAAGTGAGTGCTTTTTCAATGTGTTCTATGGAATATGCATAAGAAATTCGGGCAAATCCCTCGCCACACGCACCGAAAGCACTGCCGGGAACGATAGCGACGTTATACTCCTCAAGAAGTCGGGCGCAAAATTCCTCGCTTGTCAGTCCGAATCCGGACACGTCGGGGAACACATAGAACGCGCCCTCCGGTTCAAAGCAGGGCAAGCCGATCTCCCTGAGTCCCTTTGTAAGAAAACGGCGGCGGCGGTTGTACTCCTCGCGCATCATGGCAACGTCGTCGTCGCCGTTTCGCATCGCTTCAATCGCGGCGAACTGCGCCGTGGTCGGCGCGCACATGATCGCGTACTGATGGAGCTTCAGCATTTGTTTGCACAAGGGTGCCGGCGCGCAGAGGTAGCCGAGGCGCCATCCGGTCATGGCGAACGCCTTGGAAAAGCCGCTGACGAGCACCGTTCGCTCGGCAAGACCGGGCACGGCGGCACACGAGCAGTGCTCCCTGCCGTACGTCAGCTCGGCGTAAATCTCATCGGACATGACGAGGATGCTCGTGCCTTTGAGAACCTCCGCGATCTCTTCGAGATCCTCTCTCGTCATGATTGCGCCGGTCGGGTTGTTCGGATACGGCAGAACGAGCATTTTTGTCCGCGGTGTGATCGCGGCACGCAGCTCCTCCGCTGTAAGCCTGAACAGATTCTCCGCCTTTGTGTTGATAATCACGGGCGTACCGCCTGCCAATTTTGCAAGCGGCTCGTAGCACACGAATGCAGGCTGGGGAATGATGACCTCATCCCCGGGAGAAAGAAGTGCGCGGAAGGCAATATCGATCGCCTCACTGCCGCCGACCGTGACGACGACCTCCTTTTGGGCATCGTAATGCGCATCAAATCGGCGCGCAAGGTAGGAGGCGATCTCCTCGCGGAGCTTGGCAAGCCCGCTGTTGGCGGTGTAATACGTTTTGCCGCCCTCCAGACTTTCGATGCCTGCCACACGGATATGCCACGGCGTGATAAAATCCGGCTCGCCGATCGTTAAGGAGATCACATCCTTTTTCTCACCCACAAGATCGAAAAATTTGCGGATGCCCGACGGCTTGATCTCGCGGATATGCGCGGGAATACAGTTTTCGTAGTCGATCATCCGATGTACTGTCCTCTCTCATCCACGGGCTCTGCGCCGTAGAACACGCCTTTATCCTTGTACTTACGAAGAACAAAATGGGTGGCGGTGGAGATTACGTCCTCGATCGGTGCGAGCTTCATCGCAACGAAATAGGCGACCTCCTTCATCGTCTTTCCCTCAATCAGCACGGCAAGATCAAAGCCGCCCGACATGAGATAGAGGCTCTCGACCTCGGGATAATTGCAGATTTTCTCCGCCACGCGCTCAAATCCGCGGTCTCTCTGCGGCGTAATCTTGACCTCGATCAGCGCGGTCACGCTTTCGCGATCCGTTCTGTCCCAGTCGATGATCGCCTTATAGCCGAGGATGACACGCTCCTTTTCGTATTTTTCAATCATCTCGCGGATGTCGCCCTCGTCCTTATCGAGCAGCATCGCAAGCTGTCTGTCCGTCAGACGGCAGTTGTTTTCGATGGTTTTCAGAAATTCGTTCATTGGATTCTCCGTTTACTGCTTATTTTTCTCGATTTTCGTAAGAATTTTGTCAAATGACAGTCCGTACTTCTCCGCAATATCGCGCGCGTAGCTCTTGCCGTCCGGCTTTGCGCGGCGCACCTTGAATGAGCGCGTGCCCTCATCGATCGCGGCAACCATGTTGTCGATCTTCACACCGCCCTTCGGCACGCAGTCCGCATTGATGCGATCGACCGACGCGGCGAGATCGTGCAAGTGCGTAGAGAAGATACAGCGGCACCTCGCCATGCTGAAGCCGGCGAGCACCTCGCTTGCGATGTAGGATGCCTCATACGATCCCGTGGAGGAGAGCGACTCGTCAAGCAGGGCGAGCCCGTACTCCGTCAGCGTATCGAAAATGGCGTCCAGACGGGCGCACTCCTCGCCGAGACGTCCCTTGTCGATCGTATCCTCCGATCCCGTCGGAAAATGCGTATAGATCGCATCCACCGGGCTGAGCGTGCAGGATTCGGCAGGCACAAGCAGACCGAGCTGGGCGAGCACAAACGCAATGCCCACGCCGCACGTCGTAACCGATTTACCGCCGCGGTTCGGACCGGTGATGACGAAAATCATACCGTCCTCGTCAAACGTGAAATCGTTCGGGATCACCGCACCGTCGATTTTGAGCGCAACGACGGGGTTGTGCAAAGCCTCCACGGAAAACGCCTTCTCCTCCATCGGTCGGATCACAGGGCGGCACAGCGGTACACCCTTTTCGGAAAGGCGCGTCATCAATTCCGACGCCTTGACGACAAACTCAATCTCGGGCATCATACGGATGAGGAAATCGGTGTTTTCAAGGACGTACATCTGCACGATCTTCTTCCACGAACGCACGGATGTGCGGAACACGTCATTGATCGCGGTATTGAACGCGTTGGAGAGTGCCATCTGCTGATTCTCGCTCTGATTTTTGCGGAACGGCACAAGCGAGGAGATGCAGGTAAGCTCATCCTGCTTGAAATCGAGGCGGAGGATTTTATCCAAAATCTCGCCCGATTTGAACTGCTCGTTGTTGATGGACAGAACGCCCGCGTATTCGGGACGAAGCTGGGCATCGAGATTGACGCCGACGGTGATGCTCTTGATCTCGCGGACGCGCTTTGTCAGATCACTGAGCTTCGCGTTCAGCTCCTTATAATACTCGCTCTCCGTGAGATACGCGATTCGATCCGCAAGTGCGGTAAACGCACGGCTTTTTAGCTTCTCTTTCAGCGGAAGCAAGCCTTTTTTCAGATGCTCCAGAAGCGAGGTATACAGCTCCACCTCCGTGATGCTGTACAGATACGATTCCGTATCGCCGCCGCCCTCGCTGCCCATACGGCGAAGCTCCGTAATATCGTTTAAAAGCGGCAGCATTTTGAGAAGCGTCTGTGCAAGCTCCGGATTCGCCGCCATATCGGCAAACGTCTCCTGGCGGTAGCGGATCGTCTCCGCGTCGCTTGTGAAAAACGAGCCGATGTCACAGCTTTTCAGATCGATCAGGTAATAAAGCTCCAGCTGCTCCGCCGTCCCCTCGGGAAGACGTGCGCCCCCCTGCCCGACCGAAGCTCGGCGCAAGCTCTCCTCATTCGGATAAAGAAGGCTGATGTCAGCGGACATATTCGTTATCTCAGACATTTTTTCACCTCGCAATCAATTTACTTGGGGAATCAAAATTTCACGGGGACCGCCTGCCGCCGGGATCAGCATTTTATCAAATCCCGCCGCGCGGAGATGGGCGTATCCATCCGTAATCAAGCCGCCGATGTCGGATGCTTTGTGCGCATCCGTGCCGCACGTAACCCGTCTGCCGCCGCAGTCGTACCAAAGTCTTAGGAGATGATCCTCCCACGCCCACGGCTCCTCGCCCGTGCGGATCGCTTTCATATTGAGCTCCAGCGCGGCACCGCTTTCAAGCATCGCGGAAAACAGTGCGCGGAAATCATCCTCAAACAGGCGAAGATCAAGCGTGCGTCCGCTTCGCGCCATATACCGAAGCGGATACAGCGGGTGCGCGATCGTATGTATGCCGCCGAAGGCTGCCGTTTCGGTCAACTGGGCAAGCGAGCGGCGAAACAGCGAGTGCATCTGCGCGTCCGGCATCCCCTCAAAGCGCATGAAGTAGAAATCGGGCACGCCACAGAGATTGTGGCACGAGCCGATGACGAAATCGAATCGGTTTTCCGTAAGGAAATCTCTCGCCTCGCGCACTCGGAGCGACGGCTGACCGAGCTCGACGCCGTAAACGATTTCGACCTTGCCTGCGTATGCCTCCGCCGCCTCTGCAACGGCACGGCGCGCTCCCTCGGCATCGTAAGGGGGATACAGACCGTCTGAGATACAGTCAATATCGACATGATCCGTCACGGCAAAGGCGGACACGCCGTTTTCTACCGCCGCGGCACACATCTCCGTCGGTGTATTCTGCCCGTCGAAGGAATAGATGCTGTGCGTATGGCTGTCTGTCAGAAGCATATTCTCTCCCCTTTCATCTGACCGATATACAAAGACAAGTATACCACATTTTCCCCGATTTGAAAAGGACTTTTGTAAATCTTTCAAAAAGACGTCACAATTGGCGGCGGCATTTTCAAAATCGGCACCGTTTTTGTGGAATCTTTCCCTGTTTGAAAAGGAGAAATCCTCCGATTTTTCAGCCTGTTCAAAAAATCCTCTTTATTTTGTCACGGGAATGTTATATAATAGGTACATAAATATCGGAAAGGAGGCGGACACATGACCAATTTTGATTTTCTCCGTGCGGAGAAGCGGTTTTCTTCGTTTGCGGGGGCTGCCGCCGCCGCGGAAACGATTTTTCCGATCGACACCGCCGCCTGTGCAGTAAATGTGCGCCGCGCCATGGAGCTTACCGTCAAATGGATGTACGAGACGGACAAACGGCTGACGGAGCCGAAGCGAACCGCCCTTGCCGCTCTGCTCGATACGCCGTCCTTCCGCTCCGCTGTCAATCGGGAGCTTGCCGAAAAGCTGGAGTTCATCCGCCGTGTCGGAAATAACGCCGCGCATCATCCTGCCTCCGTAACAAAAGAGCAGACCGCGCTCGCGCTCAGGCACCTGTTCGATTTTGAAAATTTCGTGGCGAAACGATACGGGGCACCCACCTCGCCGTATCCGTATGACGATCTGTTGCTCTCTGCGGAGGAGGAAATCGTAACGGAAGCGCTGGACAGCGCACGCATCGCGGAGATCATCCGCGAAAACCGCACGCTCAAGCGAATGCTTCGCGCACAAACGGGAGAGGTTCAGTCTGCACAGCCCGAAGCCGCCGATATGTCCAGGCTGAGCGAGGCGGACACACGCCGTCTGTACATTGAGACTGATCTTGCGTATGCCGGATGGCATATCGGCATAGACTGTCTGTACGAGTACCGCATCGACAACCTCGCCGGCGGCAGCGGCGTCGGATATGCCGATTACGTCCTGTTTGACGGAAAGGTACCGCTTGCCGTCGTCGAATCACAGGCGGCAGGAGACGATCCGGCAATCGGACGGCAGCAGGCGAAGCTGTACGCCGATGCACTCGAAAAAAAGCACGGGACGCGCCCGATCCTCTTTCTGACAAGCGGCACGGATACGCGTATCTGGCAGGACAGCTGTGAAGCGGAGCGCAAGGTTGCCGGAGTTTTCTCGAAAGCCGATCTGCTCCGCCTGAAGCGGATGTGCGAGATGCGCAAAACGGCACAGCCGCCCAAGGCATTCCTGACGGACAGACCGTACCAGAAAGAAGCGGTGAATGCCGTGCTCCGCACCTTTTTAGAGGAGAAAAAGCGGAGTGCTTCCCTCTCCATGGCACCTGCGACGGGAAAAACGCGCGTCGCCATCGCCTGTGCGGATGCACTCTGCCGCGCGGGTTTCGCGCAAAGCATCCTATACCTCACCGAAAGCGATCTGCTCGTACAGCAGACGCTCCGCGAATGTCGGGAGATCACCTCGCTGCGCTGTGCCTCGCTGTCCGGAGGCAAGGATGTCGCCAAATGTGATTTCCTCGCGGCAACGTACGAGGGTGTCCTCGCCGACGCGGACGATCTGTACGACGGGGACGGCGCGCACCTGTTCACACCCGGGCATTTTGATCTGATCCTCTGCGATGAGGCGGACAGCCGCATCATGGACAAATACCGCAGCATTTTCGATACGTTTGACGCACGCACGCTGTTTCTCTCCTCCACCCCTGCCGGTGAGGATGCCGTGTTCTCCTATCCGCACGCCCAGGCGATAGCGGACGGCTATATTGCGCCTATGCGCGCGTATGCGTGCAGGCTGAACTCCTTGGAAAACGGAATCTCCGCGTCAGAGCTGGACGCCGTACAGCGGAAGGCGTTTGATGCTTCCTTCCGTAATTCAGGACTGCGCCCGCCGCAGAAAATTCCTGCGGAGGACATGCTGACGAAATACTGCAACGAGGACACCGTGCGTCTGATGCTTGAAACACTGTGCCGTGAGGGGATTACGAAAAACGCTCTGCCCGCAAAAACGATCCTCTTCACGGAGAGTCATTTTCACTCCGAGGTAATCTACGAGCTGTTCGGCAAACTGTACCCCGACGCACCGCCGCACTTCTGCCGCGTAATCGATCTTGACACGAATTACACCGATTCCCTGCTTCATGATTTCGCAAAGACGGACGGTATGCCGCAGATCGCCCTGTCGCACGATCTTTTGCATGACGGTGTGGACATTCCCTCCGTTCGGAATCTTGTGTTTTTCACAAAAGCAGCCTCCCGTTCGCAGTTCTGGCGGATGCTCGGACGCGGTATGCGCAAATGCGAGGGAAAAACGGACTTTTTCGTGCTCGATCTGTGCCGGAATTTCGAAACGTACGGCAGTACGCCGACCGATCACCGAAGAATCCCCCAATCGGATACGGAGAGCATTTTCGCCCTGCGCGTCCGTCTTGCGGCGGAGCTGCAATCCCTCCGATACGCCAACATCTGCGAACAACTCAGACAGGATACAATCCGCGAGATCACCGCGCGACTGCGCACGGTGAAACGGGATACCTTTGCCGCACGCCGTCATGCGCAAGCACTCGATCACTACGCGAAAGCCGCCGCACTCACCGTGTTGACAGAGACGGATGTGCAGAAGCTCTGCCGCGATCTTGCGCCGCTTTTGCCTCCCGGTAAAGATTCCCCAACCGTCCGTGCGCTGGACAGACGTATGCTTACGCTGATGCTTGCACGCACGCAAAACCGCACAGATGCGGAAATCACCCAAACGCTCGAATCTTTGACGGAGGACGCGGAAACGCTTGCCAAACGAGCCTCCCACAAAAAAATCACCCAGCAGAAAAAGCTGCTCAACCGCATTATCCACAACGGATATTTGGAAAGCGCGTCTCTGACTGAGCTGGAGGAGGTACGCCGCGTGCTCCGCACGCTTGTGCGATTCTTGCCGACAAACGGCGCGCCCGTGCGCTTCTGCGCTCCTGATCGCCTGCTTTCGCTCCGGCCGATTGAGATGTGAAAAACCTCCACAAAAATTTTTTTAGAATATTTCTAAAAAGGTATTGACAAACGAAAAAAATCGTGTATAATATATTTAGAACAATTCTAAATCACACAAATCGGAGAGGAGAGCATGACGAAACAACGCGCTTTGGTATTAAAAATCGTGCAAACGACAGAACAGCATCTGACTGCGGAAGAGATTTTTCACGAAGCGAAAAATCAAATGCCCGAAATCGCTCTCGCTACGATTTACAACAGTTTGAATTACCTCTGCGAGCAGAAGATGATCGAAAAGATCAGCATCAAGGATCAAACGGATCGGTACGACAAGATGTTTGTCCGTCACGATCACCGGCTGTGTGACCGGTGCGGTGCGATCAGCGATGTCATTATCGACGGACTGCATGAATACATTGAAAAGCAAGGCGATGCAGACATCCTTTCCTACGATCTGACTGTTCATTCCCTTTGTCCCGCTTGCCGCGCTGCGGCAAAACCATAAAAAATATTTCATTAAATAAGGAGAAACATTATGGAACTCAAAGGATCCAAGACCGAAAAAAATCTGCAGGCGGCTTTCGCCGGTGAATCCCAGGCAAGAAACAAGTACACCTATTTCGCATCCGTAGCAAAGAAGGAAGGCTTTGAGCAGATCGCCGCGATCTTCGAGGCAACCGCGAACAACGAGAAAGAGCACGCTAAGATGTGGTTCAAGGAGCTCGGTGCGCTGGGCGACACCGCTGCAAATCTGAAGGCTGCCGCCGAGGGTGAGAACTACGAGTGGACCGACATGTACGACACCTTCGCAAAGGAAGCAGAGGAGGAGGGCTTCACCGCCATCGCTGCAAAGTTCCGTCTCGTTGCGAAGATTGAGAAGTCCCATGAGGAGCGCTACCTCGCCCTTCTGAACAACGTAGAGATGCAGAAGGTATTTGAGAAGGCTGAGGAGACGATGTGGGAGTGCCGCAACTGCGGTCACCTCGTCATCGGCAAGAAGGCTCCCCAGATGTGCCCTGTTTGCGCACATCCGCAGAGCTACTTCGAGGTTCGCAAAGAGAACTACTGATAAAACAAACGAAACGCCATCCGATTTCGGATGGCGTTTTTTCTTATGCAAAACGGGTGGATGTTTGTAGGGCGGGGGTTTACTCCCGCCGCATTGCTGACGACCGTATTTGTAAGGGCGGATTCTATATCCGCTCGATTTTGGGGAGCATATGGAATGCTCCCCTACAGTAACGTCTTTTGCCGAAATAAAGTGGGTGCCAGCCCCTACAAAAAATATGCGCTTTCCCGTAGGGGACGGCGCCTTCGACGTCCCGCATTGGCGGCGGGAGCAAGCCCCCGCCCTACGGGGTACGACAAACGGCACCCGAAATTCGGATGCCGTTTTTTCTTATGTAGGACCGTTTCGGTGTGGGCAGTCCCGATAGATCAAAGGCCGAGCAGCTGCTTTTTCTTCGCGTCGAATTCTTCCTGCGTGATGACACCGCTGTCAAGGAGTTCCTTGTATTTTTTGATCTGATCCGCGCTGTCGCTCTGCTGAACAACGGTCGGTGCGGCAGCGTTCTGCCTCGCCTGCTGACGCTCGATCAGGAGATTGTTCAGGGTATCATAGATGGCAGAAGCGTTTTTCAGCACACGGAAAGAAATTCTGCCCGAAGATGTGGCGACAGAAACCCCTTTCCAAGTTTTCAAAAAAGCGATGGAAGAAACAGAGTCAACGGGCAGGTCAACTCGCCTGCCCCATGCTGCTTTACCGTATACCCGTTTATCGGTGACGGTTAATTCATAACTATGAAGCCAAAGGAAAACAACAACCTCGATTAAAGCAACAGCGGCGACAGGAATCAAGCAGAGAAAGAATTGTAAATTAAAATATTCTGATAAGGCATATGCGAAAGCACTGCCGTATACAGCTGGAAGGCAATCCATTTTCGATTCTTGCAAGCCATCGCCATAAAACCAATCTTCGAAAGCCTCATCCCAACGCTCGTAAATATAACAATATTCACTGTGCACGTGTTTGCCATAGTTGTTGTTATAATAATTGATAGAATTAAAAATACATATTATAGAAGCCAGCACGGATAACACGATGCCGATAATCAGCATGATTTTGATAATCTTCTTCACGTCATACCGTTCGCTTTTGATTAAAACCTTTTCGTCCATTTTCAAACTCCTTTTGTTTGTGTTGTCGGGGCGGCGGGTGTGCCGTCTCCCAAAAATAAAAAAGTGCGCCAACCGAAGCCGACGCACCGAAAAACGCCTGCCCCAATTGTCGCCAAACAAAATTCATTCCTCCCACAGGGGCACGGAAAAAACAGGCATGCGTTTTTACCTGAAAATAAAAACACTGCCCCCGAGTATGAACAAGTCCGTAAAAAACGGACAATTGAAAAAAATGCCCTCCTATGGTAGAATAGAAATATATCTACCATAGGAGGAAATTTTATGCCAAGAGAGTATCGACACATCGAACAGTATGCCAAAGAAATATCGGAACTCCAAAAACAAGGATATAGCCAAAGACAAATAGGTGAGCGTTTAGGATTTCGAAAAGAGCAAATAAAAGAGTTTG
>JAZNHT010000039.1:0-11370 GCA_045577175.1 Eubacteriales bacterium | reverse complement strand
ACAAGGGATACCCTACCCCTGCCCACAAGCTCGCCGTGTTTGAGCACGGTCCTTCTCCCATTCACCGCCGATCGTTTCTGACCTTTCTGACGCGAGATCGCGCGAAGCTCGAGGAAGCACTTGCAAAGAAGCGCGCCGGTGAGGACAAATGAGCACCCGTTCCCTTGGCAGTGCCGGTGAGGAATCGGCGGCGCGGTATCTCACGGAGCACGGCTACACCGTGCTCGGGCGGAACGTGTACGTCGGTCACTACGAGATCGACATCCTCGCACGAGATGACACGCATCTAATTTTTATTGAAGTAAAAACAAGACGGCAGTATCCCGACACGCGCACGAAATTCGGACGTCCTGCCGACAGCGTTGATGCAAAAAAACGAACCTCGCTCGCAAGCGCAGTCCGTGCGTTTCTCCGTGCACATCCGGACGAATACGCCGATCTGATTCCGAATATCGATATAATGGAAGTATATCTGGATCCGTCGCCCGATGCTCCCTATCACATTCTGGATATACGGCATTTCCGCAATGCGGTCAACGGTATGAGGTAAGCATGGATCTGTTCGATCTGCACTGCGATACGGTGCTGGAGCTGTATCTCAGGAATCAATCATTGAAGGAAAACTCCCTGCACGTCTCGCTTGACAAATCCGCTCCGTTTGATACCTATATACAAACAATGGCGGTGTGGAGCGACCGCGCTCTTTCCGATGAGGACGCATATGCGCAGTTTTTGAAGACGGTCGACCGACTGAACGATGAATTAAGAAAAAACGGCGTTCCGCTTATCAAAAACGGTGTTTCCCTACACCGCAAGAGTGCACTCGGCGTGATCCTTGCCGTGGAGGATGCGCGGATTCTGAACGGGGACTTAACCCGTTTGGATTATCTCTACCGACTCGGTGTGCGTTTTCTCACGCTGACGTGGGGCGGTATCACCTGTATCGGCGGATCGCACGACACGGACGCTCCGCTGAGCGATTTCGGACGCGCGGTCGCAGAAGCGTGCTTCGATATAGGGATCGTGCCCGATGTATCCCATGCATCGCGCGCGGTGACGGCGGAGGTGATCGCCATGGCAAAGCAGGCGCACCGCCCTGTAATCGCAACGCACTCCAACGCATATGCGGTGCATCCGCACACGCGGAATCTGACGGATGCGGAGTTTACCGCAATCGTCGAAATCGGCGGCATCGTGGGCGTAAGCCTGTGCCGACCGCATCTGACGGACGGTGCGTGTTCAATTGCGGATGTGATCCGTCACATCAAGCATTACCTCTCCCTCGGCGGAGAGAATGCGCTGTGCCTCGGCTGTGATTTCGACGGCATTGATACGCCGCCCGACGGAATTGCCAATCTGTCCGATCTTCCCACGCTTTGGCACGCGATGATTGACAGCGGTATTTCCGAGGAAATCACGCGGAAAATATTTTTTGAGAATGCATACGGCTTTGCCGCCGCAAACATATAGAAATACGAAAACATAGAAAAGGACTGCAAACATGAAGTACATCAGCACACGCGACACAAGCAAATCCCCCCTCGCCGTCTCCTCCGCAGAGGCGATCAAGCGCGGTCTTGCGCCCGACAAAGGACTGTTTATGCCGACGGAGATTCCCACGCTTACCGTGGAAGATCTGAAAGCAATTATGGAAATGCCCTACGCACGCCGTGCGGCAGATATTCTCGGACGTTTTCTGACCGATTACGACCGTGATGCGCTCCTTAGCGACTGCGAAACCGCGTACTCTGAGGCGAGCTTCCCCGGCGGTGCGGCTCCGATTGTTCATATCGGCGAGAACGTTCACTCGCTGGAGCTCTGGCACGGTCCGACGTGTGCGTTCAAGGATATGGCTCTGCAAATCATGCCGCGCCTGCTCTCCCGTGCGCTCACGATGACAGGCGAGAGGAGACTTGCGCACATTCTCGTAGCGACCTCCGGTGACACGGGTAAAGCAGCTCTGGAGGGCTACCGCGACGTCCCGGGCGTAAAAATGACTGTATTTTATCCTGTGGACGGCGTCAGCACGATGCAGAAGCGTCAGATGACTACGCAGGAGGGTGCAAACGTCAACGTATGTGCCGTTTACGGCAATTTTGACGACGCACAAAGCGGCGTAAAGACGATTTTTGCCGATGCCGCACTCGCTGAGAAGGCGGAGGCGAACGGATTCTTCTTCTCCAGTGCGAACTCGATCAACTGGGGACGTCTTGCTCCGCAGATCGTGTACTATGTATCCGCGTACTGCGATCTCGTAAAGAACGGCACGATCCGTATGGGGGACGAAGCGAACATCTGCGTTCCGACGGGCAACTTCGGAAACATTTTCGCCGCATACATCGCGCGCGAGATGGGGCTGCCGCTCGGCAAGCTGATCTGCGCCTCCAACGCAAACTGCGTACTGACCGACTTTATCCGCACAGGCGTGTATGACCGCACCCGTCCGTTCTACAAAACGATGTCCCCGTCTATGGATATTCTGATCTCCTCCAATCTGGAGAGACTTCTCTTCCTCCTCGGCGGCGCGGCTATGACGGCGGACTGCATGGCACAGCTTGCCGAATCGGGCAAGTACACGGCACCTGCCGATCTCATGGATCGCCTGCGCGAGGTATTCGCCGGCTACTACTGCACCGAGGAAGAAACCGCCGCCGTGATCGGCACGAGCTTCAAAAACCGCAAATATCTGTGCGACACGCACACCGCAGTCGGTCTCGGCGCCGCAGAGAAATACCGCAAGGACACCGGCGACAGCCGTCCGATCATTCTTGCCTCCACCGCAAGCCCGTTCAAGTTCCCGGCGGACGTATGCGAGGCACTCGGCACAACGGTCACGACGGATGATCCCGAAACGCTCCTTTCCACGCTCAAGAAGGTGGGCGGCATGGAGCCGCCGATGCCGCTTGTGCGCACGCTCTCGCTCCCCGTTCGCTTCACGAAGGTTGTAAATCCTGCCGACATGGCAAGCGTGGTGTTTGAGTAAATTAAAAAGAAAGCGCGCCCGATCAATAAAAGTGCCGCCCGATGGACGGCACTTGTCATGCTCAGAGTGTCTTCGGTTTGAATGTTGCGCAAACCGTTTCTCCGGCGTTTTTCGCAAAGCTCGGTCCGACAGCGATCCGCGATGCCGCGCAATACGCGTCTCCGTCGTGATAGGCGCAGTTTTTCACGTCGCACACGACACCTTTGAGATGCTTGTAACGCTTCCCTTCGGGATTCTGTTTTTTGTTTTCCATCTTCCCCTCCGCGGCGTATTCACGCCGTATGCAGTTTGCCCCTGCGGCTCTGCAATCATACAATGAAAGGATTTCCGCGGTCTGCGGAGGTGACGCTATGTCCATTTTTTCTATCGCCGATCTGCATCTCTCCCTCGCCGCCGACAAGCCGATGGACGTTTTCGGCTCACGCTGGAAATCGTACACCGAGAAAATCGAAACGCGCTGGCGTGCCGTCGTGAATGAGGATGACACCGTAATCGTCCCGGGCGACATCTCGTGGGCGATGACGCTGGAGGAGGCACGCACCGATCTCGCTTTTATCGAATCTTTGCCCGGACGCAAGCTGATCGGCAAGGGCAATCACGACTACTGGTGGGCAACGATGTCGAAAATGCGGCAGTTCACCGAGGCGTGCGGCTTCAAAACGATCGATTTTCTCTACAACAATGCGTTTGAATGTGAGGATTACATCGTCTGCGGTACGCGCGGATGGTACGTGGAGGAGCGGTTGCAAAACGCGTCCGAAAACGCCGATTATCAGAAAATTGTTGCAAGAGAAGCGACGCGGCTGGATCTCAGCCTGACGGAGGCGGCGGCACTTCGCGGCCAGAGTGACAAAACGGTACTCTGCTATTTGCACTTCCCGCCCGTTTTCCGAAATTTCGTCTGCCGGGAGCTTGTGGATACGATGCACAAGCACGGCGTGAAGCACTGCTATTTCGGACATATCCACGGTGTATACAACGTGCCGCGATCTACCGTTTTTGAAGGAATCAACATGACGCTCATCTCCGCCGATTTCCTCGATTTTATCCCGATGATTACAATGCCGTACGACTACTGATGCGTTTTATGCCCGTTTTTCATCATTTTGAATAGTTTTTTTCGCAAGATTTCAAAAGATTTTCAACATTTATCATTGACAGAAGCGTAAAAAAAAAGTACAATATTATATTAGAGATATATTTTTGGAGGAAAAACCAATGAGTTTGAAAAAATCCGAGCTTACCGATAAAAATCTGTATGAGCTCACCTTTGACGTGGACAAGGCAACCTTCGACGCTGCCATCGACCGCGTGTACAAGCGTATGGTGAAGAAAATCGCCATCCCCGGCTTCCGTAAGGGCAAAGCCCCGAAGTCCATCGTAGAGAAAATGTACGGCAAGGGTGTCTTCTACGAAGATGCAATCAATGACGTACTCCCTGCCGCTTACGCCGATGCCGCTAAGGAATCCGGTCTTGAGATCGTAAGCCAGCCCGAATTTGACGTAGACACCATCGACGACAACGGTGTTGTTTTCAAGGCGAAGGTTTACGTGAAGCCCGAGGTTTCCATCAAGGATTACGCAGGCATCGCAGCTGAGCGCACCGTGGTTGAGGTTACCGATCAGGATGTCGATGCGGAGATCGCAAAGGTACAGAGCCGCAACTCCCGCATGGTTGACATCACCGACCGTGCCGCACAGAACGATGACATCGTTAACATCGATTTCGAAGGCTTTGTGGACGGCGTTGCATTCGACGGCGGCAAGGCTGAGGGTCACGAGCTGAAGCTCGGCTCCGGTCAGTTCATCCCCGGTTTTGAGGAGCAGATCGTTTCTCACAACATCGGCGACGAATTTGACGTTAACGTAACTTTCCCGACCGAGTATCACGCTGAGGCACTCGCAGGCAAGGAAGCCGTATTCAAGGTAAAGCTGAACGGCATCAAGTTCAACGAGCTGCCGGCACTGGACGATGATTTCGTCCGCGACGTTTCCGAATTTGACACGCTGGATGAATACAAGGCCGATATTAAGGCAAAACTCACCGAGAAGGCAACCAAGGAAGCGGACAACGCCGTTGAGGATGCGCTTCTGAACGCGCTGATCGAGAAGCTCGAGGCTGACATTCCAGAGGCTATGTTTGCGGCTGAAACCGAGAACTACGTCCGCGACTACGACAACCGTCTCCGTATGCAGGGCATGGATCTCTCCCTGTACTTCCAGTACACCGGTCTTGATCTCGACAAGCTCCGCGAGCAGCTCCGCCCGCAGGCTGAAAAGCAGGTCAAGGTTCGCCTTGCACTTGAGAAGATTGCGGCTCTTGAAAACCTCGCTGTCGCCGATGAGGAGATTGAGGAGGAATACAAGCGCATCGCCGAGGCATACAATATGGAGATCGATCGCGTAAAGGGTATGGTTGAAACCGATTCCCTCAAGGCTGATCTTCTCGTCAAGAAGGCATCCGATTTCGTCAAGGAAAAGGCTGTCATCACCGACGTTGCCCCCAAGGCTGAATAATTTTGACATATTTCATTACCGCTGTCCGAAAAACAGCGGTAATGATTCTATCGGGCACTTTTTCCCTATTATTCCGTATTTTCTGCGCCGCACGGCGCAATCCCAACTGATGAAAGGCGGTATTTCTATGGCACTCGTACCAATGGTAGTCGAGCAAACCAGCCGCGGAGAGCGTTCGTATGACATCTACTCCCGACTGCTCAATGACCGTATTATTTTTCTGGCGGATGAGGTAAACGACGTTACGGCGTCGCTCGTCGTCGCACAGCTTCTCTTTCTTGAGGCACAGGATCCCGACAAGGACATAAGCCTCTATATCAACTCCCCCGGCGGCTCTGTCACCGCTGGTATGGCAATCTACGACACGATGAATTTCATCAAGTGTGACGTTTCCACGATCTGCATCGGTATGGCGGCAAGCATGGGCGCATTTCTGCTCTCCTCCGGTGCAAAGGGCAAGCGTCTCGCTCTCCCGAACAGTGAGATCATGATCCATCAGCCGCTCGGCGGTATGCAGGGTCAGGCGTCCGACATCAAAATTCACGCCGATCACATCCTGCGCACGCGCGACACGCTGAACTCTATCCTTGCCGCAAACACCGGCAAGCCGATCGACATTATCGCCGCGGACACCGAACGCGACAATTTCATGAGCGCGGCGGAGGCGGCTGCCTACGGACTGATCGACCGTGTAATCGACCGCCGTCCGTAATTCCCCAAGGAAAGGATTCACCATGTCTGAGAACAACAACGGTATGAACGAACAGAGACTGCGCCGGTGCTCCTTCTGCGGACGGACGGAAAAGCAGGTGCTCTTTCTGATCCCCTCATCAAGCGGCGCGTGCATCTGCGACACCTGTGTGGATGCGTGCAGTGAGCTGATCTACGAGCAGACGCATCAGCCGAGCACCGCGTATGACCTCTCCTCCGATTCCCTGCCGACCCCGAAGGAAATCAAGGCAACGCTTGACGAATACATCATCGGGCAGGACAGCGCGAAAGTGGCTCTGTCAGTTGCCGTATACAATCACTACAAGCGACTTCTGTACAATGACAGAAAAGGCACAAAAAAGGACGCCGAGGAAGACTCTGTTGACATTCAGAAGAGCAACGTCCTGCTCATCGGTCCGACCGGCGTAGGTAAAACCTACCTTGCACAGACGCTGGCACGCACGCTCCACGTTCCGTTTGCAATCGCGGATGCGACAACACTGACGGAAGCAGGCTACGTCGGCGAGGATGTCGAAAACATCCTGCTCCGTCTGATTCAGGCGGCGGATTACGACATCGAAGCGGCGGAGCGCGGCATCATCTACATCGACGAGATCGACAAAATCTCCCGAAAGAGTGAAAACCCGTCCATCACCCGTGACGTATCGGGCGAGGGCGTGCAGCAGGCACTTTTGAAAATTCTGGAGGGCACCGTCTCCAACGTTCCTCCGCAGGGCGGACGCAAGCATCCGAATCAGGAGTTTATCCAGATCAACACGGAGAATATACTGTTCATCTGCGGCGGTGCATTTGACGGTCTGGAAAAGGTGATCGAAAAGCGCACGGCGAAAACCTCGATCGGCTTCGGCGGTGAGGTACACGGAAAGAACGCGAATGCGAAATCCGAGCTGTTTAAGGATGTCGCCGCGCACGATATTGTGAAATTCGGCTTGATTCCCGAGCTGGTCGGACGTGTGCCGGTCATCGTTCCGCTTGAGAATCTCGACGCGGACGCGCTGGTGCGGATTTTGTCCGAGCCGAAGAACTCGCTGACGAAGCAGTACACGAAGCTCTTTGAGATGGACGGCGTCACGCTGAAATTTGAAAAGGGCGCACTCCGTGCCGTAGCCGAGAAGGCAATCGAACGCGAGACAGGTGCACGCGGTCTGCGCGCGATTTTAGAGGAGTGCATGACGGAAATCATGTTCGACATTCCCTCCCGCAAGGATATAGCGGAAGTAATCGTAACCGCGAAGTGCATCAAATCCAAAGCGGCACCGAAGCTCGTTTTGAAAAAAGAAGGCGAATAACAAAAGTTCTGCTGCCGATGGCAGCAGAACTTTTTATTTTAGTCGGGATTCCGTTCCGCGAGCAGCTCGTGATACTTCTGATAAAAGCTCTCAAAACAATCGCCGTCCAAAGCGTCGCGGATTTTCTGCATGAGTTCATTGTAAAAATACAGATTATGCACGCACGCGAGGCGCATACCGAGCGCCTCCTTTGCTTTGATGAGGTGGCGGATATAGCTGCGGCTGTGAAGACGGCACGCAGGGCATCCGCAGTTTTCATCAATCGGGCGGTCGTCACGAAGGTACTTCTCGTTGAGGATGTTCATCTTACCGTTCCATGTGAAAACGTTTCCGTGGCGCGCGTTTCTCGACGGCATAACGCAGTCGAAGAAATCAACACCGCGGTGTACCGCCTCCAGAATATTCTGCGGCGTACCGACTCCCATCAGATAGCGCGGCTTGTTCGTAGGCATATACGGCTCAACCGCCTCGATAATGCGGTACATCTCGCTTGCCTCCTCACCGACGGCAAGTCCTCCGATCGCGTAGCCGTCGAGATCCATCTCGGCGATCTGCTTCATATGGCGGATACGGAGGTCCTCGTACACCGATCCCTGGTTGATACCGAACAGCATCTGCTGTTTGTTGATCGTTTCGGGCAGACTGTTCAGCCTGTCCATTTCAGTTTTACAGCGGAGAAGCCAGCGCGTGGTACGCTCCGTGGACTGTTTCGTATAGTTGTACTCAGCCGGATTTTCGATGCACTCGTCAAATGCCATGGCGATCGTGGAGGCGAGATGCGACTGAATCTGCATACTCTCCTCGGGACCCATGAAGATACGCTTGCCGTCGATATGAGACGCAAAATACACGCCCTCCTCCTTGATTCGACGAAGCGCCGCGAGGGAGAACACCTGAAATCCGCCGCTGTCCGTCAGAATCGGACCGGTCCAGCCGGTAAATTTTTGCAAACCGCCCATATCCGCGACGAGCTTATCTCCGGGACGGAGATGGAGATGGTACGTATTGGACAGCATTACCTGGCAGTTTATCTCTCGGAGATCCTCGGCGGCGAGACCGCCCTTGATCGCCGCACAGGTGGCAACGTTCATAAAGACGGGGGTTTCAATGACGCCGTGCGGCGTAATCAGTCTGCCGCGGCGTGCATAGCCGTCCTTTTTAATCAGTTCAAACATATCTATCGTTTCGCCCGTTATTCGGTGCGGGCGAATTGCCTTTCTATCGAATTTTTGCGGATTTCAAATGCGATGGGACGTCCGTGAGGACAGGTGCGGACGATAGCCTTGCCGTTTTCGTCTTTTTCAAGAATCTGATCGCACAGCGTGCGGATGCTGTCCGCATTGTACACCCGTCCGCCCTTGATGGCGGCTTTGCAGGATGCCTGGTACAGCTTCTCTTCAAAAAACGCAAGAGAAGTTGCCTCGACTGTGCCCGTGCCGTCTGCAAGTCGGTCGGCAAGGGTGAGAAGCATATCTACTGCGGCATCACGGCGAATCTCCGTCGGAATCGCGGATATATCGGCGCTCTGCCCGTTTACGGAAAAGGAAAAGCCGATTGCTTCAATATTTTCGCGGTTTTCCTCGACGGCGAGAATTTGCGCATCGCTCATAGGCACGGGAATCGGCACAAGAAGGAGTTGCCCGTTTTTCGCCCGACTGCGCAGATGCGCACGGAGCGAATCAAAAATGATCCGTTCATGGGCGGCGTGCTTATCGATCATGAGGAGGCGATCCTCAAGCTGGACGATCACGTAGGTATTGTACGCCTCGCCGATGATGATATAATCGGGAATGTTCGATTTCTCCTCGGCGGCAGGCAGATCGACCGGCACGGAAGCAGGTGCGCTGGTGATCGGCTGCGGCATCGGATTTTCATACACAGAGGCAGGCTTTAGGATTTCCGTTTTCGTCGGAGTGGGTCGATCTGTCTGCGGCGGTGCGGGCGGAACTGTCGGTTTTTGCGGCTCCTCAGCACGCGGCGGTGTCGCGGCGGCGGTCATGCCGTGCGTTTCCATTTTCACCTGCGCACGGATTGCGTTGACCGTGTCACCCTTGGCGTGCGTGGCACCGAACAGCTTGCGTGCCTCATCTCCGCTCACCCAGAACGGCTTTTCCTGCGCAGGCGCCGTTTTCACGGCGGGATCGGCAGTCGGTGCGGTGCGCGTGCCGATTTTCAGTTCGGGACGGAGCGGCACCGTCTCAAGCGCACTCATGACGGCGTAGTAGACCGCATCAAAGATGATCTTCTCGTTGGAAAATTTGACTTCGAGCTTCGCAGGATGTACGTTGACGTCAACCGCCGCCGGATTCAGCTCAATATTCAGAACGCACAGCGGAAATTTCTCCGCAGGGATACGCGTAACATACGCCTGCTCCAATGCGGCGGTCGCCGTGCGGCTTTTGA
Organism: Eubacteriales bacterium; assembly: GCA_045577175.1. Taxonomy (GTDB): domain Bacteria; phylum Bacillota; class Clostridia; order Oscillospirales; family CAG-272; genus SIG701. The sequence continues at coordinate 1,446 of JAZNHT010000039.1, read as the reverse complement.
TATAACGCCCGTTGATGAAGAAATTCTCCTGATTGCGGTTGGATCGGATACAGGAAGGATCGCTCACAAATCCGCTGACGCGCACGCCTCCCTCCGCACGGTCGACAGGCAGAAGCCGTGCCGCCGTATCCCTGCCGTAGAGGGCATAAACGGTATTTTTGAGATCGCCGTCGCCTGCCGTCATAAACTTAACTTCGCCGTCGGCAATATATTTGATGGAGATTTCGGGCGAGGAGAGGGCGATTTTTTCGACAACGCCCGTGACCGCCACCGTCTCCGTCGAATCCTTTTTGAGAAATTTTCTTCGCGCCGGCACGTTGAAGAACAAATCCTCCACGATCACCGTCGTCCCCGGGGCACAGCCTGTCTCCGTAACTCCGAGAACACTGCCGCCCTCACAGGTAAGGAGAGAGCCGAAATCGGCGTCAGCGGTTTTGGAGAAAATGCGCACCTTTGATACGGACGAAATCGCCGCAAGTGCCTCACCTCGGAAACCGAGCGTGGCAATTCCGTCAAGATCGGAGGCGGTGCGGATTTTGCTCGTCGCGTGTCGCAGTACGGCAACCGGCAGATCCTCCGGCGTCATACCGCATCCGTTATCGGACACGCGCATAAACGCGATGCCGCCGCTTTGAATCTCAACGGTGACGGCGGTTGCACCTGCGTCGATCGCGTTTTCCATGAGCTCTTTGATGACAGAAGAGGGACGGTCTACGACCTCGCCTGCGGCGATCAGATTCGCCACATCAAAGCTCAGTACCTGAATGGCTCCCACTTGGTTCCTCCTTGCGTTTTTTTCAGAGACGCTTCTTCCACTCAAAGAGAAGATTCATCGCTTCAATCGGTGTCAAAGTATTGATGTCCAGCTTCATAAGCTCGTTTTTGATCTCCTCCGCCGCGCTGTCCGCAAACGTGAGCGTCATGTTTTCAAAGGAGTCCTCCGCCCGCGCAGGGCGGCTTTCGCGCACGCCGTCCTCCTCAAGCGTTTTGAGGATCTCCTTCGCGCGCTTGGTGACCGCGTCCGGCACACCGGCGAGGCGTGCAACCTCGATGCCGTAGCTGTCATCCGTGCCGCCGGGCACGATTTTGCGAAGGAATATAATATCGTCCCCCTGTTTTCTGGCGGCGATATTATAGTTTACAACGCCTTCCATTTTATCTTCCAGCTTTGTAAGTTCATGGTAATGGGTGGCAAAGAAGGTTTTGGCACCGATTTTAAGGGTGCAGTGCTCAAGCACCGCCCAGGCGATGGAAAGCCCGTCATAAGTGCTGGTGCCACGGCCTATCTCATCGAGAATTAAAAGGCTTTTCTTTGTGGCATGCTTTAAAATATCAGAAACTTCACTCATTTCCACCATGAAGGTACTTCTGCCCGTGGAAAGGTCATCGGAAGCGCCGATTCTTGTAAATACTTTATCAATAATGCCGATGCGGCAATACTCTGCC
>JAZNHT010000038.1:0-4436 GCA_045577175.1 Eubacteriales bacterium | reverse complement strand
GCTGATCGTCCATGTAATCGATGAAATTACAGGTGATAACGTCTGCCTCAACAAAGGGATCGCTCATCTCCGTGGAGGAGATCACGGTTGCTGCAAAGCTCGGAACGACTGCGCATACAGCGAGCAGAGCGCACAGCATGAGTGCAAAAAGTTTTTTCATGGTGGGTATCCTTTCTGAAAATAAAATAATGAGAGAAGTTTTGCTTATATTATTTTATCGGATATAAAAGGTTTTGTCAATAGATATTTTACATTTTATCATTTTGTTGAAATCAATTATTCACAAATCCGACGCCTGCTTTTTTGTATCTTGCCGTCAGATGCGCAAAAGCATCATAAACACCGTCAGAACGGCGAGAAATCCGAAATTGAACGCGGAGAAGATACCGATGTAGCGCGCCGTGCCGGACGGATTGTTTTTGGAATACTCGCGCAGGGTAATCAGGCTTGCCAGAGACGCAATCGGGGTGCCTGCACCGCCGATATTGACGCCGACGAGCAGCTCCCGCCAATTTTCCGTGAACTGCGAAAGCAGAATCGCGGAGGGAACGTTGCTGATGCACTGACAGGACAAAACGCTTACGAGCAGCGTATCCTTCCCGAGGAGGAAGGAGAACGCCTCGCGGACAAAATCGATCCGCGCCATATTTCCGGCGAAGATGAAGAAGAACACGAACGTGCAGAGAAGCGGATAATCGACCGCCTTGAGCGCGTTTTTATCGGCAAAAAGGAGGACGGGCGGAATGACGAGAAGCCCGATCCAGTACGGGATCCCCTTGAAAACGATCGCAATCGAGAGCACGAACAAAGCGAGGTACAAGAGCACCCTTCCGCGCGGCAGGGAAGCCTCCTCCGAGGGCACGGTCAGCGGCTCCGCCTTCACGAACACGATGCAGCACACCGTAATCAGCAAAACGGAGAGCGCAAACGGCGGTGCCATGACCGCCATGAACTCCCCCGTGGGGATCTGGAATTTCGAATACAGATACAAATTCTGCGGATTGCCGAACGGGGTGAGCATACCGCCGAGATTCGCGGCGATATTCTGCATAACGAACGTGAACGCCATGTATTTTTCCTTCCCCGTCGTATGGAGAACGAAAAATCCGAGCGGCAGAAACGTAAGCAGCGCCATATCGTTGGCGATCAGCATCGAGCCGATGAAGGTGATATACACAAGCACCAGAACGGACAGCCTTGCATTTTTGCAGCACTGCACGATCTTGCCGGCGAGGATGTAGAAAAAGCGGATATTTTTGAGCGCGCACACGACGGCGAGCACGCAGAACAGGCAGGTGAGCGTCTTGCAATCGAAATAGCCGATGTACTCGTGATCGACGGGCACGGCGATCGAGGACAAAAGCGCGGCAAAAAACGCGATCACGGCGACCGTATTGGCACGGAGGAAGCCTGCAAGGGCGTGCGCGGCACCGTGCAGGTGCGGATGCTTCAGCGGATGCGGCTTCAGCGAACGCGAATGGGACATGGCGGCACTCCTTTATATAATAATGAACAAACCTTAAAAAGTATACCATATCCGCGCGCCGATTTCCATTGACAGATTTTATGAAATACAGACGAAGGAGCACCGCCTGCGCCGTCCCGATTGCACAAAAAATCCCCCCACGGAAATTGTGAAAAATGAAATTCGCCCACATTCGCGAAGCGGATATTTCACATTTGCGGAGCAAATATTTGAAAGCGAAGCCATTTCACTCGCCGCAGGCGAATTTCACTGAAAAAGCGCACCACATATGCGAAAACTTTTCGCTTACGTAACGCGCTTTTTCTGGAGCAGGGTACGGGAATCGAACCCGCACGGTCAGCTTGGGAAGCTGAAGTTCTACCACTAAACTAACCCTGCATATTCGGTTGTCGGAAGTGCATCGTCCGGCGCGGCGTACCGCCGCGTGGTCAGCTTGGGGCGAGGTCGCAAGCGACCTCGGTGAAGTTCTACCACTAAACTAACCCTGCATATTCGGTTGTCGGAAGTGCATCGTCCGGCGCGGCGTACCGCCGCGTGGTCAGCTTGGGGCGAGGTCGCAAGCGACCTCGGTGAAGTTCTGCCACTAAACTAACCCTGCATATTCGGTAAATCCTCTGCGGAATGACAGGCTGAAGTCTCTTTTTGCCCCAAAGGTTTTTGAAGGGGCTTGGGGAAACTTTTTGCAAAAAGTTTCCCCATCGCATCCCCGCCGTTTCCTCTATTATACCCCCGTCTCCTTCGTTTGTCAATCGGTTTCGTTCAGATTTTTCGCGTCCGTGAAAGCAAAAGGGGAGCGTGTGCCCCCCTTTCATTATGCCTTGACGACGCCCTTCTGGATCATCACGTTGGCGTACACTGCCTTCTCGCCCGTGGCGATGATGGCGTATGCCGTCTTTGCCTCCTCGTAGAAGTCGAAGCGGTCGATATTGCCGACGGCATCCGCGCCGCGGTCGTCGTATTTTGCCGTGATCTTTTTGTACTCGTCCCAGATCGGCGTCTCGATCTTGCCAATATCGCGCTCCATAAGCTGCATCAGCGTGACCGGCTTCTCGACGTAGGAATCCAGCGGAAATACGCTGAGGATCGCGTCAAGCAGGGCAGGGATGTCCTGTCCGTCGTAGCGGATCACCTTGGAATTTTTGCCGAACGTCTCGGCGGGGAAGTTGCCGTCCGCGATCACGATGCGGTCGGAGTGGCCCATCTCGCAGAGGACCTTCAGAAGCTCGGGGGACAAAAGCGGATTGATTCCTTTCAGCATGGGGGTAGTCTCCTTTTGTTTTTTTATATTTTTTCATAAATTATGAACACTTCTGCCGGGGAAAGAACCATCTCAAACGCCGAAGTTTCTTTCCCCGGCGCCCCTATCTCCTTGGCTCCCGCCCTTTATATTACAAAGCGTTTTTGACCAAAACTTTTGGACACGGGGGCTTTTCCCAAAAAGTTTCCCCATCGCGTCCTTTTACATCATCATCAAGCACAGCCGCGGATTTTCTGCGACGGCGGCACAGATTACGCAAAGCGTGCGCGCATCCGCCGCATCCGATTCCGTGAGCACAATCATCGTGTGCGCCGCGATCTCCGTGAGGCAGTCGTGCAGCGCGTCAAGATTGCGCCCGTAGTACGGCGGAAACGAAAACGCCTCCGCGAGGGCATCGTGCGTCAGATTCTTTCCATTTATATATATAAATCTCATTCGGCAGGCTCCTCTCCGTACAGAAGCGTGAACGTCTCATAATGATCGTCCGTGTAGTAGATGCGCGCACAGTCCGCCGTGTACACGAGGCGGCACGCACCGCGCGAATCCTTGCCGAGCGTATCAATATCGCACTCGCGGTAGCTGCCGGGCGGCAAAAGCTCCTCGTAATTGCCGAACGTATCGCCGCCGATGGCGCATCCGGGCGCAAACGCCTCCACCGATCCGCCCTCCCAGCCGAGGGAGCGCGCCTGCGATTTCGTGATAAAATTCTTCGGCAGGCGCTTGTACGTCCACAGATACAAAGCGACGTCCTCCTTGGACGTGTATGATCCGTCCTCATCGATTGCGGACGTATCTGCCGCCATGTCGGGCGCATCCGCCGTCGGAGAGGAGGATTCGTCCTCCAAAAGATCGATCGCGAGGTCGAGCACGTCCGAGATCAGCGCATCCGAGCCGCACGAGGTAAGCGCGACCGGCGCAAAAACGAGAAGCAGGGCAAGTAAAAGGGATAAAATCCGCCGTTTCATCATTCATACCTCCAATGGTTGGGATTTTTAGGGGGGAGCGTTCGTATATTCGAACAAACCGCTCCCGCGGCATTTGCGCGAGCTTGCCGTTGGCAATCTCGTGGGGGCTTTTTTCAAACTCCCAATTATCTTTTGTGTTCCCATAAACAACAAGGAGAAAAGGGACGATAAATTGAAATTTTTTGTTATAAATCAATATTGATTTCGTATTTGTGTTCAATAAGTATATAGTTCACATTATACCTCTGTGCGAGGTCTAACATTTCTGCATTGTCTGCCAATACGCTTTCCATTGTACACCATTCATCATCCAAACGATTTTCAATGGTATTTGCATATTTCTCTATGTCAGCAAAGTGGTTTCTGATATATTCCTCACTCATTACGAGGCAGAAATATTTGATGTTTTCAAGATAGTCGGAGTCAAAGTCCTTTTGCCATTCGAACGGAATATAGCAACCTTCAACAATTAAGTTCTGCTTGTTTTCAATAGCGGTTTTTATTATTTCACGTACAATCGACCACAGGTATGAAGTCAAATCGCTATCATCACTTATCGGTGTGAGGCTTGTGTTTCCACTACGAATTAAGCCCATCTTCAAGTGGTCCATGGATAAGTATGGATATTTATATTTTTCAAGCAGTTGCTGTGCAAGTGCTGTTTTTCCTGTGTGGGATGCCCCTGTAATCAATATAATCATTATCGCACCTGCAAATTCTTATTTAT
>JAZNHT010000037.1:0-105529 GCA_045577175.1 Eubacteriales bacterium | reverse complement strand
ATCCGTTCGAGCTGTTCGGTTCTTCGATGACACTGGGCAACGCACTGGATGTAAACTTCTTTGTTAATATCTCCGATATTCCGGCAGGCACTACCGATTACTACATCTCCATCACGAAAACGTACGCAGACGGCAGAGCTGACGTTACAAAGACAGTTCCGTTCTCCGAGTGGGCGGACTTTGGCGGTTACGGTATTTGGTACTACGTAACGTTTAACGGCGTAGCCGCAAAGGAAATGGCAGATACGTTCTACGTACAGGTATTCAACGGCGAGGGTCAGGCAGTCAGTGAAGTATTCACGGACAGCATCAAGGGCTACATTAGTCGTAGGTTTGACACCTTTGACGCAAAAGGAAAGACGTGGGCAGTCGACTGTCTGAACTACGGTGCGGCAGCACAGGTTGAGTTCAAGTATGATACTGCGAATCTGGCGAACAAGGATCTGACCGAAGAGCAGCAGGCACTCGGCACGCAGGATGTCGAGATGACGAACAATGCAGTGATCGAAGGCACGGCAAAGGGCGCATCCCTGACGCTGGAGAGCAACATCCTGCTGACCGTTTACTTCAGCGGTATCGATGATACGACCGGCATGTATGCGGAAATTTCGTTCACGAATCACTACGGCGAAGCTGTTACCGCAACGGTAGACGGCTCCGAGTTCACGGACGATTTCAAGGCAATGCTTGGTTGGACCGGTATTAATGTTGAAGCGATGGTAGCAGCCGATGTATCTGAGCTTGTAACGGTAACAGTGTACAATGCTGACGGCTCTGTGCACGGTGTAATCAAAGACAGCATCGAGAGCTACGCAGCACGTAAGATTGCAGCAGGCGACACTAACCCGATCTACGCTGCAGTCGTTAAGTTCGGTAAGGGTTCTTACAACATGTTCCACTAGGATAGGCTGGTCGAGAACGCGCTTCTTGCCGCGACCGATGATTCTGTTTCCCATAAAGAAGTCTCCGCATTCAATCCTGTCGGTGATTTTGCCGGCATCCAGGCGATCACCTATGACGGCGTAACGATTGACGGTCAGAAAACAAAGGTTTTTGCTTATCTCGGTTTCCCCGAGGGCGCAAGTGCGGATAATCCCGTTCCCGCTGTCGTTCTCGTCCACGGAAGCCAAAGCGGTATTCCGTATGCGGCGTGGGTAAAGGAGTGGAATGACCGCGGTTATGCCGCAATCAGCTTGTCCACCAACAACTTCTTCCCGCTCAACAATACGGCAGGTGACAGAGAGTACAACGGCGAAACCGAAAATTGGAATTACGGACTGTACGGTGAATTTTTGGAGGACGGATACGTTACTGCGCCCCGGAATGACGCCATGAACGATACAACGAACCATTACGAGTCCCAGTGGATGTATCATGCTATCGCGCAGGTGATCCACGCCAATACTCTCTTGCGTTCGGATCCGAGAGTAGACAGCAGCAAGATCGGTATCAGCGGCATCTCTTGGGGAGCAACGGTCACCTCGCTCGCCATCGGATACGATAACCGCTTCGCATTTGCGATTCCCATTTACGGCTCCGGCTATCTCACCGAATCGCATACTGTGTTTGCCGACGTTTTCTCAAAGGGGAATGCGTCTGAGCTGTGGCTCGCAGAGGATCGGTTTGCATTTGCGGACATGCCTGTTTTGTGGCTCTGCAGGAATAACGATCACGCGTTCTCGCTGAACACGAACGTGCTTTCCTATGAAGCGACTGTCAAGAACAATGAGGATACGCGCCTTGCCGCTATCAGCGGATGGTCGCACAGCCACGCAGCAGGATGGAGCCGTCCCGAATCGTATGTGTTTGCCGATTCGATTTGTAAAGACGGCGCGCTTACACCGACGGTGCTGATTGAAAACGGTACAGCTACCGTTGAAAATCCTGGCAGCGTCACGATCACCGGCGCAAAGATTTACTATCTGACCGCCGAATACGGATACACAAACGGTACCGCACCGAGCTGGCTCACCGCTTCCGCAACAATCACGGACGGTGTAATCACAACCGCCGTGCCGGATGGTGCGCGCGCGTACTATTACGAAGTCGCATACATGGTTGACGGACAGACGTGTTATGCGACATCGGTTATGATTGAAAAGTGATACCAGCCGAGAGGTCCGATGCATTGCATCGGACTTCTTCTTTTTCATCTTTTGGTGAAAAACTTGCGCAAAGCCTTGCAAATGGATCAAAAACGTGGTATACTGTATAATGGTTGTTTATTGAATTATGATGAACAAAGTACAGTAGTGCGGCGGTGAAAAAAATGCTGAAAATCGGATTTGACAACGACAAATATCTGAAAATGCAGTCCCAGTGCATCCGTGACCGGATTGCCTCCTTCGGCGGCAAGCTCTATCTGGAGTTCGGCGGCAAGCTGTTTGACGATTATCACGCCTCTCGTGTGTTGCCCGGATTTGCGCCGGACAGCAAGGTTCGGATGCTCATGGAGCTGAAGGACCAGGCGGAGATCGTGATTGTCATCAGCGCGGACGACGTGGAGAAAAACAAGCGCCGCGGTGATATAGGTATTACGTACGATCTCGAGGTGCTTCGCCTCATTGATGCTTTCCGCGGCATCGGTCTGTACGTCGGCAGTGTTGTCATCACCCACTATCGCGCACAGCACACGGCGGATGCATTTGAGAAGCGCCTGAACGCGCTCGGTGTCAAGACGTACCGCCACTATCCGATTCCCGAATATCCGTCGAATATTCCGCTGATCGTCAGCGAGGACGGCTTCGGCAAGAACGATTATATCGAAACGACGCGTGAGCTTATTGTGTTGACTGCACCCGGACCGGGCAGCGGCAAGATGGCGACATGCCTCTCCCAGCTTTATCACGAGAACAAGCGCGGCATCCGTTCGGGTTACGCAAAATTCGAGACGTTCCCGATTTGGAATCTGCCTCTCAAGCATCCTGTCAACGTTGCCTATGAAGCGGCAACAGCGGATCTGAACGATGTAAATATGATCGACCCGTTCCATCTCGAGGCATACGGCGAAACGGCGGTCAACTACAACCGTGACATCGAAATTTTTCCCGTGCTGAATGCGATGTTTACGAAGATTTACAACGATTCGCCCTATAAGAGTCCGACGGACATGGGCGTGAATATGGCAGGGTACTGCATCACGGATGACGAGGCGGTCTGCGCGGCATCCAAGCAGGAAATCCTCCGCCGCTATTACGCGACGTGCTGTACGGTCAGAAAGGGAAACGCCGATCAATCCGAAGTCTATTCGCAGGAGCTTCTCATGAACTCGCTCGGCGTTACGGTAAAAGATCGCCCTGTTGTTGAAGCGTCTCTCGCGGTTGCGGAGGCAACGGGACAGCCTGCGGCGGCAATTGAACTGCCCGACGGAACCGTTGTAACAGGAAAAACCTCGTCACTCCTCGGCGCATCGTCTGCTGTTCTCCTGAACGCACTCAAGGTGCTCGCCGGAATTGACGACAGCGTGCACCTGATCTCGCCCAGCGTTATCGAGCCGATCTCCACGCTCAAGGTCAACCATATGGGCAATCACAATCCGCGCCTTCATATGGATGAAGTTCTGATCGCGCTTGCAATCTCGGCGACAACCGATTCGAACGCCGCCAAGGCAATGGACGCGATTGCAACGCTCAAGCACTGTGAGGCGCATTCGACGGTCATTTTGTCGCACGTCGATGAAAACGTGTTCGGCAAGCTCGGCATGAATCTTACCTGCGAGCCGAAATATCAAACGAAAAAACTTTATCACCAATAAGGGGGCGCGGCTTGTCCGCGAACTGACTATGTCCGGTTTCTCTATTCCGAAAGGATATGAATCGATACTGAACCTCCGTCAGACGGAGGTTGCCATCAAAAAGATCAAGGACTTTTTCGAGGACGATCTCGCGATCGAGCTCAACCTCACGCGCGTTTCCGCACCGCTGTTCGTCGATTCGACCAGCGGACTGAACGATACGCTGAACGGTGTCGAGCGTCCCGTCCGTTTCGATCTCAAAAGCGGTGAGGACCTTGAAATCGTTCACTCTCTTGCAAAGTGGAAGCGTATGGCACTCAAGGAGTACGGCTTTTCCGAAGGGGAAGGCTTGTACACCGATATGAACGCGATCCGCCGCGACGAGGATCCCGATGCGATCCACTCCATGTTCGTCGATCAGTGGGACTGGGAGAAGGTTATCGCACACGAGGATCGTACTGTGGACACGCTGGAAAAGATCGTGCGCTGTATCTACAACGTCCTCCGTCATACGGAGATTTACATTACGAAAGAGTACGAATTTATCGATCGGCTTTTGCCGGAGGATATTTTCTTCATCACATCGCAAGAGCTTGAGGATATGTATCCCGATCTCACGCCGAAGGAGCGCGAGTACCGCGTTACGAAGGATAAGGGTGCCGTTTTCCTCATGCAGATCGGCGACAAGCTCAAATCCGGCAAGCCGCACGACGGTCGCGCACCCGACTACGATGACTGGGAGCTGAACGGCGATATTCTCGTCTACTATCCCGTTCTGGATATTGCGCTGGAGCTTTCCTCCATGGGCATCCGTGTCGATGAAGCGGCACTCATGCGCCAGCTTGAAAAGGCAAACTGCACGGAGCGCACCGCACTCCCGTTCCACCGCGCTCTGCTTAACGGAGAACTGCCTTATACGGTCGGCGGCGGTATCGGTCAGTCCCGTATGTGTATGTTCTTCCTCAGAAAAGCGCATATCGGCGAGGTACAGTCCTCGTTCTGGCCGGAATCCATGAAGAGGCTCTGCGCGGAAAACGGTGTGAATCTTTTGTAATATCAAACGGCGTCTGCCTGCGTTCGCCGGCGGACGTCTGACTGTTTGGAGGTGTATCCATGACATATGTTTCCTTTCCGGGGCTTGGTATTGAGCCGTTTTATATGGATCGCGTCGCATTTTCCATCGGGAAGTTAAACGTGTATTGGTACGGTGTTTTGATTACATTCGGTATGATTCTTGCCGTGCTGTATGCGCTGTATCATGCGAAAATCGAGCGCGTGAAATCGGATGATATTATCGATCTTGCGCTGGCACTGATAATCTGCGGCGTGATCGGCGCACGGCTGTATTACGTGCTCATGAAATTGGATACGTATATTGTCACAGACGGTACGTTTTGGGAGAATGTTTGGGACACCCTTTGCGGAATTGTAAATATCCCCGGCGGCGGTCTCGCCATTTACGGTGGTATTATCGGCGGATTCCTCGCAGGTATCGTAGTCGCCAGAAAAAAATGCATCCGCTTTCCCGTTTTGGCGGATATTGCCGGTCCTTCCGTTTTGATCGGACAGATCATCGGTCGTTTCGGCAATTTTGTCAACGTAGAGGCGTATGGCAGCGTGACCAATCTCCCGTGGCGGATGTGTTCTGCGAAGATTGCTGCTGATTTTAAGGATAAAGGACTTGTCGATGAAAGCGGTTATGCGGCAGTTCTCGCCGGTGAACTCGGTGCGCACCCGACGTTTCTGTACGAATCACTTTGGAATCTTGTCGGGTTTATTCTTATTACTACCTTATATAAGAAGAAAAAATTCCACGGGCAGATGTTCCTCTTTTATATGGCATGGTACGGCTTCGGTCGTATGCTGATTGAGGGACTCCGCACGGATAGTTTGTATATCGGTCCGCTTCGTGTTTCACAGTGGGTGGGCGGCATCACGTTTATTGTTGGTATTGTGCTTATGATCATCGGTATGCGCAAGGCTAAGAAAAGAGAAACAGAACCGGCAGAAGCCAAGGAGGTTAAAGATGGCAGTACTGATTGACGGAAAGAAGATTGCCGCGGAAGTGCGCGGTGAGATTGCGGCTGAAACTGCCGCGTTCAAGAAAAGGCATGGATTTGCACCCGGACTGACGGTAATTATCGTAGGTGAGGATCCCGCGTCGCAGGTTTACGTCCGCAACAAAAAGCGTGCGTGCGAGGAGGTTGGATTTGCCTCCCGCGTGATCGAAATGCCCGAGCAGACCACGGAGGCAGAGCTACTTGCACAAATCGATGCGCTTGTCAAGGATGATGCCGTGCACGGCATTCTTGTGCAGCTGCCGGTGCCGAAGCATATCTCGGAGGAGGCGATCCTTCGCGCGATCCCGCCGCATAAGGATGTCGATGCATTCCATACGGAAAACGTCGGTAAAATCATGATCGGTGATTTTGAGTATCTACCGTGCACACCGGCAGGCGTGATGGAGCTTCTCCGGCATGAGAATATCGATCCGGCAGGGAAGGAGTGCGTCGTTGTCGGACGGAGCAATATCGTCGGCAAACCGATGGCGATGCTTCTTCTCCACGCAAACGGAACGGTTACTGTCGCTCACTCCCGCACAAAGAATCTCGCGGAGGTCACGCGCCGTGCCGATATTCTCGTGGTTGCGGTCGGTCGCGCAGAGTTCATCACCGGGGATATGGTTAAAGACGGCGCAGTCGTCATCGATGTCGGCATGAATCGGAAAGCGGACGGCAAACTCTGCGGTGATGTTGATTTTGCATCCGTGGAGCCGAAGGCTTCGGCGATTACCCCCGTGCCCGGCGGCGTCGGTCCGATGACAATCACGATGCTTCTTCGCAATACGCTTACGGCGGCAAAAACGGCTGTTAGAGCGTTCGGAAAATAAAATCGTCCAAAAGTCGGAAATCTTGCCGAAAAAGTTGAAAAAAGACTTGACACGGCTTGCTTTCTGTGATACAATGTATTCTGCCGCATAATGCGGGCTTAATGCGGAAACGCAGCCCGACGTTAGCGAGTCATAAATGAAAGAGAGGTGCTTTCCATGTTTGCAGTTATCGAAACGGGCGGAAAGCAGTACAAGGTTAACGAAGGAGACATCATCTTCGTTGAGAAGCTTGCAGTTGAAGCAGGCGAAAAGGTTGAGTTCGATCGCGTTCTTGCTCTGGCTACCGCGGACGGCTTCAAAGTCGGTGATCCTGTGGTTGCAGGCGCTAAGGTTACGGCTAACGTCGTAAAGAACGGCAAGGCTAAGAAGGTTGTTGTTATGACCTACAAGGCTAAGAAGAACGAGAAGAAGAAGAACGGTCACAGACAGCCGTACACCAAGCTCCAGATCGAAAAGATCGAGGGCTGAGTTCTTTGATTGAACCGCTGAGAAGCGGCAAGTAAAGGCAGGTTTACTGCATGACAAAGATCACTTTTTATCGACGGGACGGCGTTTTTTACGGCTTCCGCGAGCAAGGGCATACCGGATACGGCGAAAGTGGGGAAGATATTCTCTGCGCCGCGATTTCCTCTATGACAATGCTTCTCCTCAATACCATTGAGGTCGCATATGCCTCGGATGTTTCTTATACGATCAACGAGGACGGTACCGAAATTGAGGTAAAGGCACTTGATGCACTGCCGGAAATCGGTGCGGATGAAAAGAAACAGTATGCAGTTGCCGGTCTGTTTACGGGATATTACTACCAGCTCAACGATTTGCTTGAGGAGTATTACGAATATCTCGATGTGGAAATCAAAGACGATTGAACAAACGAAATAAAACGGAGGGTATAACGATGATTCGCATTAGTTTACAGTTTTTTGCACATAAGAAAGGTGTCGGTTCCACGAAGAACGGCCGTGACAGCGAGTCCAAACGCCTTGGCGTAAAGACCGCAGACGGTCAGAGCGTTCTCGCAGGCAACATCATTATCCGCCAGAGAGGCACGCACATCCATCCCGGCAACAATGTTGGCCGCGGTTCCGACGACACTCTGTTTGCACTCATTAACGGTAAGGTTAAGTTTGAGCACATCGCAAACGGCAGACGTCAGGTCAGCGTATACGCTGAGTAATTTACAGCAGTATAAACGGCATGAGCCAAAAGCTCATGCCGTTTTTCTTTGCATAAAAATCTTGTCCGCGCATACATATGAGGTGTAAAGAAAAGCGGAGGACAAAAAATGGGAAAAGCAGTATACGCCTCTCCGTTCGAAGCCGCCTGCGCCGCACTGCCGACGCATATTGCGGATGCAGTTTGTACGGTAAGCGGACTCTACAGCGGCAAGTGCAACGAGATTCGCATGACACGAGGCGGTCATGCATACATAACGGTGCAAGGCGAGAACGTGCAGACAACTGCGATATGTACAGATGATGACATACGCGAAACCGTGCGCGCTCTTTGCGGAAATTCGCAGTACGCGCACGCAGATACCATCCGCGAGGGTTTCATTTTCACGGAGAGCGGCTTACGTGTCGGTGTGTGCGGACGTGCTGTCGTGCGCGGCGGAGCAGTGGAGCGTGTGGCGGATATTTCGTCGTTGTCGATTCGGATTCCGCAAAGACACGTCGGCGCAGCAGACGATTTATATCCGTTCGTTTTCGGGGATACAGGCGTGCGCGGTATGCTCATTCGATCCGCCCCCGGTGTCGGAAAAACGACAGCACTTCGTGAGCTTGCCGCCCGTCTTTCTACCGGAAAGACACCGCTTCGCACAGCACTGATCGATACGCGCTACGAGCTTTCTGCCGGTATCCGTGGCGGTTTGCTCGACGTTTTCAGCGGATACCCACGCGCCGTTGGGATGGAGATCGCAGTGCGCACCATGGCTCCGCAGGTGGTAATCTGCGATGAAATCGCAGGAGAGGCGGATGCCCGGGCGGTTCTGGACTGCGTGTCCTCAGGCGTTGCCGTGATCGCTTCCGCGCACGGTGAAAGTCTTGAGGAAATTCTCAGACGCAAGCATCTGCGCCAGCTCATAGATTCCGGTGTGTTTCCGACAATGGTCGGGCTGTACAGAAGCGGCGGACGCATCCTTCATCGGATCACCAATGCCGCAGGGGAGAGTTTGTCATGCTTAAAATAGCCGGTGCACTCCTGTTGCTTTTTTCAGCACTGTTTGCAGGTGTATCTTTGCGACGCGATGAACGGCGGCGGATTGCGAATCTGTCCGCCTCCGTTTCGCTCCTTCGACATGCCAGGCGAAAGATTGAACTGTTTCAAACGCCGACGGACAGCCTGTTTGTTGATTTTTCGGACGGATTTGATGTACAGATACGGAAAATCTTTGCTGAAAAGAAAGCAGACGAGGCACTTTCAATTCTTGCTGAGCAGCTCTCGCCGCACGGTGAGCCGCTCTTGAAATTTGCGCGCGAGATCGGTTGCGGATATAAAGAGGACGCGCTTCATCTGTGCGATTACTGCATTGAGCAGATGAAATCCGCACACGAAACGGCGGAAGAGAGCTTCAGTCGAAGGAAAAAACTCTACACGTCTCTGCCGCTCCTTTTGGCAATATCAATCATTGTTCTGTTCATATAAACCATCAGACAAAGGAAGCATCAATGGAAGCAGAAATCATTTTGAAAATTGCAGGGATCGGGATGCTTGTCGCCGCATCGTACCATCTCTTGAGTAGGGCAGGCAGAGACGATCAGGCTATGCTTGTCTCGCTTGCAGGCATTGTTCTTGTCTTGCTGATCGTGCTGGAGAAGATCGCAGGACTGTTTACAACGCTCCGTGCTATGTTTGGATTATGATGCTCATCGGCGGAGCCTTTGCGGCAATTGCTGTTGTGCTGATTACGCTGTACCTGCGATCCCAACAGAAAGAAATTGCGGCACTCCTTGTGGCGGCAGGTGTTCTTTTGCTGTTTTCGATTTCTCTGTCGCACACCTCATCCGCGATTGATTGGGTTTGGAAAATGGTGAATGACAGCAAGTATACCTCGGAGGTTGAAACGATGCTCAAGGCACTCGGTATTGCCGCCACGGCACAGATTACGGCGGACATTTGCCGCACGGCGGGAGAGCCGACCGTGGCATCTCATGTTGAAATCATCGGGAAAATGGAAATTCTTCTTCTGGCACTGCCGCTTGCTGCCCGATTGCTTTCCTTTGCACAGACGCTTCTTGTATGAAAACCGCGATTGTATTTTTGATTGTGCTGATGTTTTTCTCGCCGCTTCCGTCACATGCGGCAGAGGCAGTGCTGACGGATGAGTTTTCTGCCCTTATGGACGCTATGCCGGAGGAAATCCGTAAAGAATTTGACGGAACGGTTACGGACGAGGACGGGTATGCTGAGGTTCAAAGTAAATTCGGCATACGGGAGGTGCTCGAAAGCCTGCTCACTGCGCTCACCGATGCATGGCCATCGTCAGCCGAGCTCTTTTTACATCTGTTTGGATGGATTTTGATGGCAGGTGTGTTTTCACAGATGCAAAATGCATACGGATCTGCACCGCTTAAAACGGCGTTTTCCTTTTGCAGTACGCTTGTTTTTGCGCTGACTCTTACGGAGAGTGCAGGCACTTTGCTCAAACGTTCCGAAGAGTTTTTGCAAATCCTTACATCAGTTTCGTCTGCATTGGCACCTGTGTCCGCTGCGATTCTTGCCGCATCGGGACAAGCGACATTCGCTGCCGTTACATACGCGGCACTGATGCTTTTGTTTGCGCTGTTTCAAAATATCGGTGCCGTGCTTCTGACTCCGATTGTACGCCTTTCGTATTCTCTCGGGATTGTCGGCTCTGTAACCGGGGATATACGGGTTGACAGTATTGCAAAATGTGTACGCAAGATTTTTACCGTCATTATGGCGTTTTTGATGCTCACGGTTTCGTTTGTGATCGGTGTGCAAACTGTGTTGGCAAAGAGCGCGGACACGTTTTCCATGAAAACCGTCAAGTTTGCGCTCGGCAACATGATTCCGCTGATCGGCGGTGCGCTGTCCGACGCGGTATCCACCGTCAGCGCAAGCCTTGGGATTGTCCGCTCCGCAGCGGGAGGTGTCTGTGTTTTTGCGCTTCTGTTTTTCGTTTTACCGTTACTGGTTCAGCTTCTTCTGCACCGTCTTGTTCTCGGTGTGTGCAGTGCCGCCGCCGATATGATCGGATGCAGTGCGGAAGCGAAGCTGATCGGCGAGGTAAACAGCACGCTCGGTTATATTCTTGCGGTCGTTTCTCTCACGGCGGCTCTCTTTTTGTTCGTTGTCTCGCTGTTCGTCCTGGTCGGAGGTACCGCATGACTGAGTATGTAATGCTCGTTTTTGTATCGTGCATTATAGGCATTCTTGTGCCGGGCTTCGGTGATGGCGGTATGAAAAAGCCAATACGCTTTTTGTCCGGAATTATCCTGCTCATTGCACTTGTTGATCCGATACAGTCGTGGATTCCCTCAGCCGCGTCAGCACCTAAAGCCTTTTTGTCGATGCTTTTTCCGGACACGGGGGAGATGGAGGAGATTGAAAACAAATCCGAAAGCATGGTGATCGAGTACAGCGTAGCAAACATTGAAAGCGGTGTTTGTGCGCTGATCGAGAATCGGTACGGTGTGCCGAGCGGCTCGGTTCGTGCCGAAGCCAAAACAGGCAGAAATGAAGCAGGAGAGGTGACACTTGA
Source organism: Eubacteriales bacterium (assembly GCA_045577175.1). GTDB lineage: Bacteria > Bacillota > Clostridia > Oscillospirales > CAG-272 > SIG701. Next base: position 94,180 of record JAZNHT010000037.1, on the reverse strand, counting down.
ATCGCTGCTTTTGTATGTGAAATTTCCGCTTACCGTCTACGCCGAGGAAATTGAACGGTACGTTTCAGACCTGCTGGCATGTCCCTGCGATGTTATCTCATAGATTTGGAGGGTGTTATGGAGACAGGACAATCTCTTCTGTCAAAAGTCATGAAAAAGAAAAAAACGGTGGTGCTTCTCGCCTTGGCAGCGATCGGTGCGTTTTTGCTGATCGCCGGCGGTGGCACATTCAACGAGCGTGCGGAAGTGACCGACGAAGATACATCCTATTCTGTACGGTATTATACGGAGGAGATGGAAGCACGCATTGAGGATCTTTGCCGGCAGGTAAAAGGTGTATCCGAGGTGCATGTGCTTCTGACGCTGGAGGGAACGAGCGAATATGTATATGCAGAAAATACGTCCGGCAGCGCACGCGACTACGTAATCATTGAAAAGGACGGCGGGGGAGAGCCTGTGAAAATTCAGGAGATTTATCCGAAAATCCGCGGCGTTGCCGTAGTCTGCACGAGAGGAGGTGACAGTGAAATGCAGAGAACGATTACGGAGCTGCTCAGTGCCGCGCTTGGGATTCCGTCATCGCGCATACGGGTTGCCGGAACATAAATTTTACTGTGTGCATATCGGGGGAATCGAACGCATATACATGAAACAAATCAGAATCATGGAGGTATTTATGAAAGAAAATAAGGTGAAAGAGAAGTTTGCGTGGCTCAGGGATAAAACGGTCGCGCTCTTTGGCCGTATCGGGAGAAAAAGCACGGTGGTTATCTGCGCGGTTTTGTTGATCGGCGTGGCAGTGCTTCTGAACGTGCTTCTCTTTAACGGCGGTGCCGATGGAGGAAAGGATCTCGCCATTGATATGGATGCGCTCTCCTCCGCGAACGGCGATGACACTTCCGGCGACAGTGCGGCTGTGTACAATTATTTTGAGGCAATGCAGCTCAGCCGCAAGCAGGCACGGGATGAGGCCATGGAGGTTCTTCTGTCTGTCGCGGAAAGCTCTACCGCCGTTGAGGAGATGAAAACGGATGCACTGAACGACATCAGCCAGATCGCTTTGGACATCGAGAATGAGTCAAACATCGAAACGCTGATCCTTGCAAAAGGATTTGAGCAGTGCGTGGCAGTTGTCAACGGAGACAGCGCGAGTGTAATCATTAAAACGGACGGACTTCTTCCGAGCGAAATTGCACAGATTACCGAGATCGTCTACGAACAAGCCGGGATTCTTCCAACGAATTTGAAGATTATTGAGAAAAACGTGTAAGTATGTGTACGAAGGCTGCTGTGTGTACAGCAGCCTTTTTGCAAATGCGCGTGTATCTATTGACTTTTTGCGCAAAATATAGTAAAATACTTATTGTATGAAGTTTTGAAAGGAGTTTTTCTGATGGAAGATAAAAACGTACTTGAATCCACCGTGGACGGTCAATACCTTATGTATAAGGGAAGACCTCTTGTTCGCGGTGAGAATACGATCTGCTATGGCTTTATGGAGGATCCGTATATTTTGCAGATGACGATCATGACCACAAAGCAGGTAGGCGACAAAGAGGTGCCGGACAAGGTTTTGATCCAGATCGTCAAAACAGATGATACACTGTCCGCCCGTGAGCGTATAGTGAAGCAGGACATGAAATCGGGGCTTTACGACGCGTTTGATCTCGGTATCATTTGGCTGGAACGGTTTCTCGGATAAGTAAAGGAGAGAATCATGCGAAAATTTTCACGTTGTCTCCGACTTCTTTTGCTGGTGCTGTGTATAAGTATTTTTGCCGTATCCTGTTCGCCGAACGTCGAGCAGCCGGTGATTGACGGCACCACGCCCGACGAAAGTGATACTTCCGTTCCGCTTGAGTCCGGTGATTCAACGGCACCGGATACTACCGATGCCGATACAACTGCACCTGACACAACGGTATCGGATACCACAGAAGCCGATACGACGACCCCTCCGGAGACGGAAACAGAACCGGATGTTTTGCAGACGCCTGCGTATCTGAATCCTCTCACAGGTCTTGCCGCCGGCAAGGATTTATCGGTATACAGACCGGCCGCGATTATGATTAACAACATTGAGGTTGCCTGTCCCCAGCCGGGTATTGCGTCCGCGGACATTATTTATGAGTGCCTGGTGGAAGGCGGATTTACGCGCCTCATGGCTTTGTCAATGGATTACACAAATCTTCCGTCTATCGGCAGTGTCCGCTCCGCGCGTCACTACTATCTTGCCATGGCGGCTGATTACGATGCTTTGTTTATCCACTTCGGCGGCAGTACATATGCTTTTGATACGATTGATGAAAAGAATGTGGACAACATCAACGGAATCGAATGGTATGCGGAGGAGTACGTATTCTGGCAGGATCCCTACCGCAAGCAGAATATGGGCTATGAGCACAGCTGGCTTACGAACGGTGCCAACATTGCCGCCGGTATCAAGTACAAGAAGTATCGCACGGCTGTAAAACAGGGTGTGGATTACCCGGTAGATTTTGTTGCGTACGGAACGGAAACCGCCTTTGAAAACGCCGCAACCCATGTACATATTCCGTATTCGCGTTTACAGATAACGGATTTTGTGTACGATGCAGAGAGCGAAACATATCTCCGCTATCAGTTTGACGGGAAGAAGCATATCGACGGCACCACCGGCGAGCAGCTTGCCTTTGAAAATTTGATTGTATACTACTGTGAGACAGCACCGATTACGAACGATGCACTGGATCGCATTGATGTGCAGACGGAGGGCAAGGGAACAGGCTTCTACGCAACCAAGGGCACCTATATCCCGATTACGTGGGAGAAGGACAGCTTTGAATCTTCCATCCGTTTCTACACGGCAGACGGTGAGCCGCTGCTTATAAATGCAGGAAAAACGTTTGTTTCCGTTTGCCCAACGTATCTTGAGAGCGAAGTACAACTGAATTACGAATGGTAAAAGAAAACACGTCATTCTTATGAATGGCGTGTTCTTTTTTACAGATGTTCGCGGATAAAGCGTGCAACTTCCGTACCGCACCGTTCGATTCCGATTGCGGAGAGATGCACCGTGTCCTCGCAGATGAACTCCTCAGCGTGCGGCTTTACAAACGCATTCAGATCGTGAATGTGCACCCCTCTCGTGGAGAGAATTGGTGCAATCCGCCGGTTGATGGAGTCAATATCTGCGTTGCGCTTCGGTGCCGCCGTGTGATCGTCCAGCGGGAGCACGGGCGTTGTTGTCGCAAAGCAGATCACCGCGCCCGTCTTTGCGAGCTGATGGTGGATCGCAAGCATATCCCGCACATATTCCGCTTCGGGCGTGAAGATTCCCGTGTCGGGAAAAAATCGGTTTATGTCCCAGATTCCGTTGTTCCAATAAATCAGATCGGGTGTCGGAAAACGCTTGAGCCAGTCCGTGAGACAAGAGAGCGTGTACTTCGCAAAGCGGCAGTTTTCACCGGGGTAGTGGACTGCGGCAACATCAGAGAGTGCCTTTGTTACCGTGCTCTGATAATTGATGCGGATAGAGTCGCCGAGCAGTAAAACATTTTTCATATGCCGTCGGTGAGAATGATCGCGCACTCTGTCAGTGTGCGCTGTGTGTCGCAGGCGGCAGTTTCGTTTCCGTTTTCAAGACAGCGACCGCCGCAGAGGAGGCGTGCCCAGCAATTTGCGCAGGATGCGGAGGAACCGTCAAACGGATGCAGGGCAGAGAGTGCTTCCGTAAACGGGAAAAACTCTTTGTTGATACCGTTCTCAGCGGCAGATTCGATTGCTTTGGCGAGGCGCGCCGGTTCTTTTTGTGTACTGTCTGTGTGCGGAATCTCAGCGTGTACGGAACTGATGCCGCGATCCCATGCAGCCTGAACGGTGTTTGTGAGCGAAGAATCCGATGCGGTCAGCCACAGCACATCTCCTGCCGCGTTCACTGCACGGATGTCCTCATCCGTCAGTGCGGTGGGCTCCAGATCGAGAATCAAGCGCAGGGCGGTTTTTTCATCAAACAGCTCGTGCAGTGAGGAGGCAATGCAAGTAGTTGCCTCTTTTATGTATACGTGCAGTTTCTTTGCACCGCCGTTGACTGCCGCTTCGATTTTTTTGACAGCGGCAGCAGCCGACGTGACGATTGCAACGGTGTCCGCCTCAATCGAAGCCTCATCCTTGTTGTCGGCGAAGAGCAATCCGTTTTTATAAAGCGCATACAGCTCCGCATACGCTTCCGCGAGATCGTGGCTGTCGTACTTCGCGAACGCGTAGCGAAGCGCAGACGGACAGTCCTCCGTCAGTGGCGGAGTGAGCGCGTCAAGCATTTTCAACGCGAGTGCAGACAGAGGGTAGGCTTTACGTGTGTGCGTATCATACGCGACGCGGTGACCGTTTAACTTAAAAATATGCAGCATTTTTGTATTCCTGTTTAACCGCCGTTATCGGCGGCGTTTTTTGCGATGAGAGGATGCACGTTTTGTGCGTTTCTTACCGATGAGAGCACCGAGAACCGATGCGATCGGAATGCTCGCCCGCGCGAGCAGAGTGCCGAGTGTGCCGAATCCGCAACCGCCGTCCCCTCCGGCTATCAGCGAGAGCAAGAGAACAAGCACGAGCCATACGGCACCGCAGATGCCGCCTGCAAGCACCGGCGAATCAGATGCGCGTGCCGCAAGAAAGCCTGTCAGAGAAACGGCGAGATAGAGTGTAACAAGGGAAGCCGGTGTAGCAAATCGGCTTGGATCAGACTGAGCATACGTGAGAGCAACGGCGATCAGCAAGAGTAAAACCGCCGCGAGCAATCCAAAAAGGAGTGATCGGATGCAAGCGAGAGGCAAAGGAGCCGCACCGGCGGCGTTTCTTCCTCTCCGTCTGGTTGATTCATTCATATAAAATCCTCCGAAATGTCTTTTGGCAGGGCAAAAGCCTGTCTGCCTCAGTAGAGCATATTCGGAGGATTTCCATTCTATGCGTGATTACTCCGCATCCTCGGCGTGAACGTCAACGCATCTGACAGCGGATTTCAGAAGACGGATCTTCGTCTTGTCACCGCTTGTCTCGATCAGGATCGTCTCGTCCTTGATCTGGATGATCTTGCCGATGATACCGCCGATCGTCGTGATTTCATCCCCGACAGTCAGCTCGTTGCGCATCTTATTCGTCTCCTGCTCCTGCTTTTTCTGCGGACGGTACATCAGGAAATAGAAGATACCGATCATGGCAACAAGCATGATAATGGTCGTCCAGCCACCCATACCGCCGGTCTGTTCAGCACCTGCGGCAGTGTCAAGTAAAATTGTAGGCATAAAGCACCCCCATGTAATATTTGCAATTTTACAAATATAATTATACCGAATTTTCCGTAAATAAGCAATAGGTTTTGAAAAAAGTTACAGGAAAATCGAAAAAACTGTTGACATTCGTGCGGTATGTATGCTATACTACAGCTGTACTAACACAAATAGTACAGTAAACACAGAAGCGAGGTGAAGATTGTGGGCTTGATTACCGTGGATTACCGTGACCGAAAACTGATTTACGAGCAGCTGGTCGACAACGTGAAGGATCTGATCCTGCGCGGCGATTTGAGGCGGGACGAATTTTTGCCGTCCGTTCGTGCATTGGCGCGGGAGCTTGGTATCAATCCGAACACGATTCAGAAAGCGTATGCGGAATTGGAACGGCAGGGCGTAATCGCAACGCTCAGCGGACGGGGAAGTGTTGTCATTTTCGACAAGGAATCCATGGCGCAAAGCGCCGAGGATGACTTACGGAGTGAGTTCTCACCGCTGATTGCGCGCGCACATACGCTCGGAATGACAAAAGAATCGTTTTTAACCCTTGCCGCGGCGTGCTGGGACGAGGCACCCGCCGGCGGAAATCTTCCAAACGGAGGTGACGGAGTATGATAAAAATTGAATCGGTAACGAAGGTGTTCACGGATGTCAAGAGTCTTGACTGCGTGAGCTTTGATATACCCGACGGATCGATATTTGGGCTGATCGGCTCAAACGGGTCGGGCAAATCCACGCTGATGCGTGTCATGTGCGGCGTTTTTGACGCAGAGGAAGGCGGTGTTCTCTATGATGACGAGAACATCTGGGAGAATACGGCACTCAAAGGAAAGATTGTTTACCTCTCCGACGAGCAGTATTTCATCCCACACTGCACACTCACGGAAATGCGTGCGTTGTACCGCAGTCTGTACGATACGTTTTCGGATGAAATCTATGAGCGGCTTCTGACTACGTTCGGACTTGATCCGAACCGCAAGATCAATACCTTCTCCAAAGGTATGCAGAAGCAGAGTGCCGTTCTGCTTGCGCTTTCCGTTTGTCCGCAGTATCTGTTCTGCGACGAAACGTTCGACGGCTTGGATCCCGTTATGCGGCAGATGGTAAAAAAGCTGTTGGCGGAGGCGGTTGCCGAGCGCAATATGACTGTCATCATCGCGTCGCACAACCTGCGTGAAATTGAGGATATATGCGATCATGTGGCGCTTCTGCACCACGGGGAGCTTCTGTTCAATCGCGAGCTTGATGATATGAAGCTGACGCTCCAGAAGATTCAGGCGGTGTTCGTGAACCGCGAGGACGCGGATGCACTTGAGGTGTTCCAACCCTTGTCTGTCGAATGGCGCGGCAGTATGGCGACAATCATCGCACGCGGCACAAGAGATGAGCTCGATTACGAAATGAAGCGGATGAATACGCAGTTCTACGAATTTATTCCGCTGACGCTTGAGGAGATATTTATTTCGGAAATGGGGGAGAGAGGATATGACTGCTCAAAAGTTCTCGGATAAGCGCGGTTTCCGCTATTTCGCCTTTCTGCTCAGACAGAACTGGCCCGCACTTGTAACCAACTCGATTGTGCTCATCCTGATTAACGTCGTTTTTCTTTCCATGGCACTTTCCGATATGGTGGCAGGGCACACATACACGTATCTGAACACATATAACCGTGTAAACGGTCTCTTGGTGGATTACCGTGTTGTCAACGTCATTTTTGCCTCTTTGCTCGCTGTTTTGTGGGGATGCACCACAATGCCGTATCTGAACAATAAGGTCGGCGTCAATTTTCATCACAGTCTGCCATTGAAGCGAGAGCACCACTATCTGTACGAGATCGGTGCGAAGGTTCTTCTGTTCGTACTGCCGTTGGGTGTAAGCAGTCTTCTCGGCTATCTCACAACGGTGGTGATCGCAGGCAGTCTTGCTGCTAACGCGGCGGGCATGTTCCTGTCAATCTTCTTCTACTCCGTGACCTGCTTTGTTCTGTTTTATTCAATCATGGTCTTTGCGGCATCGTTTACAGGCAGCGGCTTCGGCAGACTTCTCGCTGCCGGTATGATCGTGTTTATGCCGTCCATTTTGTGCGTGTGCCTCTATTACATCTGCGATTTCAGCGCAAGATATTCCTCTTTTGATTGGATTACCGACATAGGCGAGCGGATCTTGCTTCCCGTGCGTGCAATCCTTGTTGCACAGGGGGACAGCGACTATACGAATGTCGGTTGGGAGATCACCGGTGCATGGCTTCTCGCCGCGGTGTTCTTCGTTTGCGGATTGTTCATTTACAAAAAACGCAAAAGCGAACTGAGCGGCACGCCGGTTCTTTCCGCAATCGCGCGCGGCTTGATGAAGTACTCGACGATCTTCGTGGCAGCAACCCTCTTTTCCATGATGATGGAGGATTTTGCAGACGGTGTTGTCGGCATCTATGTCGGCGGTGCTGTCGGTACACTTCTCGCGGCGATCCTTATGAACACGATTCTGACGAAATCCGCGAAGAAAATGTTTGCAGGCGTACGTGGATTGGTGATCTCGTTCGCGGCATTCTGCGTAATCTTCACCGTGGTTGGTTTCGACCTTTTCGGCTTCGACATTTACGTTCCGTCTCCGTCCTCCGTCCGGAGTGTCACGGTTGATATGGGCGGTGTTGAGGTAGAGCTGACCGACCGTGATGACGTAAAGCGCGTTTCGGAAATCGTGCACACGTATTTCAATAACGGTTTGGATGAGAGCAGCGATTATATCGGTACGGTCAGCCAGGCAAAATATCTTGACAACGATTCAATGACATCCGAAGATGCTTTGCAGCTGAATTTGCTGAACGAGGCAGATTCGATGTTCAGCGAAACCTACTACATTCGCATCACGCTCAAAACGGCATCCGGTCTCCGCTTTGAAAAACGCTACCGCGCACCTGTAAGCGGCTCTCATGCGGAAATTCTTACGATTATGGCAAACAGCGAGGATTTCCTCGATGCGTATTTCGGCGAGAGTGCAAACTATGTGGGCGAGGGCTGGGTGAATATGCCCAAGTACTCCGAATATGAGTCGTATAAGATCAGCGAGACGAACGCTCGTCAGATTTGGCACAATATGCGCGTTTCGTACAACGGTCTGGACTTTTTCAACCGTCCCGTGCTCGTAACCGTGGGACTGGACGGCACGCCCATGTATCGCTATCCGTATTATGAGGAAAACGAGGAAGCGATCCGTCAGTACATGCAGCTGATCACATCTGTTTACGTCGTGAATGTAAAGACAGGCGAGGTGCGTGAATACGCAGATTCCGTTTCCGTGGAATCGATTTTGCGTGCAGGTGTCATAAACGAAACGTCCGCACGGTATTTCACGCCGAAGGATGACATGTACGTATTCTTCGGAATCATCGGGGATAAAGAAAATTACAATTACATCTCCGCGTATTTCCTGGACGGACGCCTTCCGGCGATCGCGCTTCCGTAAAATCAAACAGCCCTGTATCTTTTCGATACGGGGCTGTCTTTGTATTCTGTTACTGTTCGCCGTGACAGGGAGAGGTGTAATACTTCAGCACGTCAAGCGTCGCTGTCCCGTCCTCTGCCATCGTGAAGCCGAGTTTTCGAAGCAAAGCAGGATCGGCACCGCCTGCGATCACAACGGCTCTGACGAAGCCGCAGCGGAAGAGAAATGCGGTGCAGGCACGAGTCATAATCATCATGGCTTCCTCATCGTCCACATCGGGCGCAGGCTTGAGAGTGTCGATTACGCCATCCTTGCCGGAAAGGGAAAACTGGCACACACCGATAGGGAAGCGGAGCGTTTCACCGTCATCCTCGCAGTCGTGGGCGGCATAGGCGAGTGCAAATTCTTTATATGTACCGCCGCAGAGCATCACAAGCTCCTTTTGGTGGTTTTTGTCTTCGATCGGTTTGATAACAAGCATGGGTGACTCCTTATATGGATTTCAGATAAGCGACCTCCTCAGCCGTGAGGTGTCGCCATTTTCCCGCTGTAAGATTTCCGAGCGTGATTTTTCCTTCGGCAACGCGCCTGAGTCGCAGAATTTTCATGCCGACCGCATCACACATACGGCGGATTTGTCTGTTCCGACCTTCGTGCAGGATGATTTCAATCTGCGAGGCAGGCGTACCGTCCGGCATCGTTTCCGACGCGGCAAGAAGCAGAATCTCAACCGGACGGAGCTTGTATCCGTCCAGCTCCATCGGCTCGGTCAGGCGTGCGGCTTCCGCCTCGGACAGATGCCCCTTGACGGTGACAATGTACGTCTTTGCAATATCGTGCGACGGATGCATCAGTTTGTTTGCCAGCTCTCCGTCGTTTGTACAGAGAAGAAGTCCGTCCGAGTACATATCGAGCCGCCCGATCGGGTAGACGCGCGTACCGACATCCGCTATAAGATTCGCAACGCTCTGCCGCCCCTTTTCATCGGATAATGTTGTGACATATCCGATCGGCTTGTTGAGCATAATGTATGTACGGCTCGTAAGGCCGTTTGTAAACCGGATTTCGATGCCTTTCCAGCGCACCGTGTCTGCTTTCGGATCGATTTTCATCCCGAGCTCGGCGCGTGCGCCGTTCACCGTGACATTTCCGGCGAGGATTTCCGCTTCGCACGCACGTCGGGAAAGAACACCGGCGTCCGTGAAAAATTTTTGCAGTCTGATTTTCGTTTCCATAAATTATTTTGTGAAAAAGTCTTTCAGTTTTTGTGGAAGTGTCCGCTCCGTAACCACGGTGTTCAAATCAACATCGGCGCACAGGGGAGTCCGTGCAATCTCCTCGCCGCCTGCGTAAAAGAGGATCTCGCCGATTTTGTCGCCGGCGGAGATCGGCGCACAAAGCGGTCTGTTGGCGGTCACCCGAACGGTGATCGGTCCGCGATCCTTGGGGAGTATTGCCGTGACGGGGGCGTGGTTAGACGCTGTGATCTGTTCGGCATCTCCTCCGAGGCAGTCAAGCGTGCAGGCATATTCTCCCACATCCGCCAATGAAACGGATTCATACAAAGAAAATCCGTAATCCAGCATGGCGGTATGATCGCGCCAGTCGTCGGGGGCGGAGAGTGTGACCGCAATCATCGTGACACCGTCGCGCTCGGCAGCACTGACCAGACACCGTCCGCATTTGCGCGTGTAGCCCGTTTTGACACCGATCGCACCGTCGTAGGTTTTGAGCATCTTGTTGTGATTGACAAGGACGCGCGTTCCCTCCGTCCCGTTCAGCGGGATCGTTGTCTTATAGGTAGAGGTGATTTTGACAAACGCTTCATTTTGGAGCGCGTATCGCGAAAGAAGCGCGAGATCGTATGCTGTGGTGTAGTGATTGTCGTCATCAAGTCCGTGCGGATTCGTAAAATGCGTATCCGTAAGACCGATTCGCGCCGCAGTTTCGTTCATCATCTCCGAGAACGTATCTATATCGCCTGCCAGGGCAACAGCGATCGCGGCAGCGGCATCGTTCGCGCTTTCGAGCAGCAGTGCATACAAAAGCTGCTCAAGCGTCAGCTGTTCGCCCGCCTTCAGATAAACGGACGAGCCTTCGATTCCGACCGCTTTTTCGGATACGGTTACCGTTTGCGCGACATCCGCATGCTCCAAAGCGACAAGCGCGGTCATGATTTTGGTCGTGCTCGCCATGGGAAGGCGCGTGTGCGCATTCACATCCAAAAGGACGCGTCCGCCGGTCGCTTCAATTAAGACAGCGGCGGATGCCGAGACAGACGGACTTGCACATATAGGGAATACCGCGGTGTGCATAAACAGAAGCACAGCGCAGATGAGACAGAATCTTTTCAAAATATCAACTCCGATCGGATAAGATATTTCTATCGTATCCGATGCGGTGCGATTTATGAGAGACACATTCTGTCAGCTTTACGCTTCAGTGGATTCCGTTTTCTCAGCCGCAGGTGCTTCCGCAGTATCTTTTTTTGCAAAGACTGCCTTCAGACGCTCAATGATTTCAGGCGAACGCTCAAGGAGACTCACGATCTGGGAGACAGGGTCAGCAGCCTGCTTGGTCGGCTCGTTGACGTTCAAAAGCTGAACCGAACCGCTTGCATCCACAACGAGGAAAGCAACGGGCGAAACGGTCAGACCTGTACCGCCTCCTCCTGCGAAATTATTGCCGGAGGTCTTCGGCGCGGTTTGTACGGTAGCGTTTTTTCCGAGATAATCGACACCGCCGGAGGCGAAACCGACAAACACCTTGGATACGGGAATGATTGTTGTTCCGTTCGCAGTCTGAATCGGCTCGCCGATAACCGTGTTGGAATCGACCATGGAGCGGATGCTGTCAAGGGAGGTGCGGATAATGTCGTTCAATTTGTTGCTCTCACTCATCTTTTGTACCTCAAGTCTGCACGCTTGCGCGGCGAATTTTTTCTTTAATGAATTTGGAAAGGAAAACAAAGGCAACGCGCAGGAGATTCCATACGCGCAGGGTAAACACAAGAGAGACATCGGCTGTTGTTTTTCTTGATAGGAAATCGGCAGCAACCGATACGTTCTCCGCTTTTTTACGCCGATAGGCAGTCTTGTTTGCGAGAAGCTCAAGAAGGTACGCAACCCCCTGTGCGGCAGCACCGTAAGCAAGCGCAGTGGCGGTGGCGTCCGGACCGCCGACAGTGATACGGATGCGCACGACCTCCACACCGAGCGTACCGAAAAATTTTTCCAGAACATCCGAAACTACGGAGAGAAGCACGGATGTGACCGACGGCTCTTTCTCCGATGAGGTATCATCCGGCGGCAGCTTTTTCTTTTCGCCTTTCTTTTGTGTGGATTTTATCTTCTTCTTGTTTTCTTTCAGAATCCGCTTCCGCTCCTTCTTTTGCGCCGCTTTTGATTCACGCAGGAGCCGTCTTCGGTGCCGTTTGTACGAAAACTGTCGGTGGTTGATTTTCTTCTTCCGTTTTGGTAAAATCGGTATCCGTATACCGAGCACGGAGACAAACAGTGCGAGATCGTCCTTGTATGAGATGTGAATTTTCACACCCACGAACAAAAGGAAAACAAGAAGCAGAAGGATTACGCCAAGGATCCATAAAAAGATCATAGCATTACCTCTTATGTGGTTGTCTTATTCGTCTGTTTCATCCGTCGGCTTGTCGCTTGCTGCTTCCGCGGATGCTTCTTCGATCGGGAGAATTTCTTCAGCTGCGGCTCCGCCCGCCTTCGGAATTGTGATTTCCGGCAATTCGGAAAGCGAGGAGATTCCGAACACACGCAGAAAATCGGGCGTAGTGCGGTAGAGAAGCGGTCGCCCGGGAACGTCCAAACGTCCGCACGGCTCAATCAGATGCTTGTCGCAGAGCGAATTTACGCCATAGCTTGAATCAACACCGCGGACGGTGTCGATATACGCACGGGTGACAGGCTCATTGTACGCAACGATCGCGAGCACCTCGATGGAGGAGGCAGAGAGATTTCCGCCGCGGCGGATGCCGAGAGCCTCGCGGATTGCCTCGCCGTACTGCTCCATGGTGCAGAGCTGACAGCCATCATCGAAGGTTAGCATCAGAATACCGCGCGGAAGAGTACCGAGGTGATCGTTGTATTCCTCGGCGTATTCACGCACAAGACTTTTGACACCGGCAGGTGTCATGGAGAGCACATCGGCGAGCTTGTCGTATTTTACGGGATGCCCTGCGGCAAACAGGATTGCCTCGATTGTGCGCTTCAGTTCTCGTCTGGTGTCAACATCCATGGATTCTTCAAGCGGAATAGTATTCACAGTATTTTCCATGTTTTATACACATAAGCGGCAAATCAGGAATTTGCGCTTTCCTTCAGTATTTTTGAAATGGATTCAAGATCGGCATCGGGATTCAGACGGATCGTCGCAGAATCGTCCGCGGAGATGATTCCGTCTTCGGCGTATTGCGTTTCTTCCAAAAGGACACAGCCCGATTTCAGCAGCTCCAGCATCGCCATAAACATCGCGATAGCAACAGGCTTTGACCGTTTTGCCGAGGCAAAATATCGGTTCAGCGTAACCGGCGTACCATCCTTCAATGTGTTGATAAGGGTGCTTGCGACAGAGGCAACGGAGATCGGCTTGTGCTTGATGAGCGGCTCAAAGCGGCGGATTGCCTCCTCGTCTGTAACACGCACTTCGGTGAGCATACGCACCATAGCGCGTGTCAGAAGCTCGACATTGTGATCAGCAACATAGGAATTGTCCGCCTTGATTTCGTCCGTGTCCTTCACCATGCGCGTACCGTAAACACCGAACATACGCGTTAGGGAGACGGAAGCCTCTTTTGTACGCTGATACTCCAGCATGGCGGCGGCAAGTGCGGCACGCGGATCCTCGTCCGTTTCCTCGTTGCGCGGCAGGAGCATTTTGCTTTTGATGAGCATCAGCTCACTTGCCATCACGATAAATTCGGAGGAAAGCTCCACATCCATCGCTTCCGCGGCGGCTATGTACTCCATGTACTGCGCACAGAGCAGGGAAATGGGGATGTCATCAATGTTGATTTTGTTTTTCTCGACCAGCGTAAGCAGAAGATCCAGCGGCCCTTCAAATTGGTCAAGTCTGTATTTCAGTTCTTCCATATTTCACCGTCACAGAAAAGGAATCAGCCCGATAAGGAAATTCATGCCGCTGAACACCAGATTGATGAGGTAACCGAGCGGTTTGTCAAGTGCGCCAATCCACAAAAGAACCAAAAGTGCAAGTGTGATGTAGCGCTCGTTTTGCGCAACCCACATATGCGCTCGCGGTGGCAGTGCGAGGCTTAAAAGCCGCGATCCGTCAAGCGGTGGTATAGGAAGCAGATTGAAGACAGCAAGAGAAACGTTAATGGAATAAAAGTAAGTGATAAATGAAATAGCGGAAGAGAACACAGTGGTTGAGAACGTATACGGATTTTCCGTGAATGCTGAACTCACAATTGTGCTCATATACGAAGGTGCCAGTATACGAAAAATGAGAAGCCCGATAAATCCCAAAAGCAAATTCATGCACGGACCGGCGACGGCAGTAATCGCCATATCGCGGCGCGGCTTTTTGAAATGACGTGTGTTGACCGGCACGGGTTTTGCCCAACCGAATCCGAAAAAGATCATACAAAGTACGCCGATCGGGTCGAGGTGCTTCAGCGGATTCAGCGTAAGCCGCCCGAAATTTCTTGCCGTCGGATCGCCGAGCTTGTACGCGGCATATCCGTGTGCATATTCGTGAAATGTGAGTGCAATCAGCACGCACGGGACTGTATACAAAAGCCCGATGAGCTTTGCGGTTACATCATATGGCATTCCGCGTTGTCTCCTTTATTGTTTATCAGTTGTCCAAACGAGCAACGTCCTCATACGTCTCCCGACGGACAGCAACGTGCGGCTCGCCATCCTTCACCATCACGACCGCAGGGCGAGGGAGGCGGTTGTAATTGGACGCCATCGCGTAGTTGTAGGCACCCGTGACAAGAACGGCAAGAATATCACCGCGCTGTACGGGCTGAATCATCGCGCCCTCCGCGATCAGATCACCGCTTTCACAGCAGCGTCCTGCGACGGTGCAGGGATAGTCTGCTTTTGTATCCGCTTTTTCAGCATTGACGATCGTATAGATCGACTGATACAGCGCATAGCGCGGATTGTCGGGCATACCGCCGTCGATGGAAACGTAATTGCGGAATCCGGGGATTTCCTTCACGCTGCCGACGGTGTAGAGCGTCACGCCGGACGCGGCAACAACAGAACGTCCCGGCTCCATGAGAATGGTCGGCTTTTCGATCATATAGCGCGCACACACGGCGTCAAATTTCTCGCCGAGCGCACGGATGTTTTCTTCGTAATCGATTTCGGGATCGTCCTCGGTATAGCGGACGCCGAAGCCGCCGCCGATGTTCAAAATCGGCAAAGAGCAACCGTATTCTTTCCGCATTTTGGCGACAAAAGCGACCATGATCTCGGCGGCATCCGCAAACGGATCGATGTCAAAAATCTGCGAGCCGACATGGCAGTGAAGTCCATCCAAGATCACGTTCGGTGTTTTGAGCGCGGCGGCAACGATTGCTTCCGCCTGTCCGGTCACGATTGCCGATCCGAATTTGGAATCGACGTTGCCGGTGACGATTTTCTTGTGCGTGTGCGGATCAATACCGGGCGTGATGCGGAGCAGAATTTTCTGCGTCTTGCCCATTTCACCTGCAATCGCAGAGAGCGCGGCAAGCTCCTCGTGCGAATCCACAACGATATGCCCGACGCCAAGCTCCAGCGCGTAGCGGAGATCGGCATCCGTTTTGTTGTTGCCGTGGAAGAACGCATTCTCCATCGGAAATCCGGCGGCGTGTGCCGTGTAAAGCTCACCGGGGGACACGCAGTCCGCGCACATGCTTTCCTCCGCCATGATGCGGTAGATTGCCTTACAGCAGAATGCTTTGCCTGCGTACACGGGTGCAGCAGTCTCGCCGAAATATTTCGAGAATGCATCTTTGTACATACGGCACATGCGGCGGATGTGATTTTCATCCATGACGTACAGCGGCGTGCCGTAAGTTTTTGCAAGTGCGACAGTATCCGCACCGCCGACGGTGAGATGTCCGCTATCGTTTATGTCATAACAGGGATGTAACGGTTTCATAATGTGCTCCTTAGCTTTCTGTCTTTGTATCCAGATGGGCGTGTGCGAGGATTTCCTCCCACAGACCATCCTTGCCGGCTCCGTTTTGGGCGGAGGTGAGAATGATGCAGTCCGCATCCGCCACGTCGGGATCGATCTGAATTGCTTCGATAAATGCGTTTCGCTCCGTAGTGTTCAGCTTGTCAATCTTTGTCGCAACAATAATGTGCGGCAGTTTCGCCTGTCTGAGATACGAGAGCATATCGCGGTCGTCCTTCGTCGGACCGACACGGCTGTCAATCAGCTGTACGACAAGGCGCAACAGATCGATGTTCTTGTTGTTTGTAAAATATCCGTCCGTAAGCTGTGACCATTTCAGCTTGTCCGCAGGTGCGCGCTTTGCGAAGCCGTACCCGGGCAGATCGACAAGAAACAGCTTGCGATCGACGTCGTAAAAGTTGATCGTGATCGTCTTGCCGGGCGAGCCGCTGACACGGGCGAGCGATTTTCTGCCCGTCAGCGCGTTGATGAGCGAGCTTTTGCCGACGTTCGACCGCCCGGAAAAGGCGATCTGCGGCATACGGTCGGCAGGAATCTGATCCGATCTACCTGCGGAGATTTTCAGCTGTACGTTGTTGAGATTCAGTTTCATCCGCGCGCTCCTTAAATTACGGTGGTGGGAATCTGTGGCTTAATGTGCGCAGGGATCGTCAATACATCCGGCGCAGTGTTTTTTTCGGCAGTCTGCGCCTCGGGTGCACGCATAAGCGACGCAGGATCGGGCACGAGTGCCACGCGCAGAACCTCCTCAGCAGTTTTGCACGGAACGAACAGGAGCTTTTCGTACACAACGGGATCGATCTCAGCGAGATCAGCCTTATTGTCGTACGGAATCAGCACCTTCGTGACCCCTGCGCTCCATGCGGCGGTGGTTTTCTCCTTCAGACCGCCGATTGCAAGGACACGTCCTGTCAGCGTAAGCTCGCCCGTCATCGCAATATCGCGGTGGATCGGTCGTCCGCTGAGCGCACTTGTGAGGGAGGTGAGAATCGATACGCCGGCCGACGGACCGTCCTTCGGGACAGCACCTTCGGGCACGTGGATATGTATATCCTTTGTTTTGTAGAAATCGGATGCCACGCCGAGCTCGGCGGCATGGGCGCGGATGTAGCTCACCGCAAGGTGCGCGGATTCCTTCATAACGTCGCCCAGCGAGCCTGTCAGCTCCAGCTTGCCCGTACCGTCCATGATGACCGTTTCGATACGGAGCAGATCGCCGCCGGATTCCGTGTAGGCAAGTCCGTTGACAACGCCCACAGGATCTTCGTCGTAAATGCGGTCGGGGAGGAGTTTTTTCGGTCCGAGATATTCAGGCACATTCTCCGCCTTGACCGTTACCGATTTCACGCCGTCCTCAACGATACGGCGTGCGGCTTTGCGGCAGACAGCGGCGATTTTTCTCTCCAGATTGCGGACGCCCGATTCGCGCGTGTATCCGTCGATAATCTCCGTCAGCGCCTCGTCCGAGATGCGGAGCGTGCGCTTCGTAACACCGTGGCGCTTGTACTGCTTCGGCATCAGATGATTTTTCGCAATCGAGATTTTCTCGTTCTTCGTGTACGTCGTCAATTCCACGATCTCCATACGGTCGATCAGCGGACGCGGCACGGTTTCAAGCGTATTTGCCGTTGCAATAAAGAGACAGTCGGAAAGGTCAATCGGCATCTCCACAAAATGATCGCGGAACGCCTTGTTCTGCTCAGGATCGAGTACCTCCAGCATAGCGGAGGACGGGTCCCCGTGTGCATCTGCGCACATTTTGTCGATTTCATCAAGCAGAATCAGCGGATTCTTCGTGCCTGCCTGTGTCAGCGCGTTCACGATGCGTCCGGGCATCGCACCTATGTACGTTTTTCGGTGACCGCGGATGTCCGCCTCGTCCCGTATACCGCCCAAGGAAACGCGGACGTACTTGCGGTTCATCGCGCGGGCGATCGAGATGCCGAGCGACGTTTTACCGATACCGGGCGGTCCGACAAAGCAGAGAATCTGGCTTTTCAGATCGGGTGCGAGCTTGCGCACGGCGAGATACTCAAGGATGCGATCCTTGACCTTCTCAAGACCGTCATGGTCGGCGTCAAGGATTTTCTTCGCAGCCTTCACGTCCAGACGCTCCTTGCTTTCCTCCGTCCACGGAATTTCGAGACAGGTATCGAGATACGTGCGGAGCACAGTCGCCTCGGGAGAGCCGAACTGCGTTTTATTCAGACGGGCTACCTCCTTGCGGAGCTTTTCGTCAATTTCGGAAGGGAGGTGCGCCCTGGCGATTTTTTCGTAGTATTCCTCCACTTCATCCGCGCTGTCCATGCCGAGCTCGCCCTGGATTACCTTCATCTGCTCGCGCAGATAGTACTCTCTCTGATGCTCGTCGATTTGCTCGCGGACGCGCTGGTGAATGATCGACTCCATGCGCAGAAGCTCGGATTCTTTATCGAGAAGAACTGCGAGCATTTCAAGACGGCGGAGCGGATCGTAAATTTCGAGAATTGCTTGCTTATCCTCGTGACGGACAAGCACGTTTGCCGCAATCAGATCGGCAAGCAGTCCGGGATTCTTGATCGATTTTGCGGCAAGCAGCAGATCGTCCGACGGGGAGGGAATGTGCTTAATCATCGCCTCAAGCGCATCGAGTGCTTCGTTCATCAGTGCCTCTGCCTTTACATCGCCGCCGAGGGAGGAATCAAGCGAAACCGTCTTGGACATTACGTCGGCTGAGATGTGACCGTCCTCGGTAAAATACGTGACAGCCGTCGCGCGGCAAACACCCTCCGCAACGACACGAAGCGTGCCTTCGGAGGTTTTGAGAGTCTGACGGATTTTCGCAACAACGCCTACGCGGTAAAGATCATCCTCGCCGGGCATCTCGGTATCGATCTGCTTCTGCGATACGAGAAAAACATGCATATCTGCCGACGTGGCGGCGTTGCAGGCGGAGATCGATATGTCGCGTGCCAACTCAAAATTTATAGGCAAAGACGGAAACGCTACAAGACCGCGAAGTGCCACGACCGGAAGCGTGAGTTTTTCGATTTTTTCAATAAATTTTGCCATTTAGGTACTCCTTTGGGATCATATCACATTATTATATCACATTCAAAAGCAAAAATCCATAGAAAAGCGGATTTTTCCCCGATAATTCAAACAGAATTTTCATTTTTGAAACATTCTCGCCTTCTTTTTGCCGACAGATGTCAATTCACGTTGAAGGAATCAAGCGACCGCTTATTGACACAACTTTCGCAAAGTGATAAAATAGAGGAAATACGGAAAAAGGAGACAGCTATGATTTATACCGAAGACGCAGATTTTGTGAACTTTACGCTTACCGAGGGGGATATTGCCGTTCCGTTTTCCGTAACCATGCCGCTTGTCGGCGACTGTGAAATCACGGTGTACGAGCCGTTTCGCGGTATCGCAGAGGAATTTTGCCGCCTGCATGGAGAGAATCCGTTTACTGACAGTGCGGTGGCTTTTCTGAAAGAGAATCTCACCGAACCGATGTGCCGCTACGGTTTCAAGCCGTCACGGGATATTGACAACCGCATCCGCACGTTTGTGATTCGTGATATAGCCGAGGTCAACGCGGAGACAGTTCTTGCCAATACACGTATTGTCAGCGGCGGGGACGATCTCGGCGCACTCACGAATCTGACGACACATACGCTTGAGATGGATGCGGACGATTCGGATGATATAAGTGCAATCGCCGTTGAAAACGGAAAAATCGTCGCGTACGCAACATTGAACGATGTGTTTGACGATGCGGAGTTTCTTGAAATCAGCGTGGAGTGCGCAGTCGGCCATCGAGGTCGCGGATATGCATCCTCCTGTGCCGCCGCACTCGCAAAGGAGCTGACCGCGCGCGGCTATACGGTGTCGTACAAATGCCGTCACACAAACGAAGCCTCCGCCCGAGTTGCGGCAAAAGCGGGATTTACGGAGACGTCGATGGAGTATAATTTTGTTTGTTACCGCGAAGACAGACGCGGGGAGGAGTAAAAATGGCTTTTGACGCAGGAATGCTTGCCTGTATTCTGCACGAGATTTCAGAGACGCTCGGCGGAGGAAAGATCGAGAAAATCCATATGCCGCAAAAGGACATGATCGTGCTGATTATGAAAAACGGAGGCGGTACACACCGCCTTCTTGTTAACGCAGGTCCGTCGTCTCCCCGTATGTGCATCACATCGGAGAAATCGGAGAATCCGGCAACGCCGCCGATGTTCTGCATGATGCTCCGTAAGCATCTCGGCGGCGCGAAGCTCATCCGCACGGAGCAGCTTGGATTTGAGCGTGCGGCACGTCTCACGTTTGAAACATACGATGAGATGGGGTTCAAAACGGAGAAGCACCTGATCGCTGAGATCATGGGCAAGTACAGCAATCTGATCCTCACAAATGCGGAGGATAAAATCATCGGACTTCTGAAAAGTGTCGATTTCACCACGAGCGAAAAACGTCAGCTTTTGCCCGGGATGCAGTATGAATTGCCGCCGAAGCAGGAGAAAGCCGATCCGCTGACCGTTACGGAAAGCGAGTTTAACCGTATGGCATCTCAGGCAGGGCTTGACACGCTTGCGCATAAGTTTATCCTATCCTCGTTTGCCGGCGTTTCGTCTCTCGTCGCACGGGAGATTGCTTACCGCGCGGGTGGAGTGGATGCAGTACTTTGCGATTGCGCCGATACGCTGTGGCGCGAGTTTTCGTTCTTTTGCGATACAGTGCGCAATCATACGGGAGTGCCCACGCTTGTCCGTACAGCAGAAGGTGCACCGAAGGAATATTGCTTTCTCCCCGTCGGGCAGTACGGAGATTCGCTGGAGACGGTCACGTTGCCCGGCTTTTCCGCACTGATTGACTCGTATTTTGCCGAGCGAAGCCGACACGATATGCTTTCACAGCGCGCATCGGATATTTTGCGGATTCTTTCAGCCGCAGAAGCGCGTATCAACCGAAAAATTTCCGTACAGAGCACGGAGCTTTCCGATTGTGAGGATGGCGAGAAATTCCGTCTGTACGGCGATCTCATTACAGCGAACATCTACCGCTTGAAAAAGGGCGATTCATCGGCGGAGCTGGAAAATTATTACGAGGACGGTGCCACTGTGCGCGTGGAACTTGACACCGCGCTGACACCGTCGCAGAATGCACAGAAATATTACAAAAAGTACGCGAAATCCAAAAGTGCCAAGGAGCATCTTTCCGTCCAGATTGAGAACAGCCGCGCGGAGCTTTTGTACATTCAGACGGTGCAGGATGCGCTTTCCAGTGCGGAAACAGAGCGCGAGCTGAGCGAGATCCGTGACGAGCTATACCACAGCGGATATGCGTCGCGTATGAAAAATTACACAGTAAAAAAACAGACCGCACCGACCGTTTTGAAATTCAGAACAACGGACGGCAGACGTGTGCTTTGCGGCAAGAACAATACTGCAAACGATTACCTCACAACCAAGCTCGCCGAGCGTTCCGATTGGTGGTTCCATGTGAAAAATCAAGCCGGATCGCATGTAACATTGGAATCATCCGGTGTGGATGACGAACCGACGGAGCGTGATTTCACGGAAGCGGCGATGATCGCCGCGCACTACTCCAAATCGGCAGGCGGCACGATGGTTCCTGTCGATTATACGCGCGTCCGCTACGTGAAAAAGCCTGCAGGCGCAAAGCCCGGATTTGTGATCTACACGACCAACTGGACGGCGTATGTCACACCGGATGCCGAAACGGTGGAAAGGCTCAGAGAAAAATGAGGACATCGGCTGTAATCTGTGAATTTAACCCACTGCACCGCGGTCATATGCACATTCTTTCCGAGATGCGAAAGAGCGCGGACTGTGTTGTTGCAATTATGAGCGGCAATTTTGTTCAGCGTGCGATTCCGGCTGTTTTAGACAAATACAGAAGAGCTGAGTATGCGATTTTGGCAGGCGCCGATCTTGTGTTGGAATTGCCGTTTCCGTGGTGCGCTGCAAGTGCAGAATACTTTGCAAAAGCAGGGGCGGCGATTGCCGAAAATATTTTTGCCGACACACTGACTTTTGGAATCGGCGCAGAGAATTTTTTAAAAATCTCCCGCGCAGCAGACGTTTTCCTCGATCCGTCCATGCAGGAGGAAATCTGTCAACGCACCTCCGGTGAGGATATTTCCCGGGGAATTGCGCAGGTGCGCGAGGATTGCCTAAAATCAAAGCTCGGCGATGAATTTGCCGATCTTTTGCGTTCGCCGAACGACATTTTGGCAATTGAGTATCTTTTGCAAATCCGCCGCGCCAACTACCGTATTCAGCCGCAGGCGGTCACACGGCTGACAGCGGACGCTGACGCGGATTTTCAAAGCGCAACCGCGATCCGTGCGAAATTGAAGAACGGTGATTTTGATGAAATTCGCTCAAGTGTCCCACCGTTTGTTTTTGATGCACTCCGCAGTGCCACCGATGAGCGAGCCTTGGCGGCTCCCGATATTTTGACAGACACGGCTTTCCGTGTCCTCAGAACGGATTTATCACCGTTTGCTATCGAGATCGCAGAGGGGGAAGGCGGCTTGTTCCGGCGCATCCATCGTGCGGCGCAAAAAGCGCAGACGCCTGCGGAAATGCTCACATTGTCAGCTACAAAGAAATACACGAACGCTCGCATCCGCCGCGTGCTTCTGTATTATCTCACGAAAATTGCGCCCGGGATTCTGCGCGAGACTCCGCAGGTGACAACCGTCCTCGCTGCAAACGAAATCGGGTGTGCGTATCTTTCATCTATCCGCAAAAAAACGCCGCTTTCGATTCTTACAAAGCCTGCGGCGTGCCGTGATCTTCCGTCCGATTTACAGGCGCAATATACCCACACGCTGAACGCTGACAGGCTGTATACGCTCTGTATCCCGTGCGGACGCGTGGCGGATTATTTCGTGAAGCAAAGTCCGCGGATTGTGCACTGAGCAAAATCGATCAGTGGTTTTTCTTCCGTTTTGCGTCCCAACCGTTGGTTGTGTTGGTCGCGCAACAGGTTGTTTACTTTTGGCTATCCGTATGGTATTATGTACTCACAACATGAGATACGCTTGGAATATCATACCTGTCTTTGTATCCTGCTTGCGACACTCGAAATGCAGCGACTTATATGGATTGATCATTCCTGCTGTATGGGATACGGGGATTATCCGATTCAAATTTGATAAAGAAAACCCACCGCTGTATTTGCGGTGGGTTTTCGTTATAATCCAAATAACGCTTTCGCGTTTTCGGTCGTCTGCCGTGCGATCACCTCAAGCGAGCACTCTTTTACATCTGCAACGGCCTTTGCCGTGAAGGGAAGATATCCCGAAAAATTGATCTTGCCGCGGTGCGGCTCGGGCGGCAGATACGGTGCATCCGTTTCAATCAGAATCCGATCAAGCGGCACACTTGCGGCAACCTCGCGGATAGATCGTGCGTTTTTGTACGTGATCGGTCCTGAAAACGAGATGTACCAGCCGTTTTTCAAAAGCTGTCGCGCCATCTCGGAACTGCCGCTGAAGCTGTGCAGGACACCGCGCACGTTCGGATGCGCGCGAAGAATATCCATCGTATCGCCGTGCGCATCACGATCATGAATGATTACGGGAAGATCGAGCTCCTCCGCCATCGAAAGCTGAGCGTCGAAAATCGATTTTTGGCGACCTTTCTGTGAATCGTCCCAGTAGTAATCCAGCCCGATCTCACCGAGTGCAACAACCTTTTCACGGGAACAGAGCGTGCGGATTTCATCAAGCACCGACGGAAGATCGGCGTCGCTCACATCGTGCGAATCGCTCGGATGCAGACCTGCAGCGGCATACAAACCGTCATGCGTTTCCGCCAGCCGAATTGCCGCGCGGGATGTTTCCGGCGTCGTTCCTGCGTTCAGAATGTACCCGATCCCCACATCCATTGCGTCACGGATTGCCGCCTCGGCACCGCCGTCATATTTCAAAAAACGGTCGTCGAAGTAGTGCGCATGGGAATCAAAAAACACGGGCGTATCCATCAGCGGACGCGCTCGCCGAGCGGCGTATCCTCAGAGAGGAATACCACGCGGATTTCTTCCTCGCCGGAGGCAAGGATCATGCCGTTACTTTCGATACCGCAGAGAACGGCAGGCTTCAAATTAGCGACAAGAATGATCTTTTTGCCGATCAGAGCCTCCGGCTCATAGAATTTCGCAATGCCGGATACGACCTGTCTCTTTTCGTAGCCGAGATCTATTTGCAGCTTCAGAAGTTTCTTCGCCTTCGGTACCTTCTCGCAGGCAATGATTTGTGCCGTGCGAAGCTCTACGCCCATGAAATCCTCAATGCCGATCTGTGCAACACCTTCGGGCTTCTCGATGGCTTTGGAGGCTTTCTCGGCTTCCGCCTGCTTTGCGGCGATTTCGGCTTCGATTTCTTCCATGAATTTCTTCTCGTCGATGCGTGCAAACAGAGGCGTTGCTTCGCCAACGGATGCGCCGACCTTCATGCCGCCGAATGCGGTGAGAGAATCGTAATCGACTGCATCCGCGCCAATCTGTGCGTAGATTGCCTTTGCTGTGGACGGCATGACAGGCTCCAGCAGAATGGCGGCGAAGCGGATACACTCAAGCAGGTTGTACATAACCGTACCGAGTCTCGGCATGGATGCGGGATCCTTTGCAAGCGACCACGGGGTAGTTTCATCGATATACTTGTTCGTGCGGCGGAGCAGGGCAACGACTGCTTCGATTGCATCCGCGATATGGTAGGTATCCATCTGAGCGGTAAACTCCTGAACGGTCGAGAGCGCGAGTGCCTTCAGCTCGGCATCCGTGCCTTCATCCGCACCGGGCGCGGGGATTACGCCGTCGAAATACTTCTTCGTCATCGCAACAGTACGGCTGACAAGGTTGCCGAGATTGTTTGCGAGATCGGTGTTGTAGCGGTTTACCACGTTTTCATAGGTGATCGAACCGTCGTTTGCGTACGGCATCTCGGCGAGTGCGTAGTAGCGAACACCGTCAACGGAGATTTTCCGTGCAAGCTCATCCGCATAGATCACGTTGCCGCGGGACTTACTCATTTTGTCTGCACCCGAGATAAACCACGGGTGACCGAAAATGCTCTTCGGCAAGGGCAGATCGAGCGACATAAGGAAGATCGGCCAGTAAATCGAGTGGAAACGGACGATGTCCTTACCGATGATGTGCACGTCAACGGGCCAGTTTTTCTTGTAGAGCTCGGGCTGGTCGATGTTCTCGGGATCGTAGCCGAGCGCGGTGATGTAGTTCGTGAGTGCATCCAGCCAGACGTAGATGACGTGATTCGGATCAAATTCAACGGGGATACCCCACTTGAACGAGGTGCGGGAAACGCACAGATCCTGGAGCCCAGGCTTCAAAAAGTTGTTAATCATTTCCTTTTTGCGCGATTCCGGCTGAAGGAATTCGGGATGTGTCTCAAAATGCTCCATGAGACGGTCGGCGTACTTGCTCATACGGAAGAAATACGCTTCCTCCTTGGCTTTTTTGACCTCGCGTCCGCAGTCGGGGCACTTGCCGTCAGAAAGCTGTGTATCCGTGAAGAAGGATTCGCACGGCGTGCAGTACCAGCCCTCGTAGTGACCCTTGTAGATGTCGCCCTTGTCGTACATTTTCTTGAACATACGGGCGACGGCTTTTTCGTGGTAATCGTCCGTCGTGCGGATGAAATGATCGTACGTCGTGTCCATCAGATCCCAGATGCGGCGGATCTCTCCTGCCACCTTGTCCACGTACTCCTTCGGCGTAATGCCTGCCTCAAGCGCACGCGTTTCGATCTTCTGACCGTGCTCATCCGTGCCTGTCAGAAAATGCACGTCGTAGCCTCTCTGACGCTTGTAGCGTGCGATGGCGTCCGTCATGATGATCTCGTAGGTGTTGCCGAAATGCGGCTTGGAGGACGCATACGCAATCGCTGTGGTGATGTAAAACTTTTCTTTGTTCGGCATGATATTTCTCCTCTCATCGCTGAGACTTTTTGTATATGGAAATCTATTCTATTATTATATCAGAAAAACGCGCATCTTACAAGAGGCAGAGCGCGTTTTTTGTGAAATTTCGCGAATTATTCTGTGTCATTTTCGGAAAGGAGTTGTTTGTAAAAAACTCCCTTGCTAAGTCCGCGTGCTTTTGCCGCCGCTTTGATTGCGTCCATACGGGATAGTCCTTCATCTATGAGCGATTGCACGTGCGCTTCGGGATCCTCGGGATATTCTTCTGCAGTCCCTGTTTCCGATGTCCCATCGATGACGAGCACGTATTCACCGCGCGGCTCGGTTTCCTCATACAGGCGCACCGCATCCGCAATCGTCGTGCGGATGACCTCCTCATTCAGCTTAGTAAGCTCACGGCAGAGGGAAATCCGTCTGTCGCCCCATGCGGCAAGCATATCGGAAAGCGTGCGGCGGAGCTTGTGCGGAGCTTCGTACAAAATGACCGTGCGCGTTTCATTTGCGAGTAAAGCAAGCCTTTGGCGTCGCTCGCCTTTATCGGGCGGCAGGAAGCCTTCAAACACAAACCGTCTTGTCGGAAGCGCGGACATGGACAGCGCGGTGACAGCGGCACACGCGCCCGGAACGGACGATACGGGGATTGAGCGTTTTGCGCACAGGGCTACAATATCCTCACCCGGATCACTGATCGCGGGCGTGCCGGCGTCCGTAATCAGCGCGCAGGATTCACCGCTTTCAAGCCGTTTGGCGATATGCTCGCCGCGCTCGTGCTTGTTGTGCTCGTGATAGCTGACAAACGGCTTGGAGATGCCGTAGTGGGAAAGGAGCAGTCCGGAATTGCGCGTATCCTCTGCGGCGATAAAATCCACCTCGGAGAGCACCTTCAGCGCCCGTTCGGAAATATCGGCACGGTTGCCGATCGGTGTTGCGACAAGATAGAGCGTGCCGCCCACTGTTTTGTTTTTTTCTGTCATCGGTCTGCTCCTTTCTTTGGCGCGAATAAAAACTCAAGAGAGAACGTATCATAAACGCGCGTCACGGCATCCGTATAGACGCGCTCGGTCGGGCTTTTATAGATAATCAACGGCGGCGACTGGATGAGCGACGGTGCTGCGTCTTTTTTGGATTCGACAAGGACGAGGCACGGACGGCTTTCCGTGTCGGGATAGACAGTTATCATGCGCTTCGGCTCAAGTCGCGCTTCGCGCAGAGCCGTCATTAGCTCGGGTAGTCTGTCAGGGCGGAAAACGGTGTAAAACAGTCCGCCCGTTGTCAGAATCCGTGCGGCGGCATTGCAGAAATCCGCAATCGTGCCGTTCAGCTCACGCCGTGCCGTCTCCATGCGGAGATCAGCACCCGTGATGCCTGCACCGGCAGGCATGTACGGCGGATTTGAAATAACCGCGGAAACGGTACCGCCGGTATCCGCCTGTGTGAGTTCGCGCACATCCTTGTGAAGAACGGTCACACGCTCACCAAGACGGTTCATTTCCGCATTTCGTGCGATCAGATCGCAGAACTCATCCTGAAGCTCCACGGCGAATGCGCGGCGATATTTATTCCGTGTTAAACAGAGCAGGGAAGCAACGCCTGTTCCGCTGCCGAGATCGGCAAGTGTGCCGCTTTCGCACTCCTTCGCAAAAGCGGAGAGCAGGTACGCATCCGTGCCGAAGGTCAGTCCGCCGATTTTTTGTATGAGACGGAGGTTTTCGTTGATTTCATCAATCCTTTCTCCGTCCCTTGTAAGCGGCATTTCGCCCGCAAAAGTGTTCATGTAGCACCGCCTTTATGAAATGAACAACAAAAAACGCGCACGAGGCGCGCTTTTGTATGTAGAAAAATACGGGATTATTCAGCAGCTGCTGCACCAACAGGGCAGGTGCCTGCGCAAGCACCGCAGTCAAGACACTCGTCTGCGTTGATTACGTACTTTCCGTCTTTTTCGGTGATGCACTCAACCGGGCACTCGCTTGCGCATGCGCCGCAGCCGATGCAATCGTCAGCAGAAATCTTGTAAGCCATTGTTAATACCTCCGATTTTGTATTTGATACTATTGTAGCACAAAAAAATGAAATTGCAATCGTTTTTCGAAAATTTGTTGCAAAGAAACGCAGAAAATTATTAGAAAATACGGAATCGGACACCGATTACGCCGGAAAAGTTCCTTGCGAGCATCATTCGGCAGACTGCTTCTGTCCTTTTGCGTGCCCACGCTCAGGCAGCTTCAGCACTGTCACCTTGTCGCGGTGGAAGGAACGGATGACTGTATTCCCTTGCTTATCCGTCAGTCCAACCTTAATCATTCCGGTCATCGGCGAGATTTCTGTCACGTTGCCCGTGCCGTCTTCTGTTTTCACGCGGCTGCCGACCGGCGGCGTGAGTCGAAGTTCTTCCTCATAAGTCTGATACTCGTAATTCAAACAGCACATGAGACGACCGCACGTGCCGGAGATTTTCGCAGAGTTGAGCGAGAGATTCTGCTCCTTCGCCATTTTGATGGAAACCTGTGCAAAATCCGTGAGGAAGGTTGAACAGCAGAACGGACGTCCGCAGATGCCGATACCGCCCATCATTTTTGCCTCATCACGGATACCGATCTGACGAAGCTCGATACGGGTGCGGAATACGGATGCGAGATTTTTGACAAGCTCGCGGAAATCGACGCGCCCCTCGGCAGAGAAATAGAAGATCAGCTTGTTGTTGTCGAATGTATATTCCGCATCGATCAGCTTCATTTCCAGTTTATGCTCGCGAATTTTTTCGAGACAGATGTCAAACGCATTTTTTTCAAGGGCAATGTTCGCCTCGTGTCTTTCCACGTCGTTCTGTGTCGCAATACGAAGAACAGGACGCAGAGGCGGTACGATTTCCGAAGTTGAAACCGTTTTGTTTCCGATTGTCGCAATGCCGTACTCCGTGCCGCGCGATGTTTCGACGATAACGGGGGTGTCTTCTTTGATCGTAAGATTGCCGGGGGCGAAATAGTAAACCTTGCCTGTGTCACGGAAGCGGACACCGACGACCTCGGTTGTTTCGGGGGCACCGAAATTCCGGTGCATTCTGTTATCCTGAGCCATAATTATATACGATAAAAATCGTTCCTTTCAGCAGTATTGGGATTAGTGTTTATTCATGAGAAGTCCGACAAACACAGTCTGTACGGACGCATTGGCAAGAATTTGCTCCCGCGCCGTGAGTACATCGTCATAGGCTGCGAGAATACGTGTAAGCGGAATTTTATCGCCGACCGCGCGGCATTCAGCGGCAGTCGGAAAGAAGAGTGGCGGCAGTGCGGGATTTTTCTTCAGGGCAGCAAGGTCGCGGAGCGCGACCAGTACGTGCTCAAGCAGTTTTACAGATTCGGCCCTGTCCTTCGACAGCGCGAGGAGAATCTGCGCACTTTCCGTTGGGTCTGCCGAAAAGAGCATCGATGTGATTTTTGCGGCATCTGCACGAAGAGAAAGCAACGCTTCACCCTCAGCGGATGCGGAATCAAGAAGCTGACGTGCCCGCCCGACGGCACCGCCCGAAGCGGATACAGCCCTGTGGAAAAAATCGCCTTGCGATCTCGCAAGTGTATTCAGTCGCGGATCCTTTATCAGAATATCGCTCAGAGCTTCATTGTCAAAAATCTGCATACGGAGTATCGGTGCACGGCTGCGGATTGTTTCCAGCAGAGCAGAGGCATTCTCCGTCAGCAGAAAGAAGCGCGCATACGGAGGCGGCTCCTCGAGGGACAGCAAAAAGGCATTCTGTGCCGGAACAGTCATTGTGTCCGCGTCTTCGATGATATACACCTTTGCCTCGTTTTCGTTCGGTGCGATCCAAAGACTTTCCCGCACCTTACGCACGGCATCCACACCGATCGATGCGCGATCCTCCTCCCGTTTGATATAAATCACATCGGGCGAAAATCCGTCACGGATTTTTCGGCAGGAAAGACACTCTCCGCACGGAAGCGGATACCGTGCATCGGCACGGCTTTCGCAGGAAAGGGAAGCAGCAACCAGACGTGCGAATGTGTGTTTTCCGCTGCCGACCGGTCCTTCCAGAATATATGCGTGCCCGAGACGTCCGGCAAGAAGATCGCCGCCGATGACAGAACGAAGGTGTTCGTTGGAAATCAGTGTGGGAAATACGGATTTCGAAATTGTCAAGCACCCTCTCTCATCAGAAGTCTGTATGCCGACTGTACATACATAAATATTATAACAAAATTCATACCGAATGTCAAATGAATTTATGATTTTTTCAAAACTGGGTATCCTAAACACAAACACCCGAAAGGAGAGCAACATGCGACTCATTCGATTCATAAAAGAAGAGCCCGAGCGAACCCGTCACGCAATACTGCTTCTCGGTATTGCGTTTCTCACGTGCTTTGCCGCGCTGATTGCGTCCGGCATAGGCGGCATATACGCCCGAAATATCCGTCGGGAGCGTGCAGCATCCCTTGCCGCGGCGGAAATGCTCGCGCTCAAAGATGCTTCCGACGCGGTTTCTGCCGAAGTATCCGCCGCGCTCGCGGCAACACACGCGAGTGATTTTCTGCGTGATGCGGATGCACGTCTCTTCACGGAAGTGATCGGTGCGCGGGATGCCCGATTTTTCACTTTCTGTACAGAGGTCGAAGCAATGATCGTCGAGAACCGTTTTTCCGCCTCTGCGTTCGTCAGCTCTCTCCGTGAGTCGGCAGATACGGCAGGCACGCTTTCGCGCGCGAGCGCACGCGTTCAGTCACCGCAGACAATGGCAGAGCCGGTCGGGGAGGCAAAAGATTATACGGAGCTTGCGGCGGAATTTATCGGTGTACGCAATATCTTCTCCGCCGATGGGCACTGTGCATACTGCCGGAATGTCACTGTGCTGTTTGACGGTGCATCGAACCGCGTGTCCGCCTATGCGATTGCGGCCGTACCGCATGAAATTCGACTGACGGAGGAAGAGTGCATCCGCATCGCCACGACGTATGCGGCAGGGAAGACAGAGCTTGACTCTCTCACTCTTTCATCGAGTCGCTGTGCGCAGTGTATGTGCCGTGTCTGCCTTGACTGCAACGGCGGATCTGTTGTAATCGGAGTGCGCATGGACACAGGCGGAATTGTGTATTTTTTTATTCGGACCGAAGAATGATTTTACAATAAAATATAGGGAGGTATTGCAAAAGCTGAGAGCTTGTGGTATAATATACGGTGGATTTGTGCAGGGTTTGCGCAGTCTCTCTCATCTCTATCAATTCTTTGGAGGTTATCTATGGCTGTATCACCAAAATCCCATTTTCTGATTGACGATGTTATCTGGACACTTCACGAAATCACTCGCCGCCGTCCTTTATCTCTGTTTGACGATCCGTATATGGCTATGCTGAAAACGGCATACGAGCGGTACGGCGTAAAAACACAGCTCAATCTGTTTTACAGAACCAACCGTGAAAACTATGCGCACGATTTTTCTTTATCGGAGATGACCGACGCCTACAAGGAAGAATTTCGCGCCGCCTCCGATTGGCTGAAGTTCGGCATCCACGCCGAGAGCGAATTTCCCGATTATCCGCATCCGAACGTCAGCTACGCCGAGATGAAACAGCTCTTTGACGATACCTATCGCGAGGTTGTTCGCTTTGCAGGCGAGGAATCCTTTACATACGGCATGTGCCCACACTGGAATGCGATGAGCAAGGAGGGCGTCCGTGCGCTTTACGACTGCGGTGTGCGCGTTATGGATGTATCCGCAGGCAAGGCTATTGACTATGCGCCCGGCTTCCTTTCCGCGGCGCACGAAGCACGCCTGCTTGAAAACCGTTCGCCCGATACACGTATGTACGAGCGCGGCGGTAAGCTCGCTTCGATCAACTGCTCGGTCTGCTCGTACAATCATTTTTCTCCCGAACAGCTTGAAAAAACGATTTCAACCATGGATGCAATTCTCGATGAAGATACCGGTATGCTGTTCAAGAAGTTCCATCTTCCGCTGTTCACGCTGAACGCGCTTTCTCTTGCAGAAATTGATGACGTGTTCTCTCCGTATATCGGCAAGGAATATATCGGTGTGTGTATTCATGAGCAGTATTTCTACAACCATTACTTCAATTACCAGCCCGATTACGCTGAGAAGATTTTCAAAATGGGAGAGATTCTCTCCGGAGCAGGGTATTCATTCGTATTCGCCGAAGCGTTTGCAAAGCAGGAGTAAGCTGACTGTATGAAAGCAAGAAATCACGTTCCGCTGATCGGTCTTTGCGGCAGAAGCGGAAGCGGCAAGGGATATGTTGCAAAAAAATTTGCCGCACACGGCATCCCGTCGATTGATACGGATGCTGTCTACCGCACGATGACCGCGCCTGCCGCGCAGTATTCGCCATGTATGCGTGAGCTGGTCGGTGCGTTCGGTGCGGAAATTGCAAATCCGGATCACTCACTCAACCGCCGCGCTCTTGCCGATATTGTTTTCGCTGACGGCGCATCCGATGCGCTTGCGAAGCTCAACCGTATCACCCACGCGCACATCCTGCGCGAAACGGTACGTGTTGCCGAGGAGCTCTCGGCAAACGGCGCGCCCGCCGTGATTGTCGATGCCCCCGTTCTCTTTGAAAGCGGATTTCATGCGCACTGCGACTGCACACTCTGCATCGTTGCGCCCGAGGAGGTGTCCGTGGCGCGCATCATGAAGCGTGATGGCATTACCGAAGCACAAGCACACCGACGTCTTGCGTCACAGATTTCCGCAGAGGAGCTTATTCGCCGCTGTGATTATGTGATAGAGAACGGCGATCACTGCGAGACTTTGGATTTGCAAATCGGTGATACTGTTCGTGCAATTTTTGAACGCTTCGGAATCCGGGAGAGTGCAGATGAATGACAGACTGAAAAAAAGTGCCCGCGTGAGCGGCGTTATCCTGATTATTCTCGCCGCATCCGTTTTGGCAGGGTACCTTTACCAGACAATCTGGGATGCCGTTGACAGAACTCGCTATCCGCGCGATTTCAGTGAATACGTCAGCAAATATTCCGATCAGTACGGCGTGCCGGAGCATGTGATCTATGCCGTTATCAAAGTCGAAAGCGATTTCATAAGCAACGCGGTTTCCTCTGCAGGGGCGGTCGGTCTGATGCAGATCACACCGGATACGTTTTCGTGGATTTCCATGCTGATGAAACGCACGGCGGACAGCGGTATGCTGTATGATCCCGAAACGAATATCGAATACGGAACGTATCTGCTTTCGTACCTGTACATGCGCTATAATCGGTGGGATACCGTTTTTGCCGCCTACAATGCAGGGATGTCCCGTGCCGATGAATGGCTGCAAATGCCCGAGTATACGGATGATGACGGCAGGCTTACGAATATTCCCTATAAAGAAACGGCAAAATACGTAAAGCGCGTGAACGACGCAATCGGCGTGTATAAGCGTCTGTACGGAACGGCACCGAATTAACGGCAAATATTAACACGAAAGGATATATACACATGAGCGAAGAAAAGACAAAGGGACAGCTTCTCGCGGAGGAAGTGTTCTATAAGAAAAAATCCGCATTTGAACTCTGGAGTGCAGAGGAGCTTTCTGCCGCAAAGGAGTACTGCATCGGTTATGCAAAATATCTGGATGAAGGAAAAACGGAACGGGAAGCCGTCATCGCCTCTGTAAAAATGCTGGAGGATGCAGGATTCCGTGCATACAAGATCGGCGACAAGCTCCAAAAGGGAGACAAGGTTTACTATAACAACCGCGGAAAGAGCCTGTACGTTATGGCGCTCGGCACGGAGGACATCAACAGCGGCGTCCGTATCTCTGCGGCACACATCGATTCTCCCCGTCTTGATCTGAAGCAGCATCCTCTCTTTGAGAGCGACGGTCTCGGCTATTTCAAGACACATTATTACGGCGGCGTCCGCAAGTATCAGTGGGCAACCGTGCCGCTGGCACTCCACGGCGTCGTTATCACGAAGGATGGCACGAGCATTGACGTGCGCATCGGCGATCTGCCCGGCGATCCCGTGTTCTGCATTACGGATCTTCTGCCGCATCTCGCCAAGGATCAAAGTGCAAAACCGCTCGGCACCGCGTTTACCGGTGAAGGTATGAATATTCTGATCGCAGGCAGTCCGTATATGGAGGAGGACGGAACCGTTACCCCCGCCTCCGATAAGGTAAAGCTCTGTGTAATGGCATATCTCAACGATAAGTACGGCATCACCGAGACGGATTTCATGAGCGCGGAGCTTTGCATGGTTCCCGCCGCCAATGCGGTCGATGTCGGCTTTGACCGCTGGATGCTCGGTGCGTACGGACACGACGACCGCGTATGCGCGTATCCGGCACTCACCGCTATTATTGAAAACGCAGGCGGCGCACACACCCTCATGTGCGTTCTCGCCGATAAAGAAGAAATCGGCAGTGACGGCGTTACGGGTATGCAATGCTCTCTCCTGGTGGATCTGATTGACGAGCTGGCAAAGAATCTCGGCGGAAACGCGAACGTGATCCGTGCGAACTCCATGTGTCTCTCCGCAGACGTAAGTGCCGGATATGATCCGAACTATCCCGAGGTATACGAGAAGCGCAATTCTTCGCTTCTCAACTGCGGCGTTGCTATGGCGAAATACACCGGCGCACGCGGCAAGAGCGGCACAAGCGATGCAAGCGCGGAGTTTGTCGGCACGGTTCGTCAGATGTTCGAGCGTGACGGCGTGCTCTGGCAGACGAGTGAGCTCGGCAAGGTCGATCAGGGCGGCGGCGGCACCGTTGCAAAATATATTGCCAACCAAAACATCGACACGGTTGACATCGGTGTTCCCGTTCTTTCGATGCACGCTCCGTTCGAGGTTGTTTCCAAAACGGATGTTTATTCCGCGCACAAAGCATTTTCCGCATTTTGCAAATAAGAGGGTATGCCCATGAAGACCATGAATGAATTGCTTTACGAAATCGGTATTATTCCCGTTATAAAGATAACCGATCCGAAAAAGGCTGTTCCGCTTGCGCAGGCTCTTTGCCGCGGCGGTCTTCCTGCGGCTGAGATCACCTTCCGTACCGCGTGCGCCGCGGAAGCAATCGCCGCCATCGCGGAGGCGTGTCCCGATATGCTTGTCGGTGCCGGCACCGTCCTGAACGCAGAACAGGCGGATCGCGCCAAGGCTGCCGGTGCAAAATTCATCGTCAGTCCCGGTCTGAATCCGAACACGGTGCGTCACTGTCAGAAGATCGGCATCCCGATTCTGCCCGGATGCGCCAATCCGTCCGATATTGAGGCGGCTATCGAGCTTGGACTTGATACGGTCAAATTCTTTCCTGCGGAGGCGGCAGGCGGCATCGGCATGATTAAAGCCATGTCCGCACCGTACGGAAATATCCGTTTCATGCCGACCGGCGGCATCAATGCGGACAACCTGCTCGAGTATCTCCGTTTTGATAAGGTTATCGCCTGCGGCGGCAGCTTTATGGTGAAGGAGTCGCTGATTGACGCGGAGGATTGGAATGCCATCGAGGCACTCACCCGTGAGGCTGTCGTCAAAATGCTCGGGTTTGATCTCCACCACCTCGGCATCAATACAGAGAGCGAAACCGAAAGCCGCAGTGCGGCGGACACGTTTGCCAATCTCTTCGGATTTACTTCCGAGGAGCACACCGGCTCCGTTTGGGCGGCAAAGCTGTTTGAAATCCTGAAGTCTCCCGGACGCGGTACGC
The DNA here is from genome assembly GCA_045577175.1 of Eubacteriales bacterium. Lineage (GTDB taxonomy): Bacteria > Bacillota > Clostridia > Oscillospirales > CAG-272 > SIG701. The sequence goes on along the minus strand of JAZNHT010000037.1, from coordinate 58,639 downwards.
ACGGTCATATTGCAATCGGAACAAACTTCGTTGACCGCGCAGCGGCGTATCTGTCGAGAATGGGCGTTCTCTTCGATGAGGAGTCAAAGAAATACGACGCAAAGGGCAAGCTCGTCAGCGTGTATCTGAAAGAAGAAATCGGCGGCTTCGCCTGCCATCTCGTGAAAAAATAATCCGTATACGCACCACTCCCGCGTAACTTACGCGGGAGCGGTGTCCGTATATACATACGATACTGTTTCGAAGGAGGCAAACATATGGCGCAGTGGCTTGATACATTAAAACAGCATAAAGAGCGGCACGAACTGCTTGAGCATTTGCTTGCCTCGCCCGAAACCGTATCGGACAGCGCAAAGTACGCATCCGTTTTGAAGGAGTACAGCGCACTTACACCGATCGTTGAAAAGATCACACGGTATGAATCAGCCGAAGCGCAGATGGCAGACGCGGATTTCCTCCGCAGAAACGAAGCGGATGAGGAGATTCGCGCACTCGCAGAGGAGGAGTACAGGGATGCAGAAGCCGTTCTTGAAAAGCTCCGTGCGGAGCTCAGAGTGTTTCTTGTTCCGCCCGATCCGAACGATGACAAAAACGTCATCGTCGAAATCCGCGCAGGCGCGGGCGGTGACGAGGCGACGTTGTTTGTTGCGGTATTGTACCGCATGTACGTAATGTGTGCGACCGCACACGGATTTAAAACGGAATTTGCAAGTGCAACGGAGACAGGTCTCGGCGGCTACCGCGAGATTACGTTCCTTGTCAGCGGGGAGGGGGCTTATTCCCGATTCAAGTTTGAAAGCGGCGTCCACCGTGTCCAGCGCGTTCCCGAAACGGAATCGTCGGGGCGTATTCATACCTCTACCGTAACCGTTGCCGTCCTTCCCGAGGCGGAGGATGTGCAAATCGAAATCAACCCTGCCGACATCCACATCGAATCCATCAAAAGCTCGGGTGCAGGCGGTCAGCATATCAACAAAACAGAATCGGCCGTCCGTCTGACACACAAGCCGACGGGCATCGTGATCGAGTGCCAGAATGAGCGAAGCCAGTTTCAGAACAAGGATAAAGCGATGCGTTTACTTCGTGCTAAGCTGTTCGATCAGAAGCAGCGAGAGCAGGCGGACAGGATCGCCTCGGAGCGAAAATCGCAGGTCGGAACAGGCGATCGTAGCGAGCGTATTCGAACATACAACTATCCGCAGGGGCGTGTGACGGATCACCGTATCGGACTCACCTCTTATGCGCTGGATACATTTCTCAACGGTGATATAGACTTTATGACAGATGCGCTTGCAGAGGCAGATGCCGCCGCAAAGCTCGCCGAAAAGGAGGCAGGACAGCCGTGATAACCGAATATGTAAAGCTCGGCATAGCTCCCGATACGGATGCAGCGCAGATTGCCCGTGCCGCGGAAATCATCCGAAACGGCGGTCTGGTCGGTATGCCCACCGAGACAGTATACGGTCTCGGCGCGTCTGCGTTCAGCGCGGAGGCGGCAGGGAAGATCTATGCCGCAAAGGGACGACCGTCCGACAATCCTCTGATCGTGCATGTGGCAGAGCCTTGCGAGGCGGAAGCGATCGCACATGTTCCGCCACTGTATTATAAGCTCGCAGAGGCATTCATGCCCGGTCCGCTTACCGTCATCATGCCGAAAAAGGATACCGTTCCGCCGAGCGTAACGGGCGGACTTGATTCCGTCGCTGTGCGCTGTCCGTCCCATCCGTTCGCACGGGCGCTGATTCGTGCGGCAGGCGTACCGATCGCGGCGCCGAGCGCCAACCGCTCGGGCTCGCCATCGCCGACAACGGCACAGCACGTCCTTTATGATATGGACGGGCGGATTGAGATGATCCTGGACGGCGGTCCGTGTGAGATCGGACTGGAATCCACTGTCATCAAACTGACGGATGACGGGTGCATCATCCTGCGTCCCGGTGCAGTTACGGAGATCATGCTTGCGCGTGTGTGCGGTACGGTTGAAATCGCCCGTGCGGTAACCGATCCGTCGGAAGCGGGGGACAAGCCCCTCTCCCCGGGAATGAAATACAAGCACTACGCACCGAATGCCGAGGTCGTTCTTGTTGACGCATCCGATGATGCTTTTGAAGCATTTGTAAAGGCGAACCTCACACCGAGCGAGGCGGTCGCCGTTTCTGATGATCTTGCAGACAGGTTTACAGGATGCTCCGTCCTCAGTGCCGGTGTAAATGCCGGTGCGGCGGCACAGTCACACTCCTTGTTTACCCTTTTGCGTCACGCCGATGAGATCGGCTGTACACGTGTCTATATCAAGCTCCCGCCCGCATCGGGCGAATATCTTGCCCTATATAACCGACTGATCCGTGCATCCGGCGGCAAGATTGTACATGTGTCCGGCAGTGAAGCCGAATCCAACTGAAAGAGGAATTTATGGCTAAGAAGAAAGTACCCGTCCCGGTTTCCGAGGAGACCTTGGCGGAGATTCAGAATCAACCGATCACCGAGACGATTGAAAAAAACTACATGCCCTACGTCATGAGCGTAATCATCTCCCGTGCGATCCCGGAGATCGACGGCTTCAAACCGTCGCACCGTAAGCTGCTCTATACGATGTATAAAATGGGACTTATGTCCGGTCCCCGTGTCAAAAGCGCGAAGATTGTCGGCGCCACAATGGAGCTCAATCCGCACGGCGATATGGCGATTTACGAAACACTCGTCCGCCTTACAAAGGGAAACGAAGCGCTCCTGCACCCGTTCATTGACTCAAAGGGTAGCTTCGGCAAGCATTACAGCAACGATGCTTTTTCCGCTTCCCGTTATACCGAGGCGAAGCTCGATCCGATCTGCGCGGAGCTTTTCTCCGGCATCGATAAAAATGCGGTCGATATGGTTCCGAACTACGACAACACGACAAAGGAGCCGTCTCTCCTGCCGACGACGTTTCCGAATATTCTCGTCTCACCGAACATGGGCATCGCAGTCGGTATGGCATCGCAAATCTGTTCCTTCAACCTTGGCGAAATCTGCGACGGCACGATCGCGCTTCTGAAAAACCCGAAGACTACCGTCGATAAAATGCTCGACATTATCAAAGCCCCCGATTTCTCCACAGGGGCACAGCTCATTTACGACCGTGAGCAGATGCGAGAAATTTTCGAGACGGGACGCGGCTCGTTCCGTATGCGCGCGCGGTATACTTATGACAAAAAGAACAACTCCATCGATATTGTGCAAATTCCGTATTCCACGGTCGTGGATACGATCATCAAAACGATCCGCGATCTCGTGCACGACGGCAAGATTAAAGAGATTACGGACTGCATGAACTCGATTGACAAAAACGGTCAGCGGCTCATTACGATCGATCTTCGCCGCGGTGCCGATCCCGATGCGGTAATGGCGAAGCTCTACAAGCTCACAACACTTGAGGACAGCTTCTCCTGCAACTTCAACGTGCTGATTGACCACGCGCCGCGTCAGCTCGGCGTTATGGGAATCCTGCATGAGTGGATCCGCTTCCGCCGTGACTGTCTCATCCGTGAGTTCACTTACGATCTCGCGAAAAAGAAGGATAAGCTCCATCTTCTCCGCGGTCTCGGGAAAATTCTGCTCGATATTGACAAGGCAATCCGCATCGTCCGCGAGACGGAGAAGGAATCCGACGTTGTACCGAATCTTATGGTCGGATTCAAAATCGATCAGATACAAGCGGAATACATCGCGGAAATCAAGCTCCGCCACCTCAACCGTGAGTATATCATCGGCAGAATCAAGGAGATCGAATCTCTCCAGCAGGAGATTGCCGAGTTGGAAGCACTGATCGGAGACGAGCTGAAGCAGAAGGCATACATCGCAAAACAGCTTGCCGACATCAAGAAGAAGTATGCGAAACCGCGTCAAACGCAGCTCATCTATGCGGAGGACATCGTTGCCGTGAAGGAAGAGACTGCCGTTGAGAATTACGACGTCCGTATCGTACTCACACGGGAGGGATATTTCAAAAAGATCACGCACCAGTCTCTGCGCGGAAGTGATGAGCAAAAGCTCAAGGACGGCGACGTTATCGCGAGCAGCGAGGATACGGAAAACCGTGCCGAGCTGCTCGTGTTCACAAACGGTGCGCAGGCGTATAAAGCAAAGCTCGATGATTTCACCAACACGAAAGCATCCGCGCTCGGTGATTATTTACCCGCCTTCCTTAAATTTGACGACGGGGAACTACCCATCATGGCAAAAGCCCTTACCGAATACAATCCGAAACATCATGTTGTCTTCATTTTTGAGAACGGAAAAGGCGTGCGTGTTCCCGTCTCCGCCTACGAGACGAAATCCAACCGACGCAAGCTCAGCGGGGCTTTCAGTGCCTCCTCACCGATTGTCGCCGCTTTCTACGAGATTGATCCGATCGATATTCTCATGATTTCCGACGGCGGTAAGGCGATCCTCATACGCTCAAACCTTGTGCCCGAAATGAGTACAAGAACATCCTCCGGTGTCTCGCTGTTTTCTCTCAAAAAAGGACAGCGGATTACTGCGGCAGTGAGCGGCGAGTCGATCACCGCGTTCGCCGAAGCATCCAAGTGCAAAAAAATCAAGATCCCTGCTGCCGGCGTAACGCTTGCCTCTGTCGAATCCGGCAAGAAGCAGCTTTCGCTCGAATAACCGGCACTTTTGATGGCAAAATTGCATAAAAGTGACTGTATGTATCATATGTAACCATTTTTGACTTGATTTTTTTTGGATTCTATGTATAATGTATAGTAGTGATACTTATGAGCGCACGCTCTGAATTTTGAAAGAACAGGAATTGTATATGAAAAACACAAGAAAAACAAAAACCGTTCTTCTTTCTCTTGCGTTGGTTTTGTCTTTGTTGACCGCCGCTGTTGCGGTCTCCGCCTACGACGGAACGAGCGATCCGCTGATTTCTCTCAGTTATCTCAAGCAGTTCAAGGCAACGGAGATCGATCCGCAGCTTACCGACCTTCTGACGAGAGTCACAAATCTCGAAACTAAAGTGGACAACCTTGAGAAAATTCCCACCGAAACGGATACAGCACCCGTTACGGGACCGGAAACGCAGACGCCAGTTGACACGGAGCCTTCCTCCTCATCGGATGCGAGCTATACGTTTACCGTTTTGCAGCTTTCGTTCGGTCAAAAGATCATGTGCGGTGAGTCCTGCGAGCTGATCCTTCGTGCCGGTACTGCTTGTGTTATTCTCGATGCCAACTCCCTCGGAGGAATTTCCGACCTCACCGGAGCCAAGGATCTCTCGCACGGTGTTCCGATTACTGCAAACCATCTTTTGCTTGTTCCGCGAGCAGACGGTCGCGGTGTGCTTGTGACATCCGAAACCGCGTTCATTATGGTACGGGGGGCTTATACCATTGAGTGATCTGAAAAACAGTAAGGAAAAGTACGGCTCGGCACGCGAGCGACGCACGAAGCTGCTTGTACGGATTTTTGCAGGGTTTCTTGCCTTTTTGATGATTGCGAGCACTGCGTATTATCTTATCTCTATTTTGGTTTTTTCTTCATCTGCTTCCGAATATTCCGTTTCACCGATACAGGGCGGTGCCCTTGTTGATGATATTAACATTCGCATTGGACTCAAATACGCCGATGGAGTGCCGAAAAGTTTTCAGACAACAACACCGGCCGGATACACGCTCGGCTCTCAACCGCTATCTGACGGTGTTTTCAATTTTGTCCCTTTCTGGCAGATTCCCGAAACAACGGTAACCGTTGCCGCCGATGCCAATCTTGTGAACACCTCGGACGGATATTCCGAAACGTCCGATCCGTATTCCGCTGTTATCGGTGGGTATCATGTTGAGTTCCTGTCTGATTTTTCTGTTTTTGACGTATCCTCTCTCTCGCAGCAGATCGATATGCTCAATGCTGTGCTTAGTCCTGCCGGACTCTATGCGTTCCCCTCTTACTTTGGCGGAGTCCTCCGCATTCGCGTCGGAAACTTCGTTACATACGCCGACGCAGATGCAATGCTTCCCGTTATCGCGCAGTATTTGCCGATTTACGCTGCATACGTGACGGAACCGTCCGAAACATCTGTCGTTCTGATTGAACCGTCCTCAAATCGGCTTCTGTTTTCCTATGATACATCCGACGGCACGACGCTTGGCTTGTCCGCCATTCAGACCGGCAGCAAAACGAATTACATAAAATCACCTGCCAACAATGTCTATGACGGTGTTTTTTCTTATAAGAGGCACATCTCCGAAACAGCAAACGGCATAGCTGTAGTCAATGTTTTGACGCTCGATCAGTATGTGCAGGGCGTTCTCCCGTATGAGATCAGCCCTTCCTGGGAGATCGAAACGCAGAGTGCATTTGCCATCGCCGCTCGTTCGTATGCCGCAAGCTCTCTGAATCGACACCAGTCCGCCCACGGCTTCGATCTGTGCAACGCCTCCCATTGTCAGGCATATCACGGTGCCGCCCGCGTGAATGATACGGTCATCGAAGCGACCACACGCACACACGGACTGATTATCGAATACAACGGAAAGATCGCGTCCACCTATTACTCCTCCAGCTGCGGCGGGTGTACCGTCAGCATCAATGAAGTGTGGGGCGGAAGCAATAAAGAGTATCTCGTAGGGCGTCAGACACCGTGGGAAAGGTACACGGAGTCCGACCACTACAACGGATTCTGGAAGGTTGAGGTCTCGCCGACCGAGCTTTACAATTATCTCGTCAACACAAAAGGATACAGCGCGCTTTCCGGCGGCAGCTATATCACCGCAGTTGAGCCGATTGCTTACGCGACCAACTCAACCTATGTAAAAACACTTCGCATTACTGCCAACAACGGTGCCTCGATCACACTGAACAACACGGACGGTGTCCGTACCGGGCTTTCCGCGTATCTCAAAAGCGCAAACTTTGTCGTAGGACAGGGAAGTGTTGACTACACCGTTGAAACTGTTGAGATTCTCGGTGACATTGTTATTGACAATGCCACGCAAAAACAGGTACTCGGTCCGACTGTAATTCCGTCTGCCGATGTAACCTCGGACGGATTCGTACAAACCGCCAATCTTATCTCGGTCATTCAGGCTCAAGCATCGGTTTTGACGACACTTTCCAATGCCCCTGTTCTCACTGCATCCGGCGAAACCGTCCTCAGCGGAGAAACGGCACTTGTGCTTACGGCGGAAAATGCCTCTGCCTATGCAAGCGGAAATCTCAAACCGCCGACTGTTGCGGAGCCGGAACCTGTAACGGGACCGATCACGCATCCGCAGACGGTCAAGGAGTATACGGTACACACCACTGCTGCAACGGAAACTGCGTCCTCGCCTGAGAATTTTATATTTGTCGGCAAAGGATGGGGACACGGTGCCGGCATGAGCCAGCACGGTGCGAACGATCTCGGTGAATTTGGCTACGATTACGAACAGATCATCAACGCCTATTTCACAAACGTTACCATTGTGTATTATAAAGATCTTGAGATTTTCAGAGACAGATAAAACGAGGGCTGTTGCAAAAGCAACAGCCCTTATTTTGTTAATTCGTTACGCAGAGCCGCGACAATTTTTTTCTCCTCCCTGGATACCTTAACCTGTGTCAGACCAAGCTCATCCGCGACCTGCTGCTGGGACAATTCGCGGAAATAACGGAGAAATATAATTTTTCTCCACAAAATCGGCAGTGATTCTATCGATTCACGCAAGGCGATTTGGTCTGTACGTTTCTCGATGACATCCTCAGCGGCAATAATTTTCTCAAGCGAAAACGAGTTCTCGCCGTCTCCGACCGTTTCTGAAATCGAGTGAACGGGAGAAATCGCTTCGAGAGACAGTGCCGCTTCGGTATCACTCACGCCGAACTGCTCGGCAAGCTCGTGAATCTGCGGCTCGCGCCCGTTTTCCGCCGTGAATATCTCACGCGCACGCAAAATCGATGCGCCGAGCTGCTTTTGCCGCCTTCCGACTTTGATAAGTCCGTCATCGCGAAGATGCCTGCGAATCTCTCCGATAATCAGCGGAACGGCATAGGTGGAAAACGCCGTCCCACGTGTTAAATCAAAGCTGCGGATTGCTTTCAGCATACCGATGTTTCCGATCTGAACAAGATCTTCGAAATCCGTCCCTCGACCGCGAAACCGTGCCGCAAGTCCGCGCACGAGACCGCCGTTTGCCTCCATGAGATATGCGGTGGCAGCCTCATCGCCTTCCGCCGCCAGCTTCAGATAGCGAGCATTTTCCGCATAACGCAAGTCTGTTTTTGTTTCCGACATTGTGTTATCGGACTGTCGGCAGAGGGGAGAGCTTTTTACTCATGACAACCTTCGTGCCGCTTTTTCCCGACGTGACCTTCAGCGTATCCATAAAGTTCTCCATTATCGTAAATCCCATACCGCTGCGCTCGTTTTCTTTGTCCGTTGTATACAGAGGCTGCATCGCTTCGGCTATGTTGAGAATCCCACACCCTTTATCCTTAATCTCGATACGGAACTCCCGATTTTCATAAAGACGCATCGTTATGTAGATCATGCCGATTACATCACGGTACCCATGTACGATGCAGTTAGTCACCGCTTCTGATACGGCACATTTAATGTCAGATAGCTCCGTGACAGTCGGATTGATCTGCGACACAAAAACCGCCGCCGCCGACCGTGCGTATGATTCGTTTACGGAGTGAGAGGGAAGAATCATCCGCACCTCATTCTGTGCCCGCCTTCTCCCTCGCTGCTTTTTTTCGGCATCCATACTCATACATTCTCCTTCTTTCTTTCAATGCGGATCAGCCGTCCGATACCGGCTACATCCAAAATTTTCATCACATTACCGCTTGGATTTTGGAGTACGCACTCCGCACCGATCTCCGATGCTTTGGAAAAGCGTCCGAGAATCAACCCGAGTCCGGAGCTGTCCATAAACTCTACGCGGGCGAGATCCAGCACAAGCGTGCGCGGACGGACGCGGTATATTTCCTCATCAATCTTCATACGAATACACCGTGCGCTGTGGTGATCGATGTCACCGCCGATTACGCACTCCATTCGATCGTTTTTGCAGTGTATGGTTACACCGCACGTTTCAGTTTTCATCTTTTTCCTCCTTGTTCGGTACTACGTACATTATACTGTATCCGCGCCGCGAAATCTGTCAGAGTGTGCGGTGAAATATGGGATGTTTTTCGATTATTCCCTCTGTAAACCTTGACATATGGCGAAATCTGCTATATAATTATTGTATCCATTGAAATAGAATGAAAGGGTATACTTATGGCTGAAAACAAACTTATCGGCGCCGCTGTCGTCGGACAGTCCGGCGGACCGACCGCTGTTATCAACGCAACACTCGCAGGCGTAATCCGCGCCGCACTTTCCGAGGAGTTCAAAGACACAATTACCGAAATTTACGGTATGAGAAACGGTATCGAAGGCTTCATCGACGGTCGCATGATTAACCTCAGCGAGATCTTCACGAAAGCGGACGGCACAACGGATGAGGAGAAGCTCACGCTTCTCACGCAGACACCTGCATCTGCGCTCGGCTCCTGCCGCAAAAAGCTCCCCGATCCCGAGAAGGACCCTGAATTTTTCGAGAAGCTGATTGCTCGCTTCAAAGAGAACAACATCCGTTATTTCTTCTACATCGGCGGTAACGATTCCATGGATACCGCGGCAAAGCTCAGCCGCTACGTAGCAGATCACCACTATGAGATGCGCGTCATCGGTCTGCCGAAAACGATTGACAACGACCTCCCCGGCACGGATCACGCGCCCGGCTACGGCTCCGCTGCGAAGTTTATCGCGACCGAGATGCAGGAGATCGTCCGCGACTGCGCGGTTTACACCGTTCCCGCTGTTACGATTGTTGAGATCATGGGACGTGATGCTGGCTGGCTGACCGCTTCTGCGGCTCTTCCGCGCGTTCTCGGCGGTTATGCACCCGATCTCGTCTATCTCCCCGAGGCGGCGTTCTCTATGGAGGCATTTTTCGAGGACCTCCGTGAGCTGTTCAAGAAGAAGCCGAACATTGTTGTTGCTGTTTCCGAGGGTATCCGCTTTGCCAACGGCACCTATGTCGGTGAGGCAGATCAGAGCGGTGTCAAGGACGTATTCGGTCACAAGTACCTTGCCGGTACAGCTAAGACGCTTGAGCAGGCCGCAAAGGCTGAATTTGGATGCAAGGTTCGCTCGATCGAGCTGAATCTTCCGCAGCGCTGCGGCGCGCATTTTGCGTCTCAGACCGATCTCACCGAGGCAGCCGAGGCAGGTGCTGCCGGTATCGCTGCCGCTGTTGCCGGCGAAACCGGATGCATGATCGCCATCCTGCGTGATGAAAAGGCAGACGGATACTCCGTTTACTATAAGCCCTTGAACGTGCAGAACATCGCAAACGGCGAGCAGAAGGTGCCGGATAAATTCCTCAACGAGAAGAAGAACAACGTAACGGACGAGTGCCTGCGCTATATTGCACCGCTGATTATCGGTGAGCCGAAGATTATCATGAACGGCGGCATTCCCGTGCACTTTGTGTTTGACTGATCGGTAATACAAAAAGACATAGCGGATTTATTTCCGTTATGTCTTTTCATTCTTTGTATTTCCGATGCATAGATAGCATTTATGTGTTATAATCTGATAGCCTTATGAACATACAATATAGCAGAGGTTTTTGTATGAAAATTGTTCTTGCATCCGCCCCGGTTACAAACGGAGCAATAGATGCAAATATAAAAACAATGTGTCTATATGCAAAACGGTACGGCGGAAAAGCAGATCTGATACTCTTTGGTGAAGCCGCTTTGCACGGATTTGATGCCTTATCTTGGGACTACGAATCGGATAAAGAAATCGCTGTTTGTCTCGACTCACCTCAAATCCAAATAATGCGCGAAAGTGCGAAAGAAAATCAAATTGCACTTTGCTTCGGGTTTTATGAACGGGTAGATGAAGTGATATACAGCAGTCAAATTTTCATCGGTGCTGACGGCGAGATTTGCAATTTATTTCGTCGCGTCTCTGTCGGCTGGAAAGACTGTTCGAAAGCGGACAGTCATTACCGTGAGGGAAAACATTTTTCAAAATTTAAATATAAATCAAGATGTTTCACTATAGGGTTATGTGGTGATTTGTGGACAGACGGTAAGCTGGAAGAAATAGCGTCACTGGAACCGGATGTTGTTTTGTGGCCGGTATGGTGTGATTATCAGTCGGAGAAATGGAACAGCAGTGAGAAATACGAATATGCAGCACAGGCGGCATTGTGCGGTAAAAATGTACTTTTAGTCAATCCATTTTGCGTTACAACGGAGTTTGAATGTAAAGCAAAAGGCGGTTGTGTACATTTCCAATGCGGAGAGATTCGAGATGAGACTCCTGCCGGGGATGTTTCCGCTCTGATTGTTGACGTGTGAAATGAAGAAAAGGACTGTATAATTAATCAGTCCTTTTCTTATGCATTTTCTCTTTCGAAATAATACTTATGATTGTGTGTTGCCACGCTTTGCAGAACGCCAATGCAGAGGAATGATGACAGCATGGACGATCCGCCGTAGCTGAGGAAGGGAAGTGTGATGCCGACGACGGGCAGCATGCCAAGGCACATGCCGATGTTCTCCAGCGACTGTGCAATCAGAATCGCGGCAATTCCGACACAGATATTGGATCCGCAATCCTTGCGTGCTTTCCGCGCCAGCCAAAGAATCCGGCAGATGAGCACCGCCATCAGTGCTATGTACAGAAACACGCCGAAGAAGCCGAATTTTTCCGCGACAACGGAGAAAATAAAGTCGGTATAGTACTTCGGTATCGACGTGTAGTACGTGCCGCCCCCGTAACCGGCACCGCGGAATCCGCCGGCGGCAATCGTAGCGAGACTCTTCAGCGGCTGATAGCCGTACACAAGCGGATCGAGTGTCGGATCAAATCCAACGAGGATTCTCTGCTGCTGATATTCGGCAAGCTGCGGCCACAGGTACGGAAACGCCGCAACAGCAAGAACGATCGCACCGACAAAATACCAAAGAGACAGACCGCCGATGAAAAGCATACAAACGAGGATTGCGGCAAAAACAAGAGCCGAGCCGAGGTCGCCCGTGGCAAGGACCAAGACAGTAATCAATCCGCCGTGGAATCCGAGCGAAAGAACGGATAACGGATGGTTGATTTTTTTCTTAACCTTGTCTATATGCTTGGCAAAGGTGAGAACGAAGAAAATCTTTACAAACTCGGATGTTTGTATGCTGATGAGCCCCGGAATTTCAATCCAGCATTTGTTCGTGCTCCCCTCAGGACCTGTGCCGATTATCAAGGTGACAATCATCGCGGCAACCGATCCGATAAAGATCGGCAGGGCGAGCTTTCTCAGAAATTCATCGTAATCCACCATGGAAATGAGAAAAGCGCAGAATATGCCGAGACAGAGTGCCGCCGTTTGAACGAGCACTCGTCTCGCGCCTCCTGCGCTGTCTTCGGCTATGCCTGAAAGAGTCAGTATGCCCAAAGCTGCCATGCCAAGCGCGCAGAGAAGGATTACATAATCAATGCGGCGGATTTTTTCTTTGAAGGATACTGAAAACTCTTTCATAGTGTTACCGTATCTGCTGAATCAGTATGCCTTGCCCCAGAAAACGAGCTGCTTTGCGGGACGTCCGCAGCATACGCAGACATCACTGATCGTTTCCTGCTCAAGCGGAACACAACGGGAGCCGACACCGGTCTCCTCTTTGACCTTATCTTCACATGCTTCATCACCGCACCACATCGCGCGGATAAAGCCGTCACCGGCGGTCAGCTTTTCGTTGATCTCATCGATGGTCTTGCAGTCGTAGGTGCGTGCCGCACGGTTAGCCAGTGCCTTCGCATACATACCGTCGCGGACAACCTGCAATTTCTCCTTAACAGCCGTTTCCAGATCGGCAAGCGGCACGATTGTCTTTTCGCGGTTGTGGCGGGTGACGATCACGCACTGTCCTGCCTCCAGATCGCGCGGACCGATCTCGATACGAAGCGGTACGCCCTTCATTTCGTATTCCGCATATTTCCATCCGGGGGAGTTATCGCTGTCGTCGAGTTTCACGCGAACGCCAGCCGCTTTGATGCGGTCAGCAATATCGGTTGCCGCTTCGATTACGCCCGGCTTGTGTGCCGCAACGGGAATGACAACTGCCTGGATAGGTGCGACAGCCGGCGGCAGAACAAGACCGTTCTCGTCACCGTGCGTCATGATAATGCCGCCGATCATACGGGTAGTGCATCCCCACGAGGTCTGGAAGGGGTGAACGAGCTTGTTGTTCTTGTCGGAGTAGGTGATGTCGAATGCGCGGGCGAAGCCGTCACCGAAATAATGGGAGGTAGCCGCCTGCAGTGCCTTACCGTCGTGCATCAGTGCTTCGATAGCGTAGGTATCCTCAGCACCTGCAAACTTGTCGCTCGGCGTCTTAGCACCCTTGACAACCGGGATGGCAAGATCGTTTTCGTGGAAATCGGCGTAGACGTTCAGCATCTGCACGGTTTCTGCGCGTGCTTCCTCGGCGGTTGCGTGCATCGTGTGTCCCTCCTGCCACAGAAATTCGCGGCTTCTGAGGAACGGACGGGTTGTTTTCTCCCAACGGACGACGGAGCACCACTGGTTATACAGCTTCGGCAGGTCGCGGTAGGAACGGATAATATGCTGATAATGCTCGCAGAAAAGCGTCTCGGAGGTCGGGCGCACGCAAAGGCGTTCCGTAAGCGGCTCGCTGCCGCCGTGCGTTACCCATGCAACCTCGGGCGCAAATCCCTCCACGTGATCCTTTTCTTTATTCAGAAGGGACTCGGGAATGAACATCGGCATGTATACATTCTCGTGTCCGAGCTCCTTGAAACGCGTGTCAAGGATTTTCTGGATATTCTCCCAGATCGCATATCCGTAGGGGCGGATAATCATACAGCCCTTTACGCTGGAATAATCGATCAGATCCGCTTTCAGGCAGATGTCGGTGTACCACTGTGCAAAATCAACGTCCATAGACGTGATCTGCTCTACCATTTTCTTCTCGCTCATGTTTCAAACTCCAAATAATAAGAATATGTAATTATTGTACCGCAAAGCGGCTCAAATGTCAAATGTTTTCGGGATTTTTTGCGATTATTCCTCGGATTTCGCAAGTTTCGCATACGTTGCCATCAGTTTTTTCGTCCCCGCCGTGTCAAAGGCGATCTCATAAAGCGTATCCGAGCCCATCGCACGAACGGAAAGAATCGTTCCAACGCCGAACGTGCCATGCTTTACGCGATCTCCTGCGGCAAACTGAGGTGTTGCGGCTCTCTGCGGTGCACGTGGGGCAGATGACGGACGTGACGCACCCGGGAATGACGGTTTTTTATATCCGCCGTAGGAGGATGTACCGAATCCGCCCGATGCTCCCGACTGACCGAAGGACACCTTTTTCACGGGTGCACCGAACGTATCCGCCTGCTCATCTACCAGCTCGGGCGGAATTTCCTCCGCGAAGCGGGACAGCGGATTCATCTGTGTGGAGCCGTTAAGCATTCGGTCGTGTACGTGCGTGATGTACAGCTTTTTCTTCGCACGAGTCAGCGCAACGTAGGCAAGACGGCGTTCCTCCTCGATTTCCTCCGGCTGCATGATCGACTGCCGTCCGGGGAAGAGCCCTTCCTCCATGCCGGGCAGGAAAACGATCGGGAACTCCAGTCCTTTTGCGCTGTGGATCGTCATAAGAACAACCGCGTCGGCGGTTTCATCGTACTTGTCCACATCGGAAACGAGCGCGACATCCTCCAGAAATCCGGAAAGTGTCGGTGTTTCGCTCGTCTGCTCGTACTGTGCGGCGGAGGAGATAAGCTCGCCGATGTTGTCAAGACGGTCGGCTTCTTCTTCGCCCGCCGCGGCGAGCATTTTGCCGTAGCCCGTGATCTCGACAACGCTTCGGATCAGCTCGGATACGGGCTTCTCCAGTGCGTCTGCACGGAGATTTTCAATCAGCACCGCAAGCTCCTCCATGCTCTTAGCCGCAGACGCGGGGATTGCCTTGTAATCCTGCGCGTGGCGGATGAACTGCAAAAGCGGATAACCGCTTGCGACCGCCATCGCCTCGGCAGTTGCTGCGGATTTATCGCCGATGCCGCGCTTCGGTACGTTGATGATTCGCTTCAGACGGAGATCGTCCAGGGGGTTATTGATGATGCACAGATACGCCAGCACGTCGCGAATCTCGAGGCGGTCATAGAATCGCGTGCCGCCCAGCATACGGTAGGGAATACCGCTTTTCGTGAACGCCTGCTCCAGAGAGCGAGACTGCGCATTCGTGCGGTAGAGAACGGCGTAATCGCGGTACGTCGCCTGCTGCTTGCGGATTCCCGAAAGCACCTGATCGCATATGTAGCGCGCCTCATCATTCTGATTGCCGAGCTTTTTCAGCGTAATCTTTTCGCCTGTCTCGCCGTTCGTCCACAGCTTTTTATCATGCCGTGTCGTGTTGCGCGCGATCACGCCGTTTGCGGCATCAAGAATCGTCTTTGTGGATCGGTAGTTTTGCTCCAACTTTACAACCCGGGCACCCTTGCACGTCGATTCGAAGTTCAGAATGTTCTCGATCGTTGCACCGCGGAATTTGTAAATACTCTGATCGTCATCCCCGACAACCATGATGTTGTTGTACTTACCCGACAAAAGAAGCGTCAGCGTGAGCTGTGCCTTGTTCGTGTCCTGATACTCATCCACGCAGATGTAGCGGAAGCGGTTCTGGATATTCTCTCTTGCTTCCTCACACTCGGCAAGAAGGCGCACCGTCTGCATGATGATGTCGTCGAAATCGAGCAGATTGGACGATTTCAGCCGTTCCTGATACAGCGCGTAGATTTTCGCGGTCTGCTTCAGCTTGAAATCCGTTCCTGCCTCCTGCGCAAACATTTCAGGTGTAAGCAGGCGATCCTTCGCACGGCTGATCGTGTTCATAACCGATTTGACAGCGAGCTGTTTTTCGTCGATATTCAGCTGCTTCATGCACGCACTGATGAGTTTTTTTGCGTCGTCCGTATCGCACACGCCGAAATTGTCACCGTAGCCGACCTTGTCTCCCCAGCGGCGGAGCAGGCGCATGCAAACGGAGTGGAACGTGCCCGCCCATATGTCGGAAGCCTCGCGGCTCTCCTCACCGAATGCCGCGGCAATTCGGCTTTTGATTTCGTTCGCCGCCTTGTTCGTGAATGTGATCGCCAGCACCGTCCATGCCGGCGGCGGATTGACCGCGAACCGTTCGAGATACTCGCCAAGCTCCGCGCGGGGAAGGGTGAGTGCGTTTTTCATCTCGCAGAGCATTTCTTCGGTTATTTCGGTAGGTGCAAGTCCACTTTCCACCGCGTTTCCGTATCGGATGATATACTCAATGCGGTTGACAAGAACGGTGGTTTTTCCGCTTCCTGCACCCGCAAGAATGAGCAGAGGACCGTTCACGGTATAAACCGCCTGTCTCTGCATATCGTTCAAATGACCGTAATACTTATCGAACAGTGCTCGTTTACAGCGCAGATATTCCTCTTTAAAATGTGTCGTTTCAGTCATGATTCCTATTCGTCTCCGTCAAATTTATCAATATAACAGTATACCACATCCGAACGAAAAAAACAAGATGATTTACAATATTCGATAGGCATCATACGGCATATGCGGACATCCTCATGCGTATACATAGTACAAAATACGGACAAACGGAGATAAAGCATGAGTATTGGAAAACGCCTTATTAAGAGTATCGCTTCGGCAGCACTCGCACTTTGCCTGTGTATGCCGCACACTGTCAGCGGATCGCCTTCAGACAGCTCGGAGAATGCACCGTTCGACGTGGACGCACGCGCCGCTGTGTTGATGGATGCAGAAACCGGGCAGATTCTTTACGCCAAAAACGCGGATGAGGCACTGCCCCCTGCATCGGTCACAAAAATAATGACGCTTTTGCTCGTGATGGAGGCAATCGACAGCGGCAGAATGTCGCTCTCCGATACGGTAAGTGTGAGCGAATACGCCGCATCGATGGGCGGATCGCAGGTGTATCTCGAGCCGGGCGAGCAGATGAGTGTGGAGGATCTTCTGAAAAGCGTTGTAGTGTCCTCCGCAAACGATGCCGCGGTGGCACTTGCGGAGACGGTTGCCGGAAGCGAGGAAGGATTTGTAAAACGGATGAACGAGCGAGCCGCAGAGCTCGGTATGGAGCACACGAATTTTGAGAACGTCAGCGGACTTGACGATGATACGGTGAACCACCTCATCAGCGCGGAGGACATTGCAATCATGTCGCGTGAGCTGCTCCGGCACGAAACAATCCTCAATTACAGCACGATCTGGATGGATACAATCCGTGACGGCGCGTTCGGACTCTCCAATACGAATCGCCTGATTCGTTTCTACAGCGGCGCGACAGGATTAAAAACCGGCTCAACCTCCAAGGCGAAATTCTGCATCAGCGCGACAGCTAAGCGAGACGGATTGCACCTGATTGCCGTAATCATGGGTGCGCCCACGCGCGACATCCGCAACGAGATGGCAAAAAAGCTCCTCGACTGGGGCTTTGCCAATTTCGCTATGTACACAAATCCTGCGGCTGACGCCGGGGAGGTACGCGTTCTTGGCGGCATCCGTGAATCGTGCACACTCCGCTATGACGGATTTTCGAAACTGCTCCCGAAGGGACAGGAGAAAAATGTAACGGTTGAGGTACAAATTCCCGACGAGATAGCCGCCCCGATTTCAGAAGGGGATGTGGTCGGCAAAATCGTATACCGTATTGGCGAAGAAACCGTCGGTGAAGGGGAGATCGTTGCCGCAGAATCCGTCGTGAAGATCGGATTTTGGGAACTGTTTGTCAAAATGTCGCGTCTTATGCTGATAAAATAAGACTATTTGCCAAGGATTTCGAGGATTTTTATGTAAAAATCTCTTGTAAACATCGGTTTGATAATGTATAATATATGAGAATAAAATATTGTGCGATGTGATGCTTTCCGCACCGCACGAAAGGATGATTACTATGACACTGAATCTGAATGAAAAATTCCTGAAGGGCTTCGTCGCGGAGCACGAGATGACCTCCATGGAGGCACAGGTGCGTACTGCTCATGAAACAGTCCTCGCACGAAACGGCGCAGGCTCCGATTTCCTCGGCTGGGTTGATCTTCCTGTGGATTACGACAAGGAGGAGTTCGCCCGCATCAAAGCCGCCGCCGCACGCATCCGCAAGATGTGCGATGTTCTTGTTGTCATCGGCATCGGCGGTTCTTATCTCGGCGCACGTGCCGCGATCGAATTTGTCCATTCTCCCTTCTACAACACGCTCGCAAAGGATACCCCCGCAATCTATTTTGCAGGCAACAGCATCAGCCCGTCCGCACTCAGCGATCTCCTTAAAATTTGCGAGGGCAAGGACATTTGCGTAAATATCATCTCAAAATCCGGCACGACGACCGAGCCGGCTGTCACTTTCCGCATCTTCCGCGAGCTTCTCGAAAAGAAATACGGCAAAGACGGTGCTCGTGAGAGAATCTTCGCTACGACCGACCGTGCACGCGGCACGCTGAAGGAGTTTTCCGACAAGGTCGGTTACGAGACGTTCGTTGTTCCGGACGATGTCGGCGGTCGTTATTCTGTTCTCACCGCTGTCGGACTTCTGCCGATCGCCTGCGCCGGTATCGATATTGATGCAATGATGCAGGGAGCCGCCGATGCAAGAGAGCAGTACAGTGAAAAGGATCCCGCCAAGAATGCGTGTCTCCGCTATGCGGCGATCCGCAATATTCTGTACCGCAAGGGCAAGGTCACGGAAATTCTCGCCGCTTATGAGCCGTCCGCACAGATGTTCTGTGAATGGTGGAAGCAGCTCTACGGCGAGAGCGAGGGCAAGGATAACAAGGGGCTTTTCCCGGCGTCCGTCATTTTCTCAACCGATCTCCACTCCCTCGGTCAGTATATTCAGGAAGGTCTCCGCAACATTTTTGAGACCGTTCTCGATTTCACCGGCGTTGCAGATTCCGTGAAGATTCCGAACGATCCGGAGAACATCGACGGCTTGAACTTCCTCTCCGGCTCCGAGCTTCACGATGTAAACCGTACCGCTATGCTCGGCACCCTGTTTGCTCACACGGACGGCGGTGTGCCGAACGTCGTATTGGAAATCGCGGACCGCAGTGCGTATTCCTTCGGTCACGTTGTCTATTTCTTTGAGCTCGCCTGTGCGGTTTCCGGTTACCTGCTCGGCGTGAATCCGTTCAACCAGCCCGGCGTTGAGGCATACAAGAAAAATATGTTTGCTCTCCTCGGAAAACCCGGTTATGAAGAGATGCGCGCCGCTCTGCAGTCCCGTATGCAGGATTGATCCAAAAAAATATTAAATTTTACACAAAAATTTGTGCAAAAGTACTTGAAATCTGCGCAAAAATACTGTATAATATAGTTACAAAGTAAAAAGCCGGTCGGCAAGATCGGTAAAATTTCCATCAGGAGGATTTTTCTATGCTGAAACTTATCATTGGGGTAAAAGGCACAGGCAAAACCAAAACGCTCATCGAAATGGTCAACGCCGCGCTCAACAAGAGTGAGGGCTCCGTCGTCTGTATCGAGAAGGGCAACAAACTTACATACGATATTAGATATCAGTGCAGACTGATTGATACGGATATGTACGCAGTTTACGATCTCGAGGCTTTCTACGGATTCATCGCGGGCATCCTTGCAAGCAACCATGATGTCACCGATATTTTCGTGGATTCCGCGCTGAAGATCGGCGGAAACGACCTCACTAAGTTCGATGATTTCATCGCCAAGGTCGATGCTCTTGTCACAAAGCTCGACATCAACTGCGTGATGACCTCCTCCATTCCTGCCGAAGAGGCATCCGAGGTTGTTAAAAAGTACATCTGAAAACACAAATACAAATGACAGAGCAGTACGCTCTGTCATTTTTTTTGCCTCTGCATAAGATAGTACAGAAGAACAGACAACTGTTCTCAATTATGCAGAGGAGGTTAAAGCATATATGGCTGAAAACAGAATCAGCGCATCGGCGTGCCGTGACACAGTGTGTATCGATACATACCGCGTCCTTGACAGCTGTCGGGATAAAGACTGCTACGAAGACGTGCGTGTGTATCTGACGGAGGACGGTCAGGATATACTCGATCATACCTGCTCGGTGCGCGTAAAAAGCGCGAAAGTACAGTGGTCCTATATCGACATCAATCCAATGCCGTTCAATCGCGGATTTTATCAGCTTAGTATCCGCATCTTCACAAAAATCGTCTGTGAGGCGTGCGTGTCTCCCGGAAACATCCGCGAGCTTTGCGGCATCGCCGTCGTGGAAAAGAAGGTTGTGCTATTCGGAAGCGAAGGGAATGTCAGCGTATTCAAGAGCACGGGCGGCTGTTCGGGCTTCTGTGCGATTCCGGGGCAGGGACGGTGCGAAGCGTCAAGCAATCTGCCGATCGCTGTTTTGGAAACAGTGGATCCCCTTGTTCTCTCGTCCAAGATTGTCGAGCCGCAGCATCACTGCTGCTGTCCGTGCAGTATAGATGAGATTCCCGAAGCGGTTTGCCGTTCGCTCCCTTGCCGTCTTGTTGATTGCGACAACTGCAACCGTCTCCTTGTCTCGCTCGGATTTTTCTCCGTCGTGCGTTTGGAGAGACCTGCGCAGTATCTCGTCAACGCGGTCGAATACTGCGTTCCCGAAAAGGAATGTGTGGTCGCTGAAGAGGACGATCCGTGCAGCATGTTCCGACGGATGCGTTTTCCGATCGCGGAGTTTTGTCCGCCCGCGTGCGCGGATACATCGATCGGATGCTCATGCGAGGAGTCGCCGCGCAGAAGCTGCGGCGGATAACGCAAAAAGCCGTGCATTTGCACGGCTTTTCTTAATTTACGGATACAAGTTTTCCACTCTCCAAGCAAAGGATGCGTCCATTCAGACTGGCGATCAGCTCTGCATCGTGTGTTGAGATGACAACGGTCGCACCTTGGGTGTATTTGCGGATCGCCTCGGCAATCATGTGCGCGCGCTCGGGATCCTGTCCTGCGGTCGGCTCATCCAACAAATACACAGATGCCGAAGCGGCAAGTGCACGGGCGAGCTCTGCGCGCTTGCGCATTCCGCCCGACAGCTCATGGGGGTGTTTTTCTGCGGCATCATGCAGATCCAGTGCGTGAAGAATTTCATCACACGAAACGCGCGGATTGCATACGAGAACATTTTCACGAACGTTCAGCTCGGGGAACAGTCTTGTTTCCTGAAATGCGTACGAAACAGATACACCGTCGTGCGTAATTGTTCCGCTGTCCGGCGATGCAAGCCCCGAAAGCGCCCGAAGCAGTGTCGTTTTCCCAGAGCCGGACGGTCCGGTCAGCAGATAGAGCGTGTTTTCCTCAAAGGCGAGAGACACACCGCTGAGTACCGTGTTTTCGCCGAAAGATTTAATCACGTTATCAAATCGGATGCTCATACATCGCCCTCCTTTGCGGTAAGAGGCGCGCCCTTGAAAGCAGGGAGCTTGAACACAAGGGCTTCAATAATCATACTGATTATAATCACGGTGATTGTCCACGCAAACA
Source organism: Eubacteriales bacterium (assembly GCA_045577175.1). Classification (GTDB taxonomy): domain Bacteria; phylum Bacillota; class Clostridia; order Oscillospirales; family CAG-272; genus SIG701. Next base: position 37,073 of record JAZNHT010000037.1, on the reverse strand, counting down.
ATGCCGGCATTTCGAGATAAACCTTTGCATCATAAATCTCGCCGCCGATGGAGTGCGTCAGCGTAGAACAAAGGACTTCCGCCGCGATGCCTGCCTTCCATGCGAGACCGAGCGAGGTGCGCGCGGCAGCAAGAAAATACGGACGAACGGAGGGAATATAGAGGAGCTTCACCGTTTTCAGAAAACGGAAGCGGTACAGGCGGCATACCTCAAGCAAATCTTTATCCGCAGAGGCTATGCCTGCTTTTGTGTTCGCCGCAACGATCGGCAAAACCATCAGAAACGCAGTGAATGACGGAACTTTGTCCGTACCGATCATAACGAGCGCGAGGATAATGAAGGAAGCAACGGGCACGGCGCGTACAACCGCCAAAGCCGGTGAAATCAGCGCATCCGCGACCGAGAAACGGTGACAGAGCACGGCGAGAATTACGCCGAGCGTACAGCCGATGATAAATCCGATAAGGATGCGGAGAATTGACGCACCGATCGAGACCCAGTACGAGGGCAAAATCAACAGACCGAGAAGCACCCGTGCAACCGAAATCGGAGAGGGAAGCAAAACCTCTTTGTCCACCCATGCGGCGAGGATAGCCCATAGAGCAATCCAGAAAAGGAGGGCACATACGGTCATAAGTATCCGCCGCAGGCGCGGATGATTACTGTTTGTACCAGATACCGTCATCGGGCAGTTTGCCGCCTACAGAGGCAGAATTGAAGTCGTAGAGAACTTTGAAGAAGCCGGCAAGACCGGTCTGCATCTCCTCGCCTGTGATACACACGATATTCGCATTCGGAATTGCTTTCTGTGCCACAGCGGCCTTCGGAATGATGCCGACCTGCTCAATCAGCAAAGCGGCTTCTGCGGGATTGTCGTTCACAAACTCAACGGACGCTTTGTAACTTGCAAGGAACTCTTCGACCGCCTTGGGGTACTGCTCTGCAAAATCGCGGCGAATTACGATACATCCCTGATAGAGCGCACCGTCATCCCCCTTGAGGGCAGCAGCTTTTTCCCACTCCGCGGTCAGATCAAGCGCAACGCGCACGTCGGTGTTACCTGCAAGAACAGTGGTGGCATTCGGTACGGGAAGCATACCGACGGAGACGGTGCCTGCCGTCATCTGCGTGGCAAGCTCGGCGTGCTCCGTAAGGTAAATGACCTCACAGTCGATACCGTTTGCGTCAAGAATGTAGTTCAGAACATACTCGGGTGTGGATGCCTGACCGGTTGCGTAGATTGTTTTACCGTTCAGATCCTCAATCGACTGAATAGAATCGCCGTTTTCAAGAATGTAAAGAACGCCGAGCGTGTTGACAGCCGCGACCATCAGCTCGCCCTCCGTCTTGTTGTACAGAACGGATGCCAGATTCGTCGGAACAGCCGCAATATCGTAGTTTCCCTTAATAATCTCGGCAGATACTTCTTCAGGGGAGGCGGCGATTGTGAAGCTGTAAAGAGACGACTCTTTAGCCTGCTCATCGGTCATCAGCTTGGACATACCCATGCCGGTCGGACCCTTGAGTGCGAACACGCGAATCGCATCCGGCGTTTCTACCTTTGCGCATCCGGCAAGAACGCCAAGAGCCAATACAGCTGCAAAAAGAATGGAGAGAAGTTTTTTCATGATAAAATCCTTTCATTATAAGAAATTTTGACTTTGTTATTCCGTTTTGCGAAAGACGGAGAGGAGCGCGGAGAAATTAAGAATCCGCAGTTTTTTTCCTTTGCGGACAAGGATGTCGGATTCTTCAAATTTTGCAAGGGCTCGGTAAAGGGAAGCGCGTCCCATGCCGAGAGAATCCGCAAGCTCGGAGAAGCTGATCGGCAGTGTCACCTCACTGCGTGCATCCACCGGGAGCTCGGAGAGATAAACGGCAAGTTTTGCTTCGGCGGAATCGACAGTGAACGCGGTAATTTTGCGATTCAGAAAACAGATACGATCCGAAAGAAAGCGAATGTAATTCTCCGCAAGCTGTGAATGGTTGGCAATCAAACGTTTTACCGTATCACCCGGAATGAGCAGAAGCGTACAGTCGCTCAGTGTGCGCACGACCGTTTCATAGCGGGATTCTTTGGAATACAGCGATGCCGCTCCGAAGACGCCGCCTACAGAAATCGTGCGTAGAGGAACTGCTTTTTCCGAGGAGTCGGAAAGCACACACGCTTCGCCCTCACAAAGGATTGCCAACCCATCGATCGGTTCGCGTGCGTTTTGAATGAGCTCTCCGGCGGAATATTCGAGCAAGGAGCAGCAGTCCAAAAACGGCGTTACTGCATCAATTTGCTCGGCGGAAGCGTTTTCAAACAAAAAAATATGCGAGAGCGATTGCAAGAGCAATTTTTTCTCCATTTTTGGCACAAATATCCCTCCCTTACAAAGTTGTCTCATTTGGGACATTTACATTATATACGAAATCACACCGTTTGTCAATAGATATTTCAAATCCAACAAATTTAATTGTGAACGAATTGTAAAAGAACGCGAAAACATTTGAAATTACAGGAAAAATATTATACAATACTATTGTGTGATTCACAAAAATCAATTTTCAGGAAAGGACGTCCGCGCACAGCGGAATATACCACGACTATGACTTTATTTGTTTTGGCCGCAGGCCTCGGCTCCCGTTACGGTGGTCTCAAGCAGCTTGACCCTATGACTCCCCACGGAGAATTTATCATTGACTTTTCGATTTTCGACGCACTGCGTGCCGGATTCGATCATGTAGTCTTTATCATCAAAGAGGAGAACTACGACATTTTCCGCGAGACGATCGGTGCACGCATCGAGAGCAAGGTTAAGGTTGACTACGCTTTCCAGGCAATCGACAAGCTCGTTCCTGCCGATTGCATCCCCGAGGGACGCACGAAGCCGTGGGGCACGTTCCACGCACTCCTCTGTGCGAAAGAGTATCTGAACGATCCCTTTGCCGTTATCAATGCCGATGACTTCTACGGCGCGGATGCGTACCGCAAGGTTGCTGAGTTCCTCAGAGGTGTTGCAGATAAGAAGGACAACCGTTCCTTTGCCATGGTCGGCTACCGTCTCGGCAATACGCTGACGGACGCCGGAAGTGTTGCACGCGGTGTATGCGAGACCGACGAAAACGGCATCCTCCAGGTAATCAACGAGCGCACGAAGATTTTCAAGGATCCCGACGGTGCACACTTTGAAGATGAGAACGGTGTATCCGTACATCTTGACAACAACACGCTCGTCTCCATGAACTTCTGGGGATTCACGCCCGAGATTTTCAGCGGCTCTGCGAAGTATTTTGACGCATTCCTGCACGCAGATCACAAGGATCCTCTGAAATCGGAGTGCTACCTCCCCGGTGTTGTCGGTGAGATGATTAACAACGGTGCCTGCGAGGTTACTGTTCTGGAAACAACTGCGAAGTGGCACGGCGTTACATACAGCGAGGACAAACCCGGCGTTGTCGCGGAGATCAAGAAGCTCGTCGAAAGCGGCGAGTATCCGGACGGTCTCTGGAAATAATCCGAAGCGGTTGAAAGGAAACGATTATGGCTATTCTTGTTACGGGCGGCAGCGGCTATATCGGCTCGCATACCGTCGTTGAGCTTACAAATGCAGGATACGAGGTCGTCGTCTGTGATAACCTCTCCAATTCCTCCGAAAAATCGCTTGAGCGCGTCGCACAGATCACGGGCAAAAAGGTTCCGTTTTACAAAGCGGATATCCGCGACCGTGATGCAATGAACGCAATCTTCGATAAAGAAGACATCTCCGCAGTCATTCATTTTGCCGGTCTGAAGGCAGTCGGCGAGTCCGTCTCCAAGCCGATGGAGTATTACGACAACAACATTAACGGCACGCTTGTTCTCGTTGACGTGATGGCGAAGCACGGTGTGAAGAATCTCATTTTCTCCTCCTCCGCGACCGTGTACGGCAGCCCCGCCTTTATTCCGATCACCGAGGAATGTCCGAAGGGGCAGTGCACGAACCCCTACGGCTGGACGAAGTCTATGCTTGAGCAGATACTTTCCGACATCCAGTTTGCGGATAAGGAGTGGAACGTCATTCTGCTCCGTTATTTCAACCCGATCGGTGCACACAAGAGCGGTCTCATCGGCGAGAATCCGAACGGAATCCCGAACAATCTCATGCCGTATGTGACACAGGTGGCAATCGGCAAGCGTCCCGAGCTTGGCGTATTCGGTGATGATTATGACACGCCCGACGGAACCGGCGTGCGCGACTACATCCACGTGGTCGATCTTGCACAGGGACACGTCAAGGCGCTCAAGAAGATCGAGGAGAAGGCAGGTTTGAAGATCTACAACCTCGGTACGGGCAACGGCTACAGTGTTCTGGATATTGTCAAGAACTTCGAAGCCGCTACCGGCGTAAAAATCCCGTACTCCATTAAACCGCGCCGCCCCGGTGACATCGCAACGTGCTATGCCAATGCCGACCTCGCCGAGAAAGAACTTGGCTGGAAGGCGCAGAACGGCATCCTCGAGATGTGCGAGGACGCATGGAGATGGCAGAAGAACAATCCGAACGGTTACGACGATTAAAAAAAGAAATCACTATGGATGTTGCTCCATAGTGATTTTTCTTATATGTTGCGGAATGCGTACACGGTAGTGCGTTCGAATTTCTCATTCGGTCTGAGAATGACATTTGTGAACCCGTCATGGTTGATGCTGTCGGGCATTGCCTGTGTTTCAAGACAAACGGCGCAGTGTTTTTTGCGCGCAACACCGCCCTTGAACGGCGGATCACATTCGTCGATCATGTTGCCGGTATAGACCTGCATACACAGCTGATCCGTGTATACGTCCACTGTACGCCCGGATTCGGGATCATGCAGCGTAGCGCGCAGGGCGATACCGTCGGATGCCGGAAAAATAAAGTTGTGATCCAGACCGTCGCATGCCGCTATCAACGGATGATCGGAAGAAAAGATTTCGCTGACAGGGCAGGGGGAGGACAAATCAAATGGCGTACCCGTTACGGGCAGAAGCATTCCGTCCGGAATCAGCTCACTATCCACACTGTTGATGCTTTCCGCGCGGACGCAAAGCGTGTGCCTTGAGCAGTCGCCGCTGTCATATCCGTGCAAATTGAAATAGGAATGATTCGTCATGTTGAGAATCGTGGTTTTGTCGGTGGTCGCTTCATAAGAGATAGACAGAAACCCCTCAAGCGTCAGCGTGTACGTTACGGTAACGGAAAGCGTTCCGGGATACCCCTCATCACCGTCAGGGGATACAAGCGTGAGGATGAGTGACGGCTGATTATCCGTTCCCGTTTCTGCAACATCCCAAATCCGTTTGTCAAATCCGTTCAGTCCACCGTGAAGGTGGTTGTTGCCGTCATTTTTGGCGAGCGTGTACGTCTTACCGTCAAGCGTAAATTTTCCGCCGGCGATGCGGTTGCTGTATCGCCCGATCAGAGCCCCTTGATAATCGTTCGCTTCGAAATACTCTTCAACACGGTCATATCCGCAAACAACGTCGGCAGAAACGCCGTTCGCATCCTTCACCCACAGACTCTGGATAATGCCGCCAAGATTCAGAATCCGCGCACTCGTACCCGATCCGTTTGAAAGGGTGTACGCATATACATCTGCACCCGAAGGCGATTTTCCAAAATACTTTTTCTCTATCATATCAGACTGCCTGTCTCAAAAAGCTCCGAAGCAGCTCAATCTGATGCCGCACGGACGCAGGTGCAGGACCGCCGTATGCGCCGCGCTCGGCTACACACGTTTCGAGACTGATCGCCTCGTATACATCCGCACCGAACAGATCGGAATACGTCTTGTAGGTGTCGAGAGACAGCTCCTCGAGCGTTGTATTCTCCGCAATACAGTGTGCAACAAGGCGACCGCTGATCTTGTACGCGTCGCGGAAAGCCATGCCTTTTTTTACAAGATAGTCAGCACAGTCGGTCGCGTTGATGAATCCGCGGGAGGCCGCCGCACGCATGTTGTCTTTGCGGACAGTCATCGTAGCAAACATGGCTGTAAAGACCTCAACGGCAATTTTCACGTTGTCCAGCGCATCAAAGATCGCCTCTTTATCCTCCTGCATATCCTTGTTATACGCAAGCGGGATCCCCTTCATCATCGTGAGCAACGTGGTCAGATCGCCGTATACGCGCCCCGTTTTGCCGCGGACAAGCTCTGCCACGTCGGGATTTTTCTTCTGCGGCATGATCGACGAGCCTGTGGAATATGCGTCATCCAATTCGATGAACTTGAACTCGGACGAGCACCACAGAATGATCTCCTCGGAGAAACGGCTCATGTGCATCATCAAAATCGAGAGCGCACCGCTGAGCTCGATCACAAAATCACGGTCGGATACGCCGTCCATGCTGTTTTCCGTGACGGAAGCAAAGCCGAGCAGATCGGCAACCATATGGCGGTCAATCGGATACGTCGTGGAAGCCAGTGCACCCGAGCCGAGGGGCATGACGTTCGTGCGCTTATATACGTCACAGAGACGCTCATAGTCGCGCACAAACATCTGTGCATAGGCAAGGATATAGTGCGCGAACGTCACAGGCTGAGCCCGCTGTAGATGCGTATACCCGGGCATAACGGTATCGATGTTTTCCTCCGCTTTGACACAGATTGCATCAAGCAGGGAAGTGAGCAGTGCCTTCACCGCCTCGATCTCCTCTTTGAGATGCATACGAATATCCAGCGCGACCTGATCGTTTCGGCTGCGAGCCGTGTGCAGGCGTTTGCCCGTCTCACCGATGCGCTCCGTCAGCACAGCCTCGATGAACATATGAATGTCCTCCGCCTCCGGATCAATCGGCAGAGTGCCGCTGTCAATATCAGCGAGAATCTGCTTGAGTGCCGCGATGATTTTTGCGGATTCTTCCTTGGCGATGATGCCGCATTCACCAAGCATCGTAGCATGTGCAATTGAGCCGGTGATGTCGGATTTGTACATCCGCCAGTCAAAAGAAATGGATGAATTGAAGTCATTTACGCGCGAATCGACCGCTTTGGAGAAGCGAGCATCCCACATTTTACCTTTCATAATTACCCCACATTACAGTACAAAATGACTTGACTGCATATGCCGCCAAGTCACTTTGTGAAATTTTCGAAAATCAGAACTCACGTGCGCCGAGGAGCTTTGCGCGCTCCTTGATGGACAGACCGAACAGGTTGATGAATCCGCCTGCATCTGCCTGGTTGTAATCCTCATCCTCACCGAACGAAGCGGTCTGCTCGTCGTAGAGAGAGTAGGGAGAGGTAACGCCTGCATTGATGATGTTGCCCTTGTAGAGCTTCAGCTTAACATCACCGGTAACCGTCTTCTGCGTATCGTCAACAAATGCGCAGATAGCGTCCTTCAGAGGCGTGAACCACTGACCGTTGTAAACAAGATCAGCGAGTCTCTGTGCAACGATCTCCTTGAAGTGGGAGGTATCCTTGTCAAGCGTGATCGTCTCAAGAACAGCGTGTGCGGCATACAGGATCGATCCGCCGGGGGTCTCGTAAACACCGCGGCTCTTCATACCGACGAGACGGTTCTCGACGATGTCAAGAATCCCGATACCGTTTGCACCACCGATTGCGTTGAGCTTCTCAATGAGAGCCACGCCGTCCATTTCCACGCCGTCAAGCGCGGTCGGAACACCCTTTTCAAAATGGATCGTTACGTATGTAGGCGTGTCGGGTGCCTGCTCGGGAGAAACGCCGAGCTCAAGGAAGCCATCCTTCTGATAATCGGGCTCGTTTGCAGGGCTCTCAAGATCGAGTCCCTCATGGCTGAGGTGCCAGAGGTTCTTATCCTTGGAGTAGTTCGTCTCGCGGTTGATCTTCAGCGGAATGTTGTGTGCCTCCGCATAGTCGATCTCCTCCTCACGGGACTTAATATCCCATACTCTCCACGGAGCGATGATTTCCATTTCGGGAGCGAATGCCTTGATTGTCAGCTCGAAACGAACCTGGTCGTTACCCTTACCGGTGCAGCCGTGGCAGATAGCGTCAGCGCCCTCAGCCTTGGCGATCTCAACGAGACGCTTAGCGATGCAGGGACGCGCATGAGACGTGCCGAGCAGGTAAGACTCATACTTTGCGCCGGCCTTCAGGCACGGCCAGATGTATTCTTCAACATATTCCTTGCGGAGATCCTCGATGTACAGCTTGGAAGCACCGGTCTTGATTGCCTTTTCCTCAAGTCCGTCAAGCTCCGTACCCTGACCGACATCGCCGGAAACGGCAACAACCTCACATCCGGGATAGTTCTCCTTCAGCCACGGAATGATGATGGACGTATCCAGACCGCCGGAGTAAGCAAGGACGATTTTTTTGATTTCTTTTTTCATTTTGACACCCTCTATGAATATTTATAATTTGTTTTCGCTTGATAAACCTAATTATACACCATGTTGTCAAAAAAGTCAATAGCTATAGTGTATAAATATTCCGCTGTATACGCAAAATTATGAAATATTATTCACAATTATGCATTTGAGGCACAGTACAACCATTATACTACAAACGAAACGAAATAACAAGACAATTTTGTAACAAATCTGTTTTTTCGGCGAATTTTTCAGTGAGTATTTTTTATTCGTGATGAAACACTAACACCGAACTCATGAAAGGAGCCGAAAATGAACAGAAAATTTCGTTTGATCGCCATTTTTGCAGTCGTACTGCTTACCACCAACGTGCTGACCGTTTCCGCATCGGAGATCTCCGCAAAGCCGCTGAATTGGTACTGCAAGCACGAGAAAGACGGAAAACAGCCGGTGTGCGACTCCAATATGCGTTTTATTGAAAAATACAACGGGTATTATATTGATGCTGAAAACTGTGATCCGAACGCCGCTGAGAAAGTCATTTACCTGACATTTGATGTCGGATACGAAAACGGCAACGTGGCAAAAATTTTGGACACACTGAAAGAGGAAGAGGTACCCGGGGCGTTCTTCGTTCTCGAAAATTTTGTAAAGCGCGAAGCGGATCTGACACGACGGATGGAAGCAGAGGGACATCTTGTGTGCAATCACACGGCATCGCACAGAGATATGACGAAAACGCACACCGCAGAGGGCTTTGTTGCCGAGCTTGAAAAACTTGAAACGGCGTGCGCGGAGATAGGGGTAAGCGTTTCGAAATACTACCGACCGCCGGAGGGAAGGTTCTCCGAGGAAAATCTGAAATTTGCATCCGATGCCGGGTATAAAACGGTGTTTTGGAGCTTCGGATACGTCGATTGGGACAACGACAAGCAGCCTGCACCCGATGAGGCACTCACAAAAATTCTCGACGGTCTGCACAACGGTGAGGTGTTGCTTCTGCACCCGACATCCGCCACAAATGCGGAGATTCTGCCTCTGCTGATTAAGGAGCTACGAGCGCGCGGATTCCGTTTCGGCACACTTGACGAGCTGACCGCTTAACGAAGAAAGGATAGGACGCAGATGCGCCGAATACTACTGTATATTTGCTTAATCAGCCTGCTCTTACGTTCTGCGTCCGTGCCCGTGCACGCCGAAACGGAAGGAAAAAGCGTATACTCCTCACACGAAAACGACAAGCAAAAAATCGCAATCACGTTCGACGACGGACCGCATCCGCGTTATACACCGATCATTTTAGACATTCTCGCGCAGTACGGCGCGCATGCAACATTTTTTATCATCGGAGAAAATGCGCAGCGTTATCCGGAGCTTCTGGATCGAATTTTGCAGGAAGGGCACGAGATCGGCAACCACACGTATCTGCACGCAAATCTGCAAACGGTGCGACCGGAAACGGTCAAGCAGCAGATCCTTGCCGCCGAGGAAACGATTCTTGAACTGACCGATCTCCGCACAAAACTTCTCCGCCCACCGGGCGGACTCTATAATCAATCGGTCTGCGATACGGCGCACGCGCTTGATTATGAGGTGATCCTTTGGACGATCGATACGCTTGATTGGTCACATCCGAGCGTGGATGCCATTGTTGAAAAGGTGGAAACGAACATCAAAAGCGGCGATATTATCCTGTGTCACGATTTTATCGGAGGCGGCTCTACACCAACGCCCGACGCACTCAGACGCATCCTGCCGGATCTTCTGAGCGAGGGGTATGAATTTGTGACCGTCTCGGAGCTGATTCACTCAAAATAGCAAAAAGCACTTCCTCGGAAGTGCTTTTTAGTTTGCAAGTGCAATATAATCGGCAGAAAGAATTGAACAGATACCTATGGTCTCGTATCGGTTTTTGATATACATCGCGTCGCGCTGGATACCCTCAAACTGCATACCGCACTTTTCCATGACGCGGCGGCTTCTCTCGTTTCCGATCATGTATTTGGCTTCGATCCGATGCAGATTCAGATCGAAAAAGCCGACACGCATAACGGCGCGGATTGCCTCCGCGGCAAGGCCGCGTCCCCAATAATCGCGGTGCAGTACATATCCGATCTCGCCACTGTTATGCATATAGTTAAAGGATGTAAAGCCGCAGGTGCCGATCATTTTCTCGCTTGCCCGATGAATCACGGCCCAGTCGTGAAACTCACCGCTTCTGTATTTCGGAATGATAAAAGAGAGATACCGCATCGTATAATGCGGATCGGGGTGCGGCTCCCATGTCAGATATTTTGTCACTTCGCTGTCGCGGGAATAGTCGTACATGTCCGCATAATCCTTCTTCTCAAGTCGCCTGAGAAGGAGGCGCGGTGTGAGGAGTTGCGGCGGATCCCGAAAAAAACGCGCTACAATTTCCTTCGTCATTTCAACGCCTCCTTTCGCAAAGTATACTCATTATACCCCGTCTAAGAGAAAAATGCAATGGGATTTGCAGAAATTGTATATAGATATTTTACAATTGCGTATTCAATTTATATTGAAATAAGGCAAAAAAAATGGTATAATACAGTATTCTATGTAATCGGTGAGGCTTTTATGGCAATTCGTACTTCAATCGCGTTTATCGGTGTCGGAAATATGGGCGGCGCAATCCTCGGGGGCATTCTCGAAAGCGGCGTCTTTTCTCCCGAAGCGATCACGCTGTGTGACTCCTTCCAAGAAAAATGCGATCCGTTTATCGCGCGCGGATGCACATACACGCCCTCTTTGACCGAGGCGGCACAGCGTACAGACTGCATTCTTCTTGCTGTCAAGCCACAGCAGATTGACGCTGTCATGGACGAGATTGCTCCGTATACGGCAGGAAAACTTGTGCTCTCCATCGCCGCAGGTGTGCCGATTTCCCGAATCGCAGGAAAGTTCCCCGAAGCATCAGTCGTCCGCGCGATGCCCAATACCCCCTTGCTTGTAGGGCAGGGTGTCACGGCACTTTGCCGCGATACAAACGTTTCCGACGTTTCATCGGAGGATTTCGCGCTCGCGTTTCGTATTTTCTCTGCATCCGGCATGGCTGTTGAACTGCCCGAGACGCAAATCAATCCCGTCACCGCCCTGACATCCAGCTCTATTGCCTATTTCGCCCGTTTTATCGGGGATATGTATGCGTGGGCGTGCGAGAACGGTTTTCCGTCCGACGCACAGACGCTTGAAATGATTTGCCGCAGTGCCGTCGGCACCGCTGAGCTTCTTATGAAAACGGATTTCGATCCGCAAACGCTTGAAAGAGCCGTTACCTCTCCGGGAGGCACGACCGCCGAGGCGATGAAGGTCTTTACAGAACGTGGTCTCGACTCCTTGATCCCTGCCGCGATGGATGCCTGCCGCCGCCGCGCGGATGAGCTGGCAGGGAAGTAAGGCATAGAGGACAGCACGTCCGCATATACTGTCTCAAATCATCTGCGGAGGTGTTTTTGTGACAGAGTCCACATCAGCCCGTTCCCGTCTCGGAAAAGATACCGCCTATTTTTTGGCGATGCTTTCCGTTTCAGCCTGCGCCGCTTTGATCGGATACGGATGGGCGTTCTGTACCTTTGACGGCACGTATGCTTTTTCGTTTTCCTTCTCCAATTTGTACAGCGACTGCCATTTTCCCCTTGAATTTTTGTGCCGAAGCGCACTTCTTTGCCGTCCTTTTCTTATTGAGGCTGTGATTTTGCTCATTATCTCGTACTCCCGATTTGAAAAGCTGCTTTCGTTTTCGTATTTTCTCATTCGGGGTGTTGCGCTCGGTGCGGCTTTGTTCATCACACTTCGGACATCCTCTGTTTCACTGTGTCTGTATCTTCCTCTGGTACATATGGCAGGAACTTTGCTGTACTTGATTTTCACACGAAATCTTCGCACAGATACAGGCTTACGATCGCGCTCGGAGGCGATCCTCTCTACGACAATCGCGGCAGGTGCGGCGTCCCTTTTATTTGCGGCAGCGGCGTTGCTTGCAACAATCCCCATATAAATTCCCGAAAGGATGCACTTTTGTGCAGACGTGTAAATGAATAACTATCAGCACGAAAATGAAGAAAAGAAAAAGAAACAAACTTGGTTTGACCGTGTACAAAAGGAAAGAGAGGGCGTCTCCCCCGATGAGCCGAAAGCACTTGACAAGCCTACAGTTTCAAACTTTTTTAAACTGCTCCGGCGCAAGATCAACACGCTTCTCAGTGTGAATCTCCTGTACGTTTTCGGAAACTTCCCGATTTTCTTTTTCCTGCTCGCACTGAGCGGATACGTGTCCGACACGACGAGCGCACCGTACTATCAGCAGTACGCGCCTCTTCTCGGTGCCTCGTACTTCGATCCCTCTCCCGTCATCGCGTCGCTCATGGGCATATTCGGCACGCACATCAGCGTTACCGTCCCCACTGTGTTTACGAATCTCCTTTACGGCTTGACCGCGCTTCTCCTTGTGACATTCGGACCTGTGAACGTCGGCACAACGTACCTTCTGCGCACCATGGTTCGGGAGGAGGGAATGTTCCTCATGTCCGATTTTTGGTACGCAATCAAGAAAAATCTCCGCCAAGGCTTGATTTTCGGTGTAATCGATCTCATCATCATGGCACTTCTGGGATATGATTTCCTTTATTTCTACCTGAATCTTGCAAGCGGAAGCACGTTCATATACATTCTGTTCTTTTTGACGTTCGCTATGATTATCGTGTACACAATGATGCGCATGTACATCTACCTTATGATGGTCACGTTCGATCTCTCCATTACAAAGCTGTTGAAAAACGCTCTGTTTTTCTCAATCCTCGGCATAAAGCGAAACATTATGGCACTTTTGTGGATTGTTCTTCTCGTTGCTGCTGAATATATTCTCCTTGTGGTGTTTGCACCGCTCGGGGTGATTCTGCCTTTGATTCTCCTGTTTTCATTCGGCGCATTCGGCTGTGCATTTGCCGCCTATCCGAAAATCAAGGAAATCATGATCGATCCGTATTACACACAGACGCCGACACCGAACAACCGCAAATAATCATAACCACTGGCTAAGCCGGTGGTTTGCTCAGCCCTATAAGGACCTGTTACCGGCAGGGATGAAAGCCCTCTGAAACATTTGACACTTGCAAACTCGCCCTACCGCCACAGATGTGGCTACTTTGCTGTGACAAAGGGATTATAAAAAAACACTCTCAAACAACCTCTCAGTCAGCTTCGCTGACAGCTCCCCTTACACAGGGGAGCCTACCGCTGCGGCGGGTTTTCTCAACGGCAAAAGCCTCTTTGGAACCACCAGCTTAGCTGGTGGTTTTCATTAGACCAATAAATCAAGGGAGAGACAGACGTCTCTCCCTTTTTTGTTATGCTTTTTCGATTTTGTCCAGAACGCGCTGCTTCAGCGCATCGGACGGTGCCTCGGCATCATTTTTGACAGCGTACTCGACCTCGCTTTTGGTAAGGCGCGCATCCGCTTCGACCGTCTCACCTGTGCTCGTTTGCACTACAGCCATCTGCCGCTTTTTCAAAACGAGCGCGGTTGTGAGTGCCGCAAGAAGCACGACCGCCGCGGCGACCGCGAAAAACACGCGCGGATCGGTATACGTGACTGCATCGACAGCCACCTCTGTATCCACCAAGGTATACACCAATCCCGTATACTCCACGGTGAACACGTCACCAAACGTCTGCCGCATCTCCTCCAGCATGGCGATTGTTTCGGGATCATCCTTACGCTCCTCATGGATGCCGAGTCTGACCGTGCCCGTCATGACATCCACACCGCCGGAAACGAGCCCGCGATCCTGCTCGAAATACGGCATAAGGCGATCCATCACGTCGGTGAGTTCATTGTAACTCCGCGCACCGTATGCGAACGTCACGGTCGCGTTGTTTTTCACGAGCGCAAGGATTTTCGCCTTACCGGCGTTTCCCTCCTCCGTATCCAGAACGCCGATCGTCAGATTCGTGATACCGCCGTCCGTTGACCAGACGCCGCTGACGTAATCGGGATAGGCGTCGTTCTCCTCCCAATACTGATACAGATCGCCTGCGGTTTCAAACACGGCTTCCTCTGCAAACGCCGTCACCGAACATACGCTGATGAGCAAAAACAAAAGAATACACACAATTTTCCTCATAAAAACCTCCGTCACAGCAGCTTTTGTAATGTTTGGATTGCTTTGCGGTACCGTCGGTATACTGCCGGCAGCGTCAGCCCCACGATGGGCGCGATCTCCCGAAACGGCATCTCGCCGTCAATGTGCAGTGACAGAATCTGTCTCTCCACTGCCGTAAGACGTCCGATTGCCGCCTCCGTATCCAACCGAAGCGCGACCGAATCGGCATGATCCGCCGCCGTCAGCTCTATATCCTCAATATCCGCACTTTGCTTTTTCCGCCATGCATCGATCGCCAGATTGCGCGCCATCCGGAAGATCCACGCCCGCGGATTTTCGATCGAAGGCGGAGGCGGCGAGACGTACAGTCTGACAAACACCTCCTGCGTGATGTCCTCAGCGATCTCCCGCGACTGCACAATGCGCCTCGCAACCGTGTACACGGGACGGCTCAGCTCATCATACAGGCAGGAAAAGGCTTCCTTATCGCCCGCACGCACGCGATCCATACATGCGTTCAAATCCGTAACGTTCATGTCTCCACCTCCTTTCACTCCCTATGACGGGTGAGCGCGGCGTTTTTTTCGCCCGAAATCATTTTATTATATCATATTTGCAAACAAAACGCAAAAAAGCACCCCAAGGGGTGCTTTTTTGTGAAAATCAGCCGGTGATACCGGAGCGCTCGATACCCTGGATGATGTATCTCTGCAAAAACGTGTAGAGAATCACCAACGGCAGAAGAATCAGGATACCGCAGGTATTGCGGATTGCCGCAACGTACATGTTCTCGCCTGCGTAGGAGGTGTCCAGCGAACGCGGCACCTTAACGATGCTCGGCATAAGCGTCGGACCGCTCTGGGAGAAGAACGCTCTGGTGTAGAACGTATCCGTCCACTGCCAGGAGAACGCGAACATAAATACGGTGACCAGCATCGGAACGGACAAAGGCAGGATGATGAGCATGAACGTCTTGAATACGCCGTATCCGTCGAGGTAGGCGGACTCCTCAAGCTCATCCGGCACGCCTTTGAAGTACTGGCGGAGCATGAAGATGTACAGACCGTTTTTGAAGCCGAGACCTGTTGCCGAGAGCAAAACCAACGGCCAGAACGTATTCAGAAGGTTCAGATTCGGCTCTTTCATCACATTGATCGCTTCCGTGACACCGCCGCCCAGCAGGTTGAAGATTCCGAAAATATCGAAATATCTAAACTTCATGTACATGGAGAGCTGCAATGTGGAGTGCGGCACGACCATCGTAAAGATGACAAGAAGGAAGAGCAGTCCGTTAAACTTGAACTTGAACTTCGCAAAGCCGTAGCCGATCAGACAGCAGATGAACGTCTGGAGCACGGCACATGCGAGGGACAGAAGCAGCGTATTGACGAACGCGCCCCAATAGTTGTTATCGAGGATGATGGCTCTGTACGTCGAGAGCGTTGCATGACGCGGAATCATTACGACCGTGACGTCCACGAAGTCCTCCGGACTCATAAAGGAGGAGGAAATCTTCGAATAGAACGGGAACAGGATAACGAACGAGATACCGAGGAGGAAGATGAATTTGAAGAGGTAAACAGCTACCTTCTGGAAGAAGTAGAGGTTTACGAATTTCGCTCTCAGTCTCTCAAGAAGGGGGGTACGCTCAAATTCAACGCGGATTTTGTTTTTGGTTTCTTTTTTAACCTTCGGCGCAGTTTCTACGTTATTCATAAAGCGACCTCCTTTCTTAATCTCTTCTCTGGTAGAACACGAATGCGCTGAGCAGTGCGGCTACCAGACCGATCGCGGCGATTACAATGAGGAAGTACATCCACGACATTGCCGAGGAAAGCACCTTACCGTCACCGGTCGCACCCTGATATACGTTGTTGATGTACGCCATGACCTTATTGGACGACGACGTAAACGAGTCGATGATCGTGTAGATTGCGTTTACGAGAATCATCGGGCTGACCATCGGCAAGGTGATCTTCCAGAAGGTCTCCCAACCGGATGCACCGTCGATAGAGCAGGACTCGTAAATTGCCGGGGAGATGGACTGAAGTCCCGAGAGGAAGATCAGCATCTGTACACCGGAACGGTTGATGATGTTGAAGATGTTGTTGACAAGGTCAACGACATACTGCACAAGCTCTTTACCGACCATCATGTTGGAGAACAGCGACTGTACGTCCATGACGGAGACGATCTCCGTAACGGAGCTGCTTCCGCTACCGTCATCCATACCGCCCGCAGACTGATACTCTTGCAGGATGTTCTGCTGGTCGATCTCGGCTGCGATACCGGTCGTCAGAAGAACGGGGATAAAGAAGATGGCACGGAATGCCGCACGTCCCGCGATCTTGCCGTTCAGAAGGATTGCCACGAACAAGGAGAAGATAACGATTGCGGGCACGTCAAGGATGAGCTGCTTCATACCGGCGACGAGCTGCTGCACAAAGCCGGGATCCGTAAAGAGTGCGTTGTAATAGTTGTTCCAGCCGACCCATTCGAGGCGGTAACCGCCGCCTCGCACGATTCGGATTTCATGGAAGCTGTACTTAATGGAGTCGAAGATGATCGGCAGGTAGAGAATGATAAAGCCGATCACGAACGGAAGGACGAACCACCATCCTGCACGTGCTTTCCGCACGTCAAGGGAGGCACTGCGTTTTTTCTTCTTGGCAGGTGCGCCGAGAAGATCGCCGTTTTTCACTTTTGTACTCATGTCTGCACTCCCCTTTCTCAGTCGATCCGCACAAATCCGAGTGCGGCAAGTGTGTAAGTCTGACCGTTATGCTGAACCGTTACGTCGAAGGAGTTGTAGTTCAGAATGAAGGTTACGCCGGCATCGTAGGTTACGACAACGATCGAACCGAGCGTCGTGGTGTACTTCGTTGCCACATAGTCACCGAGGAGAGCACTGTCCTCTTCCTCGTCTGCTTCATCCTCTTCAGCCTCGTCATCCGACGCGGTATCCTCGACTGCGGTATCGTCACCGTCATCTGCGGTATCGTCACCGCCGAGGGCTGCGTGCATTTCTTCATATTTCTGCGCACGCTCTTCCTTTTCTCTTTCGAGCGCTTCAGCCTCAGCTTTTGCCTCAGCCTCAAGTCTCAGCGCCTCTTCATCGGCTGCCTGCTCGTCTGCATCGGGAACACGCTCACCGTAGATGAACTCATGTCCGACAATCAGCGAGGTCTGCAAATCTCCGATCGCCTCGTTCAGCGTGGTGTAGTGCTCGACCAGCTCCTCTTTCCAGATCTCGTAAGATACGGAATAGTACTGGCTGAGCTCCATGCTCTCCTTCAGCTTGTTGGTATTCTGATAAGAGAGCGTGAAGTAGAGACCGGCACCGTTTTCGATTGCCTTCAGGATAGCGGAGTCAACGTCGCCTTCCATATTGATCGGCGTACCGGTGAAGTACTTGGCACCGTGCAGAACCATGCCCATAAACGGAATTGCCTGGCTTGCCTTGAGGTAGTTGGAGCTGTCCATGGACATGTTCATAATGTGATCGACATACGGCAGAGTATATGCGTTGCCGCCGTCCGCCATCACGCTTGCATATTCCGCATCAATGCGTTCGAGAATCTCCACAGTAAAGCCCTTGGAGTCCTCGCGGTTGTACGGATCATCCTCATCGAAGTCGGAGTTCAATTCCGTACCGAGCGTGGAAACGGAAATACCGGTGGGATTATACTTCTTATAGTTTGCGGTGAACTTATCGTAGAAGTGCTCATACGCGGACGGGGAGATACAGAGCGAGAAGTTGCTCGTAAACGTCTGCGTAGCGGCATCATACGTTCTTCTGGACGTATAGCGGTCGTCGATCGTCTTGACGGCGTATTTTCTGAGGCTCATGCCGTCGCCGAGCTCCGTTCTCGTAACGTATGCGAAATCGAAATCGGGGTACAGACCGATATTGTTCGCGGATGCGTACTGAACCATATCGGCAAATCCGTCACCGCCGCCGAGGACATCCACCCACTTGAGCTTATACGGAACCGTAGCGTTCATACCGCCGTTGGCAAATCCGACAAGGCGGAAATTCAGTCTGCCGACGCCGGACTCAGTGAGCTCCTTATGCATCGTTTTGAGATCCTCAAACGTCGTAAGGGGCGTATCCACCGTTACCGGGAAGGAGAAGCGGCGCTCCGTCGTTTCCATGGAGCCGAATGCCTCGATATACAAAGGAATATCCTCTGTCGTATCGGCGAGCGTTGTCAGCGTTCCGTTTCCGTAGAGGTAATCACGGTATGCGTTGACCATGCCCATGTAATCTGCCGTATAATAATCCGTAAGTTTCTTATCCGCAGCAACCTGTTCATCCGTCAGCATCTTATAGAGAAGCGTGATACGGCCGGTATACTTACGGTCGGATTCAACCGTCCACGTTGCATCGGCACCTGCGGTTGACATAGAGGAGGACAGATTGTACTTATCGCTCGGGCGGGGGGTAAACTTTGCATACACCGTATTGAACGCATGGAGAGCACCGCCGTGCGCACTGACGAGCGTTGCGAGAGATTCACCCTCGGTAATGATACCGAAGAAGCCCATATCCTCGTAGCGAACCATACGCTGCGTAACCTCTTTGGTTACAGCGGGAACCACGTTGCCGTTCTCGTCGGTATACTCCTCCTGAACGACGACCGTGACCTTACCGGTGTACGGAAATTCCATGTTCGTGACGTTACCGAATACCGGCCAGCGCATAACCTCTGTATGCTGGTTGGAAATCGTGTGATATGCGTAGTCGACGCCGTAAAGCTGACCGTAGATGTTGTACGTCAGACCCTTTACGTCCTCATAGCGGATCAGTGCGCCGCTTCCGTCCGGAACAAACGTGTAGCCGTTGTACTCATTTGCACCTGCGCCCATGTAAGGCAGAAGGGTGATGTCGCTGAGCTTGTATACAGACTCATCGAAACGGATACCGTTTGCGGGAAGGCTTGCCTGCAGATCGCCATCCTCCGTGATGGTGTACTCAATCGCCATCTTGAACAGCGGCGGAGCTGCATCGGAGCCGACGTAACCGCACTGTGCATGGTCTGCATCGAGATCCTCGTACGTATAGGAAGTACAATAGGTCTTGATGTAGCCCTCGAGCTGCTTCAGCTCACGGGCGGAGATGTTTTCTTTACAAACGTAAATATCGATTTCCTTGGTAATCGGATATTTCGTCTGCATCTCAAGGAGGGCACGCTTACTGATATTCTCCGTGGAGGAGAATTTTGCGGAGTAATACGAGGTAACCTTATTACAGATCCACTCATCCGTAATCTGATCGCGAATGAGCGTTTCAAAGCGGGATCTCTCGATCATACGGGGAACGAGACGGATCGTCTGCTCCTCACCGATCGTATACTCGACACGGATACCGTTTTTGATGTTCTTCATCTGGATCTGACCGCGCAGGGCAGCATCCGTATAGCTGTTCATCGTTTTGGTCTGACCGTTGTCGACGTAGGAGATCAGAATCTGCGAAAGCAGCTCCGGCTTCGTATTTTTGGACGCTTTATTGTACGTCTGCGCAACGTCCCACGGGTTTGAGAACAGAATCTGTCCGCTGGCAAGATCGACGTATGCAAGCTCGCCGGTAAACTCCTCAAACCAGATCTGATGTCCGTTCTGCTCCTTGACGAGCACCATGTCCGCGAGCTTCTCCTTCGGAGAATCGTACTCCTGGTTGAAGTAGTCGATGATCGGATTGCCGTCTTCATCGACCTTATCCTCCCATGCAGCGGAGACAGGCTCTACGGCGGACGGAACAAACACGCCGAACGCCATCATAAGGGACAGAAGGGCACATACTATTCTTTTCATATTCATATATTATCTCCTTTCCCCTATTTACATTCGGTAGTTGATTTCCACGATAATGCTGGATACGAAGCTGACCATCTTTGCAAGAAGGCTTGTAAAGAGAATAGCCAGGAACATGATGAATACAGCGCCGACAATCGTACCGATCGTCGTGAGGATACTCTTGAGCATGGAGTAGTCATGTGTTACCATCATGCCGACAAAGATGAGCGCGCCCATCCAGACAAACGCAATCGAGCTGAGCAGGGTGATGATCTGTCCCTCGTTGAACGTGAGAACGTTCGAGAGGAGGACAGACGGAATGGTAAGCAGCGGCAGAGGAGTCAGCGCGTAGCAGGAAGCTACGAAAATATCCTTGAAGCTGCCCTCACCCTCAAACAGAGTGGTGAGACACCAGTTTGCGATACACCAAAGGAACAGCGGCATGAGAATGGAGATTGCGACCATGATAAAGCTCATGCTGCCGGACTTGGCGTTCGGACTGAAGATGTAGCCGGTACCGACTGCCTGATAAACAAACGATGCGATCGTGATAACGAGGATAAGGAACGCACTGCGGACAGAGCCGCGCTTCTCGTGCTTCAGATCCCAGAATCCGTCGAACGGATGGAAGATCAGGTGGAACGGATACAGCATTTCCTCCTTGAGGGATTTGCGTCCGACCTTCAGCTGTGCTTTTTTATTGATCTTTCCTGCATAGCCGAAGAATTTACCGATCAGAATGAAGATGGCAACAATACCAAGAAGCACGGGAACGATCCACTTCGAGAGGAACTCCTTACGGATCTCCTGATATGCGAGGGAGTAGTTCTCCGTCTCGTATGCGTAACGGTAGTACTCCATTGCTTCCTCGTACTGACCGGCACGGTAAAGTGCCTTACCGATACCGATATAAGCGGCATCGTAGTTATTGTTATGCTTCAGAATCGCCGTCCAGTCATCGATTGCGATGTCGTAGATACGGTTATTCTGATGCTCAAGAGCACCGATCAGAAGATCACCGTACTCGGTACGGCGGTAAACCGTGATACTCTTTTTATCCATACCCTTATCAAGGAGCAGGATGTTATTGCCCTGATAAGCGATTGCCTTTACGCTGTCGATGTTACCGAACTGAACGCCGGTATCACCGAAGATAAAGAGCAGGCTGCCGTCCTTGTCGTATGTATAGACCTTGGAGCGCTTCTCGTCGATGATCGACCACGTTCCCTCCGGACCGACGGCTGCATCCACGATACGGGACGGGCCGGTGATCGGATCAAGCGCGGACTGCGAAACCTTGACCTCACCGTGCGGCGCGAAGAAGCCGTTACGTCTCATAACGTCCGCACCGGAAGCGTTGAGCTTCTTGACGGGCGCGTTTGTGCCGTCCTTCGACTTGATCGTTGCCTGCTGTGCAGACTCGGAAATAGAGGAGGTCGTTACATAAATGAAGTTATCTTCATCAATCGAGATGTTGTTAAACTCGGTAGAGACGTACTTGGAGGAGTACTCTCTCTGCTCCTTCGTCTGGAAGTTTCTCCAGAGAATCTCAAGTGCGGAGATCTGAACCTGCGTTGCACCGATAAAGCCGTGGAAGCCGCCGTCCTCACTCATGACGATGATACCCTGATAGGTCGTGGAGGAGACGATGAACAAGCGTCCGTATTCGTCAACGGCGCAGGCGACCGGCTTATAGATCGCGCCCTCATCAAACAGTGCGCTGACCGGTGCGGGGATGACCTTGTAGAACGAGCCGTCGCGATTGAACATAACGATACGGTTATTGTTGGAGTCGCAGACGTAGATGTGCTTATCGTTTACGAAGACGCCGGACGGCTCGGAAAGCGTATCCGGAACGCCCTGCTCGTTGTTGAACTTGCTGATTTCAAACTGGAGCTTGAAATAGCGGTCCATGCAAACGATGCGGTTGTTCGTTGCATCGGCAATATACACCGTCTGATCCGGTGCGACAAACAGATCGCGGGGATCGCCGAGCGGCGTGGAAAGACCGATGTAGTTCGAATCAACAATTCTGTCCGGCACGTATGCCGCGGGGGAGTTCAGAACGAACTCCGAGGAGGAATACGTATACGTCGCATACGGCGTAGCGGCACCGACGACGGTAGTCAGGAGGATCAGAAGCGAAATGACGGACACAAGAATGCGTGAAAGTTTTTTCATTTTCTATACCTCCTTAGTCCTTCATACCGCTCGAGCCCATCGTCTCGATGATATTACTCTGCGTAATAACGAAGACGAGAATCGGAACTGCCATCATGATAACCGTTGCGGCTGCGGCTGCACCTGCACGGGCAACACCGCCGGCGGTGATCTGGCTGATAGCGTAGTTCAGAGATTTAAGCTCCTCACTGTATACGTAGATGGATGCGCCTGCATTCCACAGACCCTGGAAGCAGTAGATAATCAGCGTCAGCCAAGCGGGCTTAACCATCGGCATGGCGATGACCCAGAACGTTTTGAACTCGGTAGCACCGTCGAGACGGGCACTCTCCAGAACCTCGGCAGATACGTTGGAATCCATGAACTGCTTCATGAGGTACAGACCGAGCGACGTTGCGCAGGCGGGAATAATCAAAGCCCAGTACGTATCTACCCAGCGAAGTGCAGACATCGTGATGAAGTTTGCGATCGCGGTAACGGTAGGCGTAAACATGAGCGCGAAGCGCACGAGCTTGAAAAGCGGCTGAGATCCGGGGAACGGAATTTTAGCCAGCGCGTACGCCGCCATAGAGGAAAGAAGCAGGTTGCCGGCCGTACCGGTTACGGAGATAAATACCGTATTGAAAATGTAACGGGAGAACGGCACCCAGGAGTCGCTCATGAGAGCGAACAGCTCCTTGAAGTTGTCCAAAGTCGGGCGGACAACGTAGAAACGGGGCGGGAAGATCCAAAGTTCGTCCATCGGCTTGAGTGCGTTCATAACCGTGTACAGCATGGGGAGGAACATGAACGCGCCGAAAATGGCAAGGACTACAGTGATACCCATGTCGCCGCCAACGCTTCGGTTGAGGACGACGCGGTGTTTTCTTGTTCTTAATTTCTTTGCCATATCACTGACCTACCTTTGCAAGCAGTTTGGTAACTGCCATGTTCGAGCCGACCATCATGAGGAACATGACGAACGAGATAGCGGAGGAGTAACCGACCTCCCAACGGGTGCTCTGATACTCATCCAGGTGATGCTGGATCGTATACGCGGCGTAGTTGACGGAGGGGTTGCCCGCCAGCGCGGTAACGACCGCACCGAAGCTGAACGCGCCCGTAATTGCCATGATGGCACCGAACATCAGCTGCGGCTTCATGGACGGCAGAGTAACGTACCAAAGCTCCTGCCAGCGGTTCTTCAGACCGTCAACGGCTGCTGCCTCAAAGAGGCTGACGTTGATACCCTGGAGACCTGCGATAAAGGAAAGGAACGAGGTACCGAGCGACATCCACAGCGCAACGATAATACAGAGCGCCATGACGTATCTCTCATCCTGGAACCACAGAATCGGCGTATCGATAAAGCCCCAGTTCAGAAGTTTACCGTTGATCCAGCCCTGGGCGTCGCTGGAGAACAGCGTCTGCCAGATGAGGTATGCGTTACCGGAAATGGACGGTGCGTAGAAGATCAGCGTTACAACAGCGCGGATCCTCGGGGAAAGCTCATTGATAAACCACGCGACGAGGAAGGACAGGATATAGGATACCGGTCCGACGACGGCGGCGAAAATGAGCGTGTTTTTCAGAGCGGTGATCCACAGATCGTCGTCCAAAAACAGAGTAACATAGTTATCAAGAAAGAGGAACTTCGGTACCTGCAGCATGTTAAAGGAAGTAAAGCTGAGAACCAAAGACGCTACAACGGGGATGACCGTGAAGATGAAGAAGATGAGCATAAACGGAGCTATCATCAGATACGCAACTTTATAGCGCTTCATCTGCATCCATGTCCACTGCGCTTTCGTTATGTCTTTGCGCGCAACGACCTGTGCATCGGTTTTCTTAGACATTGCATTTTCTCCTTAATCAGAATGTATCCGCGGAGGCAGGACGGAATGTCCCGCCGTCCGCGATTTTCGTTTATTCGTAAAGCGCGTAAGTTGCGTATGCGTTTGCGGCGTCCGTGAGGTAGGTGACGATAAGCGTTACGGTTTCGTCACCGGTGCCGAATGCAGCGGCTGCCGCATACAGAGCATCGGCATCCTCCGCTTCAATCGCCGCACGTGCTGCCGCTTTGGCATCTTCATAGCCGCTGAGCGTTTCCATCAGTGCAAGTGCCTGCTCGGAACGCTTCTCTGCGAGCGTCTGACCGGGTTCGAGCGTCTCATAGTCGAACTCCGCACGTTTTCTGGTAATCTCTTTATTGATCGCGTTAATATAATTAAGGAGCGAATCAACCGGGTCTGCCAGGTCGTTATACGCATCGAGGAATGCAAAGGTCGTATAACGGGCAATAATATAGCTGCCGGGGTATGCAGTGATTGCGGTGAGGTTGTTCATCTGGAGCTCAAGATTGTGATACTCGCTGGAGGACCACGGAAGCTCCTCAAGTGCCTCACGGTTAGCGGTCGCATTCTTTGCTGCCGGACCCATAACAGCAACGAGCTCGTTGGAGTAGTCAACCTGGAAGTCGGTGTCTACCCACCAATCCATCAGTGCCCAGGAAGCCTCCGCATCGCGGGTACCGGCGGGAAGAACGATCGAGGTAACGGAGGAAATCGCGACATTGTTGATGTTGCCGTTTTCATCCACAATACCGGGGATCGGAACCATCTCCCACAGACCTGCAATTTCCGTTGCGAACAGGATCATCTGGTTATATGTAGTATAATCAATGATACCGATCGGCATCTCACCGGTCTTGAAACGGTTCGGGAAGGAGTAGGAGTACGGCAGAGAGTACTGCGTAAACATGTTACACATATCCTCAAACGCCTCAAGCGCAACGTTGGAATCGAGGTTGATTCTCATACCGTCGTCTGCCCACAGCTCGCCGCCCATCTGATACATGAAGATCTGGTAGTTGTTCGGAAGACCGATTTCCATGTTGTTGAACTGGAGGATCGGAATCATTGCCATCAGATCGTCCCACGTCTTCGGAACCTCGAGACCGAGGTCAGCCAGGATGTCCTTGCGGTAGAACATCATGCAGAAGTTCTGCGTCTCGGGCAGGCCGTAGGTCTTGCCGTACAGCGTAAGCGGAATGAGCGCCGCCTCCGTAAAGCGGGACGCAACCTCATCGAACGTATCGAAATCGTTCAGCGGAAGCGCCGCACCGCGGATTGCGTACTGAATCGGATCCGCGCCGGAGCCGTCAAGCGCAACGTCGGGACCGACGCCTGCGAGAATGGACGGCAGGAGCGTACCGCCGGCAACGAGCTTCAGCTCGACACCGATACCGGTCTGGGGCGTGAACTTATCGTCAACGAGGTTACGCATGATCTGTGCCTGGTCACGACCGGTGGCTACCCATGCGGTAACAGAGGACGTGATCGCCTGATCGCCGTCGGCTGCGCCGCCGAGGGAGTTGTAATCGGCGTAGAAGGAGCCGAAGAACATTTTCAGCTCATACCAGAGGCTCTGGAAGAAGTTCGCCTCAGCCTTGGGCAGCGAAGCGGATGCGCCCTGCACAAGAATGTAGTCGATCTCCAGAGGCTGGCTCGTTACGTTGGAAATCCAGGTACCCATCGTACCGATATGGTTTTTCAGGTTCGTGAGGTTCTTTGCGATTTCATCCTCATCCGTACCCATCTTCTCAAGCAGAACTGCGATCTGCTCAAGCGTAGCGGAGTGCTGGCTCTTGATGCCGTTCATGTTTTCGAGATAATCGATAATCTCGTACAGATTGATGCTTTCCAGAAGCATATTCTCAATCGTGTCGGGCATGACACGGGCGAAGCCGTAGTCGCGGTACTGGTCGGGGTTCGAGCCTGTCAGCTTCAGAATCTCGAGGTAGGACTTGTTGATGCTGTCCAGAGACTCGGAAACGCGGCGGACGATGTCACCCATCTCACCGAGCGTTACCTCCAGGCGGATGGTGTGCTTGCCGGGCTCGAGATAGAATTGCAGCACATCGTTCGTACCGTCCGTCAGAGAAGCGACCTGCCAATCCGTATTATACGAGAAGCGGAGGTAGTTACACTCTGCAAACGGCGTCTCGCCGTCGATCGTCAGCTTACGGGAAGTATACAGACCGGCGAGATCGGACTGCTTGAATCGCAGATCGATCGTATAGAGACCGGCGGTGGTGATTTCAAACTCATACTCAATCCACTGACCCATGCTCTGCCATTTTTCGGCACCGATCGTGTTTCTGTAGATGAGCGTGGCGTGCTGCGGCTCGGTGATAGCCGACGTTCTGTCATACACCGGATAGATCGTGTAATCGGAAACGGCACTCGGCATCTCGGCGGCGAGATAAATCTTATCCGTGCCTTCGGCATAGCCCTTCTGTGCGTACTCGGCGAGCTTCTCCTCGTAGGTGGGCAGCTCATCGTAGGGAACAAGACGGATCGCGGCAATCACAACGTCCTCACGGACGCCCTCAAGAGCGATCGTGGATTCACCCTTCTCGAAGTAGAACTCAAACGGCGTAGCATAGTACGTGTTGGAATCCACAAACTTCTGGGTTGTCCATCTCTTGTACACGTTCGTGCTCGGACGGAGCTCGTTGCCGATTGCGTCAAACGTAAAGCGACCGGTCGTCTCATCGTAAGCATGCTCCCACGTTTTCGTGAGAAGCAGGTAACGCGCCTCAGCGAACGGAACAAGATCATTGATGTAGAACACACGCTCGATCGAGTTCGTTTTGTCGGATTCGGACGTATACGTGACCTCTACGGCGTACAGCGCGCTTTCGGGAATCGTCACAGGCCATGTGACCTTTCCCTCGTCGCTGATATAGATCGCCGCGGGAACGGTAACGCCGTAGTCATCCGTCACGTTCGTGCGGATTTCCACCTCGGCCGTTGTAGCATCGGCGATATAGTCGGTCACGTCGATCTCGACCGCATCCGTTGCTTTTTGCGCATCGGGGTAGCGCGAACGGTACGCATCGTACGAGATGGCGTTCAAGGTCGCACTGATTTCCTTCAGCGTTGTCGTTGCGAGACTGTCCTTCTCATCGGAAGAATCATCGGCTGCAAACGTCGGGATGACACAGCCGGACAGCATGAGCAGCGACAGCACAAAAGCCATCAGTCGCTTGGTGTGGTTTCTTCTCATTGGAACCTTCCTCCTGCTAATTTTGGTTTCGGCGATAAAAGCGGGTCGGAAAACCGACCTCCGACCCGGAATCGCCGAACCGTAACTCCGGGTTTGATATGCCTTGCCCGACACAGCCTTACAAAACACTATAAATAAATATGTAGCATTTCGCGAAGCAATGCCGCACACGGCAATAGAAAACGCGCAACTCTCCAAACGGCAACCGTGCAAACTGCCGCAGAAAAATCGCTTATAAAACAGCGGCAGACAGACAAATCTGCCGATATTTATGTGCATTTATCATACCATATACCCCGAAAATTGTCAAGCTAGGCACGGCGAACATTTTTCGCCGCAATCAGGCACCCACGGCGACATTCGGCGGCTGTGTAAAAAATGAGCATTTTGCACAGACCGCCCTCGTTGTTTTGGTGCAGTTTGACGCCCACCGTTGCGTAAATTCCGCTTACCTTTTGTGAAAGCAGGTGCGGATTCACAGACGATTTTCAGGCGTTTCAGCGGCGTTTTTTGCAAGACGATCTTTCCGCCGCAACAGCAGGTAAGCCAAACTTACCGACAAAAATTTGTATTGTGTCCGTTCTCCTGCCCGAGACATCCTTCGGAACGAAACTTGATTTTGTCATTTTGCACAAAAAAAATAATGAAATTTCTACATGTGTACGTAATGCACAAATTTCACCAAAAACGCCCTTGTTTACTCCTTTTTATACCAATTCGGCCTTATTTTCGCAACCATATCCATTTGTTTCCATCCGTTTCACAAAGCATTCGCCCGTCTCCCGACGGATTCCTGTTGACAAACCGAGCAAAAAACTATATAATAGTTTTATCGAATACACGCAGAAAGGCGTTCACTATGTACTCTATCGGAATCGATCTCGGCGGCACAAACATCGCCGCCGGCATTGTTGATGCTTCGCACAGCATCCTCATCAAAGACAGCATCCCCACCGGTCGTCTGCGTGCCGCCGACGAAATCACCGCCGATATGGCGTCGCTTTGTCTGAAGCTCTGCGCAGACGCGTCCATTCCTCTTGAGCAAATCGATTTTGTGGGCGTTGCCGCGCCCGGCGTTGCCAATCGCGCCACCGGATGCATCGAAACATCGTGCAATCTCCCGACGTTTGTCATGTATCCTTTGGCAGAAAAGCTCTCCTCCCTGCTTTACGGAAAGCCCGTCTCCATCGAAAACGATGCCAATGCCGCCGCAATCGCGGAAGCCGCAGCAGGGGCCGCGAAGGGGACGCGCTACTCTGTCATGATTACGCTCGGCACAGGAGTCGGCGGCGGTGTCGTCATCGACGGCGAGGCGTACTCCGGCTTCAATTTCGCAGGTGCTGAGCTCGGTCACATCGTCATCGAGAAGGACGGTCGCCCGTGCTCCTGCGGCAGATGCGGCTGTTGGGAGAGATACAGCTCCGCAACCGGTCTGATCGAAACCACCAAAGAGAAGCTCGCCGAATACCGCAAAGTCGGTCGTGCCACGCAAATCGAGGCACTCTGCGGCGGCGATCCCGAGAAAATTTCGGGTAAAACAGCGTTTCAGGCAGCTCGCGCCGGTGACGAGGCAGGGCGCGAGGTTGTCGCCTCGTACATCGATCATCTTGTCGTCGGGCTTGCAAACATCATCAACATTTTTCAGCCGGAAATTCTGACGCTCGGCGGCGGTATCTGCTACGAGGGCGATTTCCTGCTGAATCCGATCAACGAGCGCATTTACAAGGAAATCTACACGAAGGATCACGATCCGAAGACAGTGATCCGCGCAGCAGAGCTCGGCAACGACGCCGGTATCATCGGCGCGGCATCCCTGCCGCACTGATCCTCCTTTACAGCAAAGCACGGAACCTTACGGTCCCGTGCTTTTTCTTATATCAGAATAGGAGCACCGTCGCACACAGATTCATCCTCGGGCAATCCGTTTTCGACACGGATCGTCTGTCGGGCGACACCGTATCGCTTTGCAATCTCCCAAAGCGGCTCTCCGACATCAGGATAACAGACACGAATACATCCGTCGTCCTCTTTACGGCGGGCGGATTTTGTCAGAACCGCGCTGTCAACAAAGCGGATTTTCCTGCGCCGCATCGCGCACACGCTGAGCGCAATATCCGCATGAACATTGAGCTTCTCGCCATCCGGACGAACCGAAACCGACACCGCCTCACCGCTCCAGCGCCACAAAAGCTCCGCGCCATCCTGCGCTTCGGGTGCATCCCACTCATACTTCAGCGGCAGCACCGTCTCCTCACCGACAACATCGCCGTTCTGCAAAAGGAGCGTCGTCACGGTGCAGGTGCCTGCGAGAAGCAACTTGCCATTCGCCACCTCCATTCGATCTGCCGAGCACACAGCATATGCATCCAAAACAGATTCATCGGCGAGTGCTTTGCCCTGCCTCACTCCCTCGCCCGAGACAGTCACCGCGCCCACTCCGCATCGGAGCAATCTGAGGCTGTCCGTTTCTGCCGTCTCAATCTCGCAGGCGCAATCGGTGGAAAACAAATCCACCGTGTATGTACGCTTCAGCGGCTGTGCACATTCTGCCTCCAGATCAAATTCAACCTCCCATGTACAGCCGTCCTCACCCGGCGTCACGCTGACGGAAGCAGCTCTGCCCCACGCACGCGCACTGCCCTCAGAAACGGCACCGGGTACCAAAACACTCTCCGTAAAACTTTCTTTGGTCGCTGATGAAATGTACTTCCCCTCAGAGGAAAGGAGAATCACATGCAGGAGAACGTCGCCGCGCACCTGCACTTCACCGTCACCGGCAGTTGCGTCCTCAACGCGCACAGTACCGTTACAAGCGATCACCTTTCCTGCCGCGCCGATATTTCCGCTTACAGCGGCCGTCAAATCGCCTCGCGACAGCACCGTATCCTCCGCTTCAGCCGTCAGCCTCTCGATCGCAAGCTCATCCGCCGTTGTCAGCCGACCGCCTGTACTCTCTTGCAATTTATCCGCAACAGAGCACGGTCGCAGCGAGGTGATGAGCGATTTCAGCCGACATTTCAGCGTCAGTCGGCGAGGAGCTGTAACGCGGCACGTAACATTTTCCACCGTTGTATCTACGCCGATTGAGGCGGCATCCACGGCGGCATTTTCGCCGAGCGAAGCGGATGCCGTATACTCCGACGTAAGCGGCGCGCAGTAAATCTCACCGCCCTCCCCCATGTAGAGAACCGAATACGCCAGCGTTCCGCCAAACTCCAGTGCCTTCCCTGTCAAAAAGCGGCTTTCCGGCAGAGCCGTCGCTCGCACGGAAATCACCCGCTGCACCTGCGGCATATAGTCCGGCAGAAGATACTCCTCCGACGTTTCATGCGTCTGTGCCGCGTGATAGAAAACGGCACTGAGCGTCGCCTCCTCCCTTATAAGCCTGCTTTGCTCCATCTTTTCCATATGCATCGTGTGTCCTTTCTTGTCCGATTTGAATGTACTAAAGAATATGACAGAGGAAAGCGATCTATGACAAAAAAGCGGCAGACTGCCGTCTGGTGCCAAACAAATAGGGGATATGGATTACTCCATATCCCCTACGTTCGATCAACTATTCAGTTTTTCGAATCAGGATTCGCTTTGGATTAGCCGACGAATACGACAGCCGTACCAGCAGCGTCATCCCAGAACAGGTTAGCGGTAACAGCACCGGAGAAGGCAGAACCGAGCTTGTCGCCGGTGAGCTTCACGTACTTGCCGTTTGCATCAACACCGATGAAGGTGATCTTTGCGATACCGAAGTAATCCTGAACGGAGATGTACTCCTTCATGCCGCACTCATACTCGTCGAGGTAATCGCCAACGGTAGCTACGAGATCAGATGCATTGCAGCTGAGTGCAACGTAGTTGTCGTAAGCGTTAGCCTTCTTGAGCTGAGCTGCAACATCGTTCATGGTAACGGTCGGGAGAGCGCCGTTTACGAGAGACAGAACGCCATCGTTGAGCTGGAGAACAACTGCGTTAGACGGAGCTGCCTTAGCGTCAACAGCGTTGAGAGCTGCGATTACTGCAGCGTACTCAGCAACGTTGATCTTAACGAGCGTGAAGTTGCCGGTCTCGATGTCGCGCATCCATCTGTAGTAGTAGTGAGCATCAACAGCCTGGTCAGCCCATGCGTTGTTGTGGTCGTTACCGTACAGATCATACTTGGTGTAGTATACGAAGCTTACATCAGAACCGATGGTCTGGCTGCGGATGAAGTCAGCGAGCTCAGCCTCGGTAGCAACGAGAACGAAGTCGTTGTCAGCGCTCTTGTAGAGCTCGAAGTGCGGGATGATCATATCAGCGATCTTGCCCGGAACAACGTAAACCTTCTCGATAGCGGTGAGATCGTATGCACCGGTGGTTGCATCAACAGGAGCCTGGATTACGAGCCAGTTGTGAGCGCTGGAAGTAGCAACGTACTTGCCTGCGTTGTTAGCGGGATCGAACTGAGCTGCGTTGTTGATGAGCTGACCGTCCTTGAACCAGTGGATCTTCTCCTTGATTACATGGACACCGTTCGGGGTTGCGATTGCATCGGCAGCGGTAACCTCGCGGAGGTTGTAAGCGCCGTTGCTCTGGTAAACAACCTTGTAGAGCTGGTTAGCCTTGATCGGGAGGAGCTTAGCAAGAACTGCGTTTGCATCCGGGATGCCGGTGCCGGACCAGAGGCTATCCATAACGATGTCGAGCCACAGCTCGTTCCACTCGAAGCCACCGATGTTCCAGCCGTTGAACTCAGCGATCTGGATGTCAGCGTACTCGTCGGTAACAGTGCTGTATGCGTGTGCAACGATGCCGTCCTTCGTGATGCTGGTGAACTTGTCGATTACAACGTAATCGTTGCTCTGAGCAGCAGCGGTGAAGTAAACGAGCTTGCCGTCAACTACAACGTAGGTGACATACTGACCCTGGTAAGCAAGGAGCAGGTCGATGATCTGCTGGTTCAGGGTAACGTTAGCATTCGTGCCGGTGGTGAACGCCTTCATGGGAGCACCGTTCAGGTCTGCATAGCCGAAGGGCATGTCAAATCTCTGAGACTGGGTGTCGTTCATGTAGAGAACGTTCTGTGCAACGGAGAAGCCGAGGAGGTAAGCGTTTGCATAGTAGGTGGTAGCACCTTCTGCGTAAGCCTTAACCTCAACCCAGATGTCGATCTCCTTGTTGACATCGTCAACATAGTAGATAACAAATGCGTTGGAAGCGGGGGTGATGCCGGTGAAGCGGTAGGTGCCGCCCTTGATGCCGCTGGCAGTCAGGGTGTTGAGACCGTTAGAAGTGGAGATGCTGAACTGGGTCTTCTTCGCGTCTTCCCACTTGAAATAGCCGAACTGGAAGTCCTTAACGATAGCGCGATCGTACGTGCCGTCGTTGTTGCTGTCGGAAGCGACAACCTTGGTGTAAGCGCTGTCCTTCAGAGAAGCAAAGTTGGTAACCTGTGCAAAGCCGTTTGCGGGAGCGATGAGGTCAGCGCGGATTGCTGCTGCATCTGCATCAGAAAGTGCGCTGTAGGTGTACTTACCGGTAACCTCAACGGTGCATCCGTAGAGTGCATCGAAGAAATCGAAGTAGTAAGCAACGAGCTGGAGGTCAGCGATCTGGTAGATGTAACCCTGAGCGTCCATGTAGTAGGTAGAGCCGATGGTCTTCCATGCGCCTACGCCGGACTCACCGTAAACCTTGGTCTCAAGAGCACCGGTAACGTTGTTCGTACCCTGGGTGTTGAAGAGATCGGTGTAAACGGTTACGAGGTTGGTCTGAACGCCGCCGAGCTTAATGGTGTTCTTTGCAGCGTCAATAACGATCTCGTTCTTGCCGGTAGCAGCAAAGTTCTCATAGGAAGCCCAGAGAGCCTTAGCGTCGATGATGTCTACGCAGTTGTCCTTGTAAACGATCTGGTAGTTGGTGCCGACTGCTGCGTTCTCAGCGTTGTCGTTAGCGAGACCGAACTCGGAAGCTGCAACGTGATACTTAGCGCCGGTGGGGTTGCCCTGATCGTCGATAGCGGAGAACTGAACGTAACCGTCACGAAGAACAGTGGTGGAACCCTCGTAAGCAACCTTGTTGGAAGCGGTGATGATAACGGTCATCTCGCCAACACCGAAGACGGTCTCAGCGATGGTCTTGCCGTTAACGTCAGCGTTTACTGCGTTGTAGAGAATCTGAGCAACAACCTCACGGGTGATTTCCTCAGTCTGACCAACGCCGGTGATGCCATCCATAAGACCGAGCTCGTCAGCCTTGGTGACATAACCCCACGGATAACCGAGATCCGAGATACCGAGTGCGCGAACAACCATGGTCAGAGCGTCGCGGTAGGTGATACCGTCGTTGGGACCGAAGTTGCCGTCACCGTAACCATTGATGATGCCCTTGTTAGCTGCGTAGCTAACTGCACCGACAATGTAGCTCTCAGTGTCGTTGAGGTACTCATCGACATCTGCGAAGCCGGAGTTGTTCTCGGTGGTCTTCCAGTACGCATTATCGGTGCGACCGGTAAGAACACGAGCTACGAACAGAGCCATCTGCCAACGGGTAACAGCCTCGTCGTCCGGATGGCCACCCTGATAGAGGTCTATCAGGCCCAGGAAGTCGATTGCATCCTGGTAAGCGGAATCCCCAGCAGCGGTGGTAACAGCGTCATCTGCAAAAACAGCAGGAACGATGCTGAATACCATCATCAGCGCGAGGACCAGAGAAAGAATCTTTTTCATCTTTTTCTGTACTCCTTCTTATAAAAAAATTTTTTTATACGGGCAAATCTCAGGGATTTCCCCGCGTGTATATCATACCCTATCGCGGAAATTATTGCAATAGGTTTTTCAAAGGTGTAATGTTTGTGTAATATTAAACAGCATTTAATATTACACGCGACCGAAATATTGCTGCTTTATGTAATATTGGGGCATATGGGAGGCGGGAGAACCATCTCATACGCCGAAGTTTCTCCCTCCTCCCATCCCTCCACCCTCTCCTTGGCTGCGGGCAAATTGTACATTTGACTTTTCCGTACCGATATGGTATAATTCTTGCAGTAAATGCATCCTATATTATAATATATTACGCTTTACAGTTTTAGGCACCTGCGTAATATTGCGGAGGAAGTATGAAAAAGATCATGCTCGTATTCGGCACACGGCCGGAGGCGATCAAAATGTGTCCCCTTGTGCAGGAATTGAAGCGGCGCCCTTCCCTCGAGACAGTCGTTTGTGTGACGGGACAGCACCGGCAGATGCTCGATCAGGTACTGCGGGCGTTCGACGTGGTGCCGGATCACGATCTATCTATAATGAAGGAAAAGCAGACGCTGTTTGACGTGACCACGGCGATTCTCACAAAGCTGAAGGCGGTTCTGGAAGCGGAAAGGCCGGACGTCGTCCTCGTCCACGGCGATACGTCCACAACGTTTGCCGCGGCTCTGGCGTGCTTTTATCTCCAAATCCCCGTCGGACACGTGGAGGCGGGACTCAGAACGCACGACATCTACTCGCCGTATCCGGAGGAATTTAACCGCCAGGCGGTCAGCATCGTGGCGCGGTACAATTTCGCGCCGACGGAGGCGGCAAAGGAGAATCTTGTGCGCGAGGGGCGCGATCCGTCCACGATATTTGTGACGGGCAACACCGCCATCGATGCTTTGAAAACGACGGTACGCGAAAATTACACAAACGCCGAAATCGAATGGGCATCGGACAGCCGTCTGATTCTGATTACGGCGCACCGCCGCGAGAATCTCGGCGCGCCGATGCACAGTATGTTCCGTGCGATCCGCCGCATCATTGACGAAAATTCCGACGTGAAGGCGATCTACCCGATCCACATGAATCCGGCGGTACGGGAAGCGGCGGCGGCAGAGCTCGGCGGATGCGACCGCATCCACATCATTGAGCCTTTAGAGGTGCTGGATTTCCACAATTTCCTCGCCCGTGCGTATCTGGTGCTGACGGACAGCGGCGGCATCCAGGAGGAAGCGCCGTCGCTCGGCAAGCCCGTGCTCGTCATGCGCGACACAACGGAGCGTCCCGAGGGCATCGCCGCCGGCACATTGAAGCTGGTCGGCACGGATGAAGCCGTGATCTACGAGCATTTCCGCCGTCTGCTGACGGATGAGGCGGAGTATGAAAAAATGAGCCGTGCCTCCAACCCGTACGGCGACGGATTCGCCTCGGTGCGGATTGCGGACATACTGGAACGTGCCTGACGTATGTTTTGCCCGATTTGGCGTATGCTAACGGGTACCGAAGGAGGAGTTTCATGTTTTATTTCGATTTATTATATATCCTGCCCGCGTTGATTCTGACAATATGGGCAAGCATCCGCGTAAAATCGACATACGCCAAATATGCGAAGGTGAACGCGCACACGGGCGTGACGGCGACGGCGGTCGCGCGGCGGATTTTGGACGGGGCGGGGCTTTCGCACGTTTCCGTTGAACGGATCGCGGGCGATCTGACCGACCACTACGATCCGCGCACAAATGTGATCCGCCTGTCGGACAGTGTGGCGGACAGCACATCGATCGCCGCGATCGGCGTAGCGGCGCACGAATGCGGACACGCAATCCAGCACGCGCAGGCGTACTTTCCGATCCGCATCCGGCAGGCGATCATCCCGATCACGAATGTTTCCTCACGGCTCGCCGTACCGCTGGTACTGCTCGGAATTTTACTAACGGCATATGCCGAAAATTTTATTTCCGTCGCCTATGCAGGGATTATTCTGTTCGGTATCGCGGTGCTGTTCCAGCTTGTGACGCTGCCGGTGGAATTTAACGCGAGCAGCCGTGCGCTTTCCATTCTGTCGGAATCGGGCACACTGGATCAGGGCGAGATCAAGGGAGCGCGGCGTGTGCTGAGCGCGGCGGCGATGACGTACGTGGCGGCACTGACGGCATCGATTCTGCAGATGCTCAGGCTTTTATCGATTGTGAACAGCAGAAGAAGATGAAAAACGGGGAGGGACTTTTTCAAAGTCCCTCCCTATGCTATTCAAGGAAACGCCAATATGTGGGACGCTGTCCCACCCCTGCAAACTTTTGAAAAAGTTTGATCAAAACTTTCAGGCACAGGGAATCCTCATCCCCACATTATGTCACAAAGGTTTTTGAAGGGGCTTGGGGGAATTTTTTGCAAAAAGTTCCCCCATCGCGTCCCCTATCCCCATTCCGGCAACGCTTCCGCCGTCACCGGCTCTCCCGTCACGGGATGGCGCACGGTGATTCTGTGCGAGAACAGGTGTATCGCGCCCTTGCCGCCGCCGTAGCGCGCGTCCCCGATCAGCGGATAGCCGCGGGAGGCAAACTGCACGCGAATCTGGTGGGTCCGTCCTGTATGCAGACGAACGCAAACCAATGTTTGGCCGTTCTCTGCCTCGTCAAGAACGCGGTAAGTAAGGCGCGCCTCCTTGGTTCCCTTTCGGTTGCTGTTGCTGTCAACCACGAAAGCACGATTGGCGCGGCGGTCATGGTAAAGACGGTCGAAAAGCTCGCCCTCGGGAAAATCGGGACGCGCGGGCAGGATGGCGAGGTATTCCTTGACAAAGGCCTCGTGATCCAGTAAGAGTGCAGTAACTGCGTCAACCGAGTTGGTGTAACCCACAAAGGAGATGAGAACAGTCCTACGGGTAGCACGGA